>CAYPRO010000027.1:0-32685 GCA_964413225.1 uncultured Methanoculleus sp. | reverse complement strand
CGTGATCGTATCTGATGCTGCCATACCCTGCGTACGTCGCGTCGAGGGATGAAGAAGCCGATCTCATTCTGCCGTGCACCCCAGATCTCTTCCCACGGGCGCCGGCACATCCCGCCCGATCCATCCATAGCAAAGAGAGGATTCACTATGCACAAACCCGTGGCCCGGGCCGTTATCATCGTCTGATCCCCACCCAGCCTGTGCAACCCGGGGTTATATCCGCGCGCGTCGGCCCGGATTGGCATAGCGTTGACACAACATCACTTATACGCCAGGCAGGCTACATCCATCCCGCGCCATGCCGGCAACCTGCGCAAATTCCATGAAGGACACCCCACAGCCGGCACCGGAACGAGCCCGGGGAGGATAAGAGCAATCCTGCCAGCACCGCCTGCTCTCACGACGCCTCATCGGATTAATACCGGTGGAGAGCCACAGTATAAAGGCGAAAGAGAGCATGAACAAGACAATCATCACCGTCGTCGGGAAGGATACCGTCGGGATCATCGCGAAGGTCTGCACGTACCTTGCCGAAAACCAGGTCAATGTCGAGGATATATCGCAGACTATCGTGCAGGGCTACTTCAATATGATGATGATCGTCGACACCAGTCGATCGATAAAGCCGTATGCCGGGATGGTGGCCGAGCTTGAGGGTCTTGGCGATGAGATAGGTGTCCGGATCCGGTGCCAGCGGGAAGATATCTTCACCAGGATGCACCGGATCTGAGAGGTTCCATGATCACCATCCTTGAGGTGAACGAGACCAACAAGATGATCGAGCAGGAGAAGCTCGATGTCCGGACGATCACGCTCGGCATCAGCCTTCTTGATTGCTGCGACTCCGATCTCGATTCCCTGAACCGGAACATATACGATAAGATCACCCGTATCGCAAAGGATCTCGTCTCGACCGGGAGGGAGATCGAGATCGAGTATGGGATCCCAATCGTCAACAAAAGAATCGCCGTAACCCCCATTGCTCTTGTAGGGGGGCGGGCCTGCAGATCCCCTGAGGATTTTGTCGAGGTTGCAAAAACGCTGGATCGGGCCGCAAGGGACACGGGAGTCAACTATATCGGGGGATACTCGGCCATCGTCTCAAAGGGCATGACGCCGGCCGATGAGACTCTCATCCGCTCGATCCCGGCCGCTCTCGCCTCGACAGAGAGGGTCTGCAGCTCGGTCAATATCGGCTCGACGAAGACCGGGATCAACATGGATGCCGTAAAACTGATGGGAGAGATCGTGCGGGAGACGGCCCGGGCAACGAAGGAGAACAACTCTCTTGGCTGCGCGAAGCTGGTCGTCCTCTGCAACGCCCCCGACGATAACCCGTTCATGGCTGGGGCGTTTCACGGAGTCTCCGAGGCTGATGCGGTCATCAACGTGGGTGTAAGCGGCCCCGGGGTCATCAAACACGCCCTCGAGGGTATCCGGGGAGAGAACTTCGAGGTTCTCTGCGAGATGGTCAAGAGGACGGCCTTCAAGGTAACCCGCGCAGGGCAGCTCGTCGCCCAGGAGGCATCGGAGAGGCTCGGGATACCGTTCGGGATCGTGGATCTCTCGCTTGCCCCCACACCCTCCATCGGGGATAGCGTCGCCGGGATCCTCGAGGAGATGGGGCTTGAGTCGGCCGGTGCGCCGGGGACGACAGCCGCTCTTGCCCTCCTGACCGACCAGGTGAAGAAGGGAGGCATCATGGCAAGCTCCTTTGTCGGTGGGCTCTCCGGGGCGTTCATCCCGGTCAGCGAGGATCAGGGGATGATCGATGCGGTGAACTGCGGCGCCCTCACGCTCGAGAAACTCGAGGCGATGACCTGCGTCTGTTCTGTCGGCCTCGATATGATCGCTATCCCGGGCGACACCCCCGCTTCGACTATATCCGGCATCATCGCAGATGAAGCCGCCATCGGTATGATCAACAACAAGACGACCGCCGTCCGGCTGATCCCGGTGATAGGAAAGGATGTCGGCGATACCGTCGAGTTCGGCGGGCTGCTCGGGCACGCACCGGTTCAGCGGGTGAACATGTTTGGCTGCGCCGACTTCATAAACCGAGGTGGCCGGATCCCGGCACCGATTCACAGTTTCAGAAACTGAGCACCGGAATGGCCCGGCCCATTTTTTCCACGGCACCTGTAACGAACTGATAGGCTTATTACGGCTTACAGAGAGAGACAACCGTATATGGTCGCACAAATGGATTCGGCCCACTTCTTCGCCGCCGATGCCTTTGCCCGGCACAACGGGATGGAGTGTATCGAGGTTGCACCCGGGAGGGCAGCGGTGAAGATGGAAGTCCGGGATTATCACAAAAACAGCCACGGGACAGTCCACGGTGGAGCGCTCTTCACCCTCGCCGATACGGCATTTGCCCTCGCATCAAACTCCCACGGCATACCGGCGGCGGCGATAAACGCCCAGATCTCCTACCTCACGGCCGCAACGTCCGGTCCCCTCTATGCCGAGGCGGAGGAGTATGCCGTGAATCCGAGGCTTGCCTCCTACACCGTCAGGATAACGAACGATGCCGCGGAGAAGATCGCCATCTTCCAGGGGATGGTCTACCGCAAGACGCCCCGGCGCGACTGATGGGCAGAGAGGCTGCGATGAACAGCGATATCTTTGATGGAATGACCCCGGAAGAACTCCGGGAGTATCTCGCGTTCCTCCTCTGGCATTACCGCGTGGTGGATGCGTTCTGGTTCATCTACATCACCGAGGAGTTCGGCCAGCCGGCCGCGGAGGTGGTCAACGAACGCGTCTGGGGCCGCGTCGCCTCCATGGCTGCAAAAGACCTCGCTGCCAGGTTCGACATAAGAGAGAAAGGTTTACACGGCTTTATGAAGGTGCTGAGACTCTTCCCCTGGGCGATCATTGTGAACTACGATATCGAGGAGCGGGAAGACGAGGTGATCATCACCGTCCCCTCATGCCCGAGCCAGGAGGCACGGCTCGCGCGCGGCCTCGGAGAATACGTCTGCCGCGAGATGCACCGGGCGGAGTTCACGGCGTTTGCACGACAGATCGACGGGCGGATCGCCGTCGAGTGCCTCTTCGCCCCGCCGGACCCGCATCCTGCAGATATCTTCTGCAGGTGGCGGTTTTACATGAAGGAGTAGGGGCGCTTTTGCTCCGCTCACACCTCGATATACCGGGTATGCTTCTTGCCGGCCTTCTCCTGCGGGGGACCATGACAGACGCCGCACGGATGCACCCCGCAAGATAAACCGGCGGGAATCCACCGGGGTGTAGAGAGACGGAAACCCGCCACGCATCTTTGCCGCTATCCCCAAGGTTATCTTCGTGCCGTGCGAGGGCTCCGGTATCATCGAACGCCCGGGTGCGGGGCACAGAACCTGGTTTGGCGATCTACACGTTCCGGTACAGATTCGCACCGTGGTATCAGCGGTAGGGGCGGCTCCCGCCGGAGCTCCGGGCATTTTCAGGCAATTTTTATACCCACAAACGAATCTCTCCATCAGATGCAGGACCAGCCATACGTCGATCTTGAGACCATCGCGTGGGCGGCGATGGAGCAGTACGGTTTCATCCCGGCATTCCCGCCGCCCGTCATCCGGGAAGTCAGCGCTCTTTTCACAAACATAGTTCCAGAGGAACTCATGAGTTATCGCGACATCAGATCCCTTCCCTGGTCATCGATCGACAACCACGACTCTATGGACCTCGACCAGATCGAGTACTGCGAGCGCCAGGAGAAGAACGACATCCTGGTCAGGGTTGCGATCGCCGATGTCGATGCCCTTATCCCGAAAGGATCGCGGATTGATCGGCACGCCGCCCATAACGGGACATCGGTCTACACCGGCGTCGTGACGTTTCCCATGCTCCCAGACCATCTCTCGGCGGGTGTGACCTCCCTCCTCCCCGGCGAGGATCGGGCCGCGATCGTCATAGAGTACACCGTCCGGGAGGACGGATACGTAAAGCCCGGCGGCATATACCGGGCAATCGTTGCGAACCATGCAAAGCTCATCTACGAGGAGGTCGGCTCCTGGCTTGCGGGGACCGGACCCGCCCCCCGGGCCATCGAAGAGACGCCGGAACTTGCGGCGCAGGTCCTCCTCCAGTACGAGGCAGCCATGCGCATGAAGAGGCGCCGGACTGAGAGAGGGGCGCTCGCCCTTGAGACGATCGAGGCCGAACCGCTCGTTCTGGATAACCATGTGGTGGCTCTCGTCATCCAGGAGCAGAACCGCGCACGGTGCCTTATCGAGGAGTTCATGGTCGCGGCGAACGGGACCGTGACGGCGTTCCTCGGCGCCGCCGGTCTTCTCATGATCCACCGGGTCGTCCGCAAACCGAAGAACTGGCCGGGGATCGTGAGGGTTGCGGCGGAACGCGGCGAGACTCTCCCCGCCGAACCGGACGCAGAGGCGCTCACGCGGTTCCTCATCCGCGAGAAGGCGGCCGACCCCGACCGTTTCCCCGACCTCTCCCTCACGGTCGTGAAACTGATGGGGGCGGGCGAGTACGTAGCGTTCCAGCCCGGCGATACCCCTATCGGCCACTTCGCCCTCGCCGTCACTGACTACACCCACGGCACCGCCCCGAACCGGCGCTACGTCGACGTGATCATCCAGCGGTTGATAAAGTCAGCCATCGACGGAGACCGGTACCCACCCTACACGCCCGAAGAGCTCGATGACCTTGCCTTCCACCTCACCGACCGCGAGAAGGCCTCGCAGAAGGTCGAACGGTTCGTCAGAAAGGCCGCGGCCGCAGTCCTCCTCCGGGATAGAATGGGCGAGACGTTTGAAGCGTTCGTCACCGGCGCCTCAGAGAAGGGAACATATGTCCGACTGATCGACCCGCCGGCCGAGGGGAAGGTCGTGGTCGGCGAACACGACCTGCAGGTCGGCCAGAGGGTGCAGGTCCGTCTTGTGGCGACGGATCCCTACCGGGGCTTCATCGACTTCGAGCATACCGGATAACTGGCAAAAACCAAGAAATGGGATTATTGAGTCCGGTCCAGGTTGACATCCACCCGGGGGACAGGTATCTTGATCCCGGCATCCCTGAACGCCCTGATGACGTCACGGTTCAGGTCCCACTGCACGCCCCAGTAGTCCGATGTCTTCGTCCACGCCCGGAGGGCGAGGTTCACCGACGAGTCAGCCAGCTCCGTGACGACGACCACGGGTTGCGGCGAAGGAAGCACCCCATCGTGGGCCTTCATCAGGTCTGTCGCAACCCGGATGGCAAGGTTGAGATCGCTGTCATAGGCGACCCTGACCCTGACCTCGACGCGGCGGGTATCCATACGGGTAGAGTTGATCACCGGGCTCCCCCAGACAAGGGAGTTCGGGATGGTGATGAGGGTGTTATCGGGCTTCCGCAGCTCTGTTGCCATGATACCGACCGTTATGACCGTTCCGGATATACCCTTGACCTCGACGAACTCACCCTTATCGATTGGGCGAAGAGCCGCCACCCAGACCCCGGCGGCAAGGTTGGTTATGGTATCCTGGAGGCCGAAGCCGAGGATGATCCCGATCGCCGCCGAGAGGCCGAGCACCACGGATGATATATCGATGCCGATCGTCGAGAGGACGACGAGGATAAGGGTGACGTAGAGCAGGATCGCGAAGAACCGGACGAGGAACTCGATGACCAGAACAGGCAGGCGCGATGCGTGGGAGAGTGCCTTCGTGAAGGAAGCGATGAGCACCTTAACCACGACCCACCCGATCACGGCGACGATAGCGGCTAAAACGACCTTTTCAAGCGTAATATCCGCGAGTGGAATGGTGGTGGTGTTAAGAATGTCCATGATCTCCATGCAGTGAGAGGTGGGATGAGAGATTGGATAAATGCGGCATATCTGATGCCGGAACAGGGAAAAACATCACGGTTGTTCTGCGCATGCACCTCCGGCAGAACAGGACAGAGAAGTCCGGCTATATCGAGAATATGCCTGGCGCGGTAGCGGGTGGCCCCGGCTCTCCCGAAGATCCGGGTTTGCCTGCCACCGCGCCCGGCGATGATATGAGGATAATCCGCCTTAGTAGCCGAGCGGTTCCCTGATCAGGACCAGGGTTACCCTCCCGTCGGTATCCTCGCGTTCGAGAATGACATATTTGCCGATATAACTCCCTGTGCCGTAAACGTGCCGGGCCCGCTGTTCCTCAAGGGGCAGGGCAACCACCCGGCACCGCTGGAGAGCATCATCAAGGGTCGGTGCGATCTTGTTTGCCCCTGAGACAAGGACGAGGTGGGCCGCGGCGTGAGGCCAGGCCCCCGTCCTGCTCCCGGTCTTGTCGCATCCGATAACCTCCCCCGATTCGGCGATCGCCTGTACGCCGGAGAGGAAGTAATCGGCAGCCACGCTCTTTCTGCGGAGAGCATGCCGTTTCTCCGCATCGTTCTCGGCGGTGATGACCGCATGGTAATCCCGCCATCCCTTAGGGTTCTCCTTGAGCACCCGGTCAAACCCTATCTCGACCAGGGTCGTCGAGGTCCCGTGCATAACCTCAGCCCCCTGTGGGATCAGGTCAACGACCGCCTGGAGCGCCTCCTCTGCCGTATCCACGAGGATCACCCTGACGTTCCGGCCCTCGATCACCGCAACCGTCTTTTTGATCGTCGCATCATCGGGTATCCTGCCCCACCGCTCCGAATCCACCCCGGCGTCCTTCAACAGGTTCACTGCACTGTACTCCGTAGCCTTCACCATCTGCTGGGTTGCATCTGCCATCCGATCACCCGGGCACGGGGGGGTGTCATCCCACATTATACTTCTGCATGGGTTGGAACAGATACGAAAGGTTGCAGAGATTCAGTACCACACGCGCTCCATGAGCACCCGGCCATCCTCCCGGAACATAGCGCCCTCCATCTCAAGCAGCCTCCGTTTCATGATGAGGCCGGCCTGAAATCCGCCCAGGCTTCCGTCTGAATGGAGGACGCGGTAGCATGGGATGACGGGAGGAAACGGGTTTCTCGCGAGCGCATTGCCGACCGCTCGGGCTGCATCCGGTCTCTTCAGGTGACGGGCGATGCGCCCATACGTGCTGACGTAGCCCCGGGGGATGCCGTACTCGGCAAGGAGCACGCTCTGCTGGAACGGCGGGCACCGGCCCATGTCGAGTAGATCGATATCGAACCGCACATCGCTCCCTTCTAAAAATGATTGTATTCCGTTGATCAACGTCTGAATATCCCTGTCGAGGGGTTCCTCGATGATAGGCATACCCCGGATCACCGCATCGGCCCAGGGATCGCCAGGGAGGATGATCCTCTGCACCCGCGATGTCGGAGCGGATTGAACCCAGATAAGATGAACCTGGCCAAAAGCTGTCGCAAATCTGGTGGCCACCGGTATAATGCCTGACTCTCGATCCATGAACACCAGAATGGATGGCCGCCGGCATCTAACTTACGGGCCGCCGTGCCGGGGCCTCTGAGATCTCCGGGGCGTTCTGAACAAAAAGCGCCCCGGACCCCGGCCGCGGCTGGGCCTGGAGATTGGCGACCGCACCATTTCTCCTGACGGTGATGATTTTGGCGCGTTTTTCAGGTCCTCCATCCTACGAGAGAGTATGGGGGTATGGTATATTGCCGGCATGATCTGCCTCCCGGCCCTTGCGGCAGAGTGCAGCGGCCCCGGCAGAGGGGAGACCGCTGGAGAGAGCGAAATCCCAAACGATCTGGCGGATTTTGTCCAGGAGGCTGCTGCTTACGCATAAAGCGCCGGTAAGAATGCGATTTTTGCCGGATTCAACGACGTGTCTGGCCGGTTCACGCGGGGAGCCCTGTATATATGCCTACGATTACAACAGAACGCTCCTTGCCCATCCCTATCTCCAGGCCGCGGTGGGGAGCAGCCTGATCGAGCGGCGAGATCTCTACGGAATGGAGAACATCAGGGCGCTCAGGGATACCGCACGCAACGGAGGAGGGTTCGTCGTCTTCGTCTGGCCAAATCCCGATAAGGGAAACCGCGAAGAACTCAAGATCGGCTACGTTCTCCCCGTCGATGATACCTGGTGGATTGGATCGGGAGCCTACCTCTCCGAGATCACCGGCTCGGACGTATCGCTACCTCCACCGTCCCCCTGAAGAACCCCCCCCTTTTTGCAGGGGTAGGATGTTTCCTCCGGATTACGTCAGACCCTCCCAATTGCGAACACAAACAGATGAGGGGGTTAAAATGGGATCAGGGGGCCGGTGCGGCCTCCACGGTCGCCTTTCTCTCCTCGACGATCTCACTGTCCCAGACAAGGGGGGTCTTCATCTCGGTCATGATCACCCGTGAGCCGGCAGGAACCCGGATCGCATCGCCTATATCCTCGGGGGCCCCCGCCCAGACGATCTGGTGCCTGACGTCCCCGTCGGGCAGAAGCACAACAACGCTATAGGTGTTCATACCCTCCTTAGGGATACTCTCCTCCTCGCCCGGGGTCACCCGATAGCAGGTAAACGTGACCGGGCCTGACTCTTCTGCTCCACCTTTCATGCGCATTCCTCCATCACCGGCCGTGCGCGGCCTCACGGGGTCTTCAGGGATGCTTTCCGCCTTCGAGAGCGATCTCCTTTGCCTTCCGAGAGCCCGGCGCCACGCCGGAGAGCCACCTCCTCTGGACCCCCGGTTAATAATACCTTGCCCCTGTCACGGCTCCGGCAAGGTGACAAGGCGCATCAGGACAGAAGCCCTGTGTCATCGCTAAAAAGTGTTCTTTGTGGGCGAAGAGGCCGGCTCTCACGCCACGTGAATATACTGCTCGACCAGTTCCCGGATCGCTTCGTTGTTGCCGTAGATCCTCTCGCTCAATCCCCGGTCGTTGAAGGCCTTCAGAGCGGCGATCCGGCTCTCGATCATGCCCGCCGGGAATATACCGTTCTCTTCGAAGATCGCCCGCTTCGCATCAAGAGCCTCGGCCGACTCGACGCATGAGGCAGGGAGGTGATTGAGCTCGGCGAGGCGCTCCTTGAACTCGGGCCGGAATATGTTCCCGCTGACGTAGAGCCTCTCGGCAGCCTCAAGTGCCCCGGGCATATCGATCCCGTGTAGCGACGCTATGATGAGGCCGGCGACGATCAGGTAAGGGTCGGCTGAACCGTCGGCGACCCGGTACTCGAATGTCTGCTTTGACGGCCGATCCTCCCGGCGGCTGGCCTCACGAGGGTTGGCATCATGGGTCATACCCTCCGCCCCGATCCAGCCGAGGGGCACGCGGACCACGACCGAGCGGTTGCGGTCCCCCCAGCAGATCCGCGTCGGCGCCTCCTGGTGGGGGACAAGGCGGAGGTAGGAGGTCGGGATGGTGTTCCCAAAGGCTGTCAGGGCATCGGAGGTGTCGAGGATACCGGCGATCATCTTCCGGGCAAGCGGGCTTAACCGGTCGTCCTCGACCATCAGGTTCCGGCCATCCTTCTCGACGAGCATATGGAAGTGCATGCCGCTTCCGGCCTTGCCGACGGTGATCTTCGGGGCGAAACTGATCTCAACGCCATACTGGTTGCCGAGCATCCGCAGGATCCACTTGGCTATGATCACCTGCTCGACCGCCCGCTCCACCGACATAGGCAGGAACTCGATCTCGTGCTGTTCGTAGTAGGTGTCGCCGTTATAGAAGCACCCGACCTCTGAGTGGCCGTACTTGATCTGGCCGCCGGCCCGGGCGACAAGGCGCATAGCCTCGTCCCGCAGATCTGCGAACTTGACGAAGGGCTCGGCCGAGTGGTAACCTTTCTGGTCGCGGCCCGGGTAGAGGTCCCATCGCGGGCTGATGACGTAATACTCAAGCTCGCCTAGGGTCTTGAAGGTGCATCCGGTCTGGCGGGTGAACTCTTCGTCTGCCTTGCGGAGCACGTATTCAGGCGAACTCTCGAGCGGTTTGCCATCGTTCCCGTAGAAAGAGCAGAGCATCTCGAGTGTCGGAACTTCGGCAAAGGGGTTGATGAACGCCGTGTGGTAGCGGGGGATCACGTAGAGGTCGCTGCTCCCCGCCTCGATGAACGAGAAGAGGTTGCTGCCGTCGACGCGTTCGCCGTCCGAGAGGATGGTGTCAAGGTGCTCCTTTGAGGAGATGACAAAATTGAGGGTCTTGAGCTTGCCGTCCTCGGCAGCGTAGCGGAAGTTGACCATCTCGATCCGGTTCGCCTCGCAGAACCGGATGATATCCTCCCTTGTGAACTCCGCCGGATCCTTCTTTAGAAAGCGGACCAGATCGTTTGGGTTCATCAGGATCTCAGATTCTCTCATAATTTTTCTACATAGGCTTCAGCCGTATAA
Organism: uncultured Methanoculleus sp.; assembly: GCA_964413225.1. Taxonomy (GTDB): domain Archaea; phylum Halobacteriota; class Methanomicrobia; order Methanomicrobiales; family Methanoculleaceae; genus Methanoculleus. The sequence goes on along the minus strand of CAYPRO010000027.1, from coordinate 22,424 downwards.
AAAGCGTACCATCCTTCCCGCACCGCTTCGATCGAGTATGGGGAGGTTCTGAGAGATGAGAGACGCCCCAGGCCTCACCCGAACCGGCGGGAGGGTTCTGCCCCGGGTGCAGCCTGCCGCGCGACGAGCAGCACCGTCTCGACCGCAGGACCGGCGGAGTCCGGCACCCGGTATATTGTATGTCATAATCCCGGTAGTCCGGCCGGCCGGGATACGGCGCATACGTCATCCGGCGGTCGGGGCCTCTGGTATGGCGGCACCGTCCTCATCCATCCTGAGCCCGGCCACCTTCGCGAGCACCGAGAGGCCGAGCCGGGCGTTTTTCACCATATACTCAGACGAAACGCGATCGATGGTGTCGTCAGGGGTATGGGCCGGGCCGTGATCCTCAGCATGTGTCGTCAGGGCTGCAAACCCCCGGTCCTGGAAGGATGTGTGATCGGATCTGCAGGTGTGCCTGTTCCGGGTCAGGGTGAGGTTGGTGGCGTAGAGGGTGTTGTGGTCCACCATGAGCGCTGCAATATATGCAGAGCGTCTATCGTACATGACATCAAGGATGGAACGGTTCTCCGGGTCGTAGCAGGCCGAGTCGTAGTTGAGGTAGAGCACCACCGGGACACCCGTATCTGCGGCACGCGTCGCATAGTCGATGCTGCCGTATGGGCCGTCCTCTTCGGCGTTCCAGAACGCAAACTGCATCGTTCGGTCAAACGAGTGCCGGCTCATCACCCTGGCAAGTTCAAGGACGATCGCAACCCCACACGCGTTGTCGGTAGCCCCGGGTGCCCGGGCCGGGTCTGACGACGTGCTGTCGTAGTGCGCCCCCACGATGACGATCTCGCGGGAGGTGTTGCCGCTCCCTGGAAGCGTGGCGATGATGTTGTTGAGTTTGCCTCCCTGGATCCCGACATCAAGCCCGCCGATATCGGCAAGCCGCGCGTAGAGGTACTCGCCTGCCTCCCGGTTACCCTCCGATCCAAAAATCCGGGTTGGGATCGCCTGGAGATCGTATGTCGTGTTCCAGAGTTCGGACTCGTTGATCTCCCCGATCATCTTCGTGATAACTGGGTCGGGTTGCTCGCGCCCCGGGAGTGCCGCCCCGGCGAGACCTGCCGGAACGATCGTGAAGAAGGTCAGACAGGTAAGTAGCAGGGCACAGGGCAACACCTCCGAGGGGCAGGCATGCCGCCGGAGGTATCTTTCGGGCTCCAGATTGCGCTTCATGGAGGATCACACCAGAGACGGTGAATTGGGGACGATGACACATATACCTTCGCCGGGATGGGGATCCGGGTGGCGGGGGGCATGCTGTTACTCCGTAAGTCCGGTGAGGAACCATGGGGCCAGAGGTATATACCCCATGGCGATGACCATAGGTGTTCAAAGCCGGGAACAGAAGATCACCGGAGTACTCCTTATGCCCGAACGACCATCAGCAGGCGACGAGTCGACCCTCTTGAAGTGGATGCGGCTTGAGGTCGGCAGGATCAACGACGGCATCGTCTCAGAGCGCAAACGTCTCTCAAGGCTCCTCACGGAGGAACACCCATCGTCCGTCACGAAGGGCGGCAGCGAGTACAGGTTCGACCGCGGCGTCCTCCTCCGTCTGGAGCAGGCCCTCCCAAAAGAGGTGCAGAGGAAACTCCGTCTCCCGATCCTATTCTACTTTGACTCAACGATCCCGGATAGCCTCTTCCTCGCGGATGAGGTTGCGGTGCAGGCCCTCCAGAGCCTCGAAGAGATCAGCCCACTCCGGAGGATGCAGGCCGGGAGGCTCTGGATAGCCAAACCCCTCGTCTACGCCATCATGAGCGGGTATCCAACGGCGATGCAGATCGTCATGGGGTGAAGAGAGAGATTGTTCTCTCCGAGGTGGCAGCCCACCTCGACACCCTGCGGCAACCCGCCGGAGACCTGGTTCCCGGCGATAAGGAGTAAAGCCGATGAGGCGCCCTCCGGCCGGTACTCTCCGTGTCGGGCCTCAGGCGTATCCAGGGGAGACGGCCGATCCTGTGGTCCGACGATGATGCAGGCAACAAGCCCGGCAAGGGCAAGGACTTGAATGATAACAGTCAATATGGTAGCCATCTTCTGCTGGCGGATCTCTATCACCTCGCGTGCCGGTAGCGGGGATAGAATATAAAGTTTGCTATTTTGTTGATATTGAGTGCTATAGTGTGCTACAAACTCACCATAGAGATATAAGGCGACCGGCGGCCATGCACCCGGCGGCTGCCATCGCCTCACCTCTCAAACGCTCGCCGGATCCGTTCAAACGCCGGGCGGGAGACTTCATCCATCTGCCGGTCGAAATAGGCCACCCATTCCGCGATGACCGCACCCTGTTCCTGTTGTCGGGCAAGATCCCGCTGCAGGCGACCGACTGCCTCCTGAAGCAGGGCAACCTCTTCCTTCCTCAGTTCCCGTTCCCGCTCAAGTTCTTCCGCCAGGCGCGTGATCCGGCGCTCCTGCCGGGCCAGCGTATCCTGTATCACCGGGATATCGAGCACCACGGCCGGCAGGACCAGAGGGCCGCTCCGGTCGATCCCTTTCGCCGGCTCTTCTGGCGCGGCAGATCTTTTGCCGGTGCTGACCACTTCCGCGATCTTCTCGGGCGCGAGGCCTTTTTCGGAGAGTTCCAGTATCTCGCGAACGGTTGCAACCGCTTTTTCAGGAAAAAGCCTGACCGAACCGATGGTCCGGCAGGTGAAGAGGCTATCATAGGCCCGGATGAGTGCCCGGAGATCCTGCTCGGATATCCCGGTGATGTGCGCGATATCGCCGATCTTGAGTTCTCTCTCGCTCATTGCTGCCACCCTCCCGCGAGCGGGAGCATTATCGTACTTCTTTGGCGCCATCAGATATAGGAGCATGCCGGATCGCGGGGTTTTTTTCTGGCGCCGCCCAGATACTGGTATCATGGACCGGGGAAGAGAGGGGAGTGTCACGGAGGATACGATCGTTATCCGCAAAGCGGTGCGATCCGCCCGCCTCCAGGTGCGGCCGGACGGAACCCTGCGGGTGGTCGCTCCCCCGTCGTTTGATGTCGGAGGGTTCCTGCGGCGCAACGCAGCCTGGATCGATGAGCGGCGTGATGAGTTCGACCTGCTGGCCGCTGAAGGGCGCGGGAAGGAGGACCTTCTCCTCCTGCACGGACGGTTCTACCGGCCGACCTCCGGCGAACGGTTTTTTATCGATGAGACCCGGGAGACCGTCGTGTTTCCGACCATCTCCGCCCTCAAGATGAGCCTTTCTGAAATGCTGAAAGAGGATGTCCAGAACCGTCTCAAGGCCCATCCGGACCTTGCCGAACCCTGGCCTGGACGGATCACGGTGAAGCTCCAGACGACGCGGTGGGGGAGCTGCTCGTCGCTTGGCAACCTGAACATCAACCTGCGTACCATAGCCCTCCCCGACCCCCTGCGGGAGTATATCACCATCCACGAGGCCGCGCACATCCGCGAGCGGAACCACTCGAAGCGTTTCTGGCTTCTCGTCGGCGACCGTTACCCCGGATATCGAGCGGCGGAGAGCGAGCTCCGGCGCTACTGGGTCATACTCGAACGAAACCGGATCTGGGGCGCAATTTGGGGTGCCGGGCGAAAAGCCGCAGGCTGATGCCCCGGCATATGCAGGGATACCCGGGGCCGCCATGCGCACGATGAGCCCGGGCAGGATCGCCTCAGGAGTACTTCCGCCAGAACATGGAGAGCTTGCGCGACTCCGCCCAGCGCTCGTCGAGCTGATCGATGATCGTGTTGATCCGCTGTACCTGCTGCTGGATCTTCTCCCTTGCCCCGGCATCGTCGATCAGTTCTGCGCGCCCCATGATCGCCTGGAGCGGATTCCTGATATGGTCGGCTAACAGGGCGAACTGCTCCATGTTCCGCTCAACCTGAGCATAGGCCTTCGTTTTCAGATCCTCAACCACCCTCTGGTCGGTGATGTCACGGATGATGGTGATGACCCGCGCAACCTCACCGCGCTCGATGATCGGGATCCGTATCTCGCGGAGGATCACGGTCTGGTCACCGAACCTGAGGGATCGCTCCGACGTCAGCGGCCGGCCGGTTCGCGCGACCCGCTCGTACTGCTGCCTCGCGGAAGGCGGAAGGAACGGCATGACGGTAAATATATCCTTCCCGACGACGTTCGTCTCAAGCCCGAGGTCTTCGCACCAGGCAATGAAGGCATCGTTTGCGAGGAGGAGGGTAAGGGCGGTATCGACGACGATGACGGCGTCGGTGATGCCGTCAAGGACGATCTGGTAGAGGTTCTCTGACTCCCTGAAGATGTGCTCGGACTGTTTTCGGTCGAGTGCGCTTGCTATGATCTGGACGGCGGCGTGGAGGAGGGCGATATCCTCGTTTGTAAACCGGGCGTCACCGGTGTTCTGGTCCAGCCTGACAGAGCCGATGACTACCCCGTTCAGCCGGAGGGGGATCATAAGCGCCGCGGCGATGCCGTAGCGCTCCAGAAACTCGCGCTCCTCTCTCTCTGATCGCCCGACCCCGGGCGTTCTGCCCATGTACACCGTCTCGCCGTTCAGGATCCGGCCGGCCCACCGGGGGAGATCGCCAGAGAGGACCTTCTGAAACTCCCCGCGTCGGGGTTTCTGCCCCGGCGCGCACCACTCGTGCGTCGTGCCAAGGAACGACCTTGCACCGTTGAAGAGGATGATGCCGGCCCAGCATGCTCCACACATACGGCCAAGGTCCCGGAGCGAGTCATCGATGGCCAGATCGATCTGCGCAAGATCCACGAAACGTGCGGACATCGCCGCGATGGCACGCTCGAGGTCGCGGCGCTGACCGGGTGGATCCTTCGATCTCTGCTGCTCGGCAACCTCAAGGCATGAGAGGAGGAGCCAGGAAGACTCCGTCTCCGGGTCACGGATGGTGCTGATCGAGGCCCTGGCGAAAAAGGACGATCCGTCTCTTCGCCGGGCGGAGACCGTCCCGGTCCACAGGCCGGCGGAGAGGGCCTGACTGATGCAGTCAGGCCCCTTCCCCGGGGAGAGGAAGAGGATATCCACGGGCTTTCCAACAAGGATCCCGGGGTCATAACCCCACATGGCAAGCAGCGAATCGTTGACAGATATGATGCGCCCCTCCCGGTCGGCGATGCAGATCCCGGAAAGCGATCTCTCGGTCACCTGCTGCAGCACCAGGGCGGTAACGCTCCCGGCCCCGAAGGCGGCGGGAGGCCCACATCTCTGTGGATCCTGATCGCTTGCCCATCCTTCTCGAAGTTCGCCGGCCATCAAATTCTCCACCATATATGGTTCCATATCCCGATCATCCCGGACAGCCCGTGGAATCGTTAATCCCTCCCTCTCCGGGAGGGGCGCGAGCTGCTGCGCTCCGGGCCTCCTGTCCCCGGGGCGGATAGGATAATCAATTGGTGTTATTATATCAACTTTCTCATTTGAGTTTAAGCGGCCCACGGCCGCGATCGTGCTCCTGGCCGAGAGCCCGGGGGAGGTAGGCGATCAGGCCTTCGTTCCCCACCCTCGCGAATAGTTCCGGTACATCACCAGGAGCGCGGTCCCGATCAGGAGGAAGACGGCGGCCGAGACCCAGGCCCAGGATCCGGCCGGGATGAGGTTCACGATACAGTCGATCCCGAGAGCGACGGTGAAACTGCCGACGATACCACCGATGGTGATGCAGGAGAGGACCTCGGCCTTCGTCATACCGAGCATCCTCCCGAGGAGGGAACCGACGATGCTCCCCGATCCGTCGAAGGGGAGGCTCACGAAGGCGATGAGCCCGACGAAGTAAAACCTCTCAAGCCATGGCCGCCGATCCAGATAGGTGCGGCCCACCGTCATGAACCGCCGGATCCGGGGACCAATATAGGGCACGCGAAGGATCAGCGGAAAGTTCCAGGCCATGAAGAGACCGCCGGCAAAATCAAGGAACGCCAGGGTGAATGCGATAAGCCACCAGGGGATGCCAAGAAGGATGCTGACCGGGATGATCGTCTCCCGGCCGAGCGGCGGGACGATGTAGGCGACCATCATCCCGACGAGCAGCAGCCACTGTTCAGCCGGAAGGAGAAACCCGACACCGGCAAGAAAAACCCCGCAGAGCAGGAACGGGACTGCTATCGTGAGCGCCGTCACCCGTTCCCCGATCTCGCCATCGCCCCATGTGTCGATCTGCCGCATGAACCGCCGCCCGGAGCTCCCCGGGTCACCCCTCCCTGCCGGCGGGGGGGGTGGACCCCCGGGTCTTCAGGATATGCTCGACGATCCTTGAGGAGCTCGCGAGCGGGCCGGGATACCCCGATATCCTGACAACGTCTGCGCGGAGTCCCCGTTCCCGGAGTTTCTGCCGGAGGCTCTCCACATTAAAGTACTGGTTGAACCCGAGCGTGATGATCTCGGGGTCCAGATCTATGATCGGCCTGAAGATATCATGGAGGTCACCGAGGATCGCGTGGTCGACCGGCCTTAATGCACGGACCATCTGGAGTCTCTGGTCTTCGGGGAGGATCGGCCTTGGCTTATGCTTCACGTTTGCATCCCGCGCCACGATCACACAAAGTTCATCGCCGAGGTTCCGCGACTCTTCAAGATAGTAGAGGTGCCCGGGGTGGAGGATATCAAACGTGCCCGTTGCAACCACGCGGATCATCCGATCACCTCGAGGTGGGCCGGGCGGCCGTCCGCTCGATAACTCCGCCAGTCCTGCTCCCCGTAAGGGTGCCCGACGATGATGTGATACCGCCCTACCGTGGGGAAGAACCGCAGATCCGCTGGCGACGGCGAGAGGACACCGTTTGGGTGGCTATGAGCGCTGCCGGCCTGGTGGATGTCCAGCGGGAGCATGCCGATGAAGAACGAGGCGCTATCCTCACCGACTATGGTGCCGGGCACCAGATCGAGGTTCCGTATGATGCCATCCTGCTCCCGCAACACGGCCACGAACTCATTGGGGTGATGCTCCCGCCCGAGCTCAAGGAGCATCATGAGTAGATCCCTTTCGATCCCGCGTATAGCCATTCTCCTGAATAGTTTGGAGGAAGTAAACATAAGCCCTCGCGTCCGGCATGCATGCCGGCTGCCCTGCCGACCCGGAACCCCGAGGAAAAATGGAGGTTAAGGGATGTCCCGCCCCGGTGGCGGGGCCACCGGAGTCCGGTTCTCCACCGGAGTTCGGTTCCCCACCGGGGTCTGGTTATCCGGCAGAACGAGACCCGGCGGCACAAGGACCGTATCGATGATCTGCAGAATACCGTTTGAGGCCGTGATATCGGATGTGACGATTGTGGCGTTTCCCACCGTGATGTTGCCGCCGACCATGCTGATGGTGAGGTTATCTCCTGTGAGAGTCGGGATAACCGTCCTGTTTCCGGTGGTGTTCACCTTCGCCATCAGGTCTTTTGTTGTGTAGGCCCCCCTCACCATGTGGTGCATGAGCAGGGTATCCAACACCTCCGTGTCATTTAAGAGCGCTGCAAAGGTCTCGTTGCCGATGGCAGCAAACGCGGCATCATCCGGCGCGAACACCGTATACGGCCCGCTGGCAGCAAGCACCGTCTGCGTGAGGCCGGCCTTCCTGATAGCCTCATCAAAGGTGGTCAGGAGATCGCTCCCGGCAACCAGGTTGGCAAGCGTCATATTCCCGGGTCTTCCTCCCGTGGTCCCGTTGGTGCCCGCGCCGATCACCATCCCCTCCGGGACGACGATAACGACACCCTGCATGGGCACCCTCTGACGCGAGGCGTTGAGCGTGCAGCCGTAGGGGTATGTCCCCGTATTGGTGAAGGTGTAGTCGAACGTCTCGTCCTGCTCTATCGGCCCGGAATCAAAGAGCCCATCCGTGCTCGTGACCGTGTGGCCGATGGGGTCGTGATTCGTCCAGGTCACCGTTGTGTTGCTCTCGACGGTGAGCGAGGCAGGGTGGTACGATCCGTTCTGTATATCGACGCTGGCGGTCATCGCCAGGGCAGGCAGGACGATGAGGCCGATGGCCAGGGCCGTTACAAGTCCAAGTACGATTGGATCTCTTCTCATGCAGTTTCACCACACACATGAATCCAGGCAGGGAGAGCAGTCGATCATCCCGGAGATGAAGCCCGACGGCTTCCGGTCTACGGCGAACCGGCAGCTCGCCACCGCATGGAATTTAAAATAATGTTCATGCTATATAAAAAATATTATATTTGCAAAATCTGCCAGAACACCCGGTCGGATCCGGCCATCGCCATCGGGAAGAGATCATGGGATCCAGGTGCTCAGAACGGCCCGTCCTGTTCGAAGCTCCGCCCCAACCGTATGGCGAGTTCCGCCTTGAAGAGCTCTTTGCCGAGGTAGGCAGCGTGATCGAGCCGTGAGAGGCTCCCGTTTGAGAGGAGCGTATAAAAGAGATCCTCCCAGCGCCTCCCCCGCACCGCGTGACCACGGTGGACCGCGACTATGCAATCCCCCTCGATGCCGATACGGATACACCCGAGGGGATCGTAGACGATCTCGTCGGGCACAGAGCACGCATCCATGGCGCTCCCGTACTCCAGAGGGGGTTCGCGCCGCCGCCGTTTCTCCTTCAGTATCAAAAGATCGAGCCCGAGGTCTTTAGGATACGGGCGGTTGGTCATCAACATCATCATATCGGTTGCCCGCCGCATCTCCGTCACCGAGCCCCGGGTCTTATCGCTGTGTTCGCTCGTGAATATGATGGCAGCGCCGACCTCATGCGCCATACCCGCAAGCAGGGCGTTCACACCCGGAGAATCGGCATCCAGGAGCTCAGCGACGTTTCCCGCGCCAAAGAAGAGTGGGCAGGAGATCTGCCGGAAACAAGAGAGCGAGCCAACAAGCCCGGAGCCCACCGGCTGGAGGAGGGGATCGGCTATCAGGCAGGTGATCCCGGCTTCTTCTGCCGCCACCAGATTCTCCTGAAGCGTCCGCTCCCGCGGCACAACGACCGCCGCCACCCCGGCATCCGCGACCGCCGCCCCGATGGCGGGGATGTTTCCTTCGTGCAGGGATAAGACCAGATCGGCGCGGAAGAGCGCCGGCGCTATGAGGCGGGGATCCTGGGTGTCGATCGCCAGAGGCCCCTCGATCCCCTCAAGGGCCGCAAAACATCGCCTGACATCCTCCGGCGTCGCATCGAACCCAAACCCCAGGTCCACGATGTCAGCCCCATCGGCAAAGAACCGCCGAACCGCATCGGCGAGGTCGCCATGCCTGTGCGCATCCATGAGCTCCGCAAGCACCTTCATCCGTGAGCCTCCGCCGATCTTTACGCCCCGGATGACGAGATCGGCATTCGCATCGGCCTCACGGAGGGCCACCTGACGGTGTGCCTCTCTCCGGCGCGTCTCTGTAAGGAAATCATCTGCCGGGACGGTCCTGGAAAGTCTGATCTGATCGAGCATGCCGAGGATCAGCGGGAGGTCGGCGGCATGCCGTGGACCACGGTAGACCGGAACGCCGGTCTCCCGCTCGACATCGGCAAAGGATGCACTGCACATACCAGATACGATCGCCATATCGTAGCCGCGGCCAGAAAGCAGCTTCAGGAGATCACCAGGCGAGAGGAACGATGCGATCTCGCCGGTAACCACCACGTCTATGTTGTAGCGGCCGCAAAAACGCCCGGCCGCCGCCTTCACGACTGCAGCCGTCGCCGACCCGGTCGGGAGGAGGATGCGCATACACTTCACTTATTATCCGCAAGGGACAAATAATCTGATCTCATGCTTCGGTGCGATCTGCATGTCCACACACGGTTCTCAAGAGACGGAGAGAGCAGTGTCGAGGAGATCCTGAAGCAGGCAGAGGCAGTCGGCCTCGATGCCATCGCTATCACCGATCACGATACGGTGGAAGGCGCCCTCTACGCCCTCCGGTACGACACCCCCGTGATCGTGATACCCGGGATCGAGGTCTCGACGCGGCAGGGTCATCTGATCGCTCTCGGGGTCACGCAGCCTCTGCCAGCAGGACTTGATTTCCATGCGACCGTCGATCTTGCCCGTGCCCGGAGAGCCCTGCTGATCCTCCCCCACCCCTACCACCGCTGGCGCCATGGCGTCGGGAGAAAACTTTCGGCCGGTATCGAGGCGGTGGATGCCGTAGAGGTCTTCAACAGCCGTTACATCACCGGGTCGGCAAACCGAAAGGCTGCGATCATCGCGAGGAGGTTTGGAAAACCCGCAGTTGCCGGAAGTGATGCCCACAACGCCCGATACGTCGGGTTCGGGGTCACGTATGTCACGGCAAAACCCGATGCGGCCTCCATTCTCTCCGCGATCCGCGAGGGACGGACGATGGCGGGAGGGCAGATGACCCCGCTGCACACCTACACACGCCAGTCCCTCAGGGGCGCTCTCCGGAGGGTTCGGCGGGCGGTAGATAGATGAACCTTGCGTTCAGCTTTTCGTACTTCGGGGATCGTTTCTTCGGTTCGCAGGTGCAACCCCACCTCCGCACCGTGGAGGGCGAGTTCATCGCGGCGTGCCGGCGCCTCCACCTCTTCGACGACTGGCGGACGGCAGGTTTTGCCACCGCCGGCCGCACCGACCGTGGGGTGCATGCCCGCTGCCAGGTCTGTTCGTTTGTGACTGATATGCCAGAACGGGCGGTAGAGCGGTTGAATATGGTTCTCCCGGGAGACATATGGTGTACGGCGTGGGCTGTTGTTCCCGATGGGTTCCACCCCCGGTACAGCGCTGTCTCGAGAACTTATCGTTATTACTTCTTTCCGGCACCCGAAAAGACCGCTGCCATGCATGAAGCGGCGCAGGAGTTCGTCGGGCTGCACGATTTCTCAGCGTTCTCCCGCGCTGGTGACCGGGACCCCAGGCGGCGGATCCTTGCAGCGCGGGTCTTTATGGAGGAACCGTTTGCCGTCTTTGAGGTGATCGGGGAGAATTTCCTCTGGAATATGGTCCGGTGCATGGCAACGGCGCTCGAGCGGGTGGGGCAGGGGGAGGTCGGCCGGGAGGAACTCGCCCGATCACTCGCAGGAAAGGTAGACGAGAGACTCCCTGCCGCCCCTCCAGAGGGGCTGATCCTCTGGAATATCGATTACGGGATCTCCTTTACGCCGCTTTCCGCCGATGAAGAGGGGCGCCGGTATCCGATCGACCGCCACCGCTACCACATGCTCATGGCAGAGATCTCCGCATGCCTTGTGCCGGGAGAAGAACCGCCGGGGTGATCTGCCTTTGCCGGCAACCGGAGCACGGATATAACCATTTCCGATGCGGCAAGCCGGGGACAGAGGTTACCAGGAAACGGGTTCTTCTCATCGCCGCTGATCAGAAAGGATCCGACCGCAGAGAGCAAATACCCCAAAGGAGGTGCGGCAGGGTAAATTCGGCATTTTGCCGGTTATCCGATAATGCAAATCTTAAGGGTTTCGGATAACAAAACGCGCGATAATCCCCGTCTTACTGTAATCGCGATATGGGGACTTGCAACCTTCGACCGTTACGTGACCATGAACCCCGGTCTTGAGAGAGGAGCATTTAACTATTTCAGAGGAGGCTTAAGGGACTCCCCATAAATATAAATCAGCTTACTTTTCTATATTGTTAAGTCAATAGAGTTAATAATAACCTATTAATATATGCCTGCACAGTCCCGTTTCAGTACGTCAAGAGGGGAAAGTGGATGTACGACAAGGATCCGGTTCGGGCGAGACCACCCGCTCCCTATGGGGGGTGGTTCGCCGAAGAGACAACTGTGCCATTGCCGCAGTTCATAGATGCAGAGACAGACAGGTGGATCGAACGACATATACCTGGAAACCTCGGAGAGAGGAGCGCTATGGATATCCCTACTCTCCGCTGCGAGATCCAGGAACAGATCAGCCCGCTGAGGCTGCCGACGGCCCCAGGGTACCGGCGGATGATGGATGAGACCGCTGATACTGCCACCACCCCATCCCGCCGGTCAGGCGGGATGAGGATCCTCGCGGCGATCCCCTGTTTCAACGAAGAGATCGCCATCGGGTCGGTCGTCCTGATGGCCCGGGTGTACACAGACGAGGTCCTGGTGATAGATGATGGATGCACGGACGGCACCGCAAAGGTTGCCAGGGACGCCGGAGCGACCGTAATATCGCACGGGGCCCAGATGGGAAAAGGGCGGGGGATCAGGAGCGCTCTCCGGTACGCGGTCGATCACGACTATGATTGCCTGGTCTTCATGGACGGGGACGGTCAGCACAATCCCGGGGAGATACCCCTCTTGGTCGAACCGATCCTCACCGATATTGCCGATCTCGTCATCGGCTTTCGGACCTTCGACCAGATGCCCTTTTACAGGAGGTTCGGCCGGGCCGTGCTTGACATCGCCTCAAGCAATGGCAGTTCGATCACCGACTCCCAGTGCGGGTTCCGTGCGCTGAACAGGACGGCCATGACGGCGATGCTCAACGGGCTGAAGAAGAACGATTTCTCGACCGAATCTGAGATGCTCAGAACAGCCCGGGAGAAACGCCTGCGCGTTGGGGAGACGCCGATCAACTGTAAATACGGCGACAATCTCAGTACGTCCACAAAAAACCCCATATCCCACGCGATAGAGGTGCTCGGATCGATATTCTGGCTCACTGTGGAGAGGAAACCTCTCCTGCATGTCGGGTTCCCCGGACTTGTCGGGATCTTCACCGGCACCTTTCTCCTCCTCCAGTTCTTCCGGGGGTTCAGCGAGACGGGTCTCGTCCCGATCGAGCAGGGGATGCTTGCATTCCTCATCCTTATACCGGGAACTATCGCTCTCATAGTGGGCCTGATGCTCGCCCTCATTGCACGGTTGCGGGAGTGAGGAGGAGATATGAGACACAATACCGGAGAGGGGCGCAGGATGATTGGAATAATACTCGGAACAAGGCCAGAGATCATAAAGATGTCTCCCGTCATAAGGGAATGCAAGAGAAGAGGCATCGACTACTTCATCCTCCATACGGGGCAGCACTACTCCTACGAGATGGACCGCCTCTTCTTTGAGGAACTTGAACTCCCGGAACCCGACTACAACCTTGACGTGGGTTCCGGAAGCCAGGCCAGCCAGACGGCGAAGATCATGACCGGCGTTGAGGATATCCTCGTGAAGGAGGCGCCCGACCTCGTCCTGGTGCAGGGGGATACGAACACCGTCATGGCCGGGGCTCTTGCCGCATCGAAACTTCACGTGCGGGTGGGGCATATTGAAGCGGGTCTCCGAAGTTTCAACCGATGGATGCCGGAGGAGATCAACCGGGTGCTCACCGACCATATATCGGACTACCTCTTCGCCCCAACGGAGAACGCCCGGAAAAATCTTCTTGCAGAGGGCATCACGGATAGAAAGATCTGCGTGACCGGCAACACCGTCGTCGATGCGGTCTACCAGAACCTCGATATATCGAGGAGGAAGGTCAGCATCCTCAAAGACCTCGACCTCGAGCCCCACGAGTACTTCCTCGTCACCGCCCACCGGCAGGAGAATGTGGACAACCGGACACGGCTCAAGGAGATCCTGAAAGGACTCGAGGGGGTGCAGAAGGAGTTTGCCCTGCCGGTCGTCTTCCCGGTTCATCCGAGGACCGAGAAGAGGATCAAGGAGCTTGGTACCGGCATAAACGGCCTAAACCTCACGAAACCCCTCGGGTTTCTTGAATTCCTGCAGTTAGAGTCCCAGGCAAAGGTCGTACTGACCGATTCCGGCGGCGTCCAGGAAGAGGCCTGCATCCTCGGCGTTCCCTGCGCAACGATGCGCTACGATACGGAGCGACCCGAGACGCTGGATGTGGGATCGAACATCCTGGTCGGTGCCGACTCGGAGAAGATCCTTACAGGGGTCCGTTCGGCGGCTACCCGGAAGCGCAGCTGGGAGAACCCCTATGGGGATGGCATCGCCGGAAAGATGATCGTCATGGTCTGTGCAGCAGCACGGTCCCAGTAACCGCCGGAGGATGATGCATATGAAGATATGTGTGCTGGGATTGGGATACATCGGGTTGCCGACCGCGCTGCTCTTTGCTGCGCACGGGGCCGATGTTGTGGGTGTCGATGTGAAGCAGAGCGTGGTGGATTGTTTAAACCACGGGAACCTCCCGTTCAGGGAACCCGGGCTCGATGATCTGTATCGCCAGGCAGAAGGGCGGTTTGCCGCAAGAATCAGGCCAGATGCCGCGGATATCTTCCTGATCGCCGTACCGACACCTCTGGACCCGGCAACAAAGGTCTCCGACCTCTCATACATCAAGAAAGCGACCGACTCGATCACCCCCCACCTCGCAAGGGGGAACCTGGTCATCCTCGAATCGACCGTCCCGCCCGGGACGAGTGAACGGGTCGTCATCCCCAGGCTCGAGAAGAGCGGCATACCCATAGGAGATTTCCTCTATGCCCACTGCCCGGAACGGGCTATACCCGGGCGGACCCTGAGGGAGATGACAGAAAACAGCCGTATCATAGGTGGGTACGACCGGGATTCCACCGACCGTGCGATCTCCATCTACCGGGCCTTTGTCCGGGGGCAAATCTACCAGACCGATACCAGGACGGCGGAGTTCGTCAAGTTGATGGAGAACACCTGCCGTGATGTGAACATCGCTCTCGCAAATGAGTTCGCCCAACTCGCGGAGGAGTGCGGGATCAACGTCTGGGAAGCCATCGCTCTTGCAAACAAGCATCCAAGAGTCTCTATCCTGAACCCGGGGCCAGGGGTGGGAGGGCATTGCATCGCCATCGATCCCTGGTTCCTGACCGAGAACTCTACGCGGTGCAGGATGGTCTCCACGGCACGGGAAGTCAACGACTCCATGCCGAACTACGTGTTATATGTCGTCCGAAACCTGCTTGCCGGCACCAGGGATCCGGCGATCTCTATCTTTGGCATCGCCTACAAGGGCAACATAGGTGATACCCGGGAGAGCCCGGCATTCAAGTTCATCCAGCTCGCTGAGAACGAAGGGTATGCCATCAGGTGCCACGACCCTCACGTTGAGGAGTTCCCGTACCCCCTTATGGATGCGGCGGATGCGGCAGCCGGGAGCGACTGCATCGTCGTACTAGCCGACCACGACTGTTTCCGCATGATCGATCCTGCAGGGCTCTGCATGCGGACGAAACTTGTCATCGATGCGAGGAATACGCTTGACCATGAGAGGTGGACCAATCAGGGATTTAGCGTCAGGGTGCTGGGTGACGGTTCATCGGTGCAACCGGTGCCGCTTGGTGGGGCCGTGCCTTCGGTGAACCTGTATCCGGCGAATGCAACGCAGCCGGTAAGACCTCCGTCATCGTCATCCATCTTTCTGCTCTCTCAAAACGGGCGGGAGGGCTTCCTCTAACTCCCCTCAGGACCGGCAGGAGGGGGAGTCACAACCGGTCTTTGCAAAACAGAATCAGACATAACGAGGGATTTCATGAAGCGGATATGCATCGTATCACAACACTTTCCACCGGAGAGATCGGGAAACGCATCGCGCATCCATGATACCGCCATGCATCTGACGGATCTGGGTCTCGATGTGACCGTGCTTGCACCCCATCCCACATTTCCCACCGGTTCGTTCCCACGCATCTGGCGCCGATCCGATGTGCATAAGGTCGGCAGCGTCAGGGTTGTGCGTCTCTGGACGTGGCAGCCGGTATCCGGGGATCCCGGGTTTGCGAGCAGAATGGCGTATTATCTCCTCTTCCCACTCCATGCCGCGCTCTGGCTTCTCTTTACCCATGACCGGTTCGATGCGATCGTCACGTCCGCACCCCCTCTCTTCACCGGGCTCCCGGGGTATATCCTTAAACGGACGTCATCAGTAAAGTGGATCCTCGATATACGCGACCTCTGGATCGATGCGTCGATCGGCCTTGGGTTTCTGAGGGAGGGAAGTATCTTCGAGAGATTGAGTCGGAGGTTTGAGCAGGCCTGCCTTTCCCGGGCGGACCTTGTCGGCGTCACGACGGAGGAACTCAGACGGAGGATCGCGTCTCGCTACCGGGTCACGGCCCCCATGGAACTTATGCCGAACGGCGTCGATACCGGCCTTTTTCGCCCCACAAACAGCGGAAAGAAACGGCAGATCATATACGCCGGTAATGTCGGGCATGCCCAGGACCTCGATAAGGTGGCTCTCGCGGTCAAGTCGATGAACGGCACATACAACCTGAAATTCCTCATCGTCGGTGACGGCGACACGAAAGAACATCTTGAACGGCTGGTGAACGCCGAGAACCTGACCGACTCGATCATATTTACGGGCATTCTCTCGCGCGAGGAGATACCGCAGCTCCTCTCTGAGTCGCTCGTGGGGGTGGCACCGCTAAAGAGGCTCGCAAATCTCGAGTATGCCGTTCCCACCAAAGCCTATGAGTATATGGCGTGCGAACTGCCCTTCCTTGGCTGCGGGGACGGCGAGATCGCCCACCTCGCACATGAATCGGGGGCCGGGGTCATCGCCGGCAACACGCCGGAAGCGATCGCCGCGACGCTCTCGGCGCTCATCGACGACCCTGAGAGAATGGAGGAGATGGGCCGGCGAGGGCGGGAGTACGTCACCGAGCACTACGACCGGCGAGCGATCGCCCTGAAACTCGCGCAGCATATCGAGAGGATGACATGGACGGGCGCCTGACGCCGCTCCTCTCCCGGATTATCGGGGCGATCCGGAACCTCTCGGTCACCGAAGGCGAGATCGCGTACATCCGCGACCCGGTCTTTCCCATCATCCGAAACCGTGTGCATGCCGAGGTCTGCAAGGCGATGCTTCGTTTTGGTGGCGATCCGCTGGTGGGTTCTATCCTGAACTATATCGCGGCTCACCAGAACCCGGACGGGTCATGGAACGAGGTTCACGTCAACTACAACGAGCCTTCGGCCCTGATCACCGCGATCATCGGTGACGCACTCGTCGAAGCGGCGAACCGGTATCCTCACGAAGAAGCGCTCGATGGGGCCCGGGATTCTGTCCTCGCATCCGAGAGGCGTCCGGGCTATTTTCTGAAATCCACAGGATATACTGCCGATCACCTGAACGTCGATGCCTCATGCGGGGCGTTCCTTGCCCGGTACTCAGAGCGCTACGGCGATGGGGAGGCTCTCGCCGCCGCCACCCGGGCGGCAAAGAACATCATCTCCCACCAGCGCGACGGTATGTATCCCTATGCCATCGATAGGGGTACCTACCCCTACGTCTTTGACCTCCCCTGCATCCACTACCAGGGGGTTACGATCTACTACCTTGCGAAGGTGAACAGCGTGCTCGGAGATGAACAGATCGACCGGAGCATCATGGATGGCGCCCGGTGGCTCGCAACCGCTCAGCGCCCCGACGGGCAGTTTGACTGGTCGGGAAGCGGGCTCTCCTTTGCCTATCATCTCAGCGGGGCATACGCATTTGCTCTGGCCTCGTTTGCCTACGCATCCCGTCTGGACAGCCGCTACCAGAAGCACGCCAATCTCTGCCTCGACTGGCTCAATGCAAACGTACATGGCCTTGCACCCCGGTGGGAGCCGGGGTCATGGGGGGATCTCTCTGCATCGGTCGCTACAGCGGCAAGATCCGCATCAATCGGGGCATACCCGTTCCAGCACCGGGCGTTCCGGTTCGGTTACAGCATGTATCGGGAGATCGCCCGCAGACGATATGCAGAGACGGCTGAGACGCGGTCTTTTGAGGCGTTTTCCCGGTTGCTCGGTCTCAGACCGTCGACCGTGGAGCCGTCGAAGAACTTTCCCGATCTTTTTATGACCTCAGAGATGCTCGATTGCCTCAGCCAGACAGGGATATGGGGGAGATACGCATGAAACAGGTATTGCTCGATCTGCAGTCAGGGTCCATACGGGTGGAAGATGTTCCTGTCCCCGCCGTAACGAGAGGTGTCGTTGTTGAGAACGCCTGTTCTCTCATCAGCGCCGGCACGGAATCGGCGCTGATCAACCTTGCAGGGCAGTCACTTGCCGGCAAGGCGAGGTCGCGCCCTGACGACGTGAAGAAGGTCCTCCATAAGATCGGAACGGACGGCCCCCTCTCAGCCTATCAGCAGGCGATGAGCCGGCTCGCAAAGCCTGAACCACTCGGTTACAGCTGTGCCGGCACCGTGGTAAGGACCGGGATCGACGACTTCGAGGTCGGCGACCGCGTCGCCTGCGCTGGAGCCGGGTATGCGGTGCATGCGGAGTATGTAGCGGTCCCAAAGAATCTCTGTGCCAGGATACCGGATGGCGTCAGTTTCAGAGAGGCGGCGTTCACAACAGTCGGATCGATAGCGATGCATGGCGTCAGGAACGCAGAGGTCACGGTGGGCGAGAGCGTCGCGGTGATCGGGCTTGGTCTGATAGGGCTTCTTGCCGTCCAGATCCTCAAGGCCGCGGGGTGCCGGGTGATCGGGATCGATATTGACAGAGAGAAACTCGCCCTCGCGGCGCAGCTCGGCGCCGATGCCATCGCAAACTACGATGGCCTTACGGAGAAGATGAAGGTCTTCTCGGCGTTCGGGGCGGACGCCGTCATCATCGCCGCGGCCACGCCATCGAGCGCCCCCATAGAGGCTGCAGGCCGCCTGGTACGGGATAAGGGCAGGGTTATCATCGTCGGAAACGTGGGGATGAACCTGCCCCGCGACGTATACTACGAGAAGGAGGCGGAGGTCGTTGTCTCGCGGTCTTACGGCCCCGGGCGTTACGACAGAAACTACGAGGAACGTGGGATTGACTATCCCATATATGTCCGATGGACGGAGCAAAGGAACATGGAGGCATTCCTTGACCTCGTGCGGCAGAAGAAGATCGACCTCGACCGCCTGACAACCCATACCTTCCCGCTTGAGAGCGCACCGGAGGCCTACAACCTCATCAGCACCCGAAGGGAGCGTTACATCGGTATCCTCCTGCATTATAGCCAGAACGGCGCGGGCGCCGCCGGCACGGTCACCCGCCTTGCGGCGCCGGAGACACGAAGGCAAAAGGCGCCTGCCGGGGCGCGGACGATCGGGTGCATCGGTGCCGGGGTCCATGCCCAGAGCGCCCTCTACCCAAATCTCCCCGTTCTCCCGGTGAACCTTGGTGGTATCGCGACCGCGACGGGGCTCTCGGCGCACTCGATCGCAAAGAAGTACGGTTTTACGTACTGCACCACCGATTACCGCAAGATCCTCGACGATCCGGATATCGATGCAGTCCTGATCGCGACCCGAAACGACCTGCACGCCCCAATGGCAATCGATGCGTTGCGTGCCGGCAAGGATGTCTTCGTGGAGAAACCCCTTGCAACCGATATCGATGGGCTCCGGGGGGTGGCCCGGGCATACAACGAGTCGGGGCAGCGGTTGATGGTCGGGTTCAACCGGCGCTATTCGCCGCTTACGCAGAGAATGAAAGGGTTCTTTGAGAACCGGGCGACACCGATGGTCATGCACTACCGGATCAACGCCGGACAGATCCCGCCCGGACACTGGGTGCATGATGACGAGCAGGGCGGCGGGATGCTCATATCGGAGTGCTGCCACTTCTTTGACCTCATGCAGTATCTGACCGGGTCACGGCCGATCCAGGTCTACGCCCGGGCGATCGAACCGACCGGGAACCTCCAGAAGTACGATAATTTCCAGGCGACGCTGGCGTTTGCAGATGGATCGGTCGGCACCGTCACCTACACGACGCTCGGCGACCGCTCCTACTCAAAGGAGACCGTCGAGGTCTTCTGTGACAGCGCCGTCGGGAGAATAACCGATTTCCGTGACCTTGAGCTCCGGCGGGACGGGAAGGTATCGCGGGAGAGACGGTGGCTCACCCAGGAGAAGGGGTTTACCGAGGAACTCATGGCGTTCGTGAAGGGAGAGGATGCCAGCTTCGAGGAGAGCGTCGTAGCGACGCTTGCAACATTCCAGGCGTGGGAATCGATCGATGCCGGGAGGCCGCAGGAGATCGATATAGACACAGTCGGTCTCTGATACATAAGGGGTGCCATCTCCGTTGATCCATCCGTTGAACCGTAGTGCTTCCCGCTCCTGCTGGTCCACGCAGAAAGTCGGGAAAAACGCGAAAATGCAGGAAACTCTCCTTTTCGGCCCTCACGCCAGCGCACGAGGCTCCATCACCGCCTGAGTACGGTCTAAAAGAGGTCTCCGGGGGAATCGGGATCTTATCCCGCCAGGTTCACAATGGAGGTATGACCGGGAGCGGCCGATGCCGCCCCTCCCCTTTTTACACCGGCGAGAGCCGGGCGTTCCGCACATACGCGAGCTGATCGCGGATCCTCTCCGGGATCGTGCGGGGGTCCGCCCTCTCGACGGCCCCCTGCCATTCGTCGTCCCGGCATGAGCAGTCCAGCCCCTCAAACTCCGCCGTATCGAAATGGTCGTTGTAGCGCTCGATTGCTTTACCGAGCTCGGCATCGCATCTCCCGCAGTTCCGGGCCCAGTCGAGGGACTCGACCGAGTAGGTCCAGGGGCTGACGTAGACGTGGGCGCGACCCCTAAACTGCTCCCGGCACTTCTGCAGGAGGTCGACGAGGCTCCAGAGCCATGGCGGCCGGTAGAGGTTGTTCTTCCAGAGTTCATGCACGACGGTGTTCTTCTCGACCGTCGTCACCTCAAGGTCGACGTAATCTATCCCGCGGGAGACGCAGTAGGCCACGGTCTTGAGGATATCATCTACCGCCTCCGTATCGGTGAGGAACGGGGGTTTGACAAGGAGAAGCGGTTTTGTCAGAACGCCCATACTTCGCATCCTCGAATGGAAGATGTCGAAGTTATGGGCCGAGAACCCCTTGTTGATGCAGAGGTTCATCACCTGCGGGTTGGCAGACTCAAACCCGAACGCCACTTCAAGCTGCCGCCCTCCCAGCGCCTTCTTCATCCTCTGGACGTGTTCGTCGGGCGAGTAATCGATCCTCGACTCGACGACCACCTTCTTTATGTTCCTGTAGCCGTTGATATACGAGCAGATCTTCTCGATAGCAGCGGTCGGCATCTCACGCTCGTTGAATATATTCCCATCATTGTAGATCGAGACGACCGGGTAGTCCCCGAGATCGACAGTATCCATCACGTACTCAAACTGTGCGATGTACTCCTCTGCCGAGATCGCCCTCCCCCGGGACGTTGCGCAGTAAAACCCGCACATGGTGCATCCCCCGGTCTTCTCGACCCACTCACAGCCCGTGGAGCGGAGGAAGACGATTAACCGCTTGATGGGCTGATCGTCAAGATGCCCGACCCGCTCCTCCCAGCCGATGGGAACAGTGAAATCAAGATCATACGGGACAGACCCGTTCTGCCTGCGCAGATCCCCGGCCAATGCCCGTATCTCGCCAAGGATGTCATTCTCGGTCGTAAGATCGGTGAAGATCTTTGCATAGCTATTGCAATCAGGTACGGCCTTCTCCAGAATAATTACCCCCCTTCGTACCCGAACCGTGCATCGCCATATCGGGGTGCGCGATCCGGATGACTGTCGCCTTATCTTATCAAGACATGCCCCTCATAGGCCTGTGAATATTTATAGCTTGTCTTGGAGTCCCATTAGAGGGGCGTATTTGCCAAACGGCATTCTGGGATAGGAATGCTTAAAAATCGAACCGCCTGGTGGGAAGGGCGAGCTCCAGACCGCGCCCTGTCTTCCAGGTGGGTTATCCGAATGATTACGCTGCTCCGATAACCTGTGGAGCCCGTGGCAGCATGCCAATTTTTATATATGTTGTCCGGGGTATACTGCCCCGGGACATCGGGTATCGTTGCCTCCTGCCGGCCCGGCAAAAGGCCGGGTCCTGCCGGTTTAGAGGCACGGCACAGGTAGGTTGAGGAGCAATATGGCGATGCCACTGTGATCTGCGTATGGCTGAGGAATACGTGAGAAGAGCAGAGAAGGGTGTGGTGTGCCCCGCTGGGAAGGTCTCCGAACGGGACTCGTTCACGACGAGAGCCTTCGGCATCCTTCCGTTCTATACCACGTACAAAAAGACCTACACACTTCTCCAGCAGTCCCGGGGGTGGAGCCGGGAGAAACTTGAGGCCTACCAGGCAGAGGCGCTCTCGCACCTGCTCGACCACGCTTACGAAAACGTCCCCTACTACCGCCGGGCCTTTGACGAGCGGGGTCTTATCCCCACAGATATCCAGACCCCCGGCGACCTTGCCCTCCTCCCCTTCCTGACCCGCGAAGACCTCCAGAAGAACCTTCCCGACCTGAAAGCCCGGAACTATCCCGAGTCGGCCTTCGAATACGTCACCACCGGCGGCTCCACCGGCATTCCCGTCGGGTTCTACTACGAGCGGGGAGCCTCCCGGGCAAAAGAGTGGGCGTTCATGAAGACCCAGTGGGACCGCGTCGGCTACCGGTTCACCGACCGCTGCGTCGTCCTCCGCGGCTACATCGTTGGCTCAGCAGAGGATGGGGTTTACTGGAAGAAGACCCTCTTTGGCCGGTGGCTCCTTATGTCCTCCCATCACATGACCGAGGAGACACTGCCGGC
>CAYPRO010000026.1:0-33611 GCA_964413225.1 uncultured Methanoculleus sp. | reverse complement strand
AATTGACTCATCCAGCTGCCGGAATACCCGGGAGTGCTGGAGGGCACCTGGTTTTTGTGAGAAGGTTTTGAGAAAGTGCGTGAGGTCGTAGGCCAGTTCTCCTTTTCCGAATCGGCGCTTATGGCGCGCAAGCAATTCATTGCCGCCGACAAGTTCAAAAATATGTGAATAAAAAATATGAAATAATACACGGGAGATGATATCAGCAACAATTTAGCTCACTACCGTTTAAAATGCATCTACGGGGGTGCCGCCGGATCCGGAGAGGGTCGGCCTGCGGCACGGCACCTGAGTTCACTTCATCGTGTCCTTCTCTCTCCACAGATCGCTGTTCTCGTTGAAGATGAAGACAAACTCGCGTCCCCGTTTTTCCTGCCGGATGTGCCTCATTTCGGCGAGATGGAGCAGGTCGTTTCGGGCCGTCTGGTAGACGACAGCGTGCATCTGCATGATCTGACGAATGGTGAAGTACTCGTCGCTGTGCTCCATCATGAGGCGGAGAATGTCCGCCTGCCGCTGGTTGATCCCTTTAATCTTCCTGATAATGGCTTTCGTGGCATTCTGCTCAGACTGCTTTGCCTCGAGGTATCTCAGCAGATCGATCAGCGCTTCATTGATGCACGAGATGTTGTAGTTGATGAAGTACGTCAGATCCATCGCATCGTATTCGGTATGCAGATAGGCGAGGGCGTATTTCGTTTTCGACCGCAAGATAATCCGGGAGATTGCCATATATTCGAACAGCCAGTAGCCCCTCGAGAGGACGTACCAGTAGAAGATGCTGCGAGCCGTTCTTCCGTTGCCGTCCGCGAACGGGTGGATATACCCGATGAGATAGTGCAGGATGATGCCCTTGATGATCGGATGAATGAACACCTCCGTCGGGCTTCCTGTATTGGATCCGTCCTCATTGGCGAACCGGCAGAACTCCGAGATCAATTTCTGGAGCTCCTGATAGTCCGGAGGGGTATGGAGGATGGTCCCGGTGGCGGGATCCGCGACTACGATATCGTTATTTGTCCGGAACCGCCCGACGTCCTCCTCCTCGATGGTCGCCCGGGTCACGATGCGATGGATATCGCAGATCAGTTGCGGAGAGATCGACTCGTCCTTCTTCTCGAGGATGAAGCGCATTGCCTCGTAGTTGTTGATAACCATCTGCTCGCCGTTGTTCTTCGGCTTCCTGCCCGCCATGAGCATCTCTTTTGCCTTCTTCCTGGTTGTTGCGGCGCCTTCGAGAATACTTGAAGCGATCGCTTCCTCCATCAGTGAGTTGATGATGTAGGACTGCTCCAGGCGAATGGTCTTGTTGTGGATGCGGATCGTGTCGGAGAGATGTCGATCGAACGTATGTAGGTTCTTTGCGATCTCCGGGGTGAAGGAGTAGGTCAGCTCGAGCGGAGGATACGGGACGTGCTCGTAACAGAGGATCCGGAGAATTTTCATCAGGGACCAGACCAGCTGTCTCCGATCCGGATCGGGGATCCGGTACTTCAATTCGTCCCAGTAGAGGTATCGACGGTTATATTCCCGCACCTCTTTCTGGAGGTCCACGTTTTCAGACATTTTGTCGATCTTAAGCGCGGGAACCTGGCTCCAGTCGGATGGTGGCTTTTCAGGGAGTCCTTTCATAATCTTTGATCCTGCTAAATACTAATTTAGTAGATATTAGTAGTTATTAGTATTTTGGATATGGTTATGAAGAGAGGCAGGGATCTCTCGTAACTACTAATTTAGTAAGTTTTAGTATTATTTAGTAGTTGCCAGGATACCCCGGAGGATAACCGTAATCTCCGGCCGACGGAGGATCTCTCCCGTTTACCGATCCTGGGTAGGCGAAAGAACATCCCGGCAAATTTGCCGGGATGTCTGTATACTGATCCTCCTTGAGTGCGCATGTGACCTTCGCCCCGGATAGCCTTCCCGGTATCAACGGCGGCGTAATTTTGTGCACTTTCGGCGGGTCACCATCACAGAAACCCGAACCAGGAAAGATTGGGCACATCAACTGCAACAGCTCCTCGACGTGGACTATCCTGATACAGAGAAGGTGGTTCTTGTCTTGCGACAACCTCAATACTCATCACTCTATGAAGCGTTCCACCCCACGGTAGCACAAGCCCTGCTCAGCCGGTTGGAGATTCATCACATGCCAAAACACGGGAGCTGGCTCAATATCGCCGAGATCGAACTCAGTGCCCTGACCCGGCAATGTCTGAACCGGAGAATCCCAACCATCGATGTGCTGAAAACGAAAAAACAAGTGCCTGGAACCGGCAACGCAACCAATCCCGGAAGGGTGTTCACTACGGAGGATGCGAGGATAAAGCTCAAGCGACTCTACCCGGTAATCTTGCAAGATTAGGGGGCAAGGGGCAGTAGCCATCAGCATCCGGTGATCCATCGACACCTAGACTGATAACGCGGACATGATCCGATTCTGTAACTAGGTTTGACAGGTGACTCTCTAATGAGAGACACAATTTTCCAACAGTGGACTCTCCCGCATCGAACCAGCCGCCGGAGAGGACAACGATGCCCTCACCTCTTACAGCGGCATCTATCTGGTTGATGTACGATGAGAGGGATTTTAATCGATTTTGTGTTGAATAGGCCGTTCTGGTGGATGTTTGCAACGTTATCGTTGCAATCCAAGAGGATGAATCTACCTGATCCTTGTGGATTACAGGGTAATCGGTAGTGTGATTGCGCTCCGCTGTTCCTTCTTCAGGTTCCTGCTTAATCGCAAGCTTTTCATTGTGAAATTTTTTGCCAACCATTGAATCGACTCCGTATCTTGCAAATTTATCCATCTATGTCTACTTTTCTGCACTACCCTCGATTTGCCGGACGTTCGCCGCCTTTGCAGCCCACTCGTTCTTCTTCCGGTTAAACGATGGAACAACGTCGAATACAACCAGGCTCCGGTCCTCCGGTGCCCAGGTGAGCTCGTTCTTGAACCCGATGTATCCGTCAGCGTCCGGCGGGTTGATGAAGAAGTACTCGCGGTCTGGATGCCCGAGAAAGATCCTGCCAACTACCCCCTCCGCAAGCGGCTTTTCTCGCTCATACTGCGCCGTCATGGGACTCTGCTCGATATCGCAGCTGCTCCAGTGGCGGCTGCACCGATAGGTGAGCTCCTCGACGGAATCCTCGATCGAAGAGATGGCGTTCTCATCGAGGCGCTGCTGCAATTCAGGAGGGATGGACCACGACATCCGCATCCGCAGGGCTGTTACCAGCGTATAGTGGTCGCGGGCCGCATCCAGGCGACCGACCTGCTTGAAGATGTCACCCATCTCCATGAAGTATCCGACCATGAACTCCGGGCGCTGCCCTGCCTTCGCGGCCCGGGCCATCAGTGCCAGCGCCTCTTCCGGACGGCCGAGCTGGTGGACAACCTTTCCATACTCGAAGAGGTGGTAGAAGTCCGGCCGGACATTCCGGCAGAGTTCGTCAAATGTTTCTGCTGCCTTTTCGTACTCGCCAATGCTCGCATACGCCCTGGCGAGGTCGTATGCAAAAAATTTGTACTGGTTGGGGAACTTCTCGATCGCTTCACGGCAGAGGGGAAGGGCTTCTTGCGCGCGCCCGGTGCCGATGAGCCCCATGTTCCGGTAGTGATACCAGCGGGCAAGGTAACTCCAGCCTTCTTTTCCGTCAGGGAGTTTCATCCCCGCCGGGCTGAGCAGCGACGGATCGATCCGGGACGTCCATGCTGCCAGCAGATTCCAATCTTTGGCATCTTTTGCCGGTTTCATGATGGCGAAGGCGATATGGCTCACCGCCTGTGGGGGCGGGTTTCTGGAGAGAGCCTTCGCTCCGCAGGCATGGAGCACCGGGACAGATGCCCCGTTCTCTGCCATCCCCTTGACGTAGTCGGCGTATGCCCACGCGACCTCCAGGTTTACCCAGTTGTGATCAGGGTAACGCGCGGCGATATCGTCGGCGAAGGTCATCGCCTCGTCGAGGCGGTGCAGTTTCCGGAGACAGTGCAGCAGGCCTGCAGCAGTATATTCGTTGTAGTGCTGGCCGTCCCAGAGCTCACGATAGATCTCCAGGGCATCTTTGCACCTCCCGCTCTTCCTCAGTTCGTTTGCTTCCCGTGAGCGTTCTTCAGGGGTATCCATTTCAATCCCTCCTTATGTTCTGGATTTTCTCCGAGGCATAATTAAAGAATGCCATCTCCACATCGGCGTTCAGCCAGATCCCGCGCTCGCGAAGTCCTGCATTGATGAGCGCCTCTGGGTGAGGGCACGGTTGATCTGCTGCATTGAGCTGCGCTGCTGTGTAGGTCAGGATAGCGGTCCACGTGCCGTATTCTTCCGGCCAGCCCTGTTGACCGGAGAGGATCGCCCAGCGCCCATCGACGGGTGTCGCGGTCAGGTCAAGGAGGTGCAGGTGGCCGGTGTCCCCCGCACCGAAGACCCGGACGATCCGGGTGTCGATCGCTCCAAAAAGTTCCGGCGCTGCGAACCGCAGGAGCTTGCTGGTATAGGTGGGGCCAAATCCCCGGATCTGGCCGCCAAGTACACGGATAGCGTTCTCGGGGTTATCCCGTACCCATCGGGCAACGTTTCCGTCCTCAAAGAGGACGATCCGGATCGGAGTCGGCGCCCGGATCCGCTCGATGCTCGGCAGCCCGCCCCACCGCGCGATCGCTTTCAGGTGTTCCTCGGAGAGCGTTCCGGCTCTTGCAGCGCCACCAATCTCATGCTCAAGCCGGCAGATGTCAGGGAATCCGTTCTGCCAGAGATCGCGCTTCCACGCATACGTGCGGTAGAGTTCCGGGAAGTCGCAGGTCTCGATCAGGTCGTCGATACAGTCTTTTACCGATGTTTTGAGATTCCGGTCATTCATTTCTGGTTCCTCGTGCGAGCAGGGCCCCCCCATTGCCCTGTCCCATTGTTGTATACGCACAGGGAAACAATTAAAAAATTCACGTGACTATTGTGAATATTGTGAAAACTCTTGATCCGATTCAGCCTACCAGGGCCGATGGCCTGAATGAGCGGGTTCACCTGATCCCGCTCGGCCACGAGATCGACCGCGCCGTAAAGCCGTTCAATACGTACCGGGCCGAGCGTGCGTACGTCATTGTGGTCCCGGACAACGCCGATCTGGATGAGCAGATGCTGGAGAAGCAGCGACACTATACGAAGAAGGTCTGTGAGGGGCTGCTGGCGGCGGGCGTCCGTCCCAAGGTCACTTACTGCAATATGTTCGATATCCTTGATGTGCTCCGGATCGTCTCCTCCCTGATCGTGAAAGAGAAGCGGCAGGGGAACGACGTCCTCATCAATATGTCAGCCTGCGGCAGGATGACGTCGGTGGCCGTCACCATGGCGGCGATGGTGCATGGGGTTACGGCGTACTATGTGCATGCGGATCGCTATGCAACGGGTGACGATGCCACGCTCGAGGCGGACCACGGCCTGAGTATCGTGGAGACCGGGCGGGTCGAACCGCTGTATAACTTCTCCATTATGATGCCGGACGCCGAGTGCCAGCTGCTGCTGTGCGAGCTCTATCGGCGGGGGCAGGGGATGACCAGCAAAGACCTCTTTACCTTTTTCCACAAGAAAAAGGTTGAGGGCTACAAGTTTCTGCCCGAAAAGGAAGACAAAAGTGGCGGGTATGTTTCAAGCTCCCTGAACCGGGAACTTCTCAACAGGACGAACCGAAAATACCTGCACAAACTGGAGGCTGCAGGCTACATCACGCGTATCTGGAGCGGCAGGCGGTTTTCTGTTAATATCACCGATGCCGGGAGGTACATTGCCTGTGTGAGTGGTCTGCTTGAGTAGAGTTGGAAATAAGTTCGACAAAATGAACTTTTCTCTGGCAGAAAAGGGGGATTCTCCCCCTCTCACGCCAGCGCGGGCACGGCATCGGCCCAGGCCTCGACGGTGGTCTTGATCGCGTCGCCCTGGTAGGACGAGATCCGAACCGTCCAGCGGGTGAAGGTGACGTAGTAGTCGTCCATCGGCGTCAGGTTAAGATTACAGCCCCCCATTTTCACACATTCCTCTAAATAAATATTATTTTTTCGCGCACCGCTTTGCGGTCGACTTCGAAAGGTTTATATTGTTACAGAAAATGGTCATACGTCGCACCAATTCGACAAAGGAAGGCGGAGATGTGTAGCGTCGGCGAGCGTGGGATTTTCACGCAGCTGCTGGTCGTCACCTTCTTCCGGGGATGCATTAACCACAGCAGGTCAAAGAGGCGACGAAAGAGCATCCGCACGACATCGCCGTGGCTCCTGGTGGCCTGGTCGAGAAAGGGCTTCTGATGAGCGAGGGTTCGGGCAGAAGCACGTTCTCCTGCCGTCCCGGCCACCACTCGATGGAAGATGGATGTTCGGAGCTTCCGGGATCTGTTCGAAGTCGAGCTGCGAACATTTGCCAGAAAGCTTCGAACATTTGATCGCAAACTCCGAACATTTGGATACAGTGCGCGGGATTGCAAGGCTGGTCGGATCTGTGCGGAAAGCGCCGAAGAAGGTGGCCTACCGTTCCCGCGGGGCGCAGGCGAACATCTGCGGGGTGCGACGGTGTTATGCCCGGCTGGTGCGGGAGGGGAACGCGAGGGGAGGGGGTGCGGTGATACATATATCACCGGGAAATTGCCAATGTAAACACAATGGCACCGAAAAGGGCAGATTTCGCGGAGCGTTTTTCAGAATCGGCACGACCGGAAGAAGTGATATTGCGGAGCGCCAGGGATGAGCGCTGCTGATATCCTCCCTGATGACTATCCCGCCTTTCTCTCCGCTCTGAAGGTGCGGGTCCGTGAGGCTCAGGTTCGTGCTGCTCTCTCGGTGAATCGTGAGCTTATCCTGCTCTACTGGCAGATCGGGCGGGAGATCATACAGCGGCAGCAGGACGAGGGCTGGGGAGCGAAGGTGATCGACCGGCTCTCAGTGGATCTGCGGCGGGAGTTTCCGGGTATGAAGGGTTTCTCCCCTCGGAACCTCAAGTACATGAGTGCATTTGCCCGGGCATATCCGGACGAGGCAATTGTGCAGGAGGTGCTTGCACAAATTACCTGGTATCACACGGTCACGTTGCTTGACAAGGTGAAGGAGCCGGTGCAACGTGAATGGTACATCCGCAAAACCATCGCGAACGGCTGGTCGCGGAACGTGCTCGTGCACCAGATCGAGAGCGGGCTCTATGAACGCGAAGGACAGGCGGTCACCAACTTTTCGGCGACGCTGCCGGCGGAGCAGTCCGATCTCGCCATCCAGACGATCAAAGATCCCTACATCTTTGACTTCCTCGATATGGGAGAGGCGGTGCGGGAGCGCGAACTGGAGCGGGGTCTGATCGACCATATCCGCGAGTTCCTCCTGGAGCTCGGGGTGGGGTTCGCGTTCGTGGGGAGCCAGTATCACCTTGCTGTCGGGGGACGGGACTATTATCTGGATCTGCTCTTCTACCACCTCAGGCTCAGGTCTTTCGTCGTGATCGACTTGAAGGTGGGCGAGTTCATCCCCGAATACGCGGGAAAGATGAACTTCTACCTCTCGGCGGTCGACGACCTCCTCGCTCACCCAGCAGATAACCCGAGCATCGGGATTGTTCTCTGCAAGGCGAGGAACCGCATCATCGCCGAGTATGCGCTGAAGGATATGACCAAACCGATCGGGGTTGCGGGATACGCGCTGACCTCGTCCCTGCCTGACGAACTGATCGGGACGCTGCCGACGGTCGACGAGCTGGAAGGGGAGCTTGGTCGTGGGGAGGAGTGACGGCGGATGGGCATGGGAACGCGGGATATGATCCGCTGCTGCACGGAGGCCGGGCTGCCGGAGCCGGAGTTTGGCGTCAGCGACGGCTCTCGACGGTCAGCGCCGGGGCCGGCGGGGTCGTCGGCGGGGTGGTGGCGGTGCTGGTGAAGGTACTCGGCGGGTGGGTGACTTAGAGAGCAGGGAAGAGAAAATAGACAGAGGATCCCATACAAGAGGAATTTCGCAGAAAATTGATAAGTCTGCGAGGGAAGGCATTCGAACCCTTGAACCCCTTCGGGAACGGACCCTAAATCCGTCGCCTTTGACCTGGCTCGGCAACCCTCGCGCGCATAGCTATCAGCACCGGAAAGATTATAGTTGTCCCCCGAACGCGGCACGCGCGAGTCTTTTGCATGGCGCGCGATGTGGGCGCGCACACGGGAGCCGGCTCTGGCGCTCGCCTCGCCGGTTCGGGATCCGTCGATACCGGTGCAGGACACCCCGCCATCATGCGCGGGAAGGTATATCGTACATGGAGTTCATTATATACTATAGATAATTAACCGGATATCACCACGCCCGGGGTGCACCGGGGGAACATTCCGGTCAAATCATGCCCGAAATGTTAACAACATAACCTTTATTCAATTGATCAACCGTATTTTCCAGTAGTTGAGCGAGAATGCTGGACGAGATCCTCCATATCCTGGCGGCGGCGATCATCAGCTGGATCCTCTTCGTAACCGTCGACATCATCTTCAAATTGCCGGAAGCCGGAGGTGTCAGCGGAGCGTCGGCCATAGCGCAGGATATCGAGGCCGGCGGCGGCGATATATCCGGCGGCACCATGATGGGGAACATCGTCTGCTCCCCCGACGCATCGGCGGGCACGCTCCTTGCCGCCTGCGGCGTCTATGTCGCCGGTATCCCCGGCGGGCTTGCCGCGGCCGTGATGGTCTACATCGGCAACCGCATCTGCCATGACCCCGGCTACGCAGGGACCACCGGGGCGGTCCTTGCCACGTTCGTCATCTACGCCTTCACCCTGGTCGGGTTTGCCGCGACGGATTTCATCGCCGGCATGGTGATCGCCATCCTCACCATACAGGGTCTCTCGCATACCCACGCAAGCCGGCTGCTTGCACGGCTCTGGAGGGTCCGGCAGTGATCGCGCTCTACATCGTCGCCGCCATAGCGGTCTTTGCCGCCGTACGGGTCATCGTCGAGAGAAACACAGGGCGAAAACTCCCTTACGCAAACGTCCTCAGTTTCGCCGTCTCAGGCAGCCTCGTCCTCCTCCTCGATCACCCGCTCGCCCTCGTCGCAGCGGCGGCCTACTTCGTCGGCTCCACGCTTGAATCAAACGCCATAGCAAGCACATACGCTGGAGGAAAGCGATGATCCCGCCCCTTATAGTAGCGTTCGGGTTCATAGCGCTCGCGGGCGCCGTCTCCGCCGCCCTCATAAAGGACTCCTATGGTAAGCTCATATCGCTTGGGATCCTTGTCGCCGGCGTCCTGCCGTTCATCGTGGACCGCGGCTACATAGATGTCGCCATCACAGCCGCCCTGATCGCCCCCATCGCCACGATATTCGTCCTCATGGCCGTCAGGAGGGAAGAGGCATGAACGCCCTCTTCGCCCTCGGCCTAGTCATCCTCATCATAGGCGTCATCTCCGTCGCCTTCGTGAGGCCAAAGACATACGTCGCCCGGCTGATCAACCTCGAGATCCCGGCGTGGGGCCTCCTCCTCATCATGCTCACCTATGATGAGGCTCTCGCCATCCTGACGTTCGTTGCCGTCACGGCCATCGGGACGTTCGTCATCGTGCGCCTGCTCGAGTGGAGGGATGCATCGTGCTGATCATCACCAGGATATCAAGAGTCCTCTCGAACTTCCAGAACCTCGTGGCGCTCTTTGCCGGCGCGTGCATCATCATCTCCCTTATCGGGATCCTCTCCCTCCCGCTCGCGTTTGAGGAGAACCAGCTCTACCCGAAGTCGGACCTTGATCCGACGAGCGGGCTCTACCCCTACAACCGGGGAGGGGTGCCGTTCGGCCCGACGGAGATCGTCTGCCAGTATCCTGAGAACTCGCCCTACGCGGGCTACGTCACGACCTACCTGACACCGCTCTCGCTCTACCTTGCAGAGCACACGCTCTACATCGGCACGACGATCGTCGCCCACCCCGGCGGGATCATAGACGAGATCCTCTACAACACAAGAGGACTCGATACCGTCGTCGAGACGAGCATCCTCTTTACGGCGTTTGCGATCGCATCGTACCTCTACCGGAGGAGAGAATGATCCCTGACTACTCGCTCGGCCTCCTCGTGGCTTTTGCGGCGGCAGGGATAGGCTTCTATGCCCTTATGAGGGAGACCGACGGCCTCCACCGCCTCCTCCTCACGGATCTCATCGAGGTCGTCACCCTGGCCTTCATAGCGCTCATAGGGACCGACCTTGCCGAGGCTCTCATCCTCCCCGGCCTCGTTGTAGGCGCATCCGAGCTGATCGCCCTCTCCGAGATGTACCGGATCAAGGAGGGCTATGTCAGGCCCCCGGATGCCGGCCTGCAGATAGAGGTTATGGAGAGTGCTCCGGCCATACTCGCCGCTCTCCTCGTCATATACGGTATCGTCCTATCGGGGTTCTCCGGGGGCGCCGTCGCCGGCCTCGGCGTGATCTTCTACTTCCTCTGCCGCAGCCACCACGAGCGGTTCGAACTTATAGAGACGGCAAGCGGCTACTCATGGATCTTCTGGATCGTGGCGTTCTTCGTCTTCATGGTCCTCCCGCAGTACTGGTTCTTCGCGGTCATGCTCGCAGGCTCAGCGGTCTTAGTCAAGGTCATGGCCAAGATGTCTCTCATAGGCACCATGCGGGGTGGTCCGAATGCCTGATGTAGGCGGAGCCGACCTCTTCATCCTGGAGTTTGGGGATATCCTCCACTACTACACCCCCTACACGGCGACGCTCTTTGTGCTCGCTCTTGTCTTCACGGGGCTTGTCATAGTAAGCCGGCCCGAGAAGCAGGTCGACATAGCGTTCGGGGGAGACGCTTACTATGCAAAGGAGACGGCGATCGCCGAGATGCGCTTCAGGCGATTCATGGCGATAGCCTGCGGTCTTGCGACGATGGGGGCGATGGGGAGCGGGGATATCTTCAACTTCACGCTCTTTGCCTCCCTTGTCGGGATAACGAACGTCGGGATCGTCGCAGCGGTCAGGAACCGCCACGTCCTCGACGCCGCATACGAGTACGGTATCGTCGCCATGGTCGCGACGCTGCCGCTCTTTGGAGGCGCCGCGCTGGTCCTTGCGACGACGGGGACGCTCTCGATCCCCATCCTTGCAGCCGGTGGGTTTGCCGTCCCGCTGGTGGCAAAGATCTTCCTTACCCTCGGCGTCGTCGGAGAGGGGATGGCGCCGTTTTATGCGGCAAAGGCCGAGATGTTCCGGGCGCCGGGCGCCCCCTACGTCATCATGTGCTCCCTCTCGTCGCTGTTGATCTTCCTCCGCGTCGTGGAGGTCGTCATAACCATATGATAGCCATGAAACGAACGACGATTACATCCGGACTCGCGGTGTCGGCCCTCGCAATCGCCGCCGCATGGGTGGCGCTCGCAACAGCCCTCATACCGCTCTTTGCGGCGGAAGCAGTCACCGTGATAGCGTTTCCGGTACTGGTTCTCTCTCTGGGGCTCTGGTGGCGCGCTCCCGGGGGAGAAGAGGATATACCGTTCATAGGATACTGACATGATCGAGTACCTGGTATTTGCAGTAGCGTTTGGACTCCTCCTCCTCGGGCTCCACCGAAAAGTCATAGCACGGATACAGATGAGGCCGGGCCCCCCCGTCTGGCAGGAGATCCTCCACGCACTGAAGTTCTCGTTCAAGAGCACATGGATCCCCAAGACTGCGAGCGCCACGCTCTATGTCGGGGTCGTCATCGTCGGTATAGGCATATGGAGCGCGGCGCTCTTCGTTGTCCTTGCCGGCGAGAGCATCCTGATACTCTTTGCGATCTACATGCTCCACAAGGTCGTGGAGCACGGGCTCGGGCTCTCGTCGGGCTCGCCTTACGGGAAGTTTGGCGGCGTCCGGTCGGTTATATCCGCGGCATCGGAGATCCCGCTCTTTGTGACGATCGCAGCGATCTCCTTCTTCACAGGTTCGCTCCTCCTCCGCGATATAGTCGCGTACCAGGGAGTTCACGGGCCGCTCCTCCTTATCGTGCCGCTTGTTGCCGTAGCCATGTACCTTGTCATCCTCTCGAAGATGCCCTACGGCCCCTTCTCGATCGTCGAGAGTAAGGAGCTCGTGAGCGGCTACAAGACCGAGCACTTCGGCGTCTGGCGGGCCGGGATCGCCGTCATCGATGGGCTCAAGTCATTCGTCCTCCTCTATGCGTTCGTCCTGATCTTCATCGGGGGCGTGCCGTTCTGGGCCGCTCTCATCATAATGACCCTGGTCCTCGTCTCGCTCTCGTTTGTCTGCGCGATAACACCCATGCTCTCGCCGTTTGATAGCGTCACCATACAGGGGCTCATCACCGGGCTGATGCTCCTCTACGTCGGCTACCTCTGGTGGGTGATGCCATGATCCGCGAACTGGTGCTGCTTGCCGGGGTGACGTATATCGTCATAGCGCTGGTGCAGTGGGTGGAGAACCAGACCGTCCAGGGCGAAGCGCTGGTTTTTGCCGGGATTCTCGTCTTCCTCTCCCTCATCCACCACATACTGGATGAAGAGCGGGTCAAGAAATTTGAGATAGTGGGGCTCTGGTTGATGATCGCCCTCTTTGCCGGCTACGCCCTTGCAAAAGCGGGGGGATATGTATGACCCGATACCTCTACGAGAAGGACCTCCGACCGATGAAGTTCACCATCCTGACGAGTACGAAGCACGACCGGACGGTTCGAGCTATCGCCCGATACCTCGACGTGACCGATGCAAAACTCCGCATGGCGATGATCCGGCGACTCGATATGTCCTTCCTTGAGAACCTTGAGTCCCGGTGGGAGATGGGACAGAAACACGCGGGCGGGGCCGATCAGGTAGCAGAGAAACTCGGGTACGAACTCTTCACCCGGTTTGTACCGCTTGTAGATACAGAGACGATGCAGTCGATATACAGTGAGACAAAAACGATGATAGAGAGCGGATTGGCAACCGATGAAGCGATCGCAAAGGGCAAAGAAAAGCTCCGGAAGGCGATCCTGTCATGAGCATACTCCAGGATATCAAGAACGCCGTCCGGTCACGCTCGATCCATGTCGCATATGTCGACGTCGGATCGTGCAACGGCTGCGATATCGAGGTGCTCGCCTGCCTTGCGCCACGTTACGACATCGAACAGTACGGTATCTATGTCCACAACAATCCCCGTGAGGCCGACGTCCTCCTGGTCATCGGCTCCGTCACCCCCCAGTGGGTGGACAAGCTCCGTGACATATGGGATAAGATCCCCGAACCGAAGGTTGCCGTCGCGATCGGGAACTGCCCTATATCGGGGTGTGTCTACAACCGGCGAGGCACACTGACCGCCCCGCCGGCCGAGAACTACATCCCCATAGCCGCACAGGTGCCGGGCTGTCCGCCCCGCCCGACAGAGATCCTCTCCGCCATACTCTCGGTGGCGCCTCTGATATTCAAAGATTACGAGGAGAAACAGCGATGAAGAAGACCGTCGACGTATCCATACCCCTCGGCCCGATCCACCCCTGCTGGAAAGAGCCCGTCCGCCTCAAGTGCGAGACGGCGGGCGAGAGAGTGCTCAGGACCGAGGTCGAGCTCGGCTACATGAAGAAGGGGATAGAGCGGATCATGCGCGGCCGGCCCTGGCAGGAGGTCATGTTCCTTGCAGAGCGGGTCTGTGGCATCTGCTCGGTCGTCCACAACATGGTCTTCATCGAGACTATGGAAAAGATCAGCAACATACCTGTCCCGCCGCGGGCGGCATACCTCCGGGTCGTCGTGAACGAGCTTGACCGGATAGCAAGCCACATACTCGCGAACTTCTCCTACTGCTACACGATCGAGCACGAGACGCTCGCCATGTATCTCCTGAATACCCGTGAGATCGTCCTTGACAACCTCGAGCGGATAACGGGCTCACGGGTCAACACCGCCTACATGATCCCGGGCGGGGTCCGGTTCGACATCCTGCCTGAGGATGCCATGGCGATGCTTGCCGATCTCGTGAAGGTTGAGGATGAGATGAGGCGGCATACTAAGATCTTCGAGACCGGGCCTCTGATCGCTCTTCGGAGCAAGGGGATAGGTATCATGAACCGTGAGGAGGCGATCCGGTCCCATACCGTCGGCCCCACGGCCCGGGCAAGCGGTGTTCCGGATTCCGACCTCCGCCTCCGTCACCCGACCTACCAGGCGCTCGGGTTTACGCAGGTAACCCGAACCGAGGGCGACAACTTCGCCCGGGTCATGGTCCGATTCGATGAGATCTTCCAGAGCATCGACCTCATACGAAAATGCATCGCTACCCTCCCCGATGGCCCCATACGCGGCGGCGGTAACTGCGCGGCCGGAGAGGGTTCGCACAGCGGCGAAGCCCCCCGGGGCGAGCTGACCTACACCATAAAGACCGATGAATACGGACGGGTTGTCGACATAGCGATACGGACACCCTCGATCATGAACATAGAGGCCTGCGCGCACTCGATGATAGCAAACGCCACATCGATAGCCGACGTGACATCGACGTTCATCAGCAGCGACCCCTGCGTCGCATGCAACGAGAGGTAAGGGGATGCGGTCGATCATATACTACGTGCGGGAGTTCCTCCGGCCGGAGTGGCTCAGGAAGTTCTTCTTTGCAAAGACCGAACCCCTCGTCGCCCCGCCCTACTTCAAGGACTATCCCGTCCCGACGGAGAAGGAGTGCACGGGGTGTTTTGCCTGCATGATGATCTGCCCGGCGCCGGGGGGCATTGCGGTCCTCCGAAAGAAGGACGAATGGGTGCCCACGGTCTACAGGGGCCATTGCATCCGATGCGGCCTCTGCGTCGAGGCCTGCCCGGAAGGCGTTCTATCGAGCGGACGGATCCTTGATGTCACCCGGCGTGACAAAACAGCGTTTCTCTCCCGCTACCACCTCGAGGTCGACGATGCTCTCTGCATGCGGTGCGGGAACTGCTGCGTCTCCTGCCCGATCAACCGGCAGGTAGACCCCCAGCTTGCAGGGACAGGGACATCCTCAAGCGACGAGGTGATCATGCGGGTCGAGGGCGGCAGGGTGCGTATCCTCCACGAGGAGAAGTGCACGGGGTGCAAGACCTGCGAGACCAACTGCCCGAACCGCGCGTTCCGGGTCGCCCGGATGGTAGAAGGGGTGCAGGAGGAGGCGGAGGCATGAGGTTTCTCATGATCACGGGGCGGACGGTGAACCAGGGCGTGACCGTCGAGAACAAGACATCCGCCGCCTACGCAGCGGAGACATCGACATGCTTTATGCATGAGTTCGATATGCTCGAGCTCGGGCTTGCCGATAGCGATGCCATCCGGGTGACGGGGCCCTGCGGGGATGTCGTCATGCGGGCGGTCGCGTCAGACGAGGTCAGGATGGGGACGATCTTCGTCCCCTACGGACCCTACGCAAACCACATCATAGCCGCCGGCACCCGCTCGACCGGAATGCCGGACTTCAAGTCGCATGAAGTGGCGATCGAGCCGACCGATGAAGAGCCAAAGACCGTTCACAGACTGATGGAAGACCTGGGAGGCCTTGCCTATGATCGTTAAGGATGTTGTCTGCCCGTTCTGCGGCTGCCTCTGCGACGACATCGAGGTGGAGGTGGAAGAGAACCGGGTGGTCGCCGTCACGAACGCCTGCGAGCTTGGCAAGACGAAGCTTATGGGCGAGCAGAGGATGAAGAACCCGATCCTGCGCGACGGCAACACCTGGAAGGATATAACCTACGACGAGGCGATCCGGTATGCCGCCGACATGCTCCTCTCCGCCGAGCGCCCTCTCCTCTACGGGTGGAGCGGCACCCACGGAGAGGCGCAGTGCGTGGGGGTGCATATGGCCGAGCTAGTGCGCGGCGTCATAGATAACACATCATCGGTCTGCCACGGGCCGTCCATCCTTGCCATCCAGGAGGTCGGGCACCCCGGGTGCACCCTCGGCGTTGTGAAGAACCGTGCCGACCTCATCATATACTGGGGGTCAAACCCGATCGACGCCCACCCCCGCCACCTCTCCCGGTACACGCACTACGCGGAAGGGTTCTTCCTTGAGAACGCCTTCCGCGACAGGAAGGTGATCGTCGTCGATATCCGAAAGACCGAGACAGCAAACATCGCCGATGAGTTCGTGCAGATCAAGCCCGGCGGAGACTATGCGGTCCTCTCGGCGCTCCGGGCGATCGTCCGGGGGAAGACGGAGACGATACCGCGGACGGTCGCGGGCGTCACACGCGAGCAGCTCATACGGGTGGTGGACCTCTGCAAGAGTGCGAAGTTCGGCGCGGTCTACTTCGGTCTCGGGCTCACGATGACACCGGGGAAGTACAAGAACATCCGTAACGCCATCGAACTCGTCTCCGAATTGAGCCGGCACACGAAGTTCACCATATCGGCTATGCGGGGCCACTACAACGTCTATGGGTCCAACGAAGTGAACACATGGATGACCGGCTATCCCTTCGGGATCGACTTCTCGCGCGGGATAGCCTTTTACAACCCGGGCGAGACGACGGCTGTGGATATCCTCGCCCGGAAGGAGTGCGATGCGGCCCTGATCGTCGGGAGCGATCCCGCCGCCCACTTCCCGCGCCGGTGCCTTGAACACCTTGCGGATATACCGGTGGTCCAGCTCGACCCCTACCCGAACGCCACCACGGCGTTCTGTAACGTCCAGATTCCTGTGGCGGTGACCGGGATAGATGCCGTGGGGACGGCCTACCGTATGGACGGGGTGCCCATACGGACGAGGAGAGTCCTTTCTACGGAGTATCCCTCGGATGAGGAGGTCCTCATGCGCATGTATGCGCTGATGCAGGGGGCAAAGACATGAAAGAACTCCTCATCAAAAACGCCTGCATCATCGATCCCCTCCGGTCCATCAACGCCGAGACGATGGATATAGCCATCCGCGGCGGCCAGATCGTCGAGGAGGTGAGCAGCGCGGCGGAGGTGATCGACGTTCACGGTGCGCTCACCCTCCCGGGCGGCATCGACTCGCACACCCACATATGCGGGACGAAGGTGAACTTCGGGCGCTACATGAGCCCTGAGGATATGCGGGCGGGGAGGACGCCCCGGCGCGGGCCTATGCACTCCACATCCGGCTACAGCGTCCCGACCACCTACGGCAACAGCTACCGCTACAGCGCTATGGGCTACACCACCCTGCTCGAGGGCGCGATGGCGCCGCTTGAGGCCCGGCACACCCACGAGGAGTTCTCCTACACTCCCCTCCAGGATACGATGGCAAACACACTCTTTGACGGGAACTGGGGGATCATGGAGGCGATCCACGATGGCGATACAAAGAGGGTCGCGGCCATAATCGCCTGGACGCTCACGGCGGCAAAGGGGTTTGGTGTCAAACTCACGAACCCCGGTGGCACGGAGGCCTGGCAGTGGGGCAAGAACGTATCGTGCATCCGCGACCCTGTGCCCTACTTTGAGGTGACGCCCGCAGATATCATCCGGTCGGTCATCGAGGCAAACGAGCTCCTCCGCCTCCCGCACTCGGTTCACCTCCACTGCAATAACCTCGGGACGCCGGGGAACTACACCTGCACGCTCGGGTCCCTAGGCCTCGTGCCGGACCTGAACCCGGATCGGCAGACGCTGTATGCGACCCACGTCCAGTTCCACGCCTACGGGGGATCGGGGTGGAAGGACTTCTGCTCAAAGAGCGAACCGATAGCGCGTTTTGTAAACATGCGGCGGCAGATCGTCATCGATATGGGACAGGTGATGTTTGGCCGAACGACGACGATGACCGCTGACGGGCCGATGGAGTTCAACCTCTACCGCCTCCACCACGACAAATGGAGCAACCACGATGTGGAGCTTGAGACCGGGTCAGGCATCATACCGGTCGTCTACCGGCGCAAGAACCTTGTCAACTCTATCATGTGGGCGATCGGCCTTGAGCTTGCCCTCCTCACGAAGAGCCCCTGGCAGTGCATGCTGACGACGGACAACCCGAACGGCGCGCCGTTCGTCCGCTACCCCGAGATCATCGCTCTCCTCATGAGCAAGAAGTACCGCGACGCCGAGTTTGCCACGATCCACCCCGATACCGGCGGGCGTGTGCCCCTCCCGGCGATAGAGCGGGAGCTGGACTGGTACGAGATCGCGGTGATGACCCGGGCCGGCCAGGCAAAGGCGCTCGGCATCCAGAACCTCGGGAAAGGCCATATCGGGCCGGGCGCAGATGCGGACATAGCCGTCTACCCTATCCGGATCGATAATGTCGACCCGTCGGTCGATTACCGAAAGGTGATCGAGGCGTTCAGCCAGACCGAGTACACGATCAAGCGGGGCAGGGTCGTCTCGCGGAGGGGCGAGTGTCTGGTCGACGGAAGCAATGCGACGTTCTGGGTCAGGCCGAAGGTCTCCGATGCCTATGATATGGGTAAGGATCCCGACTTCATAGAGAAGTTCGACCGCTACTACACGGTTCGCATGAGGAACTACCCGGTGCAGGAGGAGTACCTGAACCGGAACCGGTGCATCGAGACGGAGGCGGCGATATGAGGGTCACGCTCGCTATGAAACCCGCCGAAAAGTCATTCATCCCCATAGAGGCGGAGGCGATCGTCCCGAAGAACTTCCTTGCCGGCACCGACATATCGATCTGGCGGGGGAACCGCGAACTCAAGATCGACGAAGTCTTCTCAGTCTCGGTGGAGGGCGCCGCCGACCGGCCGGAGGATGTCGAGGTCGTCCTCTCGGGGGCCGATACGTTCCGGTTAAAGAGGGTCGGCGAGTATATGGATGCCGGGAAGATCACCGTCCTCGGCGGTATCGGTATGCACTGCGGCAACTTCATGAGCGGCGGGAAGATCGAGATCCACGGGAACGCCGACGCCTGGCTTGGGAGGGAGATGGCAGGGGGGACCATCCTCTGCCGGGGCGACGCCGCCGATTACTGTGCGTCGGGGTACCGCGGAGGGCGCAAAGGCATGACCGGCGGGACCGTGGAGATCTCTGGCCGCGCGGGCGAATTCCTGGCGGAGAGCATCGCCGGCGGGACCGTGATCGTCCACGGCGATGCCGGGGATATGGCCGGGGCAGAGATGCACGGCGGCACGCTCATCGTCCACGGGAGCTGCAGCCGCCCGGCGGCAAACATGAAGGGGGGCTCCTGCTACGTATACGGGACCGCGCACGGGATGATACCGACGTTTAAGAAGATCGGGGCGGTTCGGCACGAGGGGCACATGCTTATCCACTTTACAGGCGATATTGCGAACAGAGGGAAAGGAAATCTTTTTGTGAAGGACTACAGATATCTGGAGTAATGGTCAGGCATGCGTGTGGGTTTGAGGCACCTATCCACTGTAAGAAGTGCGGGCGACCGCTCTCCAGCAACGAACGCACGGGCCTCTTCTGCCCGCACTGCGGGAGAAGGGTGAGCATCGTCTGCCCGGGTTGCGGG
Source organism: uncultured Methanoculleus sp. (assembly GCA_964413225.1). Taxonomy (GTDB): domain Archaea; phylum Halobacteriota; class Methanomicrobia; order Methanomicrobiales; family Methanoculleaceae; genus Methanoculleus. The sequence goes on along the minus strand of CAYPRO010000026.1, from coordinate 14,233 downwards.
CGCCTCTGGTGATCAGGCCCTATCCTTCACCCATCCAGCATACTGGATACGGAGCTGCTGGATATCGTGCTCGGAGAGATCCTTCTTCCCGGTTCGATGCAGATACGATTCGAGCTGCTCTACCACCCGTTCCGCATCCGAAAAATCATCGACATCTATGTAGACGGGCGCACGTCCGACGTTGATCGCCTCGCCGCACATGGGACAGAGCCTCCAGCGCTGGTATCGGTCCACGTAAGTGAAGGTCCAGCACCCCGGGCAGCGGATGACGAGGTACATGATCAATGGGAGTGTGCAGGCGGGCGGATATATAATTATCCATACACTCCTCTCGCGGCCGGCGTTCTCGTCATGTATACGATCCGGCCGGTTCAGCCCTTTCCGCTGATATGCCGGCAGAACCCCTCCTTCACCGGGCCGGCGGCGGTGAGTTCACAGGGAAAGTCGGGGCAGGCAAAACAGTATCGCATACCCTTCCGGCAGGCGCAGGTCGCGATCGAACAGTATGGGTTCTCTTTTGGGATGCACCCCACCCCCGGGCGGGGGCAGGTGCCGCCGACCATCTTCGGGCAGACCTCACAGGCGATGCCGCAGACACCAATCTTCACGATATAGGGTCTGAGAGACCGCCGTTAAGCCTTACGATCCCTTCCGCACGACCTTCACCGGCACGAGGTTCTTCACCGTCGGGCTCTCGATCACCTTCCCGCAGACATCGTAGCGCGAACCGTGGCAGGGGCAGTCCCAGGACTTCTCCGCGTTGTTCCAGGCGACGGTGCAGGCCATGTGCATGCAGGTCGCATCGAGCGTGTGGAGCGTGCCGTGCTCGTCGCGAAATACAGCAACTTTCCGGCCGTTGATCTCTATGACCTTCCCCTCTCCGGGGGGTATCGCCGCGATCTCCCCCTCAAACCGGGCGAAATCGACCTCGACCGTTCCCCCGGCAGACCGGAGCGCCTCTCTGACCCGCGCCGTCGGAGCAGGCCCTTTCCCGAACCGCGCAGGGTTAAAAACATCCGCCCAGGGGTTCGTTCGACCCCGTATCATGTCCGTTATGATCATACCCGCCGCCGTGCCGTTGGTCATCCCCCACTTCCCAAAACCCGTGGCTACAAAGACCCGGCCGTGCCCCGGAGCGAGCTGGCCGATGTAGGGGGCGCCGTCGGCGGTGTAGTAGTCCTGCGCCGACCAGTGGTAGTCGATGGATCGGATCGGGTAGACCGACCGGGCATAGGCCTCGATGCTACGGTAGCACTCTCTTGTATCGGTCACCTTCCCGGTATCGTGCTCCGCGCCGGTGACGATGACGAGTTCGCCGCCGTCGGTCGTGGGTTGCGACCGCCAGGAGTGGCCTGACCCGGATGTGTTGATGAACATGCCGTCAGGGAAGGGTTCGTCTATCCTGATGCCGAGCGCATAGGATTTCGACGGATGCATCCGGGCAAAGTAAGCGCCCGGGCCATCGTATATGGGGTAATGCGTGGCAAGGACTGCATGGTCAGAGCGAAGCAAGCCCCGGTCGGTCTTCACCGTGACGCCATCTGCATGCTCCTCGATGGTGAGGGCTTTCGTCATCTCGAATATGTAGCTCCCATCTCCCGGTATGTGGCCGGCAAGCAGCAGGAGGTAGTTTCGCGGGTGAAACTGCGCCTGGTCATCGAACCGCACCGCACCGTGGATATCTCCGGGGAGCGGGAGATCCTCGACAAACGTCGCCGGAAGCCCGAGGCTCTTTGCAGCATCCGCTTCGACCTCGACCTTCTCGCGGTCGGCCGCCGACTCCGCAAATGTGTAGGCAGGTTTTCGCTCAAAACTGCACGGTATGGCATACTCCCGGACGAGGGATGCAACCATCTCTATAGCCGCCTGGTTTGCATCCGCATACTGCCGGGCTTTTGTCTTCCCGAACCGGTCGATGAGATCGGCGTATATCAACTGGTGAAGCGACGTGACCTTTGCAGTCGTGTGGCCGGTTGTGCCAGAAACGATCCGGTAGGCGTCGACGAGGGCGACGGTCAGCCCCGCACGTTTCAGCAGGAATGCTGTGGTTATACCGGCAATGCCGCCGCCGATCACCGTGACATCCGCCCGCCCGCCCCCGTCAAGGTGCGGAAACGCCGTTCCTGGCGACGTTGCCATCCAGTATGACTCCGCCATGCCCGGCAGATTGCCGTTTCGCTCTGGTGACTCTCCCATACTTCTTCCCTCAGCGCAGGATGGATACCCCGGCACCCTCATAACGGTTGTGCCCACCCCGGATATACGCGGGGACCCGCCGGTATGCATAAGAGCGATCGTGAAGATGCAGGGGTGATAAGGATGAACTCAACTCATGGAATCAGAGCATACGAACGGTACGCAGGGAAGGAGACGGTACGTCGCATAGAGGCAAAGGCACGGCCGCTCAGGGATATGCACATACTGCACGTCAACTCCACATACTACGGCGGTGGCGTCTCGCAGATCCTCGCATCCCTGACGCTCCTTATGAACAACCTCGGCATACAGACCGGGTGGCGCGTCGTGCACGGTCCGCCGGACTTCTTCAGCGTGACAAAGAAGTTCCATAACGCTCTCCAGGGAGCGGATATCAACCTGACCGCCCGAAAGAAGGAGATTTACGAGGGGGTCATCCGCGAGAACGCCATGCGGAACCATCTTGACCACGACATGATCTTCATCCACGACCCGCAGCCCCTCCCTATGATCACCCATTACAGGAAGAAGAGCCCCTGGATATGGCGCTGCCATATCGACCTCACCGCGCCGAACCCCGGCGTCTGGAATTACCTCCTCCCGTTCATCGAGAAGTATGACGCCGTCATCCTCTCATGCAAGGAGTACCGCCGGGACATCAAGACACCGCAGGTCTTCTTCATGCCTGCCATCGACCCCTTCTCCATAGTGAACCGCGAACTCTCTGAGAGCGCCATCGATGAACGCCTCGCCTACTACAACATACCGACCGATCTCCCTCTTGTCGTGCAGATCTCCCGGTTCGATACATGGAAAGATCCTCTGGGGGTCATAGAGGCCTTTCAGAAGGCGAGGAAAGAAGTGGAATGCACGTTGGTCCTCGTCGGGAACGTGGCGACCGATGACCCTGAGGGCGCAGAGGTCTACCGATCGCTTCTTGCCCACCGAGACGATCGGATCATCATACTGAGCGTTCAGGATGGGGCGCTCGTGAACGCGCTCCAGCGCCGTGCCGCGGTTGTCCTGCAAAAATCCATCCGGGAAGGGTTCGGGCTGACGGTATCGGAGGCTATGTGGAAGGGGGCGGCGGTGATCGGCGGGAACGTCGGCGGCATCAGCCATCAGATACAGGATGGGAAGAGCGGATTTTTGGTCTCCTCCGTCGATGAGGCGGCGGAGAGGATTGTCCGGCTGCTCCGCGACCCCGACCTCGCGCGGCAGCTCGGGAATGCGGCGCATGAGAGGGTGCGTGAGTGTTTTCTCTTCACCCGCACCATCGAGCAGTACCTCGACCTTATAAACTCATTTGAGCCGGAGTACCGGCTGCGGGAGATGAAAGGATTCTCCTGCGGGTGACCTGCAAAAACCGGGATGGGCCCCGCGTGGCATGGGCTGCTTTCATGCGCTACACATTCCATCCCGGCCGTTATCGCCGGATTTCAGAGATATCCCCGGTAAAGAAATCCGAGCCTTTTTCTGCGAGCGGGTGCGATCACTGATCCATGGATATCCAGGTAATCGGCGTTCAGGGTCTCCCCCTGATCCAGAAAGGCGACGACCTGCCCGCCCTCATATGCGGCCGGGTCACATTTGAGGATGGGGATATCCTCACTATCGCGTCGTCCGTCTACTCAAAAGCAAAGGGTTTCACCCGAAACCTCGCCTCCATCGCTCCCGGTGCGGATGCCGTTCGGATCGCTGCAAAGACAAAGGAAGACCCCCGTTTCGTGCAGGCGGTCTTAGACTCGTCCACTGATATCCTGATCGAGTACCCGTTCATCCTCTCCGAACTTGCCTCCGGCCACATAGGCGTCAGGGCCGGCGTCGACCACAGCAACATAGAGGACGGCCGGATCATCATCCTCCCGCCCGACCCCATGGGGGCCGCCGCCGAGGTCCGCGATGCTATCCGCCGCATCACCGGGAAGGATGTCAGGGTGGTCATCACCGATACGTGCGGGCGGTCGTTTCGGCGCGGCCAGACGGGCATTGCCATCGGATGGGCGGGGATGATGGCGATCAACGACTACCGCGGCGACACCGACCTCTTCGGCCATGTCCTCCAGATCACCGAGGAGGCGGCGGTCGACGAGATTGCGGCATTCGCAAACTTCGTCATGGGCGAGAGCCACCAGGGTGTCCCCGCAGTGGTCTTCCGGAACTGCAAGACCTGGAAAGGACACGATTCCGTCTATTTCACGCAGAAAGAAGATATCATCAGGGCCGCCCTGAAGAATAAAAAGGATTAGAAGAGGGCATTTAAGATAAAGACTGCAACCCCTGTCGCGATGGTTACTATGATCACGATCTCCGGGCTTATGTGGATGGCCCGGTGGTCCTCGCTGTCATAGTAGTTGACCAGGCCGGCAGAGGATACCAGTCTTCCGCCAGATTTTTTCGCCATGTAGAAATATTCACCCTTACCATATATAAAAACAAAGGTCTCACGATGCAGCAAGCCGCACCGCACGTCATCGCCGGCCGGGCGCTCCTCGGCGAAGATCTCGTGGAAGAAGACGTCGTCATAACCGTCTCGGAGGGGATCATAACCGCGATCGAGCCCGCCCGGAGAACGCCGGAGCGGTGGATCGTGCCCGCCTTCTTCAACGCCCACACTCATATCGGTGACACTGTCGCCATGGACCTCCCCGCCCGGGGCAGCCTTGCCGAACTCGTCAAACCCCCAAACGGCCTGAAGCACAGGATACTCGCGGCAACCCCGCGGGCCGAACTCATCAGGGGAATGAGGTCGAGCATCATGACGATGATAGTGACCGGGACAGCCGGGTTTGCCGACTTCAGGGAAGGGGGAGTTGCCGGTGTCGCGGCTCTCCGCGAGGCCGCAGAGGGGCTTGACTGCCGCCCGGTCATACTCGGCCGCGAAGGCGGGGAGCGGGTGAGCGACGGGGCGGGCATAAGCAGCGTCAGCGATGTTGCAAACGCCGAAGAGGTCGTCAGGGAGGCAAGGGCAGCCGGCCGGCTCGTCGCCTTCCATGCCGGGGAGAAAAACCCTGACGATATCGACGATGCACTTATGTTCGAACCCGACCTGCTCGTCCACTGCACCCACGCAACGGATGCGCAACTCCGCCGGATCGTCGACGCGGGGATACCGATCGCCGTCTGCCCGCGGTCGAACTGGGCGCTCGGGGTTGCGGCGTCGCCGGCCCACCCCCCTATCGCGCGCATACTCGATATCGGGGGCGAACTCCTCCTCGGGACTGACAACGTTATGTTTGTTCAGCCCGATATGCTCCGGGAGATGGCTTTTACCGCAACCGTCTACCGCGCGCCCCCCGCCGATATCCTGCGGGCCGCGATCGCGGGCGTGGCGCTCGCCGGCAGGAGAGGATACCTTGAAATCGGGCGGGATGCCCGAATGCTCGTGATAAACCCGGAAAAAAGCAATCTCTCCTTCAGCAGAGATATCAGGGCGACCATCGTAAAGCGGCTGGATCCATCTTCCATCGAACAAAACGTTTTAACCCTGCAGTAGAAATCTGATAAGAAGTATCTGTTCTGTGTGGTGTGTATGTTCCGTAAGATACTCGTTGCTATAGATGGTTCCGAACCGGCCAATCATGCGTTAGATGCCGCCATCGATGAGGCCAGGGTCCGGAACTCCGAGGTTCATGTCGTTTACGTGGTCGAATCCGGGCTGTTTTCATCCCTTCCCATGGACAACACACTCGAAATAATCTACAGTGTATTGCAGAAAGAAGGTGAAGATATCCTTCTTTCTTCTAAAAAGAAGGGAGATGCAAAGAAGATCTCGCTCACCACATATCTCCGGCAGGGACATGCAGGATCCCAGATCGTCTCCCTTGCAGAGGATCTGGGCATCGATCTCATCATCCTTGGATCCCGCGGCAAGAGCGGAGTCGATCGCCTCTTCCTCGGGAGCGTGACCGACTACGTGGTGCGGAACAGCCCCATCACGACCATGGTGGTGAGATCATAACATCCCCGCGCCAGATGCTTGTACGTGACTTCATGGTGACCGACGTCGTCTGCGTCGAGATCCCCGGAAACAGAGACGATGTCCTGCGCATCCTGAAACGTACGGGCATCAGTGGCGTACCGGTCTTGAAGGGCGGCGAACTCGTCGGGATCATCACCCGAAAAGATCTCCTCAGGAAAGCGGAAGAGACCCAGCTCGGGCTCCTGATGACACCCGACCCTGTCGTCATCAGGCCGGACGCACCCCTCTCTGAAGCGGCACAGGTGATGGTGCGGCACAATATCAGGAGGCTCCCGGTCGTGGAAGGCGGATCCCTGGTCGGGATCATCAGCGTCGCCGACCTCATCGGCGCCATCGCCCAGATGCGCCTTGCCGTGCCGATCCGGGAGAACTACATCAGCAAGACATATGCTCTCTGGGAGGAGACTCCCCTCTCTCTTGTCGGGAGAGTCCTTGAGATCTCAGGCTACGATGCGATCCCCATACTGATGGAGGACGGCACGCTCACCGGCATCATATCGGAACGGGACCTGATAAGGCACACCCGCATCGAGGATGGAGTCGAGGTCAGCGACTTCTCGAACGGTACGGACGACGACGAGTGGACCTGGGAGAGCATCCGTGATATGCACACCATAAGCTACGGGATCTCAAGGATCCAGCTCCTCCCTATCCCCGTCAAGAACGCGATGGTCCGAAACGTACTTGCCGTCCCCATCAACGCCGAGGTCGGCGAGTGCGCACTAAAGATGCGCCGCGCCCGGGTTGACCAGCTTCCGGTGGTCAACGGGAACAAACGGCTCATCGCCATGCTCTTTGACCGGGAGCTGATCAAGGCTCTGCTGCCTGACCAACCGGACCTGCGAAAGAATTAAGGGGCAATATTATATAATATAGAGATGCCTATCGTATCGTGCTGAAACCCGGTACGACGATAAATTTATGTTTTATGATATCGCTGTATACGTTTGACCGCTTTTGAGCGATTCAGGCGTCTTTAAAGGTTTTAGAGGTGCTTCAATGCTTGATACTTCCCAAGAGATTATGAAGGGTACAACCACGGTAGGACTGATCTTCAACGGAGGCGTGATACTTGCCACCGAGATGCGGGCGACGATGGGAAACCTGATCGCGAGCAAACGCGCGAAGAAGATCTATCAGATCACGCCGCGAATCGGCATGACCACTGCCGGCGGCGTTGGTGACGCACAGCAGCTGGTTCGAATCCTGCAGGTCGAGTGCAACCTATTTGAGATGCGCCGCGGCAAGACCATGTCGGTCGGTGCGGCATCGACCCTGCTCTCGAATTACTTAAACCAGAACCGCTACTATCCCTACTACGTCCAGCTCCTTATGGGCGGGTTTGACGATGAGGGGCCGAGCGTCTACTCAGTCGACGCTATGGGCGGGGCGACCAAGGAGGAGGAGATCGTCGCGACAGGGTCGGGATCTCCCTTTGCCTACGGTGTGCTCGAAGACCAGTACCGGCCGGATATGGATGAGGGCGAAGCGCGCGACCTCGCCGTCCGCGCCGTCAGATCAGCGATGCGCCGCGACTCCGCATCCGGCGGGGACATCATGGTCGTCGTCATAACGAAAGACAAATACGAAGAACACGTTGAGAGCGGGCCACAGCAGCCGTCTGTGGCCCGCCCCACAACCTGACATTTTTTAGGACGATATTAATGGTGATTGAAGAGAAACTACGGGAGCTCAAGGAGCAGATCAACAAGATCGTTCCCGGCGGGATCACGATCTCAGACGTCGAATTCGAGGGGCCTGAGCTCGTCATCTACACCGACGACCCAAAACAGTTCGCTGACCAGGCGGACCTGATCAAGATCCTCGCGCGCGATCTCAGGAAGCGCATCGTCGTGCGCCCGAACATACTTGAAGATCCGGAGAGGGCGGCCCAGGAGATCCGGGCTGTCGTGCCGGAGAACGCAGGAATATCCGATCTCTTCTTCGATCCCGAGACGGGCGAGGTTTTGATCGAGGCCGAGAAGCCCGGCGTGGTCATCGGCAAGAACGGGATCACGCTCCGCGAGATCACAAAACAGATCGGGTGGACGCCGAAGGTCGCCCGGACACCGCCCATAGAGAGCACGACGGTGAAACAGATCCGCACGTTTCTCCGGTCAGTGAAGGATGAGCGCAAGGCGTTTCTGCGCAAGATCGGCCACCGCATCCATCGCGAGGTTACGAGCAAGGACCAGTGGCTGAGGATCACGACGCTCGGGTGCTGCCGCGAGGTCGGCCGGGCCGCGTTCCTCATATCGACACCGGAGAGCAAGATCCTCGTGGACTGCGGCGAGAAGCCAGGCAGCGCCGCGAACGGAGCGCCGTATCTCTACGTGCCCGAGATCTATCCGCTTGACTCGCTCGATGCGGTGGTGCTCACCCACGCGCACCTCGACCACTGTGCTCTTGTCCCCCTTCTCTTCAAGTATGGATATGAAGGGCCGGTCTACTCGACCCCGCCGACGAGGGACCTCTCGACGATGCTCCTGCTCGATTACCTGGATGTCGCCCGCAAAGAGACGGATAAGATCCCCTACACCTCAAACGAGGTGCGGACATACATGAAGCACTCCATCACCCTCAATTACGGCAGTGTGACCGATATCGCCCCCGACATCAAGCTCACCTTCCATAACGCGGGGCATATACTCGGGTCGGCCATAGCACACTTCCATATCGGGGAGGGCCTCTACAACATAGCGTTCACCGGGGACTTCAACTACCAGAAGACAAGGCTCTTCTCCCCCGCGGTCTCGACGTTCCCCCGCCTTGAGGCGCTCTTCATGGAGAGCACATACGGCGGGGCAAACGACATCCAGCCGCAGAGGAAGGACGCGGAAGAGAAACTCTACGAGGCGGTCTCGGAGACGATCAAGCGCGGCGGCAAGGTGATCATACCGGCGTTCGCCGTCGGGCGGTCGCAGGAGGTCATGCTCGCCCTCGAAGAGGGGATCCGGAAACAGAAGATCCCTCCGGTGAAGATCTACCTGGATGGGATGATCAAGGAGGCAACGGCGATCCACACGACCTACCCGGAGTATCTCAACAGCGATCTCCGGAACCAGATCTTCCGCGAGGGCTTGAACCCCTTCCTTGCCGATGCCTTTACCCAGGTGGATTCGCCTGACCTCCGCGAGAAGGTGATCGGGGGCGACCCCTGTGTCATCATCACGACGAGCGGTATGTTGAACGGCGGCCCGGTGATGGAGTACCTCAAGGCCCTCGGCCCTGACGAGCGCAACACGCTCATATTCGTCGGCTACCAGGCGGAGGGGACGCTTGGGCGGCGCATCCAGAAGGGGTGGCGGGAGATCCCGCTTGGGTGGCGTGAGACGATCGTGATCAACCTCGAGATCGTGACGAGCGATGGGTTCTCCGGCCACTCGGATCGGAAGCAGTTGATGAACTACGTCGCCCACCTTCAGCCGCGCCCGGAGAAGATCTTCACCATACACGGCGACGAGAACAAGACGATCGACCTTGCGAGTTCGATCTACAAGCGGCACCGTATCGAGACGCATTCTCCCCTGAACCTTGAGACCTACCGCATGATCTGAGGATGCCCTGGAGCCTGCCTGTTCTCCCGGAGATATTCGTGGTTATGGCGCTCTCAAACGCCGTCGCCACGGTTTTTGCGGAGGGCAATTCTGGGCGCGATCTATACCGCATATTTTTTAGACGCATTTGCCACGGTGCTGCCGGCCGGGGCGGCGACCACGATCGGGAGGCGCCCCATATGGCGGAGCGCATATTACCGGTCCCGTCATAGGATCACCGTATGAAGCTGTTGATCAACGGCGAGCAGCGCGACGCGGCCTCAAAAAAGACGTTTTCGGTGCGTAACCCTGCGACGGGGGATCTGCTTGACGAAGCGCCGCTCGGCGGCGAGGGTGATGTCAGAGCGGCAATCGAGGCGGCGGAGGAGGCGTTTTCTGACTGGTCGGCAAGGAGCGCGAGAGCCCGGGCAAAGATCCTCTTCTTTGCCGCAGAGGAGATCCGCCGCAGGAACACCGATCTTGCGGCCCTCCTGACGGCCGAGCAGGGCAAACCCATACGCGAGGCGGTCGACGAGGTCAACGGGTTTGCAAACATACTCGAGTACTACCACGCCATCTCTGCAGCAGAGCAGGGCGATTTTATGGACCTCCGGGGCTACGGGCATACAACCGTCATCCGGCGGCCGCTCGGCGTCTGCGGCGCGATCATACCCTGGAACATGCCCGCGATCATCATGGGCTGGAAGATAGGGCCGGCCCTCACGGCGGGAAACACCATGGTCCTGAAACCCGCAACGACGGCCCCGTTGACCTGCGGACGGCTTGCGGAGATCCTCGAGGGCGCCGGGCTCCCGCCAGGCGTCCTGAACGTCGTCACCGGCCCGGGAGAGACGGTCGGCCGGGAGATTGCGCGAAACCCGGACGTCCGGAAGGTCTCGTTCACCGGCGAGGCCGGGACCGGGAGGCAGGTCGCCCTGGACGCTGCGCCGACATTGAAGCGGGTCACGCTGGAGCTCGGGGGGAGCGATCCTATGATCGTCTGCGATGATGCCGATATACCCATGGCGGTCGAGGGGGCCGTCAGGGGACGGTTCTACAACTGTGGGCAGACCTGTACGGCGGTAAAGCGGCTCTACGTCTTTGATTCGGTTGCGGATGAGTTTATCCGGCGCCTGCAGTCACGGGTCGAGGCGCTCGTGGTGGGAAACGGTCTGAGCCGCGGCGTCGATATGGGGCCGCTGAACAACCCTGTGGGGCTTGATCGGGTGGTGCGCCAGGTGGATATGGCCCGGGAAGACGGGGAGATCATAGCCGGAGGACAGGCCCCCCGTGGGGAGGAGTACGGGCGGGGGTTCTTCTTCCAGCCGACGCTTGTTTCCGGCCTCCCGCACGACTCCCCCCTCTTCTCCGAGGAGGTCTTTGGCCCGGTGCTCCCGATCGCGACCGTCGCGGATATCGATGAGGCGCTTGAGCGGGCAAACGAGAGCCGCTATGGTCTTGGGGCATCGGTCTGGACCCGGAATGCGGATACGATCGCCCGGGCGACGGAGGGGCTTGAGGCGGGGATCGTCTGGGTCAACCAGCATCTGAAGATTCCCCCGGAGGTGCCGTTTGGAGGGACAAAGGGGAGCGGTATCGGGAGGGAGAACGGCAGCCGGGCGCTCTGGGAGTATACTGAGGAAAAGGTCGTGATGGTACGGTTGTGAACTCCAATATGCCGACCGTTATGATAGTCTGAACAGATGCATAGCGGGGAAAACGGTAAATCGGGATCGCGGCAGAAGTTACGCAACAGTGCAGAGATTGGGAAAACAATAAGTAGGATGGGTGATACCCCACCCACTCATGACCAGATGGTGTGGTGTATTATCACTATTTTTGGTTGTTGGGATGCTGATAGGATGTGTATCGGCAGCTACCAACGTAAGTACAGTACCGTCAGAAGTCACGCAATATACTAAAGATTGGCCCCTCCCCATGAGGGACTACGAGAGCACCCGATACACAAACGACTCATCCATCGACTCGGCGACGGTTCAGAACCTCGGGATCACCTGGATGATGCCCATCACCGCTTCAGGGACATTCGGTGGAGCATCGTCAAACCCGCTTATCATGGGTGATACGGTCTATTTCCAGGATCTTCTCGGACGGGTCTTCTCGATCGATCGGCAAACCGGGGCAGCCAACTGGATGGTCTACTTCAACTCTACAGGCGTGGTCGGCCCGAATGGTCCGGCAGTCGGATACGGGAAAGTTTTCTGCCCGAGCACCCCCTTTAACATGTCTGCTGTTGACTCAAAGACCGGGAAAACGCTCTGGGAGACCAACCTCTCCTTCGATACCCCTATCGGGATCCTCGATCAGCCTATAGTCTACGATGGAAAAGTCCTCGTTTCCACCACGCCTTCCGGTTACAAACCCGGGTCACAGGGAATCATCTATGCTCTCGACCAGCAGACCGGTGATGTGCTCTGGCAGTTCAACACCATCCAGTCACCTGATTTATGGGGTCATCCCGAGTTGAACAGCGGCGGCGGGTGCTGGTATCCGGCATCTATCGATGTAAAGACCGGGAACTCGTTCTGGGGGACCGGTAACCCCGCTCCCTTCGCAGGCACCCCCGAATATCCCAACGGAGCGTCCCGGCCGGGGAACAACCTGTATACTAACTCGATCCTCGCTCTGGGCAGTAATGGGATCCTGCAGTGGTACACCCAGACCATTCCTCATGATCTCACCGACATGGATTTTCAGCTCCCTCCCATTCTGACCACCGCCAACATCAATGGAATTGACCAGGATATTGCCATCGGCGGAGGTAAATGGGGACGGGTGTTTGCGTTCAACCGGAGCACCGGAGCGATCCTCTGGGTCACCCCGGTGGGGATCCACTTGAATGATAACCTGGTAGAACTGCCAAATGAGACGATCATCGTCTATCCCGGTTACCAGGGAGGGATAGAGACTCCCATGGCCTGTGCGGACGGAGTGGTCTATGCCGGGACGAACAACCTCTACGCCAAATGGTCTCCCACCACCTCATTTCCGCCCGGTGGAGGGCTTCAGCCTTACGACCAGGGGACCTGCAACCTGACCGCGATCCAGGTGGATACCGGGAAGATCCTCTGGGAGCGCAACTTCACCTCAGAGATCTTCTCCGGGGTGACGGTGATCAACGATCTGGTATTTACAGCGACCTATGACGGTATGATATATGCCCTGAACAAGGAGACCGGAGATACTTCCTGGACTTACCAGGCGCCCGGGCGGATTAATGCCTGGCCTGCAGTGGCAGGAAACAACCTTATCTGGCCGGTTGGATCGGGGACTGCCCCCGCAGTCGTCGCGTTCGATCTGGTCACTCCCGGTGCACCCCCGCAGGTCGGCATCGGGCAGCCCGCTGATAACGGAACGGTTGAGGGAACCAGCATAGTGGTGACCGCCTGGGTGAGGGATTTCAATCTGGTGAACAAAACGGGCCAGGCAAATGCCGCCGGGGAGGGGCACCTTCTCTACTCCATGGATCTGCCGCCTTCGACAGCCTCCAAACACCCGACAAACACTTCCAACGGCACTTCTGAGGCGAGTCCCTACGGCTACTATACCTGGACCAACGTCACACCGGGAATGCACAACTTCTCCGTCGAGCTGGTAAACAATGATGGCACCCCGCTCTCTCCGCCGGCAGTATCCAGCATCGCCGTAAACGTGGTTCCCCTCCCTCCGGGTGCCACGCCCGAACCGACCCCGGATCTCTCCAAACAGGGAGCACTTTAACTTTGTGGGGTGAAAAGAGCTCTGCTTTCATCCCCGGTCGAGATACCGGGGGCTTCCCGCCCCACCCCTTCATTTCTCCTCTTTATCATCCTCGGTTCAGCTCCGGGCATGCGGGGGGGTCATCCAACCTGAGGCAGAAGGTCCGGGAGGCTAACCCGCCACCCCGGATTGAGTGGATTTGTTCTTTGACCTCCGGGATGAGAACGGTGCAAGAACGCTGAATCTGACGATCCTGGGGAAGAATTGTCTATTCGATGCCATCTTTGATACCCTGAACCCGCTGGAGATACTTGGATACAGTATTCCGGGAGATTTTGAGTTCTTTGGCGACACGCCTCACGGATCCATAGAGATTATAGAGTTCTACAATGCGTTGGATATCACTCATTGATTTCACCTGCTGAGCCCCTCCAGATCCAATAATAGGATGAGAGAGGAGATAGGGTGGATCAGTTTATGGTGAGCCTTTTTGGGAAAAGTGGATCAGTTTATGATGGGCGAAAACACCCCCTCACATCCCAACCCGGGAGAGTAATCAAGGGCACGATAAGGTGCGGGTGGCCGGCTGAGATGCCCTGCAGATCGCCGTGATCTATTCAACGCGATCGAAGAATGTATGCTCATGGCCGAAGGCATCGAAAGATGCATGAATTCAGGCCCTCGTTCGATCGAAGCGGCGATCTAACGGTATATGACAATATTTTTATATTACTGGAGTTATTCAGAGCCCTTCAAATCAGAGAGTACCCTCATTTGATGGCATGCTTTTCGGCGTAAT
>CAYPRO010000025.1:0-34576 GCA_964413225.1 uncultured Methanoculleus sp. | reverse complement strand
ACCCTGACCCCCGAAGAGACCCTGACCCCCGAAGAGACCCTGACCCCCGAAGAGACCCTGACGGGGATAGCCGGCTACACGGTCAGCGATACAGCCGGTGTGACGGCCGCGGAGACGGGGCGCCCGGTCGTGGCCGTGACGGCTGCGGTGACCCCGACAGTGACAACCTCGGTTGCGCTGCCGACATTTACGCCGCTCCAGGCGATAGAGGTGGACACAAGCCCGGCGGCATCGGCACCTCTCTCGCTCTACGGCGTCATCGTGGCTCTTGCGGCCGCCGGGCTCCTTGCCGTTCTCAAGCGTAGCCGGAAGTAGAGGTTCTGATCCAGGTAGGTCGGCGGAGGCAAAAGGCACCTGCGCACGACGCGATGGAGATTACGGCCGGCGACGGCCGGCCGCAGGCGGCACCGGCGCTTCTCGCGGCGCCGCTCTCCATCCCCGTTCCGAATGAAACCGTATGACGGCGGCCCGAAACCTCGCGCCCAGGCAGCAGAAAACGCTCTCCGATCCACCGATCGGGACGGCGACATCCGCCTGTATATAGGTGGGCGTGTAACCATCCTGAAACCCGGCAGGCTCAAATGGACAAATTTATATAGTGCTTTGCACCAACAGCACTTGCTCACGAGGAACGAGTGGATGTCGACAAAGGACCGTATCAAAGAGAGATATAGCGATACCCAGCGTAAGATCCTGTATCACCTCAAATCAGGGCTGAGAGCGGGTAAATCCTACTTTAAATCCAAGTATATCGCGACCGATCTGGGCCTCTCCCCAAAAGAGGTCGGCATCAACCTTGCCATCCTCTCAGAGATCTGCGACGAGCTGGACATACGGCGCTGGAGCTACTCAAACAGCACCACGTGGCGCGTTACTCCCCGTGCATCATAGTTTTATCCTACGACGCTCTACGTTATCACATGAAGATCATCGAGTTTGAAGCACCCGTCGAGTTTGTGGCAACCATCAACGATCAGAAGGATTGCCTCATGTCACAGGACAAGGGTTATGAGAACCCGGATGTGCTCTGGTTCAATATAGATGTCCCGAAAGGGCATGGTGTACGGGCAGGGGACCGCGTCAGGATCACCGTCGAGAAGATCTGATCGTTCAGAGGAAATCCGAAAGCGTCTCAAGCGTTATGCGGTAGGAGTCGACGGCTTCCACACCGACGATGATATAGAAGTCCTTGTTCCCTACTTCAACGTTCTTTATGATGCTGCCCGGGTAGCGCATATCGGCCCCTTCTGCGATGGTCCCGCTCTCCTTTTCCACGAGCGCCATCCGAAAGTGCGCCGCCTCGGGCCGGATCGTTGCAGAGACGCTGCAGTTCAGTCTCCAGACTGCGTATGGCACGTGGAACGTCCCGGTGATGCCTCCCCTCCCCTCCTCCACGTATGCAAACGGAACAATCCGGGTCTCCTTCCAGAGCGGGTCGGACCCTCCGCGGGCCGTCAGGTTATCCGGCAGGTGCCAGATGGGGTAATCCTGGAGCCTGGTCGTGTATGTGATCCTGGCCGGGATGGGATATTTGGGTGATGCCGGGATGGGAGGAGTCGTATCGGCAGGTGCCGGTGTCCTCTCCGGCGCGAGGGTCTCCGGCCCCGCCTCCGCTGCGGGCGGCCGGAAGGCCAGTGCTATAGCGGAGACTATGATCAGGGCGGCAAGAATGGTGATGACGTCACCTTTATCCACAGGTGTAGAGGGATGTACAGGGTAAAAGGCCTTCGTATTTGAGTCTACGGCGCATGACCCTGCATGGCTGCGATGCACCGCATCAGGGCCGGGTCATACCGGTCTCACGCAACCCATCGGTGTTGCAAAACAGAATGGTTAATACATAGACGGTGCCACCGTCCAGATGAGAGCATGGATGTCACTGAGGTGCGCACATGGGTGATATTCTATCTGCTCTCGTTTGTCGTGCTCCTTGTGGCCATATTTATAACAACCCGGGAAGATGACGGTCGGCGCTGGATCAGCCTCATGCTGACCCTCATCGTCGTCGGTGTAAACCTCTACCTGTTGATACTGGAACTGAAGCGCCACCAGGATCGCAAGGCCTTCATACGCCAGATGTCTAAGCCCGCCGAGACCGGGAAGGAGAAGGACCCTTCCGGCCGCCGCTGGTGAGATCACAGGGCAACCTTTCGTCACCCGCACCAAGCTCATCGGGGCCGGGGCAGCACTTTGAGTAATGACAAAGGGGCTCTGCATTCATCCCCGATCTCGCGGCCGGGGTCTTCCTGCTCCGCCCCTTCAACCCCGCAAGATAAAAGTCGACCCGATCTCTGAAGGAGCACCCGGCGCTACGAGGCGCGTTACGCGGCCTTGCGCAGAATCTTCTGTGTAGGGTTGTAGGGCACGAAGAGATGCTCGACCTCTCGTGCCAGGTACTCCGTCTTTCCCATGATATAATAGCCATCGACGCCGAGAGCGGAGTGAAAGAGGCGTGCAAGCTCGTTCTTCTGTGTCTCTGTGAAGTATATGGTGACGTTGCGGCATGTGACGGCATCAAGGTATCGCGCGATCGGGATGCCCGACATAAGGTCGTGCTGCCGGAACCTGACGAGGTCTCTTATGTGGGGGCGGACTTCAAACATGCCGTCATCGCGGCTGATGAAGTGTTTGCGGATCCTCTTTTCGTCCACGTTCTCAAGCGTCTTTGCGTCGTATACGCCGGCCGTGGCTTTCTGCAGCACCACGGCATCGATGTCGGTTGCGTATATCGTTACACTGAGATCGGGGCGGAGCGCCGTCAGTTCGTGCAGAAGGATCGCTATCGAGTAGGGTTCTTCACCTGAGGAGCAGCCAGCGCACCAGATCCGGATCGACCTCCCGCGGCCGGCAAGGTCCGGCAGCACCTCCCGCCGCATCACATCAAAGACCTCGGGGTCTCTGAAGAACTTTGTGACGTTGATGGTGAGGGCGTTCCTGAGCAGGTCTACCTCCTGCGGGTTTGCAAGGAGATACCTGTGGTATGCCTCGTAGTCAGCGGTGTTCGTCAGGCGCATCCGCGAGAGTATGCGCCGCTTGATGTAGTCCTCCTTGTAGCTGGAGCACCTGATCCGGACCAGCTTCTCGATGCTTCTCTGGAGCGACGCAAATGCATCCATGCGGGTGGTCTCCTCCTGCCGGGCAAGATCCCTTACGGCGAGCCCTGGTGGTGCCCGAGGTCGCCGATCACCTTCTGGACATCGAGCCATATGATGAGGGTCTTTGCTTTCCCGTCGCTCCCCATCTTGATGATCGCTTTGATGTAGTTGCTGATCGATGATGTTATACCATCGTTTATGCGCTCAATCTGTTCGTCGCGCACCGAGACAACGCTGTGGACATCGTCGACGATGATCCCCACGTTCGATCCGCCCGCCACATCCGGCATAAGCACGACGATCTTCTGGCTCTCCCCCCTTCCCGAGCCCGGGAGCCCGAGGAGATCCTTGAGGTCGATGATGTTCGTGATCTCGCCCCGCAGGTTGATGATGCCCGCAAGGTATCGGGGCGCACGGGGAAGGGGAGTGATCGGCATCATCTCCACGATCTCCCGCGCTATCTGTATGTCGAGCGCGTAGTGCTCCTCCCCGAGCTGGAACTCCACAACGTCTACGGATGCTGCCATCGTCTCCCCCCTCAGTTCAGCTTGAACTGCTTCATGACCTTCTGGAGTTGTTCGGCCATGCCTGCCAGTTCGTGCGATGCGCTCCCGACCTCCTGTGTCGATGCGCTGACCTCTTCTGCAAGCGCCGCCATATCCTCGGTGCGGTCCAGGTTCTCCTTTGTCATGTGGGTGGACTCGTCCATCTTTTGCATGACGTTGTTCGTGGAGTTGGCCTGGTCCTCGGTGGCCTTCGTGATCTCGGTGACGCCGTGGGTGACGATCTCCACCCCGCTGACGATCCGGCTCAGGCCCCCGATGACCTTGTTGACGCTCTCTATGCCCGCCTGGATCTCCTGGTGCGATGCCTTCATGGATCCCGCGGTCTTCTCGGTGCTTGCCTGGATGGTCCGGATCAGGTCTTCGATATCCTGGCTTGCCCGCTTGGACTCGCCGGCAAGGTTTCGGATCTCGCCGGCGACCACGGCGAACCCGCGGCCGTGCTCTCCGGCACGGGCGGCCTCGATCGCTGCGTTGAGCGCAAGAAGGTTGGTCTGGTTTGCTATATCGGTGATCAACTTCACTATGTTGTTGATCTCCCGCATCTGGTTGTTGAGGGTGCTGATCTCATCCACGGTCTGTTTGGAGATCCCCTCGACGAGGAGCATCTTCTTCGTCGCGACCTCGCCGAGGGCGGCCGCATCGTTGCCCTCCCTCGATGCCTTTGAGGCATGCTCCATGACCTCCTGCGATGTGCTTGCAATCTCCTCTATGGAGGCCGAGAGATCGTTTATGGCCTTCCCGATCTCCTCGATCTTGTCGAGCTGGCGCCGCGCATCCTCTGAGGACCGCTGTGTCGAGACGGCGACCTGCTCCGTGGCGCGGATGATCTCGTCAGAGCTCTTGCTGACCTCCCGTGTGGTCATATCGACCTGGTGGGCCGCTTTTGCCACCTCCGCGAGGAGAGAGCGTACGGCGGTCAGCGAGGCGTTGTAGTCGTTCTTGAGAGCATGGAGGGGATCGTCAGCCCCTGCTTCCACAAACGCCGTGAGATCGCCCTTTGCCATCGCGGCGAGGGCGGTCCCGAGCCTTTCGGCGCTCTTTGTGAGCTTCTCGCCCTCCTTCTTTGCGGTCTCCATCAGGGCCTTGATCTGGTCCCCCTCTTCCTTGTTCCTGGTCCAGTCGTTCCAGACGTAGAAGGCCATCTCGATATCGCCCTTTGCATCGAGGATTGGGATGGCATTTAAGGTGAGGTACTTTCGCGCACCGTCGGGCCATTTGACCATGACATCGGTGCGTGCGAGTTTCTTCGTCTCGTAGCAGGCGTAGAAGTGGTCTCCACCGATGACGGTTATGTCGTAGTCGTAGAGTTTCTTTGCAAGGGTCTCCTCGCGGGTGCCCCGCCACATCCGGGCATACTCGTCGTTTATGTCGATCCGGCTCTTGTCGGCCCGGAGCGTTGCTATGGCAAGCGGGTTCTGCTTGATCATAGCATCCACCCGGTGTCTGGTCTTCTCGACCTCATCCTCTTTTGTCCGGAGATCGGTCCAGTCGTTCCAGACATAAAAGGCCATATCGATATCGCCCTTCGCATCGAGGATGGGAATGGCGTTGAGGGTAAGGTACTTCCGCACGCCGTCGGGCCACTTGACCATGACGTCGGTCCTGGCCCGCTTCTTCGTCTCGTAGCAGGCGTAGAAGTGGTCTCCACCGATGATGGTTATGTCGTAGTCATAGAGTTTCTTTGCAAGGGTCTCCTCGCGGGTGCCCCGCCACATCTTGACATACTCTTCGTTTATGTCGATCCGGCTCTTGTCGGCCCGGAGCGTTGCTATGGCAAGCGGGTTTTGCTTGATCATCGTCTCGATGCGATGCTGCATCCTCCGGATCTCTTCCTCTTCCTTCCGCTTCTCGGTGATGTCGTTATAGACGTTCAGGATCCCTGTCAGTTCGTTCTTATCGTTGAGTAGCGGGATCCCGTGCTGCTCAAGCGTGTAGGTGCCGGCAGGGAACTCGACCGTCACTTCGCCGCGAACCCGCACCTTATCCGTGAGCACCTTCTTGATCCCCTCTCCTTTCTGGGCGAGAACCTTGAAGTCACGGAGTGTCATCGAGGTGATACGCGAACCGTCGATGCCGGTCATACGTATGTATGCCTCGTTCGCGGTGAGGATCTTCATAGCGGTATCGACGACCAGCATGGGCATCGGGTTCTTCTGTATGATCGTATCGGATTGCCGCTGCAGCTCGGCTATATTCTCCATCTGGGCCCGGATCTCTTCTTCTCCCTCGCGCTGCCGGGTGATGTCGTTATAGACGATCAGGATGTTCTCGATCGCATCATTCCTGTCAAGAAGCGGGATGCCGTACTGTTCGAGGATATGGGTCCCCGAGGGCAGTTCGACGACGACTTCTCCGGAGGCACGCTTCTTCTCCTGGACCACCTGCCGGAGGCCTGAGCCCTTCTGCGATGTTATCTTGAAGTCTCTCAAGTTCCTGCCGATCACCTGATTCTTAGGGATCCCGCTCATATCGGCATAGGCCGCGTTTGCCACGGTTATCTTGAACTGCGTGTCGACGACCAGGATGGGCATCGGGTTCAGCTCGATGATCGTATCGGAGCTCTTCAGAAACGCTTGTGCCTCCATCAGCCGGTTCTTGAGGGCCTGCTTCTCCTCCTGCTTCTTATCCAGCAGGGCGTTGATAGAGGCGGCCAGGGGCCGGAACTCTTCGGAGACGCCTGCAGGATCGATCCTGGCGGAACCGTCGCCGCCGATCCCCGCGCGGAGTGCAGCCTCTATAGCTCCGGGCAGTACCACCGGTCCCTTCTCCTGTCCTGTCGTACCGGGGATAACCGGCCCGGTGAATAGTGCTTTTCTTCCAGGTTTATCGATCATCATGACACTTCCTTTCCATGCTTCTCATCCAGTTCAAGGAGCGCAGTTGTTATTGCCCGGTATTCCCTTCCGGCATCGCTCTCGGGCGCGTAGTGGGATATAGGCAATCCTTTCTGTTGTGTCTCATAGATTGCAGGCGAGTAGGGGACTACGAAGACGTGTTTGAACGCTCTTCTGACCTCGGCCTCAAACGCCTTCAACCGCTCCCTCTCTTTCTCCTCCCCGGCTGAGGGGCCTGGCGAGAAGATCCGTTTCAGGAAGAGGGCAAGACCGCCCGTGCCGGTCGTCCGGTCATCCGGACCTTTCCAGCGGGTCAGTATGGCAAACTCCGATGTGACATCCTCCCCGAGCATCTCCTTTATGTCGCGAAAGACCGTCGAGAGGGCTTCCATGCCTCTCAGGGCAAATGTGCCGGGGTCGAGGGTGACGATGGTGTGGTCTGCAGCGACGAGGCCGTTTATGACGAACTGGCCCATGCTCGGGGGCGTGTCTATCAGTATGAAGTCGTAGGTGTCCCTCACCGGAGCGAGCGCCTCCCTGAGCAGTCCTGCCCTGTCCTCGATGCCGTAGAGGTAGGGTTCAACTCCCACAAGGTCCAGGGTTGCGGGAGCAAGGTCGATCCCTGACGCCGTGGGGACGATGATATCGGTGATCACGACGTCGGGAAAACCCTCAAACGCGCTCATGAAGAGGTCATACATGCTCAGTTCAAGAATATCGGGGTCAATCCCGAGGCCTGTGGTGGCATTGGCCTGTGGGTCGCAGTCGACCACCAGAACGCTCTTTTTGCTCTTCTGGAGGTAACCTGCAACGTTGAGGCACGACGTCGTTTTTCCCGTGCCACCTTTGTGGTGGGCGAACGCTACGATTGTGATATCCAGCACCCCTCAATACCTTCTTGGCAATATGGATTATTAAACCTATTTCTTTAATAATGAAGGTATGAATGCCGAATGCTGTATTTAGCGCATCTGAGAATCTCAGATGAAAAAACCGGCCCGGGTCAATCAATTGATATCCTTAAGATGGGGCCTGGGCGCGGGCGGGAGAGAGCGGTTTTCGTGCGGTGGTCGGCTGGCTCGGCGCCCCCGGACCCTCTGTCACGCTCCCGGTGATGGCTGGCCGGCGGCCGTGCCCCTGAAAGACCGCCGGAACTCTTGTGGCGCAGGGCCGATCTTCTGGCGCAGAGGCCGGAGAGAAGGCCCTCTCCTTATGTGCCCTTCACTGTGGAGCAGAACGGACTGCAGGGTATCCGTTGTTTGCCCCGGTGATGGCGGCCTCTCTTCGACCGGGATGCTGCTGACCCTCGTATCGGGTCCGGGCGGGAGCCTGTACAATCCCCGCTTTTTTCATAATGTTTTAATAATAGCAGCCAAAATGGTGAATGAGCAGAGTGGAGGTGAAATTGCAGCACCGGGGGTTAATACGGCCCGTGCCGTGCGGACACGGCATACGATCCCCCGGTTCTCCAGGCGAATGTCCAGATACGTGGGTTTCCTGATACTTATTATTGCCGTTCTCACCGGGGCCGCCGGTTGCCTCTCCACAACATTCGGGGATGTGGCCTACAGCGGCGATGCCCTGAAGGTCCATGTGGAGAACACCGGCAGATCCGTCGAGAACGCCGTGCTCCAGGTGACGATCATGGAGGTGGGCACACTTGAACAGCACGAAGCCTTCTCAGAGGCGCGATACGTCAGCCTCGATAAGGGAAAGAACGAGTACACAATCCAGGTCAGCCTTAAACCCGGCTCCTACAGGCTCTTTTTGACCGTGTTCGTCGACGGCGAGAGGAGGGCATCCGTCATACGCGACCTGGAGGTAGCACCCTGATCCCGACGGGGCTTGCTGCGGCACGGGGGCTTGAACCAGCGGATGCCGTCTTCTCCGGCGGCAAGGTCTTCAACCCGTTTGCGTGTGCCTGGGAGCGCACGGACTTCGCTGTGAAAGATGGCTACGTTATCGGCCTCGGCGATTACGAGGGGTTCAGGGAGTACGACCTTGCGGGAGCCTGCGTCGTCCCCGGTCTGATCGATGCCCACGTCCACATCGAGAGTTCCCTCCTTGCGCCGGTAGAGTATGCCCGGCTCGTCCTTATGCACGGCACGACGACCGTGGTTGCCGATCCCCACGAGATAGCAAACATCTGCGGGGTGCCGGGGATCGAGTATATGCTTGCCGAAGGAGCGCGGACGCCGCTTGACATCCTGGTGATGCTCCCCTCGTGCGTCCCGGCAACGCCTCTTGACATGGGCGGCGCCCGGCTTGACGCCGCCGACCTTGAGCGCTTCCAGGGGCGGGAAGGTGTCATAGGGCTTGCCGAGGTGATGAACGTCCCTGGCGTTCTTGCCGGGGATGAGGATCTCCGGGCTAAGATGGATCTCTTTGACGTCATTGATGGCCACGCGCCGCTCCTCTTCGGGAAGGGCTTAAACGCCTACATATACGCGGGAGCGGGAAGCGACCACGAGTGCACGACGCTTGCGGAGGCGCGGGAGAAACTCCTCAGGGGGATGTACATAATGATCCGGGAGGGCTCAACAGAGCAGAACCTCGAAGATCTCCTGCCGCTCGTGGATGCCTGCACGGCGCCGCGGTGCTGTTTTGCAACCGACGACCGGCATGCCGATATGCTCGCAAATGAGGGGCATATCGACGACTGCGTGAGGAAGGCGGTCGCAGGGGGGCTTTCGATCGAGGTTGCGCTCCGTATGGCGACACTCTCAGCCGCCGAGCGGTTCGGGCTCCGTGACCGGGGCGCCCTTGCTCCCGGGAGGCTTGCCGACTTCTGCATCGTCAACGACCCCGGCCGGTTCTGCGTCCTGCGGACGTTCAAGCGAGGCGTCGAGGTGGTCGACACCGGCTATCGCCCGCCGGCCTGTCTTGCGGCCCCCCTGCACGCCCGTGTGCCGGACCCGCACGATATCCGGGTCGCCGGCCGGGGCGAGGCGCGGGTGATCGGGATTGTGCCCGGCCAGATCGTGACCCGTGACCTGCGTTATCCCGTGGATGCCGCCGATATACCGGATATCGGCCGCGACATACTCAAGGCGGCCGTCACCGACCGTTACCGGGGGAGAGGCTCGAGCGTCGGGCTCGTCCATGGCTTTGGCCTGCAGAAAGGGGCGCTTGCCGGTTCGGTCTCCCACGACTCCCATAACATCGTCGCCGTCGGGGTCGATGATGGCGATATCGTCCGCGCCATAGGCGAGGTGGTCCGCCTCGGGGGCGGGCTTGCGGTTGTCTCTGGCGATGAAGTGACCGCGCTCCCCCTCGAGTGCGCCGGGCTGATGTCGGCCCTTCCTCATGAAGAGGTCGCACGAAGCCTCAGCGCCCTTGATGCACACGCCCGGAGGCTCGGTGCGATCGAAAACCCCTTCATGTACCTATCGTTTCTTGCCCTGACCGTCATACCCGCCATCCGCGTCACGGAGCGGGGAGTCTTTGATGTTACGACATTTCAGGATGTGGCGCTGTTTCAGGGGTGAAGGTTGTCAGAGGGCGACGGCGATCGCCCCGGCAACCATCGTTGCCGCACCCAGAAGCCTTGTGTGCGGATATCCTTCGCCGAGTATGAGGATACCATACGCGACAGTGAAGAGGATGCTCAACCGCTTTATGGCGATCACGTAGCTTGTGATCTGCAGGGAGAATGCCATGTTCGTGCCGGCGGTGCTGAGTGCAAGTGCCATGCCGCCGGCAAGGAAGAGGGGGTAGTGTTGTTTCAGGGTCTTTGCAGCCTTCGGGCCCCGAATCAGGGCGGCTGCAAGGAAGACACTTCCTGCCATCAAAAAGACGATTCCCATGCCGAAGTAGGGATCGGAGTTCATCAGGACCACCTTATCGTAACTCAGGCTGATGCTGAAGAGGAGCGCAACGGCAAACATGGGGCGGATATCTTCGGCATGTAACACCCTTCTAAACGGTTCGAGCGGCTCTCTGAGGCTCTGCGGCGTGGAGTTCAGGATATAGGATCCGATGATGATACAGAGGATGCCGGCGGCCCCGACCGCCGATGGGGCTTCGCCAAGCACAGCATATGAAGTGGCAATGAGAAAGACCGGGGTGAACGAGAGCATGGGAATCGCAAGCGAGAGGTCTGCTCGCCTCAGAACCCTGAGATACAGGGCTGCAGCCACTGCATTTGCCCCCATGGCGATCAGCGCAGCGGGGAGGAAGGCCGGCCCGGGCTCAGGAAATCCCCTGGTCGCCGAGGTCGCGAGGAGTGCGGCTGCCGCCGTCAGGAAGATGCCTGAGGCAAGCACCTGTGGCTCAACTTCATCTCCCGGGTGCTTGAGGAGGGTGTAGTATACTGCCTCAAATATTGCTGCTATTACGGCGAACACGACCCAGAACATGTGGTGGCCTGCTACCCCGCCGCCTCTATATACCATTTGTCATCGGTGCACCAGATCGACCATCAGTTCAGGGGATACCCGGGCCCCTTTCATTCCGTCACCACAACCCGGGTGCGCCCGGAGCGAGAACCGCTATAAGGAGGAGGATGAGGGGCTGGTGCAGGAAGTATATGAAGAGCGAGTGCCGGCCAAGGAATGATATCGGCCGGGAAAACACGGGTTCTGCCGCTGGAAGCATAAACCCTCGCCGTCCCTCCGGGTAGAAGAGTGCCCCGAAGGCCATGCCGGCGAGGACGAGGCCGAACCAGGGGAGGAGCGGCACGTAATCGAGGCTTGCGAAGGATTCAGGGTGGATCCCGAGCCAGAGGAGAGACCAGGGGCCCACGACGGCATTTGTGATGTAGCCGGATATAAAGCAGACGATGCTCCCGAGGATGAGGCTTGCCGGTTTGAACCGCACAAACAGCGGCGCAAGCAGGATTGCGACCCCGATGAAGTGCAGGATGCCAAAGACTATGTAGACCGACGGGAGGAAATACCAGGTGACGGCGGTGATGATGAGGCCGTAGCCGAGTATCGAGGAGCCGCGCCGGATATACTTGAGCGCAAGGCCGCGGCCCGTGAGGCGTCGCATAGCCCGGGCATAACTGATGGAGAAAGAGACACCGACGATGAATATGAACGTCGATGCGGTCAGGTAGGCAAGCATGTGGAGGAACCCGGAAGAGACGGAGAGCGGCAGGACGCCAAAGAAGTTGAGGTCGAAAGCGGAGTGGAATATGATCATCGTCACGACGGCGATCCCCCGGGCGACATCGATCTCGGGGTAGCGATCCAGTGGACTGGTCTCTGTCATCAGAAGAATCTTCTCCGGACGGGAGCACCGCAGGCGGGGCAGGTCGTCGCGCAGGCGATCTCGGCGCTCTGCTCTTCTGTGGGTTCGTTGTATATCCGGGAGAAACCGCACTCCCTGCTACACTCAAGCACTATGAACGGGCTACAGATCCGGCCCATACTCCCTCACCCCCTGTATTGGTGGCAGGCATACCATCCGAGGCTGCCTACATGACCATGGAAGAGCAATCAGATAAGCGTTCACCCATGGACCCGGAAGGCGTATCATTATTCCCAAACCCCATCCTACCATAAGTATGAGCGACCGAGATGAGCATATCGTAGAGGCCGCCGGCAGATGCCGGGTCGTCATCCGAAACGGCCGTGTGGTCGACATAGGAACACCGCAGATAGATGACTGCCCCCTGGCACGGCGGTTTGCCTGCCCGGTCGAAGAGATGACGTCGGATGCGATCCGGAGGAACATAGAGAACCGCATCCGATCCTTTGGTATGTGCACGCCGGAGCGCGAGGTTCTTGCCGGGCCGGACTTCGTCATCTTCGGGGCCTCCGAACTCCTGAGCAGCGCCGTCCGGAGGGGGGATATCGACGCCGCGGTGATCGCCTCCGACGGGGCCGGGACGCTGGTCGCCTGGAACCCCGCCCTCATCCAGGGGATAGGCGGCCGGATGTCCGGCCTTGTAAAGACGAGCCCGATCCCCGAAGTTATCGCGCGGATAGAAGAGAACGGCGGTGTGGTCCTCGATCCGAAGACCGCCGCCATCGACCAGGCCGCCGGCGTTGCCCTGGCGGCAGAACTCGGCCGCCGCCGTATAGCCGTGACCACCGCCATCGCCGCCGAGGCGGCGGTTATCCGCGAGCGCTTCCCCGATACCGTTATCGTAGCCGTCCACACGACCGGCATATCGCGGGAGGATGCGGCCCTGATGGCCGGCGCAGCCGATCTGCTCACCGCATGCGCATCCCGGCATATCCGGGATGCGGCAAAGAACGCCCTCCTGCAGGCAGGGACATCTATACCGGTCTTTGCCATGACACCGGCGGGAAAGGCAATAATACTTGGAAAGATCGCAGAGACCGACCAGCAGGTCATCATCCACGGAGCGCGCCTCCCGGTGGCGGGGTCGGGGTCCCCCTCGCCGCTCTGCTGACGTTTTACCGGCCCGGTATGCCAAGGTGGCCTGCGAGCTCAGAGAACCTCGCAAGGATGATATCGGCCCCGACATCCGCCGGGCTGTTTGAGCGCCAGTCCCCGTATGCGGCAAACGCGGTCACCATCCCAATCCGCCTCCCCGCCGCGATGTCGCGGGTCGGGCTGTCGCCCACCATCATCGCCGCCTCCGGGGCTGTGTCGAGCCGCCGGAGGGCGTAGAGGAGGGAATCGGGCTCCGGTTTTCGTTTTCCCGATATCTCCGGCGTCACCACGACCTCAAAGAGATCGGCAAGACCGGTCTTCTCAAGTCGACGGCGCGCCTGGGGGAGCTCCGCATCGGTGGCGACCGCAAGCCCTATGCCGGCATCCGCAAGGCACCTGAGCGTCTCCTCCACGCCCGGATAGGCCTCGACCATATCGAGCTTCACATCCTCATAGGTGCAGCAGCAGACCTCGATCGCTCCCGGATCGCACACGCCGAGGCCGTCAAGGTAGTCGTGTATGTTCCTGTGATCCTCAAAACCGTAGATGCCGCTGATAAACAGAGAGAAGAGCGCTTCGGGGTCGCCGACCCCGATGTAGTCGACCACGCACCGGCACGCCTCCCGCTTTGCTCCAACGAAGTCAAAGAGGGTGTTGTCCATATCACAGACGACCGCCTCTATCGTGTTATGCCGAGTGCCGAAAGTTGCCTGCATATACCGAGTTCCTTTAAAAATTCACGGTAAGCCTCATCGTCCCGGAAACGCACCTTCAGTTCGTCGAGATCGTTGCCCTTCCCGCCGAACTCCCCGAAGATCGCAGTGCCGCTGCAGTCTATGAACCCGAAGACCGCGGCGAGGTTGAAGAGCAGCCGCCGGAACGCCGGCGCCGTGCAGGTTGTCGCCTCAAGCATATATGGGCGGTCAAAGTAGAAGTACTCGATCCCCTCTGCCATGCAGAGGTCGGCCATGTATATGTCGGCGGTCAGGAGGACCGGGAGGGCATACCGCTCCTCATCAAACTTCCGTAACGCTTTCACGATGTTCCGATCGTTCTCCTCGGATAGGTGTGTGTGCGGGCCAGGCGATGCTATCTCTGTCGCCCGATCGCGGATGGCGCGGTACTCTTTCAGCGCTATGTATGCCGCCTTTCGGGACCGTTTCATCCTCTTGTTCTCAAGCTCCCTGATATATTCCCGGCAGCCGGGCGCATGCGCAGTCATATCCTCGATCATCTTTGCCGCATACTTGCGGTTGATGGCATACGCGACCTCGTCGCGGACGGTGTCGACGATCAGGTAGGAGGCATGGTTTATCGAGGGGTTGTTTGATGGGAAACCATGGTAAAAGAGGTTTGTGTCCAGGGCGAAGAAGACCGTCTTCTTCAGTTGCCCGTATGCCGTGCGCATAGCATCAAAGGCGGCCTGATTTGTATACCGGGCGATCCCGCTTGCAAACATGCACTCAAGAAAGTCAGCATAGGTGGGGAGTTCCCCTGCAATCGGCCCGTACCCGGAGAGCCAGCCCTGGAAGGTATCCCTGGTGACGGGCAATTCAAGCCGAAAACCGGCCCCTTCCGGGCGCGAAAGGAGAAGATCTCCTTCATAGAGTGGGTATGAGACCCTGACCTCGCCGAGGCTGTTGAGGAGGATCTGCAACTCGGCCTCCCCGATGATCACGTCGTTCACGAGAGCGCTCCTGCATCCTCCATGATATCCCGGATCTTCTGGACCTGGTGCGGGATCATCATGTACGGCTTTGCAACATCATCGGTGTTCTTCATGGCAAGGTAGTATATGTGTCGGATATCCAGGCCCGCAAGAGAAACAGCGATGAGCGCCCCGGCGACCGTGACCTTCCTTCCTGAGGTTATGTCGATCGCCACATAAAATCCCTGCTCGATGAGATCAGCGGCAAGCGAGCGGATCGTCTGGCCGGCCTGTACGAAGTCTGCTTCAGGCAGAACTTCAACGCCGATCGCCGGGGCGAATCCGTATCCCTCCGAGATTATACGGATCGCCCCGGCTGCGGTCGATGTGTTTCCCGCGTATGGTTCTTCGGTGACTATAACGACCCGTTTGGGGCGCAACCCCTTCTCCCGCAGGACTGCATGGTATGCGTTGACGAGCGCCCACGTCGA
Organism: uncultured Methanoculleus sp.; assembly: GCA_964413225.1. Lineage (GTDB taxonomy): Archaea > Halobacteriota > Methanomicrobia > Methanomicrobiales > Methanoculleaceae > Methanoculleus. The sequence goes on along the minus strand of CAYPRO010000025.1, from coordinate 19,594 downwards.
GCGCCCGAGGAGGGTTATGTAGGCATCGCCCGGGGAGGGCATCATCGGTGAATCACAGGAGAAGACTCGCCCCACCTGCTATATAGGCTTTGCCGGGAGCCTTCCTGTGGGATGGATCGGTACGGATGATATCCTGGGTTCCATACTTCGTTCTTTCCGCCCCCTTTCTCATTTGTTCATCTCTTGTAGGTCTGCGCCAGATATCGGGCTGGATTTTTGCGGTAATTTACTCATGGAGCTCTTAAAATAACCATTTAACGCAAAAGAAACCGTAAAACCTCGTAGAATATTTGGTAAATCTTTTATGATGGGTCTTCTCATAGTGATATAGAAGGGCGGGAAGATATCCTGGAGAGTTACGATCCATGGAGGCAAGGATAGGGAGGTTGCGGACGCCGGCTGAGACCTGGGGGCTGGCGGACCCTGAGCAACGGAGGAAGTCGCGCCAGGATGCTATAGATGATGGGGATCTGATCGAGATCACCCGGATGGGCAGGGATATCGGCATCATATATCCCCTCGCCGTCTCGGCGCAGGCTGCGCAGAGCATGGTCCCGTTCCCGAACATACCGCAGGAGACCGTTACGGAGAACCTCTGGGATACCCTCCACGCGTTCAGGGATAAAGCCCTCACGACGACCGCAGAGGAGTTCGAGTTCCAGGCAAGCATCTACCTCAACGGCCTCGTCCCCACCCTCACATTCAAAGCCGCGGTCTCCCCGGGAGATGACGGTGAACCGGTCATAACCATCATGCTGCCGGATGAGGACTGGGAGACGATCGGGTGCGACCACCACAGCGCAGGCGATCGGATGCTCACCGTCGATGATGTCGCCTCGACCCTGAACTTCACCCCGGGCCGGATCCGCGAGTTCATCCGCGATGAGCGGATTCCGGCGGTCAAATGCGGTGGGTCGTGGCGGATCAAGCGATCGGAACTTGAGCGGATCATGAACGAGGGTTTCTGATCCGACCGGCCCATGGCCCCACGAGTTAAAGATTTTCATAAAGGCCCTGCACGGGAAACAAACTTATTTAATTTTTAGACGTGTAGTTCTCCTTATGTGCATCGGAGCCCGGCGAGAAGACCTGAGCGCCTCCCCCATCGATACCAGGACCCGAATCGGAGATGGTGCGGCGGGACGGGCAGACCGTGCTGGCGGGTGCATGCCCGGGCCCTGCAGAGGCTGCAAAGAGCGGTGGTGCATCATCCTGTGCGCGATCGCCGCGGCTCTTCTCTTTGCCCTCCTCTTCATCCGTGCGGAGGCGGTTCCTGATACCGGGGCCTTCTCCCCTGCCGTGGGGTTGCTGGGCGTATTCGGTCAGGATACACGTTCCTTCTTCAGGCGCTGGATCCGATGGGATAAAGAGAACGATGGGAAGGACGACCCGGACGATCGCGCACCCATAAAGCCACCCCCGGATGAGCGCGCCGGTGCCGGCGCTCCAGCGGGACTTGAGGAGACCCCCGCACCTCCTCGGCGGCCCGACGGCCCTGCCTCCTCTGACACTGCGGATGCCGTCAGTGAGACACCGGAGGAGTTCTTCTGGTTCGGCGATCCCCTCCCTCCCCCCGAAGGCCTGTCCAGCGATCCCCTCTCCAGCGAGACGGGCCAGCTCCCGGACGATCCGCCCTCCCGGTGCTCCGGGTCCCTCACCGATGCGGAACTCATGAGGCTGCTTGGGTTTGACGATGAAGACGATGACCTCTCGCCGGGATCTCCTGACGACGACACCCGCCTGGCGAAGGGCGTGCCGGACCCCGGCGAGTACCGGCCTCTGGAGGCGCTCATCGTCGACCTCGACAGCCCGGACTCCGAAGTCCGCGGGCGCGCCGTCGCCGCCATAGCGGGGTATGGGGCCGTTGCCGTGGCTCCCCTGATAGAGGCCCTCGCCCGCGCGGATGGCGGGCGGCGATGGTGCGTTGCGGAGGCCCTCTCCGCTATCGGTGGCGATGCGGTCCCGCCGCTCATAGCGGCGCTCGGGAATGGCGCGGTGCAGACCGGGGCTGCCGCCACGCTCGTGCGGATAGGGGTGTCCGCCGTGCCGCCCCTTATAGCGGCGCTCGGCGATGGTGACGGCGAAGTGCAGTTTGGCGCCCTCTACGCTCTCCGCGAGATCGGCGATGCGGCAATCCCATTCATGGTTGATGCCCTTGGCGCCCCCGATCGAGACATCCGGCAATCCGCTGCAAATATCCTCCGTGACCTCGGGTGGGAGCCGCCCGACGACCCCGGGGCGATCCGGTACCTCATCGCCGGCGAGGCGTGGCTTGATGTTGCGGAGTACGGAGAGGCCGCGGTTGCCCCCCTCATTGCCATCCTGAAATCCCCGGATAAAGAGGCCCGTTGGCATGCCGCGCGGACCCTCGGGGAGATCGGGGAGGCTGCGGTCGATCCCCTTGTCGGTCTCCTGCCTTATGCGGATGACGATATCCGGCGGCTCGTGGTCATGGCGCTTGTGGAGATCGGCTCTCCTGCGGCCGGATCGCTCATCAGGCTGCTTGCCGATCCGTCTCTTCGCGATACGGCGGCGGCCGCCCTGCTCAGGATCGGGGAACCGGCGGCGGAAGCGTGCGTCCGGGCCCTGGACGATGCGGATGAAGATGCGCTCGATGCACTCCGCGAGGTCCTCGGTGCGCTCGGAGAGGCGGCAGCCCCGCCCCTGATCCAGGCGCTGGCTGCCCGCCGGTCCCGGGTTCGCAGGTATGCCGCTGATATACTTGATGGTATGGGCTGGGAGCCCTGGAACGATGCCGAGCAGGCCTGGTATCTTATTGCCCGGGAACAATGGGTAGAACTTGTCCTTATGGGCGCTCCGGCGGTCGCTCCCCTGATCCGTACGCTCAACGGCGACGATGACCTCGTACGCAGCGAGGCTGCGGCGACACTCGGCGAGATAGGTCTCCCCGCGGCTGTAAAGCCGCTCGTAGATGCCCTTGCCGATGATGCCATCGCTCCGGCGGCAACGGATGCTCTCGTAGCCATGGGGAGGCCGGCCATCGCCCCGGTCCTCGACCTGCTCGAAGGGGGGAGTGGCATCGTTATAGAGAACGCTGTCGAGATCCTGGGCAGGCTCGGCGCATACGAGGCTGTCCCGGCCATCGTTGAACTTATGAGGGGCGGCAGCGATCGCCTCCATCGGAAGGCCGTCGATGCCCTTATCGGCATAGGTCCGCCTGCAATCGCTGCCCTCATCCCCCTCCTCGGCGGGGACGGTGACGGGCACGCGGGGGCTGAAGCTGCGCTTGCCGGTATAGGCGACGCCGCAGAGAGGCCGCTCCTCGAAGCTCTCGGCGATGAGAACGCCCGCACCCGGATGGGGGTCGCGATGGTCCTCAGAAGGCTTGGCCGGACCCCCGTCGGTGTGGAGGAAGAGGCCGCGTATCTTATTGCCCTGCAACGGTGGCCGGAGGTCACGGCTCTCGGCGCCCCCGTCGTCGAACCCCTTTTAATGCTACTCGGCGATCAGGATGCGGGGGTGAGGGCGGGAGCATCAGAATCGCTCATACGCCTCGGAGCCACAGCGGCTCCAGCTCTGGTTCGCCTGCTCGGCGATGAGGCTTGCCGGAAGGCCGCAGGCGAGACGCTGGTCCGGATAGGCGATGCGGCCGCCGAACCCCTTATCCGGGCCCTGGGCGAGGAGGCTCTCCGTCAGCCGGCCGCCGCCGTGCTGGTCCAGATCGGGAGTTCTGTAGCCGGCCCGCTCGTCCGGGTTCTCGGTGATCCCGGTGCCGGGCAGGCTGCGGCGGATGTTCTCAGGGCGATGGGGGAGCATTCGATCGGCGCGCTGGTCGGGGCGCTCGGGGACGATGATGCCCTGGTTCGGCAGAGGGCCGGGGCCGTGCTCATCGGTCTCGGCGGCGCGGCCATCGGGCCGCTCGTCGGGGCACTGGGGCACCCGGACGATCCTGTCCGGCTGGAAGCCGTCGATGCGCTCATCCGGATCGGCCGGCCGGCCGTTCCCGCTCTTGTGGAGGCGCTCGTCGATGAGCGTTTCCCTGTCCGCCTTGGTGCCGCGGAGGCCCTCGGCAGGATCGGCTGGGTGCCGGAGACCGAACAGGAGAGTATCGGCTACCTGATCGCAAAGGAGCAGTGGGCCTCTGTTTCGGAATTTGGGGCCGATGCGGTCGAGTCTCTGATCCGGACCCTGAACGACCCCGACACCGCCATACAGATGGGTGCGGCGCGGGCGCTCGGCATGATAGGGGCGCCGGCGGTCACGAGGCTGCTTTGCGAGCTCCGCGATGGGCAGGAGGAGGGGCGGAGAAAGGCGGTCGAGGCGCTAAAATTGGTCGGAGAAGCGGCGGTCGATCCGCTCATCGATGCCCTCCAGGATCGCGACTGGCACACCCGCCTGGGCGCGGCACGGGCGCTCGTCGGCATCGGGGACCCCGCCGTCGAACCGCTGATCCGCTCTCTTCGCGGAGGCTCCCCCGGGATCAAGATGGGAGCGGCCGCAACGCTTGGCAAAATTGGAAACCCGGCCGCTATCGGGCCGCTCACGGATACGCTCCTTGATGGGGATTGGCGGGTGGGGCGTGTCGTCGTGCGGGCGCTCGGCATGATGGGCGCGCCGGCGGTCGATCCGCTCCTCGGCGTCCTTGAGAAGGGGGATGATGCGGCCCGGAAAGGCGCGGTGGCGGCCCTTGTCCTTATCGGCGAGCCGGCAGGAAGGCTGCTTACTGTCGCGCTTGCCGCCGGGCATTTCCGCGTCCGCGCCGGGGCCGCGGATGCCCTCGACCGCCTTGGCTGGTCGCCGGGCACGGGGGAGGAGACGGCCCTCTACTTGATAGCGAAGGAACGGTGGAGCGATATCGTCCGGATGGGCCCGCTCGCTATCGAGCCTCTCGTGCAGGTGCTCGGTGACCGCGACGACAGCGTCCGGCGGCGGGCGGCAAAGGCCCTCGGTGAGGTGCGCGACCCCCGCGCGGTTTTTGCCCTCATGCCCCTCCTTCACGACGACTTCTTCAGCATCCGGCGGGAGGCCGCCGCGGCGCTTGTTGCCATAGGGACCCCGGCCATGGAAGCGGTCATACCCGCCCTCGGGGATCGGGACGGCGATGTTCGGAGGCGGGCGGCGGATGTGCTCGCCCTTATCGGGGATACGCGGGCGATCGAACCTCTCAGGGGCATCTTCGGCGATGAGGATTGGTACGTCCGGAAGGCGGCGGAGGGTGCGGTGGAGAAGATCCGGGAGCGTGCCGGTGAGGGCCAATAGAGGATCGGGGCGAAATATCCGTCACCGCAGCCGGCAGGACTCTTCGTAGGACTTCCTGCACCCCGGGCAGAGCGTCCGGGCCTTATCGAGATCGGAAAACATCTCTTCGGTGATCTCGTCACAGGCCGCCCCGCATATAGCGCACCAGTACTCCTCCGTCTCAGCCTTTCCCTCGCCTTTTCTGTCACGTTTCATGCTATCCTCTCCTGCCCGGGACCGGGCGGGATACTCCTCTCCTCCATCCGGCATATGCCTTCCCCCGGTTCACCGCCACTCAACTCCGGTAAGATCGAGCCCCATCTCCCAGAACCGCTCCTGCACACCCGTATCAAGGGCAAGCGGCGACGGCCTGGCCCACCGGGTCGCCTCGAAGTACCTGCCGCTCACATCCCCGGCATCGGGGGAGGTGGCAAGGTGCGCCTCCACCGCCGCCCCCTGCTCCGGTGGTGCGCCGCCGTCCCGCCCGCCGGTGTAGGTCCGGAGGAGTTTGGTCTCGATCACCCCCGGGTGGAGGGAGTTTGCCCTCACCCCCGTCCCGCCGATGGTGCGGGCAAGCCGGGCGGTGAAGGCGACGACCCCGAGTTTGGATGTCGCATAGGCGTCGTAAGCATCGTAATCCCTAAAACCCGGAAGGTTATGCCAGTCGACCGCCCGCACGCTCCGGTGGGCGATCGACGCGACGTTGACGACCCGCGCCGGGGCGCTCTTTGAGAGGAGAGGGAGGAGGTCATGGGTGAGAAGAAATCCTGCAAGGTAGTTCACGGCAAACGTCATCTCGATCCCGCCGGGGGAAACGTGCCTCTCCGGCATGAAGACCCCGGCGTTGTTGATGAGCACATCGAGCCGATCGCACACCCCGGCGACCTCCTCTGCAAGGCCCCTGACCTGATCCTGCACAAAGAGATCGGCCATGAAGAAGGCAGGCCGGCTGGAGCCGGCGATCATCTCCAGCTCTTCAAGGACGGCGCTCCCTTTCGCCCAATCCCTGCCGTGAAGCAGGATGCGGTGGCCCTGCCCGGCCAGGAGGCGTGCCGCCGCCCTCCCTATACCGTCCGTCGAGCCCGTGATCAGGATGTTCTTTCCCGCCATACGCGGCCCGGATGCGCATCGTTGCTACTTGAACGTTATGGCGTGCCGGTGCATCACCCCCGCCAGAAGCGGCAGCAGCCAGGCGCCTGGCCAGCACCATGCACCACCCGTCTCTCTTCTCTCTCTCCGGGTCTGGCATCGCTCACTGCCCTCCTGCCCGGAACCGGGAGCTCCCGCACCCGAATGAGCACTGACCCCGGCTTCTGGTGTGTTGTAAATCCAAAAGATGATATACTGCACCACAGATCTGTAGGTATGGTGCGATATTCGGTCACGATGGACGATGACCTTGTGAAGACGATCGATAAGATGTGCGACTCTCTCGGGGTATCCCGATCCGAATGGCTCAACAAACTCTGCACGGCCCACCTGGGCGATGCACCGGGCAACGGCGGCGCGCAGGGCGTGGCCCCGGTGGCGATGCCGCCCCTGAACGCTCCGGGCCCCAATATGACCGATTACGAGGCCGCCTGCGCCAGTTTCAAGATCGATGTTCCCGATTATTTCAACTTCGGATACGACGTTATCGACCGATGGGCCGAGACCGACCGGAACAAACTGGCTATGATCTGGGTGGATCAGCAGGGGAACGAGAAAAAGTACTCCTTCCGTGACCTCCGGAACCTCTCAAACGGCGCCGCGAACATCCTCCTGAAGTACGGCGTCAAGAAGGGTGACCGGGTCATGCTGATGCTCCCTAGGGTACCGGAATGGTGGATCTTTGTCATAGCGCTCATAAAACTCGGGGCGATCTTCTGCCCCTGTCCGACGATGCTGACCCCGAAGGATATCAGATACCGTATACGGGCCGGGAAGTTCAGGATGATCATAACCGACTCTGAGAACGCAGAGAAGGTCGACGAGGTCGCCGATGCCTGCCCGCTGCTTGAGAGCCTCTTCCTCGTGGATGGGGAGAGGGACGGCTGGGCAAGCTACCCCGACGAACTCGAGTATCCTGCACCGGTATCACGGCACACCGTCAGCATGCCGGTCGCAAAGAAGACGAAGTCGACCGACCTGATGATGATCTACTTCACATCGGGCACCACCGGCGAGCCCAAGATGGTGCTGCACAACCAGAGCTACCCGCTCGGGCATATCATAACCGCCTCGCTCTGGCAGGATCTCAAGCCAAACGACCTCCATCTGACCTTCTCGGACACCGGGTGGGCGAAGTGCGCCTGGGGCAAGATCTTCGGCCAGTGGATCGCAGGCGCCTGCATATTTGTCTACGATATCCGGGGAAAATTCGGCGCGACCGAGCTCCTTCCCCTGATAGAGAAGTATGAGGTGACAACGTTCTGTGCGCCGCCGACGGTCTACCGGATGCTGATCCTTGCCGCCCTCGACAAGTTTGATTTCCGGGACCTCCGGCACTGCTGTAGCGCCGGCGAACCGCTCAACCCCGAGGTGATCCGCGTCTGGCAGGACGGCACCGGGCAGCCCATATACGAGGGGTACGGCCAGACGGAGACCGTCTGCTGCATCGCCACGTTCCCCTGCATGGAGCATAAACCCGGTTCCATGGGAAGGCCCGTCCCGGGCTGGCATGTCGAACTCCACGATGACGATGGAAACCCTGTCGGCGCCGGAGAAGAGGGAAAGATTGCCATCGGCCTCAACCCCCGGCCGGTCGGTCTCTTCGTCGAGTACCTGGATAACCCCGAGGCGAACCGCGAGGCGTTCCAGAACGGGTTCTACTACACCGGCGACAAGGCGCGTATGGATGAGGACGGCTACTTCTGGTTCATCGGGCGCAACGACGATGTCATAAAATCGTCCGGCTACCGGATCGGGCCGTTCGAGGTGGAGAGCGCCATCCTTGAGCACCCGGCCGTACAGGAGGCGGCGGTCGTCGGGTCGCCTGACCTCATCAGGGGAATGGTGGTCAAGGCTTTCCTCGTGCTCAAGCCCGGATACCAGCCCTCCGAGTCGCTGATCAGGGAGATCCAGGCCCATGTCCGAAACACCACCGCCCCGTACAAATATCCAAGATCGATCGAGTTTGTTCCTGAGCTCCCAAAGACCATATCCGGAAAGATCCAGCGCAACATACTGCGGGACCAGGAACTGCGCAAGAATGCAAACGGGAACTGATCCACCTTTTTTTTGTCGCACGGATGGCGATGCCGGCAGCGTAAAGGATGTTCTGATCGGTATTCCTCCCTCCCCGGCCATACATGGGAAAGGCGCTCGCACGCCGGCATCCCTGCGGCCGCCCGTGCATTTGGTTCTCCTCTCTCCCGCACCGGGGCAGTCATGGCGATCATACAGTGGAGAGGCCGGCCCCGCAATCAGTTATAACTATCCTCTTCCTCGTCGGCGCCTCCCCGCTTCCGCCACGACCCGCTCTCGACCCAGTCATGGGGGAGGCCCTGCTTCTCCCGCCATCCGGCGAGTTTTGCAAGCCACATCCCGAGGGGTTCGGGGTGTGTCTCCCCGATGACAGCAAACGTCGCAAGGTCGCTTGAGGGGCACATAAAACATCCGATGCGGTCGAGCCCGCGCTCGTAGAGCCGGTTGTAGGGCGCTTTTTCGCGGAAGATGTAGAGCCAGACATGCATGGCGGTCCAGTGCTGGATGGGGGCTGCCGAGAGTTGCTGCGGGATATGGGCGTTTCGCCAGACCCGCCTGCTCTGCATCCTCCGCACCGACTCATACTTCCGTTGCCCGATGAACGAGAGGCACTCTCCGAAGTGCTCATCTATAAGGCGGCCGACGGGGCGGAGTTTGCAGATCCGGCAGCACCAGCGGTTGTCGATGGCCGGCGGGCCGCTCTTCTCAAACTCACTCCAGAACGCCTCTTTATCGCATACCCTGAGAACGTCGAGCCCGTAGCGTTCCGCCACAACCTCCACGTTCTCGCAGGTCTCAGGGAACTCAAGGCCCGTATCGGCAAAGAGGAGCGGCACCGGGCCGAGCGCTTTTAAGACGACGAGAAGGGTTGCAAGGCTATCTTTCCCGCCCGAGTAGGAGACCGTGGGCACCTGCGGGTTCTTCTCCGCTATATCCCGGACAAACCGGATGCCTACAGCCTCGTGCTCTGCAAGGACAGGTTCGTTTGCCTCTACGGCATCCTCCCACGTCGCCCTGCCCGGGACACAGACTGAGGGGACGTTTCTCCGTGTCCGGACGACGAGCCCCCGCTCCATCGTCGTGGCGGTGGCGGCGTCGACCCTGGCCCTGCCGACACCGATGCATTCGCCGGTCTCTGTCAGGATAAAGACCTCGTCGCCCCCGGCGACGGAGGGATCGATCGAGAGGAGGCCGGGTGCGAGGAGGCTTGCCCCTTCATCATGGATGGATTGGGCCGCCCCGCCGTCGACGACGACGTAGCGTCGTTTCGGCCGCAGGTAGGCCGCAGCACCCGGGCGCGGGAGGGGCTCCCAGCGCCGCTCTCCGGGGATGTAACGGATCGCGCCCACGACCGCACCGCCAAGGACGAGCTCATCCATGCGGTCATCGGCGGGGACCTTGTTGAGGAGCGCAATATGCCCCTCCGGTATCAGCGGCGCTCCAAAGTGCTGAGAGAATATACGGTTTATCCGCTCGATATCGCCCGGAAACGCGGGGCGGGCGTCCCCCGGCGGGGTGACGGCTACCGGCCGGGTCGGGGCGCCGCAGGCGCAGGTTTCGGAGAGCACCGGGGTATGGCAGGCATCGCACCAGCGAAGAGGGATTTTTCCGAGATAGAGGCGAGGCATTCTTATACCTGTTGGAGTGAATAGATAAATATCCTGGTGCGTTTCCGGCGATACCCCTGGTATTTGCCGGAGAGGATCCCCATCGGGACTTTCTGGCGACGGCAACCGCCTCTTCATCCCTATGGTCCTTCTCTATCAGCGCCGGGGGATATGGTGCATGGTATGTATTCTGTCTCCTGAAAAAAGCAGCCCTTTGCCGGCAGCAGGAGGCTGACACATACCATTAAATAGAATCTCTGTCTCATAATATTATCATGTTCAATCATGTAGGATCATATTCGCAGCCCTGTCCTCGGCCTGTGTGCGATTCTACATGGTGAAAGGAGAGATAACGTATGTACCGGGTAATATCCACGACCCCCCTCCAATCGGCTGTTAAGGTCGCAGGTGTAGTTTCTGGCTTTTCATCCGCGATGACCGGATATCCGGCGACGCGGAAGGCCACTACTACTAAGAGGCAGGTTCCGTGCGCCCGGTTGCCCATGGAGTTTCTGCCTTCGGTTCGCCCTGTACAGAAGGCCGTTCTCGGGAAGCGCCCGGTGGCCGGTTATCCGGCTGCATATCCCGCATCCGGCAAGCTCCATGGATACGATCTCTGGAGTGAACCGCATGCATGAGGGCCGGATTGCCTCTATAGCCCTCGGAGCCGCCTTCGTCCTGGCGGTCGGGCTCTATGCGGCAGGTGGCTTCCTCTCACCGCGTGGGACTCTTCTATCTGGCGCGGTGATTGTGGTCGGGGCCGTCCTGCCGTTCTTCACCACAGGTGCTGAAGTGCCGCCGGTGCGGGTCACGCGAAGACCGATGCGGAAGATAGAGGTCCTCGGGCTGCTCATATTCATATTCATGGCGGTCGTCATGCTCGTGGCCGGTGCAGCGCTCTTCTGCGACTGGCTTGCCGAACCCGCTTCCGCCCCTGTGGGAACGCCCGTCGAGATCAGCCCGACACCCGGGGAGCTTGGAATTCTGGGCACGATCCCGTTCCTGGCCCTCATGGTCGGCGTCGAGGCGGTGGGGGGGGTTGCCCTGATCGCGCTCTACATGCTCTCTGCTGTCGGGCGGGAAGGGTAGATTCCACCCCATTCTGACGCCCCTTTCTTCTGGTTTCACGGAAGAGCAATCCTCCGGTGCGAGCGGCGATCATCCCCCTGCAGGGGGGGTTGCAAATAACGCCTAATTTCACCCGATTTACGGAAACAAAGAATGAACAAACGTAAAATATATATCTTGACCAGATAAAATCAGATATATCCCACCTCGGGAGGGAGGTGTGTCATTCATGGCAAAGGATCAGAAGGCCCCGGAGAAGAAGGCCCCGGAGAAGAAGGCTGCAAAGCCCCAGGACAAGGCTAAGAAGAACTAATCTTAACCTCTCCTATCCCTTTTTTTTCTGGCCGGATTCGGTTCGGGGTATCGCCTGCTCTCAAACATCCCCCGGGGGTGCAGAGCGTTTTACAGCTGTTTTGATTAACGCCCTGCAGAGGTCAAACCATAGGCTTCTCTCTGCTGTTTTTCCTGTCGGATTTTGGTCCTCTCTCCTCCGTGGAATCCCCGCCGCGTCCCGATCCCGACGGAATGGGCGCCTGACCCGAATTCCTCCTCCGGTGCGTTCTCAGCCGAAGAGAAGGGTCGTGGGGTGGTGTCGTTCACTTTCCGATCCGCACCATCCGGCGGGGGATGCCCGACAGAGCTCCCTTGCCGGATCGCGGGAAGGTTCCGTGGATGGTTGACCTGACGTCCTCGACGGTGCAGAACGCATGGGGGTTCATCTCCTCGATCAGCCGCGTGATGGGGGGAAGGTCGCACCGCCGCATAACGGAGTAGAAGATGGTGCATGGTCCATGCAGCCCCTCCGCGGCAACGACCGTGACGCCGTAGCCGGTGCCCCTGATCGTATCGATGAGGGCGCGGTCTTCTTCTGATGTGATCACCCGGAGCACACAGATGCCCATGGCAAGCCTCTCCTCAAGGAGGATGCCGGCATAGTTCCCGGCGGCAAAACCGGCCCCATAGGAGATGAGATAGACAGGGTTCGTGAACTCGTTGACAACGAGGCCGAGCGAGACGATCCAGAATATGATCTCGACGAAGGCGATTGCAGGGACGATGAGGCGGCCACCCCGGGCAAGGAGTATGATCCGGAGTGTCTCGAGGCTGACATCGATCACCCGGGCCCCGAAGACGAGGAGAGGGATGAGGACCGGGGCGAGGACGCCGGCAGAGGGAAAGTCCATAGGGGAGAGTCACCCGGCCGGGTATAAGAGGATGCAGCCATGAACCTGTGAAACCCCAGAAATGCGCGACATACGGGACCTGATATCGGCACCCGCCCCTCTCTGAACTGTGAGCGCGCATCCCGGCTGAAAGCCCTACCCCTCCGTCCTGCGGCGGAAGAGAGAGGATATCTCGGGGTTTCCCGGCCCTGCATCGATGAGGATGCAGAGATCCCCTGCCTCGATCGACGTTTTACCGTCCGGCACGGCGAGCGTCTCCGCGCCCCTTCTGATCGCGAGCACCGTCACCGCATACCTCCGCCGCAGGTCGGTCTCGGCAAGGGTCTTCCCGGCGACCGGAGCGCCCTCCTCCACACGGACGATCGATATATCGGCGTTGTCGAGGTGCAGCCCTATGTCCTGGAGCGACGGCACCTGCCCCGGGGCCCGCTGGAGCATATCGTAGTTCTCAGCCCGCATCAAGGTGACGAGCCTGTCGATATCGCTCTCCTGCACCGGGCACCGGGAGAGGACCCGTTCAAGCACCTTTGCTGCAGTCTCGAACTCTTCGCATATGACGTCGTCTGCTCCGAGAGCGTACAGAGCAAGGGTATCCTCCATGTAGCGGGTCCGGGTGATGATCGCACACTCCGGGTTCATCTTCCGCGCAATCGCCGTCACCTGGCGCGCTGTGGCTGCGTTTGGGATGGTGATCACCACCGCGCGGGCGCGTTCGATACAGGCATGGGCAAGAACCCCCTCGTTTACGGCATCGCCAAAGAAGATCGGTTCACCGACCTTTCGCTCCTCCCGCACCGTCTTCGGGTTGAGATCGACGGCCATGTAGGGAACCCCGGCGCTCCGCGCCGCCCCGGCGACGTGCCGGCCCATCGGCCCGAAACCTATGATGACGATATGCCCCTCTTCAGGCCCGTTTGCAGGTGCTGCCTTCAGGGGCACATCCCTTGCCCTGAGCCATGCCGGCAGGGGAAGGCGGCGGACGGCGGCGGTTGCCTGCGGCGCAGACGCTATGACGAACGGGGCGACCGTCATCGTCCCGACCGATACGGCAAGAAAGATCTGCTCAAGGTCGGGGCCAAGAAGCCCGTACTCGATCCCCGGCCGTGAGAGGATGAACGCGAACTCACCGATCTGGCCGATGGCAAGCCCGGTGAGGACGGCGATCCGGAGAGAGACCCCTGCAGGGAGGACGGCGGCGGCTCCGATGATCGCCTTGAGGGCGATGACGCCGATGATGATCGCGACGATCAGGAGCGCGTGGGTCGCAAAGAACTCCGTGTTGAGGAGCATCCCCATCGAGACGAAGAAGAAACTGGTGAAGATGTCGCGGAAGGGGATGACGGTCGAGAGTGCTGCATTGCTGTACTCGGACTCGGATATGATCAGGCCGGCAAGGAAGGCCCCGAGGGCGAGGGAGAGGCCGGCCCGTGATGTGAGCCATGCCGTCCCGAGGCAGAGGGTTATGACGGTGATCATGAAGAGCTCTCTGCTCCGGAGGCTTGCTACCCGATAGAGGAGGCGGGGGACGACCCAGAGGGCGCTTGCCGTGACGGCGCCAAGGAGGACGAGGCCGAGAGCGAAGTTTATGAGCGACGGGATGACCCCGGCCGATCCCATACCGCCGAGCATGGGGACAAGGAGGATCATCGGCACGGTGCTCAGGTCCTGGAGGACCGATATGCCGAGCGCGAGCCGCACCGGCGGCGTATCCACCTCTCCCCGGTGCTGGAAGACGGTAAGCATAACGGTGGTGCTCGTGTGGGCAAGCAGCATACCAAAGAAGATCGCCTCCGGCGGCGCAAGGCCAAAGGCCGATGCGATGACCGCGACGACGCCTATGGTGAGGCCTATCTGGAGCACCCCGCCGGTGAGCATCCCTCTCTTCATGTCTAGGAGGCTCTTGAGCGAGAGCTCCATCCCTATGGTGAAGAGGAGGAATATGATGCCGAGCTCCGCGAGGATCTCGACGTCGGCCCGGTCTGTGATGAGGCCGAGGCCGTACGGCCCGGCGATGATGCCGGTGAGGAAGAACGCAACGATCCCGGGCACCTTCATGCGATAGCAGAGGGCAAGTGCCCCGATGGAGAGGGCGAATATGATCAGGATCTGTTCAAGGAAGATTGGATCCATGGTATGGTTCCTTACTATCATATCCGGCGAGCCGCTGCCGGAGAGCCGGGTATGCGATACCCGCCGATGATATACAGGAAAAGTGTAGCCCCTTCTCTCAGATAAAACCCGATGAAGGATAGCCTCGTGCAGCACGCACAGATCCGGATCCTTTCCGGGATCGCCACGGCCGATCTGTTATCCGATGCAGGTTACGCCCGATTCGCAGAAGACTGACCTTAAAACCTCACCGCATCCCGTCAATCGGGCCTGCCAGGGCCCGGGCGGTATCGGTCATTTCAGGACCTGGCTTTCTGGAGATGGCCGGGGGAGTGAGGGCAACCGACCAGGACTGCACGTTCAGGCGCGACGTGTCGGTTGAACCCGAGACGACAACAGGCCGTGCCGAATTTGACCGGACGGTTCCGGAAAACTGGATGTTCTGGCCGTCCGGACACGATACTGTGGTGCTCTCGCCTCCGTAGATATCGATATCGAATGAGCTCTCTCTGATCGGGTATCCCGTTATGCCAAAGATATTGCTCTTTGAGCCGTCACCCTTCGGGGTGACAATGACCAGCCTTTTTGTGGTTATTTCCCCGGCATCCGTCGCCCTGACTCCGTATCTCCTGGCGTCGATTGTGATGCAGTTCTCCATGTATATATTGTCAGTGTGGTCGAACTTGTACCCTATCTCAGAACCGGTATCACTACAGCCATAAAGTTTGGTGTACGATGCCGGGTACCAGACGGCGAAACCGGATCTCCTGTTATCCGCCGCGGTGCAGTTGATGAGGGTCATATCTCCATGGAGAAAGAATCCGGCACCGAAGAGGCATCCATACGTATCCGAATCTTCCGGACCATTGTAGTAATCGTCAGGTTTTATGCCGTTGTTCTTTGAGACACAATCCCGGAGAACAAATCGCGTCTTGTTCGGGGTTGCCTCGACTATAAATCCCGCTTCCCAGTTGCCCTCTGCATAACACCGGATGACCTCACAATCCTCGACATCGCAATTTTCAGCAAGCTGAAACCCGCATGTCCACTGGCCGTGCGGAGAATACCGGCTGTACCGACCGCAGTTGATCGCTTCACAGTCGATGTAGCGGATGTTTCTGATGACTTTTGGCGTTCCCTTTCCAGCGCTCTGCCACCCGTGCCTGCCACAGTCAATAGCCTTGCAGTTGACAAACTCGATATCTTCCATGATGTCGTTGGCTACGTAGAGAAAGAATGCTCCGCCGTAGAAGGAGTCGTCAACGGTTGCCGTGACGTTGTGGACCTTCACATGGTCGCAGTTGTAGAGGAAGATCGCGCCGGTGCCTGTTGTCCTGAAATCGCGCAGCACAAAATTCTGCTTCTCCTGGCACATCAGGCGGCCGGAGGACCACTCAAGCAGGGTGGCGTCAGGTCCCTGTCCCTCGAGAACCACATTGCCCGGCATATTCAGGTTTCCATCGAGGCGGAACGTGCCTCTGGCCAGGGTGATGGTGCCCCCAGCGTTGCCGGGGGCGCTGAGTGCCCGCTGGATCTCGACCTGATCAGCAATGCCATCGCAGATGTAATCCGCAATCGCCTTCAATTCTTCCGGGCTATCGGATGCAGCGACTAAAACGGTGTCATTTCTGAGGCCCTGAACGGCACCGTTTGTGGGGATGGGAGGGATAGGCCCGCTGTCCTCCTGCATAAACGCCTGACCGAGTATCAGACCCATGAGCAGTGCGAGTCCTATATACATTGCCCTCCGGGTCGTGATCCATCGGCCGCGAGCACTCTGGAGTTTTAACCCCAGGGTGCAATCTTCGTGGTACGCCAATCTCTGTGGCCCTCGGTACAGGGACATCTGTCTGCTCTCTCCTGAAAACGATCTTCTGCCTGTCTTTGCAATATGCGAAATCCGGTGGTGTTACAGGGGTCGGATATGATCGATGGGCCAGGTGATGGGTATATGACGCGCAGCAGTCGCTCCGGCCGGCCCGTGATCATGAGGCCGGCAATGCCCTTTGAGATTGAACTGTGCCATTGCCCGAATATGATAAACCATCCCCGGTACAAGCCCTTGATTGCAGTAATCTGAGCGTTCTGCTGGGATCTGCTATAGTCATCTTCCGGGATCAGATCGCCTTCATATGGTCGCGGCATCGAGTCTGTCGAATATCGTTTCTGCAGTTCTGGTAGTGCAGTATCTCCCTGACCCCGGGCCAGGATCGTATCCGGATATTCACAGGGAATATATCAACAGAGGCGAAGGCCGTTCCTATCTGCTCCTAAGAGTCAGTCCTGCAATATGAAGGTTCCGGTCGCCCTGCGCCGATCTCTGTTGCGCTCTTGCTCAAGACCACCACAGGTCTGCCACACGTTGCATGGGGTTTGCAGGGAGATCACATACCCGCATCACATATCCTCCAGAACTTCCTTCCATCGGGCAACTGCAGACTCAAAAGAGAAATGCTCCTCCACAAACCGCTTTCCGCTCTCTGCGATCAGTTCCAGATCAGGGGACTCCAGGGCCCGTATGATATTTTTTGCTATACACTCCGGGGAGTTGTCCTCCATGATAAACCCGGTCGTCCCATCCACAACAACATCCGGTATAGCCCCTACCGGTGTCGCGAGCACCGGAGTTCCGCAGGCCATGGCCTCGATCATTATGTTTGGGAGCCCTTCGGTGTAGGAGGGGAGGACGAGGAGGCGGAGCCGGTTAAGATAGCCGGGGAGGTCGTCGCGGGAGACCCATCCCGGGAGGTCGACGCGGGCGGTGACCCCTCCCTCCCGCAGGGAGGCCAAAATTGCCTCCTTCAGCTCCCCATCCCCGCCTATAAGCGCGCGGAGATCCTGCCGGCCGCCGAGAAGGGGAGGGAGAGCCCTGGCGAAGCTCCTGGCGCCTTTCTCCTCAGACAGTCGACCGATATAACCGACGAGGGGAGAGCGGTCAGGCAGGGATGTGGTGACGGTGAAGGTGTTGAAGTCCAGGAAATGTTCATGGGCTATGAAGATTTTGTGGCGGTGTTTTTCAAGATTCCACTCAGGGATCAGCCGCGAACTGTAAATGATGTGTTTATCGGCCAGCATGCGGTTGATCTTTGAGAAGAGGCGGAAGATCGCTGTTGTCTCACTATCCTCTGATTCCAGCGTTTTTACATCGGAGCCTGCAAAGAGCAATATGACCGACTTCTGTGTGATTTTGGCGGATATGATTGGCAGCACCAGCGATTCTCCGCCAAAGAAGAATAACCAGGTATCGACGTTCTTTGCCATCAGAGCCATAAAAACTGATATTCTTATCTGCGTAATAGTATACGATACGGCCCTGAAAAACAGGTTCTGCCTTATCGGATGGTGTATGCTCGCCAGTTGAATTCGGGTATCCATGTCGCCTATTCTTGACCCATTGTTTCCCGTTATGATGTATAGCGGGTCATCTGACTGTTTTAGCAGTATATTCACGAGATTTGACAATGGTTCGACTCCAGCCTGAGATATTGGAAATGTTATCACCCCGATTCTACCCTGTGTCATGGCAACCACGTCGGATGAGATCCAGATAAACGCTCTCCGTTCTATCTGCAACGGTCTCCCAGGAGTACTCTTTTGAGAGCGTCTTCCCGGTCCTTCCAAGTCTATCCCGGAGCTGTTCTGAATCGCACAGGCATAGAATTTTACCGGCAAGATCTTCGGGATCCCCGGGAGCTGCGAGCAGGCCGTTTACATCGTCTCTGACAACATCGGGAACTCCTCCCACGTTTGAGGATACCACGGGCAGACCGCTGGCCATAGCCTCAAGGTTTACGATCCCAAAACTCTCCCTTAAAGACGGGAGAACGAAGATATCTGCGGCATTGTAATAGAGCGCCCTGAATTTACCGGTGACAAATCCGAGAAATTTTACGTTGTTCTGAAGGCTCAGGTCTCCCGTCAACCATTTTAGCTCATCCTCGATGGCACCTTCCCCTCCCACAAGCAGTAATGTATCCGGATGTTGTTTTGCTATGTGAACCATAGCCTCTATCAAGACTCTAACCCCTTTATGCGGATACAATGCTCCCATATAGAGCAATATTTTCCTCTCTGGGGGCAGGTCCAGGATCACTCTGCATTCGCCCCGGGACCGGGGGATCTGAAACTCCTGTAAATTTAAGCCGTTCGGTATGATGGTTATGGTATTTCGGTAATTTCTCAAGTTTTCTGATCTCTCCACAAATGACTTTGAAGGTGCGATGTTTATGTCGCTTCTGGAGAGGAGCCAGTCGCATATGAGATTGTTGTACAGGAACACACCGAACTTACGGCGGAACGTACCGGAACCGCCAATCCATTCTGCGTGGTGCGTAAGCACAAACGGTATACCCTTTCTTTTTGCGTATATGGCACCCCCTAACGGGGCGGGGAGGCCGCCGGTATGCGAATGCACGATATCGAGCCCTATGTCAGAGAAAAAGGGGGCTGTCAGATGTTTGAGAGCAACATGACTCTGATTCACGGTAAAGCTGGACTTATATCGTATGATCGATACGTTGCCATATCTGGAGCAGGAGTCGCATTTATCGTTTGTTGTTGTAAAAACATAGACCTCATGGCCTTTTTTTGCCATTTGAACAACAAGATTATATACGACCTCCCCGACACCTCCCGGATGTGATTGTTTAAAGACATCCCCCGTAACCGGGTTTTGATATGGAAATATATCTGTAAAGTATCCTATCTTCATTCTCGTTCACCGGACAGATCTATATCCGCTATCTGGTTTCTGTTCAGGGCCTGTGGAGGGGAGCAATCGCCGGCAGCCCGGACCTGGTACCGGCCGCGGCAGGGCCGCACTCTTTGCACCGGACAACCGCTCAAACTTCAGATAGGCACATCCGCCAGGCAGAGGGAAAGGGCGGCCAATTTTCCTGGCAGGGACGATCGGAGAGGGTTTCTCCCGGCATCTGGTGTAGGATATTATTTTGTTTATATATACCTTTCTGTTGCCCTGCTCTGTTGCGCACTCTGCTGCACAATATCCGCCGTGGTTCTCCGGCCCGTGCCTGCCGTACACTTCCCCGGGGCCACCATAGCCATCGGCATAGTGCAGTCGCTTGCCTCTGCCTTGTTCCCACAAGACATCCTCTCAGGTGGTTGCCCGCACCCCTCTGCCGCAGATCCTCTTGAGGCTGAAGGCGTTCCCTTCGTTGACTGCGTTGGTCTTAAACAGCGCCATTTTGATCACTAGCTGCTTCATGCTCCAGTTTTGATCTC
>CAYPRO010000024.1:0-35136 GCA_964413225.1 uncultured Methanoculleus sp. | reverse complement strand
GTGGATATACTGGACGGCACCCCGGTACTCGACATCAAGCCCTACGTCCCGGCCTTCGACGCCCACCCCGGCGAGCGGGCCGGGTGGCTTGCAGAGAACTCCGGTGCCGCCAGCACCATGCGCTCAGACGACCGGTTCTGCTGACCAGGGGCAGGAGGACGCCCCTTTGCGGCAAGTGAGCGGTCGACCGCCGGCACCGGGCAGGTACCCTTCACTATCCATGAAGATCGTTGCACCGATCACCATAATCCTAACCCTCGCCGTCCCAGGGAGGACGGCGGGATGCACCGCCCAACCATCGGCAACCGCCGATGGCAACACCGCCCCTGCCGCAACCGGCACCTCGCTCTTCTTGAAAAAACCGATGACCGATATCAACGCAGCGTTCACCGAAAAGACCGGCATCGAGTATACCTTTGCCGGCGCGTGAACACCCATCAGCCAGATGGAACTCTCCCGGAAAGGTGACGCTTTCGTCTCCGGCGGAACACCCGATTACCGGGTCGCGCGGGATAAGGGGCCTGCCGGAGGAGGGCCGGCCGGCATCACCTTCAAAACTTCGACAGTCCACGTCTTTCCCCGGTAACACGGATGCCGGCGGATCTCGTAAAATTTTCCGGTCACGGGGTTGTGGATCCATTCCTTCCCGGCAGGTTGCATCGACATGCCATCTCCCCCTGCGGCCGGAGGCCCCTATAGCGCCTGCTGGCATTCCCAAAAAAGACTGCTGATAAGAGTTTCTTTCAGACCTTCACAAACCGGTCCTTCCCCGCGCCGCACCGGGGGCACCGCCAGCTTGCCGGTATATCTTCGAATGCTGTTTTTGGCTTTATGCCGTTTGCAACGTCCCCGATTTTGGGGTTGTATATGTAGCCACAGAGCTTGCATCGGTATGAGTCCATAAATGACACGCCTCTCCCCCCGGTCACGAGGCCGGCAGGGTTATACAATCTCATTTACTCCTCCGACAGGGATAAGCACTCCGGTCAGGTCTCCGGGAAGGGGAGTTCCCACCCGGTGCAGCCGTCGATGACGACCGAGCGCTCCCCGCCCTCCGACACAAACCGGATATGGTAGACGGGGTAATAGATCGTATCAAACCCGACGATCTCCGCCGTCGGTTCAAGTCCCTTCAGAATAGTTCTGAGCCCTTGTTCAGTGACTTTCGCATCGGGGGGCTCCTCGCGGAGCGGTTCCATGGGGAGGTCCGCCCCGGGCCGAAGACTGGCGAGTGCCGGGACCTCCGCCGCAAGCAGGGGGACATAGACCACCGTATCGCCCACCGTCTTCATACGGGTGACGAGTTTTGCCGCCTCAAGGCTCCTGATCGCCTTCTTCACCACGCCCGGAGAGAGGCGGGTATCGGCCTCGATCTCGACAAGAGTCGAACCGCCGTTCGCGAGATTGGCAACCACCCTCACCGCGGCCTCATCGAGTCCCAGGAACTCGGAGAAGCCCGGTCGGACCTTCAACCCCCGATCCACCTCGACGATGCAGCCGGCAAGCCCATCAACGACGAACGACGCTGACTTCGTCGCTTTCCGCAGAAGTCCGCCGATGTAGCGGACCTTTACTCGGTGCAGCGGCCAGTAAACCCGCTCCCCCGAGACGATCCGCTCCTCGGGAGCGAGAACTAAAAACCGGCGCCGGCGTTTCCCCTTCGCGATCTCGAGTGCCTCCTCACGGAGCAGGATGGGGACGACGGCAGTTCCGACGGACGGCGGATCCTCGCAGGCCGGGGCCGCCACATTTGCAGCCTCCTTGTGGGCCGGGGCCATTGTAGCCGATACCTCCTCCCGCGGGGCCTGAGGCGTGACAACGAGACGGGGCGTCACCCCCCGGTGCTTCGTCACCCGCGCCCCAAACCGCATCCGCACCTTCTCACGGGAGAGAGAGCCCATGACGAAGAACTCCCCGGGCTCAAGCTCCGCAAGCTCCTCGACCTCTTTTCGGGATGAGAAAAAGAGGCCGACCGCTTTGAGATCGTTCTCGATAGAGAGCTTCCCGAGTATCTGGCTGTTGCACTGCGAGAGGACGTTCTTTGCAACTAACGACGGCCTCTGTGTCGCGACCATCAACCCGAGACCGCGCTTGCGCCCCCGGCGGGATATCTCCTCGATCTTCTTGTTCGAGGCCCCCGCCTGAGGAATGAACTTATCCGCCTCCTCCACTATAAGGAGGTAGGGCTGCTTTAACCGACTCTCCAGGTCATAGAGGATCTCGGCAAACTTCGCCACCTCCTCGCGCATATCGGTCTCCGAGACATCGAAGATCACCGCCTTCCGCGTGCAGATGGCGTCCTGCATAAGGCTCCGTATATCCGCCTTCCCGATCTCCGCATCACAGCTGTCGCCTGAGCCTATCCAGAGGAGGGAGAACCGGTCCTTGAGCGAGAAGTACTCCCCCTCCGTATCGATGAGGCAGAACCCGATCCCCGCCTCAAGGAGCCGCTCGCAGAGGACCGCGATCCCCCAGCTCTTCCCGGCGCCCGACTGCGCTATGATGCATGTCCGCCCCGTGACCAGCTCCTGTGCGTCGACGGCGATCTCTCTATCGCCGGCCTTCCCTATGGCAAGGTTCATCCGATCAATGATCACAGGATGCCGGGAGGTTTAACGCTTGCTTTTGTTTCCGGAGGGGATTATAGGGAGATTGAGATGAAACCCGTCAGAGCCTTGTCCGGAGGAGTGATAAAACGACTCCTATGGCAGAGAGTATGCCAAACGCAAGGAAGATCAGGCGTATACTCCGGAGGAACTCAGAGAATATAGCCGGCGTGACAGCGGTCGAGCCCATTATGACAGCAAAGACGACGAGGACCGCCCCCATGCTCAGCATCATGCCAAGCGATCGCATCATGGCTGTCATGGCCGACGCGCTCCCATAGGACTTCGGCTCCACGCAGCCCATGATGGCGGTGGTGTTCGGGGACGAAAAAAGCCCGACCCCCACGCCGAGGACGACCAGGAGGGCGAGGACCCACCTGATCGACGTCGTCTCATCGAGCATCGAGAGGCCAAAGAGGCCCACGGCCGATATAGCCATACCCGCCGAGGCTATGTAGCCGGGCTGCATCCGATCGGCAAGGCGGCCCGATACCGGGGCGATGAAGACCTGGACGACCGGCTGTATGAGGAGGAGGGTGCCGGCAGCGATGGGTTCGTAGCCCCGTATGTACTGGAGGTAGAGGGAGAGGAGGAACGCTATAGCGTATGTGGCGCTGTAGTTGATCAGGGCGGCGATGTTTGATGCTGCAAAGACGCGGTTTTGCGAGAGGAGGGAGACCGGGAGGAGGGGGTTTTGCTGCCGGAGCTCCACCACAAAGAAGACCGCCCCGAGGACGAGCGCCGCGCCAAGGAGGAGCATGCCGCCCACGGTGGTCGCCGAGGCCAGCCCCAGGAAGAGGCAGAAGATCAGGGCGGATGAGAGGATCAGGCCCGGAACGTCGAAATCTTCCTGGTGCCGTTCGTTCAAGGATACCGGGAATCTCCGGGCGTAGGCGAGGACCGGGATGGCCAGAAGCGCGGTCACGATGAATATGCTCCGCCAGCCGAGGAACTGGGTCAGGGCGCCGCCGAGGAACGGCCCGAGGGAGAGCCCGGCGTAGACAGCGGTGGTGTTGAGCCCGATGGCGTAGCCTCGCTCGCCGGGAGGGTAGAGAAAGGTGATCAGGGCCACGCTGTTTGCGTATATCAGGGCACCACCGATCCCCTGCAGGAACCGGAAGAGAAGGAGCATGCCGATCGTGGGCGTGAGGATGGTGAGGAGGGCACCGGCGGCGTATATGATGGTCCCGGCCGTAAAGACGGTGACCCTTCCGCGGGAGTCGCCTAGCCTTCCCCCGGGAAGGAGGAATATGACCGACGCAAGGATGTAGGCGCTCGATACCCAGGCGAGCGTGGCGGCATCAGCAGCAAACTCGGTCCCTATGGCGGGTAGGGCAAGGTTGACCGCGGTGCCCGTGAAGGGGTTTAAGAACGTGGCGAGGGTGATGAGTATCAGTATGAACCTTCGCGAATACGCCTGTTCCACCCTCATCCCTCGTCTACCCGGAGAGCAGAAGCCTTCCCGGGTTCATTACAGGGATATTTGCGGCTAAGAAAGATAAGGGCACTGATGCCCGCGTAACATTAATGCAGATGACCCCGGAAGACCCGCGCATATGCCCGATCCCGCCCCGAACACCCGGCAGGATATCCGCGGTCTCTCGGTTCGGATCATACTGCTGCTCGGCGTGGCAAGCCTCTTTGGGAGCCTGATCTCAAACGGCGCCCGATCCGTCACCGGCCCCTTCCTCCTCCAGCTCGGGGGGAGCGCGGCCACCGTCGGACTGGTCGTCGGGTTCGGCGAGTTCGTGGGGTATGCCCTGCGATCGGTCACCGGCACCTACGTCGGCCGGGGGCGCGGTTGCTGGAGGGTGGTGATGGCCGGCTACGGCCTCCTTGCCGCCATACCGCTCCTCGCTGTTGCCGGGCGGTGGGAGGCCGCGGCGATCCTCATCATAGCCGAGCGGGTCGGAAAAGCCGTCAGGACACCGGCACGGGACACGATCCTCTCCTATGCGACGATGGCCGTCGGGCGGGGGTGGGGATTTGGGGTCCACAAGGCGCTCGACCAGGTCGGTGCAGTCATAGGGCCCCTCATCATGGTTGCCGCCCTCACCCTCACCGGCAGGTACACCGGAGGATTTCTCCTGCTCGGCATCCCTCTCGCCGCGGTTGCTCTGGTCCTCTTCTTCGCGCGGTCGGTGGTCCCAAAGCCCGGGCAACTGGATGTGAACGATGGAGATGAGGAAGGTGCCAATCTGCCCGAAATCATCCCGTATGCCGCGTTCATCTTCCTTGGCATGGCAGGGTTTGCGAATTTTCCCCTCATGTCGTTTCACTTAAAGGCGCAGGAGATCGTCTCTGATGCCACAATCCCCCTCTTTTATGCCTCCGCGATGGTGGTATCGGTCGTGGTGGCGCTGCTTGCCGGACTGGTCTTTGACCGCATCGGCATCCGCACCCTTCTCACCATCCCGGCCCTCAGCATACTGACGGTCTTCCTCGCCTTTTCGTATGAACCGGGCGTGGCGCTCGCAGGATCACTCGCCTGGGGCGCCGGTATAGGGATCTTTGAGACCTCCCTTCGGGCATCGATCGCCGGATCGACGGCGGCAGCCGGGAGAGGGGTGATCTACGGTGCCGTGAGCGCAGTCTTCGGGACGGCGTGGTTCGTCGGGAGCGCCGTGATGGGCATCCTCTACGGCATATCGATCGGGCATATCATCGTCTACGTCATCATCGCCGAGGTCGCGGCGCTGATCGCCTACATCTGGATGCGCCGCTCCCGCACCACTGTGCGGCCCGGGGAGGGGGACGGAGACCTCATACCGTGAGGAGAGAGATGATACTCCCCCATCACCGCCGGATAGCGCCGGCGATGGCGCCGCCGATCAGGGAGAGGACCCCCTGGTATATGAACGCCGATACGATAATAATAAGCGATGTCCCGAGGCCGGCAACGAACCCGAACGCCCCGAGGAGGACCGTGCCGCCTATAAGAAGCAGTATCGATATGACGATGGCGCCTATGATCCCGGCAAACAGCCCGGCCTTTGCACCGTTACCTATCCCGCCCCTGACGATCCAGCCGGCGACGAACCCGCCGACAAGCGGGCCTATGACCGGCAGGAAGAACCCAAGGATCAGCCCCACGAGCCACCCGACGATGACCCCTATCCAGAAGTTATCTGCCATACCCTTTCACCGGCGGTGAACTCCGGATATATAGTATATAAGAGTTGGGGTATGATGCCGGTCACCGCCGGATCCGGGTCCCGGACTGACCGGCAAGAGCGGCGGTGGCCGCATCAAGCGATGCGATGGTGGCCCGCTCCCCGCCGGCCTCGATGAAGGTGATCGCCGCCTCGACTTTCGGTCCCATGCTCCCGGGTGCAAAGTGCCCCGCCACGAGGTGTCTCCGCGCCTCGCGAGCCGTCATATCGCGGATGTCCTGTCGATCCGGCTGCCCGTAGTTCAGGGAGGCACACTCGACGTCGGTCAGGATCAGGAGATCTTCTGCGCCGACGATCCGGGCGAGGATCGCCGCCGTGCGGTCTTTGTCCACCACCCCTTCGACACCCGAGAGGGTGCCGTTGCTGTTTGTGACCACCGGGACACCCCCGCCGCCCGCGGCGATCACGATCACCCCGGCCGAGAAGAGCCGGAGGATCACCTCACCCTCGACGAGGGTGATGGGGCGCGGCGAGGGGACCACCCGCCGGTAGCCCTTTCCGGAGATATGCACCATCTGCCAGCCCTTCTCTTTCTGGAGGATTTCCGCCTGTCCGGCCGTGTAGAACGGGCCTACGGGTTTCTCCGGCTTCTCAAACGCCGGGTCGCCGGCATCCACCACGGTCTGTGTGAGCACCGTCGCGACAGGGCGATCGATCCCGGCCGTCCGGAGGGCCTCCTGCATCGCCTGCTGGAGGAGGTAGCCGATCATCCCCTGGCTCTCCGCCCCGCAGACATCGAGCGGCATCGCCGGGAGGGTTTCCTTTGCAATCTCATTTCGGAGGAGGATATCCCCAACCTGCGGGCCGTTTCCGTGAGTTACGGCAACAGCGTAACCGTCGGCAGCTATCTCTACGATCTGGCGCGATGCGCGCCGGACATTTGCGATCTGCTCTGCGATCGTCCCCTTCTCATTGTGTCGCAGGATGGCGTTCCCGCCAAGCGCGACAACTACAGTCTTTTTTTCTGGCATTCAATCACCTTCGCTCCAGTACACAGGTCATACAGTGCGGGCCACCGTAGCCTCCCGTCAGGTTCTCAAGGCAGAGCGGCCGGACATCGATGGCGTGCCGGGAGAACTCCTTTCTGTGCGGGAAGAACCGGCCGGCGCACCGTATCCGGCGGTAGTCCTCCTCGGCATGTCGAAAAAGCCGCCCGTAGCGATCCGGATCGTGTGCGGCCTTCCTCTCTAAGTTCAGGAGCACCATCTGCATCACCCGCTCCCCTTCGACCGCAAGGATGCTCCCATCGCGGATGCAGAGTATGTTCGAGGCGTAGGAGAGCTGCTCGAGGATCGAGAGATCGATCACGGCAAACCCTTTCGATCGGATGTAGTCGCCGAGGTTCACGGTCTCGCCCGACCAGGCGTAGCCCTCGCCCGTCCGGTGATATATATCGACCCCGGCCCTCCGGAAGAGGACCTCAGAGCCGATGACGACACCGCTCCCCGCGACGTTGAAGTAGGTGTCCAGGTGCATATCGACCATGGGGTCGGGCCGGTCGCCCGGTATGAGCGGGTGCCCGGGTTGGTGGACGACGCCGATCTCGTCAAACCCCGGATCGAGGCCGAGAAACTGGCTGACCCCGGCAGGGTTCGTCCGGTCCCCGGTGCCGACGAGGGCAAACTCCCCCATCGGCATGAAGTCGCCGCCCTCAAACGTCCCGGGCCCCTCGATCGTCCCGGCGACCGGGATCCCGAGAATATCCCAGAGGAACCGGGTGATATCGCGCTCCCGCAGCCTCTGCCCTTTTGCCGGCCGGCCGACGACGAGCCCGCGGCCCGTCACCGCCTGCTGGTCACGCATGAAGTAGAGGTTTGCGAGCGGTTCATTGCCCGGCACCCGGAGATCCACCCCGCCGCCAGCGCTTCCGTGCCCCACCTCGATGATCGGGTTTAAGAGGAGGAGGGTGAAGAAGTGCAGCGAATCGAGGGCATCGGCGTTCTGCTCCATGCTCTGGCGGGCCTCTGCCACATCCCGCCGCCCGCCCCGGAGGATGACTGTCTCGTGCGCCCAGTCGACGAGCCGCCGGCGCACCGCCGGGTCGCGGTCGGCGGCATCGAGGATCGTCTCCTTGAGGTGCAGCACCCGGACACCGAACTCCTCGCGGAGAGTCTGCACGAGGGCATCGTGCTCCCGGCGCGCCTCGTAGCGGCTGAACGCCCGTTCGTAAAGCGCCGCATACGGCTCCAGCAAACCAAAGAACATCTCGATCCCCGGCCGGTGGACAGCCACCTTCCTGAGCGGTTCCCACTCCGCGCGCGCTCTCGCCGTCATCGCTCCTCACCGCGCCCGCGGATGCCCTGCAAATGGTTCCTCGATCATCATCCGGACGGGGGCCGCAGGAGCAGGCGCCTGCCCGCTGGCGGCGAGAATGAGGACAAAAGAGATGGAAGAGGGATGGTTATCGGAGAAGAGTGGTGCCGTATATCGATCCATCCGGGGAACTTCTCACCGATGAACGGATAAATCTGTCGCAGCCGGATCCCTCCCGGAGACCCGGCGGATGAACCAAAACGATTATCCCCCGGTGGAACAATCGAATCACAAAGGAGACCTGACACGAGGAGGTGTTTTCGTGAGGATACGACGTTACAAACCCCCCATATCGGTGACCATGCGACCGTTTCGGACGGTGCGGCGACTGCAATGCAACCCGACCTACACCCCGCTCATGACCGGCCCGATGGTGAACGCCGCCGTGCTCGCCGCCCTCTCAGCGACATCGGCCATGTCGGGGCTGACCCTCGGGTTCTGCATGCGCCTTTTAGGCCTCTGATGCCACTTTTTTCTCACAGCCTTATGAGATCCATCACCCGAAGACCGAATCGGACCATCCCCGACCGCAACACCCCTAGCAGGGTGTTCCCCTCAAGCGTGACGCTGCCGTTCCTAACCGTCGCCCGGAAGGTGTCGAACGGTCGGTCGGAGGCCATGACCTCCTCCACCGCTGTCTTCTCGGCCCTCACCGTGACGATCGGGTCAGAACAGCCTTTGGCGTCGAACTGAACAATCTTTCTGTCATGGAAGGTGATCCCGATGACCATGAGGCCATCGGGGGACTCGATATAGAGGTTGACCTTCTCGCCCTCAAACGGCCCCGTCACCCATCCCGGGAGGCGTGAGGCATACTCGTTGTAGGTCAGCGTGTACTCCCGCATCGCAAAGAGGAGGTTCACCTCCGCCGGCGTCAGGTCGGTGTTGGCGACGACGAGCCCGCCTACCGCCGGCACAAGTGCCAGGGCGAGGAGGATGAAAAGGGCGGCCCGCGCCACCTCTCTCCTCCTTCTTCCGGTGCGCCAGGATCGGGCACTGCTTGCAGGAGTGAACAAACTGTAGCCGCACATACGCCTCTCTGGAGAAATGGGGGAGTTAAATATTTGAGAATACCTATCCAAACCGGCGCCAGAAATGGTTATCTCCATCCAGATGCCCGATAGGGGGAGCGAGACGGGACCCGCGCGGCGCGTGGAGGAGATATATCGATCGCCGCCGGCTAAAAACCCCGGGGTCGATATTATGAGATGGCCGCATATACATGGAGGTGTACGGGCAGGATGGTGACGATGGAGGAGGACATCATCGATGTGCGAAATCTTGAGCATGCGTTCAACGGGTTTTTAGCAGTGCGCGGCATCAGTTTTACCGTCCGGAAAGGCGAGATCTTCTCGTTCCTCGGCCCGAACGGGGCGGGAAAGAGCACTACAATCAATATACTGACGACGCTCCTCCCCCTCCAGAAAGGCACGGTGCGGGTGGCCGGCCACGATCTCGCCAGGGAACCAGGGCCGGTCAGAGAAGCGATCGGGATCGTCTTTCAGGAGGATGTCCTCGACCGCGACCTCACCGTCTGGGAGACGATGGAGTTTCATGGACGGCTCTACTCGATCCCTCGCGACGAACGGCGGCGACGGATAGAAGATATGCTCGCAATCGTTGAACTCACGGTAAAACGTAACGAACGGACGAAGAACCTCTCCGGCGGTATGAAACGGCGGCTTCAGATTGCGCGGGGTCTCCTGACCCGGCCGGATATCCTCTTCCTCGATGAACCGACGAGCGGGCTTGACCCCCAGACGCGGCTAAGGATGTGGGACTACATCCGGGAGGTGAACGCAGCCGGGACGACGGTCTTCATGACGACGCACTACATGGAAGAGGCTGATATGCTATCAGATCGTATCAGCATCATCGACCACGGTCGGATCATCGTCTCCGGTACACCCGGAGATCTCAAGAACACCCTTGGCGAGGATGTCGTATACCTTGAGACCGGCGACGACGCAAAAGTCCGGGAGGCCCTTCTTGGGATCGAGGAGATCCGGTCGATCACAGAGTCATCCCGCGGCCTCTCTATAACGATATCGACCGACGGGAGTCACTGCCTCCCCCGGATCGTCGAGCGGGTGCGCGATGCCGGTATCGATATCGTGAGCGTGAACCTGAAAAAACCGACGATGGACGATGTCTTCGTCCACTACACGGGGAGAGAACTGCGGGATACGGGGGCGTGAACAGGAATGGCCTGGGAGTTCTTCACAATCTACTGGCGCGAGATGATCCGGTTCACACGGTTTCGGACGCAGCTCCTCTCGTCGCTCCTGCAGCCGGCGCTCTGGATGGCGTTCTTCGGTGTCGCCATGTCATCGAACTTCAACCGGTTCGCCTCAGCCGTCCCGCCCCCGGCAGGCGTCATCCCGGTCGACTACCTCACATTCATGGCCGCCGGGGTGATAGCCATGACGACCCTCTTTACGAGCCTCTTTGGAGGGATCAGCCTCCTCTTCGATAAGAACTGGGGGCTGATGCGGGAGATGCTCGCAAGCCCCATGCCCCGGACCCACATAATGTTCGGCATCAGCCTCTCGGGTATAACGAAGTCGTTCATCCAGGTCGCGATCATCATGGCGTTCGGTCTCCTCCTTGGCGTGCGGTTCTTCCCGGGGTTCTCGCCCGTCCGTATAGTCATATCAATCATAGGGATCTTTATATTCGTCGGTGTCTTCTCGCTTGGGTTCCTCCTCTTCTCCTCCACGATATCCATGCGCCTTGAGAGCCCCGAAGGGCTGCAGGGGATCATAACGCTCCTCACCCTGCCACTTTTTTTCGTCTCAAACGCTCTCTACCCCATTCAGGCGTTCCCGCCACTCCTGCAGACCCTCTCAACATACAACCCCCTGACCCACCTGGTCAGCGGGGTCCGCTACTTTGCCCTCGGGGGCGATTTCTTCGCCTTCGGAGCGAGCTACTCCTTCACCCCGGCCGAGATCCTCCTATCGTTCGGCTACCTCATCGTCTTTGCGGCGGTTATGTATGTCCTCGCCCGCCAGACATTCCAGACGGCGGTGGTGACATGACCCATCTTCTCACCTTCACCGTCGGGGGAGTGACCGTTGCCCTCCCCATTGCCTGTATCCAGCAGGTCATCGGCATGGTGGAACTCCGGCCGGCAAGTGGCGAAAGGGAGGCAGGGAGCGTGAACCTGCACGGCAGGATCATGCCTGTCTACTCGCTCAGGAGGCTGTTTGGTCTCCCCGACCGCCCGCCAGTCCCGGGTGATGTCCTCATCATCGCTCGTGCGGGCGAGGGTTGCGTGGCGCTCTCTGCGGATGCCGTGAAGGGTGTGCGGATGAGCACGACCGCCCTCCCGTCAGAGGCAAACCCGCCCTCTCCTTTCGGTGTTCTGCTGACCAAGGAGGAGACGGTTCTCATACACGACCTCCCCCTGTTTCTTGCGGCGGAGGGGGGCGCACCGCTCCCCCTTTTTGCGGCCGGCACCGGCGAAGATGAGGTGCCCCGCGATCCCGGGATGGATAAAGTGATCCTCGCGAATCGGGCCCGAACGTTCGCGCTGCCAGAGGAGGAGCCGCACGAGACCCCGTTTCCCGAGATCCTCAAATTTCGGCTTGCCGGCCAGGAATACGCCATCGAGACGCAGTATATCCGGGAGGTCTTCATCATCCACGAGATCACCCCGGTCCCCGGGGTGCCCGATTTCATCGTCGGGATCGGCGCCATCAGAGGAGAGATCATATCCGTCGTCGATCTCCGCATACTCTTCTCGATCCCGGAGCGCGGGCTGACCGACCTCAACCGGGTCATCGTCCTCTCCGACGGGGCGGTGACCTTCGGTATACTTGCCGATTACATAACGGAGATCGGCATCCGGCCAACCGGGCACCTCTCTCCCGTAGACCCCGGCATAACACCCATAAGCCGACGATACCTTATGGGGGTCGCCGATGGGTCGGTGATCGTCCTCGATGCAGAGGCAATCCTTGCCGATCCGGGGATGGTTATAGATGAGACCCGGAAATAACACCATCGTATCCGGCTGTTATGATGGAAATCGGCCCAAAATTGTTCTTTTCTGAACGAATCATTATTTAACCCCGGCGGGTGTACCGATCTGATAGGTCATACGGAAGCGAGGGATGCAGAGGAGAGTATGTTCGCGTTTTTTTCTGATATGAAGGTCGGGACGAAGATCCTGGTCATTTGCCTGTTTCTGGCGATCGTCCCGACGCTTATGCTCGGCATCGTGGCATATACCGGTTCGAGCGGCGTGATCAACGAGCAGATAGAGACGCTGCTTGAGACACAGGTGCATGATGCGAGGGGATGGACAAACGACGTCTACAAACTCACGCGCAACAAGGTGAACAGCGACCTCAACGTCCTCCGGGAGAACTTTTACGCCCGGGGAACCCCTGAGGTCATCGATGGGAGACTTATGCTCGTGAACTCCGCCGGCGATCGCTACATCATCAACGATAACTTCGAGATAGTCGACCAGGTCCAGTCCCTTGTCGGCGGCGCAGCGACCGTCTTTCAGGTCTATGACAACAACGCCATACGCATATCCACAAACGTCATCGGGACAGACGGCAGCAGGGCGGTCGGGACGGAACTGACCCAGAACGTCTACGATGTCGTGGTGAATCAGGGAGAGACATACTACGGGAGCAGGGATCTCTTCGGCAAACGCTACGTCACCGCATACGAACCGATAAAAGACAGCCGCGGAAAGATCGTCGGGGTTCTCTTTGTCGGGACGGAGGAGGAAGAGACCCTTGATGTCGTCAAGGCAAGCCTCAAGGATACGGTCATAGGCCAGAACGGCTACATGTTCGTCATCGATAGCAACGGCCAGGTGCTCGTGCACCCCTCCCTTGAGGGAGAGAACTGGTCTGACGAGGCCTTTGCCCGGGAGATACTCACCAAAAAGGTCGGGATCATACGCCACCAGGTCGACGGGACGGACATGATCGACGCCTATACCTACTACGAACCGCTCGACTGGCACATCGTCTCGCGCGCCGAACTCTCCGACTTCACCGGACCGATCGAGGCCATCCGAAACACGATCGTCATCGTCGTCCTCGCATCCATCGCCATAGGTGTCGCCATAGCCATACTCTTTGGCCGCTCGATATCCGATCCGCTCCAGCAGGTCGTCTTGATGCTCAAAGATCTTCGCAACGGACACCTCTCTGCCCGGCTCAACATACGGCGGCAGGATGAGATCGGTGTCATGGCTAAAACGATGGATGAGTTTGCCGGCGACCTCCAGACGAACGTCGTCGGGAACTTAAAAAAGATCGCTCTCGGCGAGTACGTCCAGGAGTTCCCGGTCGCCGACGAAGGCGACGAGATCCGCCCCGCACTTGCCCTGATGGTCCAGTCCCTCGATCACCTCCACAAGGAGACGCTCAAACTCACGGATGCAGCCCGCGCAGGCGATCTCTCCATCCGCGGGGACGAGAAAGCCTTCCGCGGGGGATACCGCATGATCATAGCCGGGTTCAACAAGACTCTCGAGTCGATAACCGAGCCGGTGAACGAGGCTATGCGGCTTGCAAGGATCTACGCATCCGGCGACTTCACCGCCCGGTTCGATGAGAGGATACCGGTTGCAGGGGAGTTCGTCGCCTATCGCGATGCCCTCAACACCATCGGGATCGAGCTCTCGCGCCTGATGAAGCTGATCAGTGAAGAACTTTATGAAGGGGTCTCGGTCCTCTCCCTTGCATCCAACGAGATCCTTGCGGTCACGACCCAGCTTGCGGCAGCCAGTTCGCAGACTGCCACAACGGTGAACGAGACATCCGACTCTGTCGAGAGCGTCAGGAAGAAGACCGAGGTTGTGAATCAGAAGACGAAGGGTGTCTCGGAGAAGGCTATGCGGGCACTGGAGGTCTCAAGGGGCGGTCAGAGATCTGTGCGCGAGACACTGGAGGGCATGAACCAGATCCAGCGCCAGATGGACATCATCCGCATGAACGTCATACGTCTCTCAGAGCAGAGTCAGGCCGTCGGCGAGATCATAGCGACCGTGACCGATATATCCGAGCAGTCCAACCTCCTCGCTGTGAACGCCTCCATCGAGGCTGCAAAGGCCGGGGAGTTCGGAAGAGGGTTTGCGGTCGTCGCAAACGAGATCCACAACCTCGCCGGGCAGTCAAAGAAGGCGACATCGAACATCCGGGTCATCCTGACCGATATCCAGCAGGGGGTCTCCTCAACTGCGGCATCGACCGAGCAGGGGACACGGTCGGTCGCGGATGCGGCACGGTTGACTAGCAACGCCCAGGAGGCGATCGAAGTGCTCGCCCAGTCGATTGCAGATACGTCACAGGAGGTCATAGAGATCGCCACGTCGATCCAGGCTCAGGCTTCAGGGGTCGACCAGATCTCCCGCGCCATGGAGAACATACGCGACGCGGCACAGAAGAACCTTGAGACCACACACAAGGCGGAGAAGACCGCAGGGGACCTGCACGAACTCGGTGCCCGCTTAAAGAGGATCACCCAGCAGTATCGTGTGTAGTGCGACGCGACATGAGCCAGACGGACGATCTATTCCGTGTCCGCCTCCTTGAGACGTTCCGGGAGGAGGCGGGCGAATACATCGAATCGATAACCGCAGGGCTGATCGAGCTTGAGAAGGCCGGGCCCGCGCCTGAGGTGGTCGAGTCAGTCTACCGGCGGATCCACAGCTTGAAAGGCGCCGCACGGGCGGTCAACCTCCGCGAGATCGAGTCCGTCTGCCAGAACCTCGAGACCATCTTTTCCCTCATAAAACGGGGCGAGTATATCCCCGGGATGAACGACTTTGACCTCTTTCACCGGACGCTTGCGGTCGTGAAGGCGCTCCTTCAGGGAGAGAGACCCGATACATCGCCGGTAGATATCATCGGGGCGCTCCGATCCATCCCTGAGAGGCCCGCAAACGAACCGGTTCTCCGCCCTCCCGAAGTCCACACAGGTGAACCGGCCAAAAGCAAGGAGACACCCGAACCGATTATACACACTTCCGGGACTCACAACGGCAGCGATCCGACCATATCAGGGCCGGATGGAGGCATGGTGCGGATCGCAGCCCACAAACTCGAACGGCTTACCGCCGGCGCCGACGGCCTCCTCTCGACAGAGATATCCATCACGCAGCGGATACGCGAACTCGAGGAGATGGTCACGCGCTTCACCCTCTGGCAGTGGAACCACTCTCAGGCGTTCAACGATCTGAACCTGATCCGCAGGAAGGTCTTTGGCGAGGAGAAGACGACGCTCCCCCACGACCTGGTTCTGCCGCTCCAGAGAGCGGTCGAGTTCCAGGAGTACAACCGGGAGTTCGTGACCACTCTCCAGCATGACCTTGCCACGCACCTGCGGGCCATGGGCATTATTAGAGTAAATCTCACAATCACGATCCGACCTTGCCACGCACCTGCGGGCCATGGAGATCGACCGGTCAGCGCTCAAGGCGAGCATATCCGAGATATCCGACCTGGTTCACGACGCCGCGCTCCTCCCCACCTCAAGCATGCTTGCGCCATTTTCTGCATTCGTGAGGGAGGCCTCCCGCGCATCGAAAAAATCCATCGACCTCACGATCGAAGGGGGGGAGATAGAGGTGGATCGGCGTATACTCGACGCACTGAAAGAACCCATCATGCACCTGATCCGCAACAGCATCGACCACGGTATAGAGGATCCGGCGGCCAGGGTAGCGCAGGGCAAACCCGCCACCGGTTCCGTGCGGGTCCGGGTCTTCCCCCGCTCCGGCAGCAGGGTCGGCATAGAGGTGGCCGATGACGGAGCCGGCATCGACAGCAGAACGATCCGGAGGACCGCCGTCGAGAGCGGTGTGATCACGAAGGAAGAGGATGCGGCTCTCACGGATGGCGAGGCGATCTGGCTTATCTTCCGGTCGGGTATGACGACAAGCAGGGTCGTCACCGACCTCTCGGGAAGGGGGCTTGGGCTTGCCATAGTCGAGGATACCGTATCCCGTCTCGGGGGGCGGGTGACGGTATCATCGGCCGTTGGCAGGGGGACCACCGTCTCCTTCTCCGTCCCGGTGAGGATGGCCACTCTCCGCGGCCTCCTCGTCCGTTCAGGAAGACAGATCTACGTCCTCCCCATGCAGCAGGTGAAGCAGGTCCTCCGGGCGAGTCTCAATTCCCTGCCCCTCTCGCGTGGCCGGCCGATTATCCTGTTCTCAGGGGAGACGATCGATGTCGTAAGGCTCACCGATATGCTGGGCATCCCTCCGTCCGGCCCCCTCCAGGACGAGGCGCGGCCGATCCCCCTCGTCATCATCGCATATGGGGCGGGGCAGATCGCCTGCATGGTCGACGAAGTGATCCGGGTGCAGGAGATCGTCGTCCGTCCGCTCGGGAGCCAGCTCCGCTCCGTCCGGCGGATCGACGGGGCGGTCATCCTCGGGGATGGGAGCGTGGCGCTAGCCCTTGATCCACTTGAACTGATCCAGGATGCGATGCAGGCCGATCGACCGGCAAGCGGGCCTTTACCGCCGGGGAGGACGGGGCAGCGGATCCTTGTTGCCGAGGATTCAGTTACATCGAGGGTCCTGCTGCAGACGGTCCTCGAAGGGGCCGGATATAAGGTGGAGACCGCCGTCGACGGCATAGATGCATTCGCAAGGCTTAAGCAGCATGAGTTTGATATGGTCGTCTCAGATGTGGATATGCCCCGGATGAACGGTTTTACGCTCACCGAGAAGATACGGGCCGAAGGCCGGCAGTTTGGCGGGCTTTTGGTGGCGCTGGTCACATCGCTTGACTCGCCCGAAGACCGGGAGCGGGGGAGAGCGGTCGGGGCGGATGCCTATATCGTCAAGAGCAGTTTCAATGCAAAGGATTTTCTTGAGACGGTGCGCCGTCTGTTGGTGCGCCGCTGACGAAGGGTGTGTGATGATATGAGCAATAGAGAAGACAGAACGAGACTGAGCATACTGGTGGTGGAGGATAGCCGGACACAGGCCGAGTACATCCGCCACATCCTCGAGGGGGAGGGATACGACGTCGCCCTCGCCGCGGATGGTGCCGGGGCGATACAGAGGATAGCGAATAGCCAGCCCGATATCGTTCTCTCCGATATCCTTATGCCGGGGATGGATGGGTATGAACTCTGCCGCCGGATCAAGCGGGATTTCCCCGAGATCCCGGTCATACTTGTCACCACCCTCTTCGATCCCGCCGATGTCATGAGAGGGCTTGCATCGGGGGCCGACAGCTTCATAGTCAAGCCTATCGATCCGGGGCACGTCCGCTCCCAGATCGATGCCGTCCTCCGGACGGCAAGGGAGGCCGACCCGGACGGCCATGAGGTCACCTTCGCCGGCAACACATACACCATCGCCGCCGGGAGGCTCACGATCGTAAACACCCTCCTCTCGACGTATGCCGTCGCTGTGGCAAAGAACACCGAGCTCCAGGAGGCGCAGGAAGAACTCCACTCCTTAAACGATCGACTCCGGGAGGCGGTCGAAGACCTCTCGCGCAGCAACGAGAGCCTCGCAGCAGAGAACCAGGAGCGCAGACGTGTCGAGAGAGCGCTTGCGGATGCAAACCGCAAGCTCCAGCTCATGGCAAGCATCACCCGCCACGATATACTCAACCAGCTTGCGGCGCTCGCGGGGTATCTCGACCTGGCCCGGATGATGCGCGAGAGGGAGCCAGCGAACGCCTGGCAGCATGTCGAGAACGCCAGCAGGACCGTGGATCAGATCAGCAACACCGTCAGGTTCACCGCCGAGTACCAGAAGATAGGCTCGACGTCCCCTGCCTGGCAGGAGATCCGGCCGCTCGTGGAGCGGTCGGAACGATACATATCGATGGGCAAGGTAACCCTTGTAAACATTGTGCCGGCGGGAGCGGAGATCTATGCCGACCCGCTCATAGAGAAGGTCTTCTCCAACCTCATCGATAACGCCCTGCGGTACGGGAAGACGATCACCACCATCACCTTCAGCCTCAGGCGGGATGGGGATACATGCACCATCATATGCGAGGATGATGGGGTGGGTATCCCTCATGATGAGAAGGAGAAGATCTTCTCCTATGCGCACGGCATGAACACCGGCCTCGGCCTCTTCCTCGCACGCGAGATCCTCGCGATCACCGGCATCACCATCCGCGAGACGGGGGTGCCGGGGAGAGGAGCGCGGTTTGAACTCCTCTGCCCGGCGGGGGTGATCCGTGCTCCCGACCGGCGCACCGGGTGAATCCCGGCAGAAGGCTCGATCCCCGGAGAGGCACCACCTGCAGGTATCGCCATGAAAGCCGGAGACCATCTCACCACGCTCTTTGCCGACCAGCAGAACCGTATCGTGGCCGTCGCCGTTCTGACCGCTCTGACCCTCGGCGGGAACCTGCTCGGCATGGCCCTCGGCATCCCGACAAGCCTCTATCCCGCCCTCCTGCTCAGCATACCGGTCATCCTTGCAAGCTACTGGTATCCGCGGCGCGGCATCCCCTTCTCCGCCGGCCTCGCGGTTGTCTACGCCGCCACAGCCTTCTTCTTCTCTCCGCAAACCATCCTGGTTGCTCTCGGCGTTCTCCCCCGTGCCGCCCTCCTGATCCTGATCGGCGGCGTGGTCGCTCGCCTCTCGGCAAGGCTCCGGGAATCTGAAGAACAGATGAACCAGATCATCGAGTTTCTGCCCGACGCTATGCTTGCTATCGACATAAGAGGGAGGGTCATAGCCTGGAACCGCGCTATCGAGGATATGACCGGGGTGAAGAAGGATGCCATGCTTGCCCATGGGGATCACGAGTACGCCGTACCCTTCTACGGCGAACGGCGGCCTCTGCTCCTCGACCTGGTCCTCAAGGGCGACCCGGAGGGGTGGTATCCGTCGGTCAGGAGGGAGGGGGATATCCTCGTCGCCGAGACCCATCTCCCGCGTCTCCGTAATGGTCGGGGAGCACAGATCCGGTTTGCGGCGACCGCGCTCCTTGACCACGAGGGGAGGGTCGCCGGCGCCATCGAGTCCATACGGGATGTCACCGATGAGGTCATGATGAAGGGTGCGCTCCAGAACGCCAACCGTCAGCTCAACACCCTCTCAGGGATCCTGCGCACCGATCTCTCAAACCGGCTTGCGCTCCTGTACGGGCATCTCTCGGTGGGCGTTATGAAGTTTGACGATCCCGATGTGCTATCTTTCATCGATGACCTGAAAGATGCTGCAACCGGCATCCGTCGACAGATAGAGATCTCCCGCGAGTTCCGCGATATAGGGACATCGCCGCCGGCGTGGATCCCCGTGCAGCAGACCGTCATGAGCGCGGCGGATGCCCTCTTCTTTGGCAATGTCACCCTCGAAGCGTGGACAGAGAGGCTTGAAGTCTTTGCCGACCCCCATATCGGTACAGTCTTTACCCATATCCTTGAGAACTCGCTTGCCCCGGCAACAGGTGCAACCCGGATCATCGTCACCTACCACCTGCGCCCGGATGGCTGCGCCATCATCATCGAGGACGATGGGACCGGCATACCCGACACTATGAAGGAGGGGCTCTTCATTCAGAAAGCGGGGGGATACGGGCGCGGACTCTTCCTTGCCCACGAGATACTTGCCATAACCGGTATCAAGATCCGCGAGACCGGGGTATTTGGGGCGGGAGCGAGGTTTGAACTCCTAGTGCCGTCCGAAGGATACAGGATAGTCTGAGGTGACTGGAATGGTAACCGCTGTTATCGGCGCCGGGGTGCCGATTGTGCGCGAACTCCGGAGCGATGAGTTCTCCGCTGCAAATGAGGTCTGGCGCGATTACCACGGCGTCGTCGGTGATCCTGACCGGGACAGAGTCTTTGCCGTCTTCGTCGCAGGGCAGATCGTCTCTCTTGCCCGGTGCAGGAGGCATGTCGACGGCCTGGAGGTCGACGGTATATTCACGCCGGAGCCGTGTCGCGGCAGAGGGTATGCCCGTATGGCGGTTGCAGCCCTGGTCGTGGCCTGCCACAACGATGACCTCTACATGTACGCTGTCGAGAGCCTCTCCGGGCTTTACGCGGAGTTCAGGTTTATGTCCATACCGGAGCGCGACCTCCCCCCCGGTGTCCGCGAACGCTACATGTGGGCGGCGGGGAACATGGAGGGGGCGGAGGTCCGGCCGATGTGCCGGAGAGCGGGGTTGTAAGCCCGAAATACACCTTTATCCGTGCCGGGCTCATCCCCTTGTTTGCCTGCCGCGTTCGCCGTGAGGCGATAGCGATATGAGGGGCGGAGTATATGGATCGGATATGCAGAAGACCATTCCTGTGGCGCTCGTCCTCGCTGTCATCATAACCGTTGCCGGATGCACCGGGGTGCCGGGCCCTGAGGAGACGGAGGTGTTTGACCGGACGGTCACGGTGGAGCCGGGAACTGGCCTCATCGTGACCAGCCGGAACGGGGGCGTGAACGTGAGCGCCGGGGAGAAGGGATCCGTCGCCATCACGGCGGTCAAACGGACCACATATGGTCGGGCCGAACTCGTGAAGTTAAGGATAGATGTGATGGAGGGCGACACGCTCCGGATAGAGACCGCCTACACCGATCTGAATGTCCGGGCAAGCGTGGATTACATGATACGGGTGCCGCCAGATCTCATCGTGCAGCGGATCGAGACCTCAAACGGGCCGATCAGACTCTCGGGCGTCAGGGTGGCCGGCGCAGAACTTAAAACATCGAACGGCCCGGTGCATGTCGATGGTGCTCGCGGCGGCGACCTTCG
The DNA here is from genome assembly GCA_964413225.1 of uncultured Methanoculleus sp. Lineage (GTDB taxonomy): Archaea > Halobacteriota > Methanomicrobia > Methanomicrobiales > Methanoculleaceae > Methanoculleus. The sequence continues at coordinate 14,331 of CAYPRO010000024.1, read as the reverse complement.
TGCGGCGTCATCGAACGGTGGGATCGATCTTCTGGGTGTCGAGGGCTACGTCACGGCAACGACGAGCAACGGCGGGGTCACGGTGGAGGATTGCGGGGGAGTGACCGCACTCAGGACATCAAACGGTCCCGTATCCGCAACCATATCCGCTGTCCGTGAGGATGTGACGGTATCCACAAGCAACGGCGGTATAGCGCTCAGGCTCGCAGATGATCTCGACGCCCGCGTTGTCGCCACCACATCAAACGGTGCAGTGACCCTCCGCGACCTCCCCCTCCAGATCAGCGAGTCGACGGCCAGATCGGTCACGGGCCAGCTCGGGAGCGGGGGGCCGACGATCGCCATCACCACATCCAACGGGGGTATCGGCCTCTCGGGGTTCTGACCAGCGGCACAACCCTTATCCCCCTCTGATCGGAGAGTACCTCTAAGGGAGCAGACGACGATGGCAGATGTCTATTTTGCCGGCCTTCGGGCGAGGAACCACCATGAGAGCAAAGTCCAGAAGATTCGCCGCCTCTTCGATGCGGCCGGGTTTGACAGGGTGGTCCACCCCGGTGACCTGACGGCCGTCAAGCTCCATGTCGGGGAGCGGGGGTGCGATACATACATAAATCCAGTATTTGCCCGACAGGTGGTCGACAGGGTGAGGGAGCGCGGGGCCCACCCGTTCGTCACCGATACCGGCACACTCTATGCCGGGAGCCGGGCCGACGCTGTCAGGCACACTGTCACCGCGATCGAGCATGGGTTCGACTACGCGGTCGTTGGCGCCCCGGTGATCATCGCCGATGGCGTATCGGGCGGCTACTGGAGGGAGGTCGCGGTCGACGGGAGGCACTTTGGAAGCGTCAGGATAGCTGGAGGAATCCTTGATGCCGACAGCATGCTCGCCCTCTCGCACGTCAAGGGCCACGACCTTGCCGGGTTCGGGGGCGCGATCAAGAACCTGGCGATGGGCTGCGCCCCGCCCTCGGGAAAGGCGGAGCAGCATGCCGGCCGGCCGTGCGTGGAGGGTGAGGTCTGCGTCGGGTGCGGAAGGTGCGTTCAGGTCTGTCCGCAGGCGGCGGTGACCCTGGTCAAGGGGAGGGCGCATTTCAACCCGGAGCGCTGCGTCGGGTGCGGCGACTGCATGCGCTCCTGCAGAGAAGGGGCGATCGAGTTTGACTGGACGACGGAGATCCGGCCGTTCATCGAGAGGCTCTGCGAGTACGCCCTCGGCGCCGTCCGCGACAAACCCGGAAGGGTGGGCTATATCAACTTCCTCCTTGCGATCACCCCCGACTGCGACTGTGTCCCCTGGAGCGATGCGGCAATCGTCCCCGATATCGGGATCCTCGCCTCCACCGATCCGGTCGCGATCGACCACGCGAGCTTCGACCTCGTCAACAGCGAGCGGGGGATTGCCCGGACGGCTCTCGGGGAGCATACCGCCCCGGGGGAAGACAAGTTCAGGGGAATCTGGGACTACACAGACGGCGGTTACCAGATCGACTACGCAGCTCGGATAGGACTTGGCGATGCATCATACCGGCTGATCGAAGTGTAGGATGCCGGGGTTGTTCTGCAAAAGCCGCCAGCCTTAAGAGGCCTCGCACGGGTGTCCGGGGGGGTAATGGATCTCAAATATGGGTGGTATGCACCCGGATACCTCTTTTGTGCTATGATGAGGGGAGGGGCCCCCTCCCCGGTATGATATGTCGCCTAACCCGGCGTTCCAGGTCATCTCACCGATAGGCGAGGTGGTGTTCCACGGCATACCGCTTCCGGGGTATCCAGGACCCGGGATGATAGGCGAGGTGGTGTTCCACGGCATACCGCTTACCTCCAGGCGGCAGGGGCGCCTATACTCCCAGTGAAGCCTTGCAGCCGGCCCCGGGCGATGCTCCGGCGCCGGCCCCATAGGGAGGGGAGGGGAGTGCTAAAATAGCCCGATAACTAAAATCAATAGACTAACCGGTGCCAAACACCCGCATAACCCGTGCTTTTATGGCCTCCTTCGGGAGCGCGCCGACCGCCCGGTCGACGAGCGCGCCATGTGCAAAGAAGAGAAGCGTTGGTATAGCCGTTATGCTGAACTGTCTCGCTATCACACGGTTCTGGTCGACGTCGCACTTGCCGAAGGCCACCTTGCCGGCAAAATCACGCGCAAGGTCCTCGATCACCGGGGCCACCATCCGGCAGGGGCCGCACCACTCCGCCCAGAGATCGATGACGAGGACCGGATGCTTCTTCAGGGTCTCCTGAAACGTGCCGTCGGTGATCTCGATGACCCCGCCCCGGCCTCCATGGATACGTGCCTCAAGCTCCCTGAGGCGCTCTTCTCTGAGGCGTTGCAGTTCGTCGTCCATCGGTCTGTTCTCTTCCATGCGACGGAGGTATGATCTGCGCTCCTATTATAGATTGGGGAGAGGACGGGGGCCAGGGCCTCAGATACCTATATATCCCCAGGGGAACAATGGTATATACCTCACAGATGAGCAGCGAGGTGGGGTAGTCAGGAAATCCCGGCGGGCTCATAACCCGTAGACCGATGGTTCAAATCCATCCCTCGCTATATCCTTTTTGCGCACATCTTTCCAGGCGTTCCGCTCGCTTTTCTGTTCCTCTGGAAAAACCCTGCCGATGAACCTGCGCGCGCACGCTCGGGCTCTACGATGAAAGCCGGCCCCGGGATCTCTCATGCTGTTGCTGCACGCCGGCCTTCCGGAAGTTGAGAGGGGCAGGCCATGGTCAGGCTCCTCGTGTATACGGTTCAAACTGCAAAAAGAGCGGGTGCAGGATTATGATGTCTGCTGCTTCCCGAACTTGGAGAGGCTGGACTGGTGTGTGCCGGCCACGTAGTCCACGGCGCAGTGGCAGCTCTTCTCTCCCGGGATCTCCACAGGGTAGCACCCGGTCAGGCACCCGGTGCAGAGGTCGTGTTCGCCGCACCCGATAGCATCCATCAGATCCTCAAGCGGAACATAGGTGAGCGATGTAGCCCCGACACTCTTTCTGACCGCCTCGGTGTCCCTGCCGTTCGCGATCAGCTCCGTGCGGGTGGGCATATCCACACCGAGGTAGCATGGGGCGATGATCGCCGGGGAACCGACCCTGAGGTGGATCTCCTCTGCCCCCGCCTCGCGGATCATGTTCACGATCCGGCGCGACGTTGTCCCCCGTACAACGCTATCATCGACTAAGATCACCCGCCGGCCCTTGAGGTTTCCCCTGACGGTGTTGAGCTTGATCCGAACCGCCCGCTCCCTCTGCTGCTGGGTCGGCATTATGAACGTCCGGCCCATGTAACGGTTCTTCATCAATCCCTCGACGAACGGTATGCCGGATCGTTCAGCGTAGCCGGCGGCATAGGCGGTCCCGGAGTCGGGGACCGGGCAGACGATATCGCCCTCGGTCGGATCCGCATCGTAGAGTTTCTGCCCGATCCTGCGCCGCACATCGTAGACCAGCGTCCCATCGATGACCGAATCGGCGCGGGCGAAGTAGATATACTCGAATATGCAGTGCGCCCGCCGGTTCGCGGTCGCGATCTGGACAGAGGAGAGCCCGTCTTCATCGATCCGGACGAGCTCTCCCGGCCGCACGTCCCGGATGAGCGTGCCGTCCAGCGCATCGATCGCCACGCTCTCCGAGGCGATGATGTACCCCTGCCCGATCTCTCCGATACAAAGGGGTTTGATGCCGAGCGGGTCGCGGAAGGCGTAGACAGTCCCGTTCAACAGAGCGACGACGGCATACGAGCCCCGCAGGCGCCGCATGCAGAGCCGGATGGCATCCTCCATGCTTTTTGAGGTCCGGAGCGCCTCGGCGATGATATTTCCTACGACCTCGGCATCGGTCGCCGTACAGAAGATCTGTCCCCGGCGTTCGTACTCCTCGCGGAGGGAGGCCGTGTTGATCAGGCTGCCGTTGTGGGCGATCGCGAGGTTGAGCCCCTGATACCGGAAATTGAATGGCTGGATATCCTCCGGCATCGTCGATCCGGCCGTAGGGTAGCGGACGTGGCCGATACCGACGTTGCCCCGCAGCCCCTGCAGGGTGTGGCTGTCAAATATATCGGCAACGAGCCCCTGCGCCCTGTGGGTGTACAGGGTCGCGTCTTCAAAAGTGGAGATCCCCGCGCTCTCCTGCCCCCGGTGCTGGAGAGCGTACAGGGCATAGTACAGCGGAAAAGAGACACCGCCAGCATCGACGATGCCAACGATACCACACATGATCCAGCTCTAATGTGTCGGTACCTTTGACTTCTTCTCCGTCCAGCGGTAACTGCGGATCCTGCTGCTTCTGCCAAATCCGCAGGCTGCACAGACCTTATGCTGTGCATGGAACGATATCTTGCCGCAACGCCTGCAGGCGATATGGGTGCGCTTCTGCCGTTTGCCCATGGAGGGTGTGCCTTTTGACATAAACTCTCACCTACTCATTCAACTGAAGGGGTTATGTAAATAACATTGTCGCCGCGGACGATCAGCGTGCCGAGTTTCTGCGCCGCGCCGCCGGTTTCTTCTTCTGCCTTATCCAACACCAGATTCATGTGAACGTCGTATCCCTGGAGGATACCCCGGATCTCCCTTCCACCTTTGAGGCTGATGATGACGGGCTGACGATTCAGTACCTGATCTAAAATATCCAACGGTCTTGGCGTCATACAATTACCCTGTGCCGTCCTTTCTGGAGTAATATATTTGAGTGAGGAAGCTACTTAAATATAACCGCACTGTTACGGGGAGCAATCCGCCCCCCGGGGTCTGGGTTCCATGCCGAAGTTCACCGTAAAAAAACGCCACGTCATCAGGAGAACGCAGATAGTAGGGCTTCTCGATCGGCTTCGCGATGAGATTGGAGCGTCGGCCGAACTCTTCCGATCCGATCGGATCGAGCGGGTTGAGACGGATGCCCCCTTCGAGATCTACCTTATCGATAAGAGGCCGCTCCTGATGGCCTCCGCCGATTGGGTCTTCCCCACCCTGCGGGGCCTCCTCGAGTACCCCATCCCCGAGCGGCGGGTGGTGGTCGATGCCGGCGCGGTCAGGTTCGTCGTAAACGGCGCGGATATCATGCGCCCCGGTATCGTCTCAATATCGCCGGATATCCGGGAAGGACGCCCTTTACAGGTTATCGAAGAGCGCCACGGCAAATCGCTCGCCGTAGGGGTTGCTCTCCTCGATGCTGCCGATATGGAGCGGCAGGAGAAGGGCAAGTCGGCGAGAAGTCTCCACTATGTCGGGGACGATCTCTGGAATCTGGAGATCTAACGCGAAAAGCAAGAGATACTATTAAATAAAAATCTTCCCTCATTTTTTCTATGGTTAAGAAGCTCTTCAACAGCATCCTCGGTAAGAGCCCCGTCAGGGATCAGGACGAATACATGGAGCTCGACCTCGCTTCCTACGAGAGCGCGACCGAAGACGGACCGGCATCCATGTACATCAAGATCGCCACCATCGCCGACCTCAAGGATACTCCCCGCGTCAAAGATGAGGTCTACAACGGCAACATCGTCATCGTCGATATCGGGCGGTTGAAGATGGATAAGGTGACGTTCGAGCGAGTCTTAAAGGATCTCCGCGATGTGGCAAAGGATGTGAACGGCGATATCGTCGGCCTTGGCGAGCAGAAGTACGTCGTCATCACGCCGATGTCTGTCAAGGTCTCCCGCGAGAAGATTGGCGGGGGCCTGTAGTGCGGGAGACCTCCAGGGGGACCTGTCCGGCGTGCGGGGCCACTATCGAGATCGTGCATCATCGCATCGATATCCCCCACTTTCCCGATCTCCTGCTCGTTACGATCGCCTGCGACGCCTGCGGCTACCGGCACACCGACACTATCATCCCCGAGGAGAGAGATCCTGTTCGGTGGATGGTGTGGATCGATGAGCCCGGCGACCTTGCCACCCGGGTGGTGCGGAGCACGACGGGAACGATCCGGATACCGGAGCTCGGCCTCTCGGTCGAGCCCGGGACCGCCTGCGAGGGGTTCGTCACCAATATCGAGGGGGTTCTCTCCCGCTTCGAGCGGGCGGTGGCGACCGTCCTTGCAGATCCCGGGAGCGACGATGAACGGGCGGCCGCACTCAATATGCTGGAGACGCTCGCCGCAGCACGGGAGGCGGCATTTCCCTTCACGGTCATCCTCGAGGATCCTGCCGGAAACAGCGCGCTCGTCGGCAAGAAGGCTGAGAAGACGCCCCTTGCCCCGGAAAGATAACCCTCTTTTTCCTGGCTCTGGCAGCCGGCGGGAATGGCCGCCGGGATTCCGAGACCTGAGGTGGTCTGAAGGTTTTACCGGAGATCACGCGGATCTTCGTACACGATTCGCACCCGGCTAATGATCCATTAACCTAATGTAGGACTTCGCCCCATATGCGGCGCCGGGTGAAGAAAAATGGCACGAACGATATCGGTGCTGAAGTGGGAGAGCGAACAGGATGTCGATAACGCCATCCACGACATCATGGCGGAGATGGACCAGAAGGGCGGGCTCACCAAAGATACCGAACGGGCGATGCAACACTCGCTCATGGTGGCCGACCCCGACCTCACGAACTATTTCCTGCGGACGGTTCGAAAGCAGGCCCCTGATGCGATGCACTACTTTGAGGAGCGCGGCGGCGGGGCGTGAGCGGTACCCAGGGAGAAAAGGCTCTCAGAGGTGGGGGTGGATGAGCGCATCATCCCCGCACGGGTACTCAAAATCCCCGGGTTTTGAGGGGAATCACCGGATAAAGGGCAGGGTTTCCCCCTGCCGTCACCGGATCTCGGCGCCCTTGAGCCTGACCCCTGGCTCTTTTGTTACGACACCGACCACCCGGGCGCCGGGGACGATCGAGCAGATCGTATCCACGCTCTCCTCGGGGGCGACGAAGGCATAGCCCATTCCCATGTTGAACGTGCGATACATCTCCCCGTCGCTGATGCCCCCGGCCTCCTGCAACCAGCAGAAGATCTCAGGAATCTCGAGCGGATCGGTGATGGAGAACCCGTAGCCCGTGAGCCTCCCGAAGTTCAGGAGGCCGCCACCGGTTATGTGGCACATACCGTGGACGGCGCAGGCCTCCGTTACCCGGAGCACTTCGGCGTATATCCGGGTCGGCGTCAGGAGCTCCTCGCCGAGGGTTTTTTTGCCGGACAGGCGCGTATCGTAGGACGCACAATCCTCGACGACACGGCGGGCGAGCGTCAGACCGTTGCTGTGGATGCCGCTTGAGGGGACGCCGACGATCTGATCGCCGGGGACGATCGTCTCCCCGGTTATGACCTTCTCCTTCTTCTGGACCCCTAGACACGTCCCCGCAAGGTCAAGGCCGGTCACGAGCCCACGAAGGGTCGCCGTCTCACCGCCTACGATGTTCATGTTCGCCTGGCGGGCACCCTCGTTTAAGCCCTGGCCGATCTGGGCCATCTTCTCGACCGAGAGGGCATCGGTCGCTATGTAGTCGACGAACGCCACGGGCTCGAGGTTCATCACGTAGAGGTCGTTGACGTTCATCGCTATGCAGTCGATCCCGACCGTCCGCCAGTTGCGGAGCCTATCCGCGACGAGCATCTTCGTCCCGACACCGTCGACCGCAAGAGCGAGGACGAACGGGCCGCAGTCGATCAGGCCGGCAAAGTGTCCGACCTTCCCGAGCATAGGGAATGCGCCGGCTCGCCTGTAGGTGAGGGTGTCGATCAGCGCCCGCACCGCCCGGGCCTCGAGATCGATGTCGACCCCTGCCTCGCTATAGGTGTGTTCAGTCATCAGAGTTCTCCGAGAGCCGGAATTCATCGTGCAGCATCTGGAGTGCCCGTTTGCCGTCGCCGCCTTTGACGACGAACGAGACGTTCACCTCGCTTGAACCCTGTGATATCATCATGGTGTTGATCCCGGCCCGCCCGAGCGCTGAGAAGATCCGGCCGCCCGTCCCCGGTGTGCCGGCCATCCCTGCGCCCACGACAGCGAGTGCGGCGACGTCACGGTCGGACGTGACCTCCCGCACAATGCCCTGCTTTGCTATCGGGGTGAGGGCAGCGATAGCGGCATCGAGGTGGGATTCGTCGACGATGAGGGATATGTTCGCCTCGCTTGAGCCCTGTGATATCATCATGACGTTCACCTCCCGCTCAGCAAGCGCGGAGAAGATCGTCTTTGCGACACCGGGCCGGCCGATCATCTGCGCGCCGTTGACGTTGACGAGAGCCACCTTCTCGATCAGGGCGATGGCCTTGACCACCCTCTTCTCCCGGTGCTCATCACGGAGGATGATCGTCCCGGGGTAGTCGGGCCGGAACGTGTTCCTGACCCGGATCGGTATATTCTTCTGCATGGCGGGCTCGACCGACCGCGGGTGGAGAACCTTCGCACCGAAGTAGGAGAGTTCCATCACCTCGAGATAGGATATATCGTTGAGGACCCGTGCATCCCTGATGATCCGGGGGTCTGACGTCATCACCCCGTCGACGTCCGTCCAGATCCAGATCTCGTCGGCATCGATGCCGGCGCCTATGACGGCGGCCGAGTAGTCAGAGCCACTCCGCCCGAGAGTGGTGACGACACCCTGTGCGGTCGCCCCCATAAAGCCCATGATCACCGGGACGGAGCCGGCGAGCAGCGGCCCGACCCGGCTTTTGATGCCTGCCTCGCTTGCGGGAAGGGCACGGGCGTCCCCGTGGTTTGCCGTCGTGACGATGCCGGCCTCGGCGCCGTCGAGGGCGACCGACGGTATGCCGCGCTGCCGGAGGGCGGCCGCGACGATCGGGGCGGAGAGCCGCTCGCCAAAGGATATGATGTAGTCGCGGGACCGGGGAGTCAGTTCCTTCAAGGTATGCACGGCGATGAGTATGTTCTGCAGCCGGGTGAGCTGGTCGTCGATGACCGCCGCCACGTCGCCGGCATGGTCGGGGGCTACCGTCTCGAGGAGCCGGGTGTGCCGGGCCCGCATCGCGGCGAAGAACGTCCCGAAATGGGGTTGCTCCGTGCTTTTAACAGCTTCATCGGCTATCGCGATTATCTGGTCGGTGATCCCTGAGCATGCCGATACGACCAGGGCGACCTCGTCGCCGGCCCGGTGATGCGGTTCTACAATATCTGCGACCCGCCGGATACAGTCGGTTTCTCCGACGGAAGTGCCGCCAAATTTCATTAAAAGCCTCATTCTGGCTTACACGTCCCCTGCAATTACTTTATGGTAGTATACAACGCACAGACTAATAAGATGCTTGTAGACGAGATAGTGGACGCGCACGTGCTGGTTATAGGAAGCGGCGGCGCCGGGGCACGAGCCGCGATCGAGGCCTCACGTTACGGCGGCGTGGTCCTGGTCTCCAAGACCATCGCCGGGAAAGGCGGGTGTACGACGATGGCCGAAGGCGGTTTCAATGCCGTATTGCGGGATCAGGATTCAGTCAGCGTCCACCGCGAGGATACGCTCAGGGGCGGGGCCTACCTCAACGACCCGGCGCTCGTGGATGCTCTGGTCCATGAGGCGCCGGAGCGGATTGCAGATCTCGTCCGGTGGGGAGCGGTCTTTGATGTCACGGAGAACCGCGAGGTCGCACAGAGGCCGTTTGGGGGGCAACGGTTCCCCCGGACATGCTACGCCGGGGATCGAACCGGACACGAGATTATGATGACTCTCCTCGATCGCCTCGACGCGACGGATACGCAGATCTATCAGGAGGTCTCGGTCGTCGATCTGGTTAAGGGCGAAGATGGTGCGGTCGCGGGCGCCATCGCTCTCGACCGGGACGGGGGGGTCATCCTCTTTTGTGCCGATGCGACGGTGCTTGCAACAGGCGGGGGGACACAGGCCTACGACATATCCACGAACTCAGCCGCCGGGACCGGGGACGGGTTTGCCATGGCCTACCGCGCAGGGGCGGAACTGATCGATATGGAGATGGTCCAGTTCCACCCGACAGGCGCGGTCTACCCCTACGATGCCCGCGGCAGGCTGGTGACGGAGGCGGTTCGGGGCGAGGGGGGGATCCTCCTGAATGCGCGGAGGGAGCGGTTCATGCAGCGCTATGACCCTGAACGGATGGAGCTCTCGACCCGGGATGTGGTGGCCCGGGCGATAGCGACTGAGGTGCTGGAGGGGCGCGGAACAGCCCGCGGGGGGGTCTACCTTGACGTGACTCACCTTCCGGCAGAGCGGATCGAGGCCCGGCTCCCTGTGATGCTTGAGCAGTTCCTCGCCTACGGCGTGGATATACGCCGGGAGCCGATGGAGGTGGCGCCCACCGCCCACCACATCATGGGCGGGCTCCGGATAACACCGGAATGCCGGACGACCATCCCGGGCCTCTTTGCCTGCGGGGAGGTGACCGGCGGGGTGCATGGCGCTAACCGCCTCGGCGGGAACGCTCTTGCGGATACGCAGGTCTTTGGGAAGCGGGCCGGGGAGTTTGCCGGGAAGACACCGGAGAGGAGAGGCCGCCCCGACCCCGCCCGGGCCGACGGCGTGCTCCGGATGCTCGACGCCTTCTTTGAGGGGACCGTAAACCCCGCAGATGTGCGTAAGGATCTGAAACTGACGATGTGGAATGGGGCCGGGATCTTTCGAAATGCTTCCGACCTCCGGATGGCGCTCGGGCATATCCGGCACCTCTCCGACCGCCGGCTCTTCGCCGCATCGGCCGCAAACCTCCCTGACTGCTGCACGACACGGAACATGTGTACCACGGCATCCCTGATCGTCCGGTGCGCTCTCCTGCGGCCGGAGAACCGGGGCGCCCATCTCCGGCGGGACGCTGAGGTTGCAACCGATCCGGCGGCGTCGCCGTTCTCCCACACCTATGTCTCCCTCGCCCGCGAAGGGATAGAACGGCGGGAGGTGCCGGCATGAAGGCGATCACCCTCAGGGTCTCCCGCTACGACCCCATCCGGGATGCAGAACCGCATCTTGATGAGTACACAGTCAGGGTCAACGAGGGCGCCAGAGTGCTCCACGCCCTCCACGCTATCCGCGACGAGCATGATCCGACGCTCGCCTATCGCTACTGCTGCGGGTCAGGGCAGTGCGGGAGCTGCGCTGTACGGGTGGACGGGACGCCCGTTCTCGCCTGTATGGCAGAGGCCCACGATGGCATGACTGTCGAGCCGCTCGATCTCCCGGTCCTGCGGGATCTTATGGTGGATATGACCCCGGTGATCGCTAAGATCGCCCGCATATGCCCGGCGCCGGATGCACACCTCCCGGCACGGGAGGAGATCGAGGCGATCAAACCGCTCCGGGACTGCATCGAATGTCTCTGTTGCGTCTCAGCCTGCCCGGCGCTACAGGTGACGGAGTTTGCGGGGCCGACGGTGCTCCGGCAGGAGATGCGCCTCGCCCTCGATCCCCGGGACTCAGGCGACCGTATAACCGATGCGATCGAAAAAGGGCTCTTCTACTGCACGACCTGCCGGCGCTGCGTTGAGGTCTGTCCAAAGGAGATCGACATACCGGGCAAGGCCATAGAGAAACTCCGGGAGGTTGCAAACCGGCGCGGTCTGACCCTCCCCCGCCACCAAGAGGTGGCGCGGCTGGTCAGAGAGACGGGGAGGAGCGTTGAACGGACGAAGCCGACGTTCCTCGAACAGGTGCCGGAGGTGATCGAGCCCGACGGCCCTGTCCGCGGCGAGGTGGGGTTCTTCGTCGGGTGCATGTTCAACGGCCGGGTGCCGCAGACGGCTCTCGATGCTATGGAAGTCATGAAGCGCAACGGTATCCGGGTGATCGTCCCCCACGACCAGGTCTGTTGCGGTTCGCCTCTGATCCGGACGGGGCAGACGGCGGATATCGGAGACCTGAAGCGAAAGAACATCGATGCCTTCGCCAGCCGGGGGATAAAGACCGTGATGACGATCTGCGCCGGGTGCGGGGCGACGCTGAAGAACGATTACGATACACCGTTTGCGGTGAAGGATGTCACAGAGATCCTGACGGAGTACGGGATCGAGCCGCCGGCAAAGCTCGATATCCGGGCGACCTACCACGACCCCTGCCACCTCCTCCGTGGCCAGGGGATTAGCAAGGAGCCACGGGCCCTGCTCCGCGAGGGTGTTCGGGAGTTCGTGGAGATGCCCTCGCAATGTTGCGGGGCCGGCGGCGGCGTCCGGTCAGGGGTGCCGGAGGAGGCAAAAGCCCTCGGGGCAAAGCGCAACGAGGCCGTGAAGGCGGTCGGCGCCGATGTCGTGGTGACGGTATGCCCGTTCTGCGAATTCCATATCGCCGATTGCACGGACGTGCCCGTGAAGAACCTGGTGACGGTGCTGCTTGAGGGATACCGGAAGAAGGATGCGGAGCGGTAGACCTCAGCGTAATTCTTCCGCTGGCTCTCACCTTAAAAGCCCATCCTGATCCCGCGGGATGAAGGGGCGGGCGAGAAGATCCCCTGCATAGCGGGGGATCGTAATCAAATCTTTTTGTAGGGATAACGATCCCTGATATGCCTGGAGAAGTAGTCTCTGTGGGTGGAGGTGGTCACCAATCCCTGGTGAACCGTTACAGGGACATCCAGGTATTGGTAGATAGAACCGTTCGTGAACTCGATCTCAAGAGTGCTGCGCCCGGGATCGTATCCGACCGACCGGAGGTTCTCGGAGTTAACCGGTTGCCGAATCATGAGCCCCCAATAGAGGGCCTCAGTATAAATAGTTTCTCTTTTGCTTTTTTAGTGATAATCCCAATATTTCTACCCGTTTTCCCGATCCAATACGGATATTGCGTCAGTACCCACCTTTAACGACGCACTGCTCCCCCCTGATCAACCAGCAATATCGGGCTGATGGCGCGGCTGGGGGGTAACGCATACGGGTTCCCGGGGGATTGCCCTGCCAGGGGATGCTGTCGGAGAGGGGTGTTAATCCCCTCCTCTTCCAGCAATGTGAGGGCTCTCCTGAACTACGACCGGGCATCATCGTCCTCCCCGACCCGGAACCCCGGAGTCTGGTCGCCATGCGGCCTGAAGTGGGCTGGACAGCGGGCGCCAACGTCCACCCGCCGGGAAGATGGTGCAGAACACCATCGCCTATATCCTTCCGCACCAGCCCTGCACGGGGAGCGTTGCGAATTTTTCACGCCCATTCTGCCAAAAATGCAAACCCCTATATAAAAATACACGAAAGAAACATGAGATCAGATCTTCGGAGATGAAGGATTCATGCAGGTCCCTATCGCCCAGCCCTCCCTCGGGGATGAAGAGAAGAACGCCGTTCTTGCCGTCCTCGCCTCCGGCATGATTGCCCAGGGTCCGGTAACCGCCGCCTTTGAGGAAGAGTTCGCCACATACTGCGGCGTTCCACACGCTGTTGCCACGAGCAACGGGACAACCGCCCTCCATGCGGCGCTGCTTTCCGCCGGCATCGGGCCGGGGGACGAGGTGATCGTCCCGGCTTTCACGTTCTTTGCGACCGCATCAAGCGTCTCGATGTGCGGGGCGGTGCCGGCCTTTGCCGATGTCGATCCGGCGACCGCAACGATCGACCCGGCCGATATCCTCGCAAAGGTCACGGAGAAGACGAAAGCCGTGATCGGTGTCCACCTCTACGGCCAGCCCTGCGATGCCGCGGCGGTCAGAAAGATCTGCGAAAACGAGGATCTCATATTCATAGAGGACGCAGCCCAGGCCCACGGGGCCGCCTACCGGGGGAAGAAGACCGGCAGCCTCGGCGACCTTGCCTGCTTCTCCTTCTACGCCACAAAGAACCTTGCGACCGGGGAGGGCGGCATGGTGACGACGGCGTCCGATGAGTACGACAAACGTCTCCGCCGGCTCATCAACCACGGCCAGAGCGAGAAGTACCTCCATACCGAACTTGGCTACAACTACCGGATGACCGACATCAACGCCGCTCTCGGGAGGGTGCAGCTTGCAAGACTCGACGGCTTCAACCGCCGGCGGCAGGAGAACGCCGCATACTATGGGGCGAACATCAAGGCGCCAGGACTGATTCTGCCAGCGGTCTCGCCCGGCCGGACTCATGTCTGGCACCAGTACTCCCTCCGTGTCACCGGGAAGTTTCCTCTCTTGCGGGACGAGTTCATGGCATACCTCCGCGAGCGCGGGATCGGGTGCGCCGTCCACTATCCGGTCGCCCTCTCCCGGCAGCCCTTCTACGCCGGGGCTTCGCCCTGCCCGGTCGCGGAGGCGCTTGCGGCGTCGGTCCTCTCGATACCGGTTCACCCGAACGTCACCGATGAGGCGCGGGCGTATATCTGCGAGACGATCAACGGGGTGATCTGAATGGATGCAGGCGTCATAGGCACCGGGGCGATGGGCAGAAACCATGTCCGGGTCTACTCGGAGCTGAAAGAGGTCGGGACGACATACGTCTACGACCTGAACACGAAGGCCGCCGAGGAGG
>CAYPRO010000023.1:0-36270 GCA_964413225.1 uncultured Methanoculleus sp. | reverse complement strand
CCACTCCCTCAAGCTCCGCCCTGACGATATCCCGGATATTCCCTTCCCTGCTCGTCACGCCGTGAGCGTCCGACAACTTCCTGAGTAACTCTTTCACCATAATCACTCCATCAGAGTTCCGATCCTCTCGACAGCCCGCGAGAGGTTCTCGCGCGATGTCGCGTAACTGAAGCGTGCGTGGTCGGGTGCCTGCGTGCCAAACGCCCCACCCGGCACGATTATGACGCCCGCGGCTATCGCCTTCTCGACGAGTGCTCTTCCCATCGGAACAAACATATAGAACGCACCCTCCGGCCGGGGGAAGTCAAGGCCAAGGCCCGTGAGCCCCGCATAGAGGATGTCGCGCCGTGCGCGGTACTCCTCCCGCATCGCTGCAACAGCGCTCTGGTCGCCGGTATACGCGGCAAGGGCGGCATACTGCGATATAGATGTCGCGCACGCCTGGGCATACTGATGTATCTTGATGAACTCGGGGATGTAGTCCTCCGGCGCCGCAATGTAGCCGACCCGCCAGCCGGTCATGGCGTATGTCTTGCTCGCGGCGTTGACGGTGATGACATCCTCACCGAAACGGGCCGCACTGGCGTGTTTCTTCTCGTATATGAAGTGCTCGTAGACCTCGTCGGCGACGACCGTGACGCGGCGATCGTTTGCGTACTCGACGAGAGCGCGGATCGATTCCTCGCTCTCGACGGCGCCCGTCGGGTTTGCCGGCGTATTCAGGACAAATACCCGTGCCCCGTCCAGCTGCTCCTTCGCCCGCTCGACATCGATGTGCAGGGTCGCATCAAGCCCCACCCCTTCGGGTCGCCCGCCCGCAAACGCCGCAAGGGCGGCGTAAGAGACGAACCCCGGATCCGCGAAGAGGATGCGGTCGCCCGGGTTCACGAGCGCCTCCATGACCAGGTGGAGCGCCTCGCTCCCCCCCGCCGTCACGATGATCTGCTCCGGCCGGTAGGCGAGATCGTTCTCGCGGGCGAACTTTTCGCAGATCGCCTCCCGGAGTTCGGGGATACCGGCGTTCGGCGTATACCCCGTCTTTCCCGACCGGATGGCGGTGATCGCCGCTTCTTTGATGTGGTCGGGCGTATCGAAGTCCGGCTGCCCTATGCCGAGGTTTATGGCGTTTGGCCCCCCGGCATCGAAGAGTTTCCGGATCCCCGACATCTCCACCGACCGAACCCGGTCGGCATACCTGTGCGTGTTCATCCCAATCCTCACTCGATGTTCGCGTGCCGGCCCTGGAGATCCTCAGGCCCGCACTGTGTGATCTCCATGAGCCGGGATATAAGCGCATCGGCAAAGACCATGGCGGTCGTCTCGAAGATGGTGCCGAGCGGGGCAAACGACTTGTGTTCACCCATCATCTGCCGTATCTCAAACTCCGCCGACTCGTCGGCCACCCTGTCCCTCTGGCTCTCGATGATGACGACGCAGTCGGCTATGCGCCCGATGCGGGAGTCTTTCTTCGATGTGATGAGGCAGACCCGCCCGCCGATCCCTTTGGCCGTCTCGGATATGTCCGCAATCGTCTTGGTCGCGCCGGACCCGGAGAAGACGATGATGACGTCTCCGGGCTTCATGGCCGGGGTCACGGTCTCCCCGACGACGAACGCCGAGAGCCCCAGATGCATCAGGCGCATGGCAAACGACTTCGCAACCAGGCCGGAGCGCCCGGCGCCCATGGTGTAGACACGGTTGGCGTTCAGGATCTCATCTAAGAGCTCATCGATCTGTCCATCGGACATCACATCAGCGATGGTCCTGATCTTGGTTGCCATCAGCCGCATCATGCTCTTAACCTGGTGATCTGTCATCGTAGTTCCTCTGATAGGTTTCACGAGATCCTACTTTAGAATATCCCGGCGCGCCGGTATGCGGGCGATTCTTTGGGGCCGCCAGAATCCTGAGGAAGCATTGATGAAAAGTCATACTTCCCTCTCGGTTCGGGATGAACAGATGCCGTGGCCCGGGATCGAAGCCTCCTCGCCCTGATGACAAAAACACCGACGGAGAACCGACATCAATCGCTTGATCCTCCACCTGCGATCATGTTATCGGGCGAAAAGGCTATCATCAATAATTTCAAATTATACCAGAACCAGCATGACGATCCGATGTGATAGTGGTAGATATAATGCTTAAATTCCTTTTAGAGGCATTATTTCATACTTACGTTCCTCAGGATCGTCCATGTGTATAAATTCCCCTCCATCCGGAGCGGATCAGGTATAGAGCGGGCCTGTTGCCCCCCGCACCACGGTGAGGGAGAGCGCATGGCAGGACCCGGAGGATAACAGCGGGTTACGGAAGAATGGCAGGGTATACGGATGCGGATATAGCCGGTCTCCTCGATGAGAACGTGCGGGAGTGGTGCAGACGAAGACTTGGGGGACGGTTCACGCCGCCACAGAGGATGGCGGTCCCGCTCATCCGTGAGGGAAAAAACGTCCTCATATGCTCTCCGACCGGATCGGGAAAGACCCTCGCGGCGTTCCTATCGATCATCGACGGCCTCGTGACCCGCGCACAGGCTGGAGATCTTCAGGATAGCGTCTACTGCCTCTACGTATCGCCTCTTAAATCGCTTGCAAACGATATACACAAAAATCTCAGCCTGCCGCTCGAGGGCATAGAGGAGATCGCCCGTGAGCGCGGGGTTCCCTTCACCCCCATCCGGCACGCCGTCCGTCACGGGGATGTAACAAAGGCCGAGAAGGTAAAGATGGCAAGGCGGCCCCCGCACATACTCAATGTCACCCCCGAGACCCTCGGTATACTCTTGAACTCCCCGAAGTTCCGCGAGAATCTCAAAACGGTTCGATGGGTCATCGTTGATGAGATCCACTCCCTTGCGGGCTCAAAACGCGGTGTCCACCTCTCGGTGAGCCTCGAGCGCCTCGAAGACCTGGTGAAGGAGGCGGGGGGTAGTTTTACGCGGATAGGGTGCTCGGCAACGATCGAACCCTTAGATGAGGTCGGCCAGTTCCTGGTCGGCGCCGAGCGCGATGTCTCGATCGTCGATACACGGTTTGCCCGGGAGTTTGATCTCTCCCTCATATGCCCGGTCCCCGACCTCATCGACGCCGCCCCCGAAGATATATCGCAGCATCTCTACGCGACGATCCACCACCTCGTTTCCGGGCACGAGAACACGCTCATATTCACGAACACCCGAAACGGCGCCGAGCGCATCCTCCACAACCTCCGGGCCCGCTACCCGGAGCACTACACAGAAGAGAACACGGGGTGCCACCACGGTTCGATGGGAGCGGAAGGGAGGCTATCCGTTGAGGAGAGGCTCAAGACCGGCGCCGTGAAGGTCGTGACGACATCGACGTCGCTTGAACTCGGTGTCGATATGCCCCACGTCGACCTCGTCCTCCAGATCGGATCCCCAAAGTCCGTTGCAGCGCTCCTCCAGAGGATCGGGCGCGCCGGCCACCGCCTCGGGGAGGTGGTGAAAGGGCGGATCGTCGTCCTCGACCGCGACGAACTCGTGGAGTGCGCGGTGATGCTCCGCGAGGGGCAGAGGGGGTTTGTGGATCGGATCCACATACCAGAAAACTGCCTCGATGTCCTTATACAGCATGTCTTTGGTATGGCGCTCGAGGAGAGGCGGCCGATCGAGGAGGTATATGCTGTCTTTCGCCGGTCCTACTGCTACAGAGACCTCAAAGAAGACGACCTCATGAGCGCCATCCGCTACCTTGCGGGAGAGTACATGGGGCTTGAGGAGCGGCGGATCTATGCAAAGATCTGGCATGACGCGGAGAGCAGAACGGTTCACCGGCGGGGGAGAAACGCCCGTATGATCTACTTCTTGAACTCCTGGACCATACCCGATGAGTTCTCCTGCGATGTTCTCACCCGGGACGGGGTGTTTGCCGGCAATTTAGACGAAAAATATCTCGAACGGATGAACAAAGGCGACGTCTTCGTCCTCGGGGGCCGGCGCTACCGGTTCGCCTACCGCCGGGGCGGGAAACTCTACGTCGACCCGACAGGCGACCGCCCGACGATACCGAGCTGGTTTTCTGAGAAACTCCCGCTCTCGTTCGATCTCGGGCTTCACACCCTTCGGTTCAAGGAGGATATGCTCCGCTCCATGCAGACTAAAGATACCGAAGATCTCGTAGATGCGCTCCTTGCCGACTACCCGATAGACGAGAACAGCGCCCGGAGCATATGCTCTATATTCGAGCAGCAGATCCGCTACATGGGCGATGAGGCCGTTCCCACGCCGGGCCGGATCGTCGTCGAGGAGCATGTCGACAGCGAGAACCGCCGCCGCCTCTACTTCTTCATGACCAACTACGGGTTGCGGTTCAACGACGGGTTCTCGCGGATCGTCGCCTTCCTGATAGCGCGGGACGTGACGACGAACGTCTCCGTCGGTATAAGCGATACCGGGTTTTCAGTCTCGATACCGCTTGAGAAGCGAGCCGACCCCGTGCGCCTGCTTCGTGGCATCCGGGCGGACGAGTGCCGGGATATACTGCAGGAGGCTGTCGGAGGAACCCAGCTTGAGAAGCGGATCTTTCGGATCAACGCAGCAAGGTCGTATATGATTCTGAAGAACTACATGGGTAAAAAGAGGAGCGCCCGCCGTCAGCAGGTGAGCGCCGATATGCTGATATCGTTTGCAAAACGCCTCCCGGGGTTTGCCGTCATGCGGGAGACCTACCGCGAGGTGATCGAGGATCGGTTCGAGGTGGAGAACATACGCCGGATCATCTCAGAGATCGGCGCCGGCAAGATAGATGTCGTCCTGACCAGGGCCGCGTCGCCTAGCCCCCTTGCGTTCGGTATAGCGACGCTCGGCGTCTCCGATGCGATATACGCGGAGGATAGGCTCTCGATGCTCCGCGAGTTCCAGAGACGGGTGTTGAGCAGCATAGAGAGCGGGGCGGCGGCATGAACGCTGTTGCCGAGGCCGATCTCCTCCGCCGGTTCGGGTTCTATAAAAGTGCCCTTTACATCCGGGATACGGATACGTGCGTTGCCTCCGACATCCACATAGGGCTTGCGGAGACACTCTACCGGCAGGGGCTCCACTTCCCCCTCCACGAGGAGGAGACCCTGCTTGAGCGATTCCGCTCTATCCTTGACCGGTTCAACCCGGCGGTCTTCATACTCGACGGGGATATATTCCACGCCTTCGACAGGGTGAGCCGGGCAACACGCGAGACGTTTGAGGCGCTCCTTGCAACCCTCCGGGCGGAGTGCGACATCGTCCTCGTGCGGGGATCGCACGACACCATGCTCCCCGCAATCGCGGGGGAGACGGTCGAGCGCTACGACCGCGGCGGCTACACGGTGGTCCACGGCGATCGATCGGTCGGAGACCACGGGACGCTCGTCATCGGCCACGACCACCCGGCGATCGAGATCGATATGGCCCGGTTCCCCTGTTTCCTCTACGGAGCGAATGTGGTGCACGGGCAGGATCTCATCGTCATGCCGGCCGCAAACCCGCTCTCTCCCGGCGTCGTGGTGAACTACGCAAGAAGCCGCGACTTCCTCTCCCCCATCCTCCGCCACGTGGATGCCGGGCTCCTGCAGCCGGTGGTGGAGGTCGACGGCGATGTTGTGGTTCTCCCGCCGCTTGCAGGCATCCGACGGTTTGCGTGATAAAACGGGCGCCGACGATCCCCCGGGGCGGGATGGGAGGGAGGAAACGCCCCACACGTGAGAGGTGCTCTCACAGTCGCCCGGCAAAGAATCTGGCCTTCACCACCTCCACCACCACAAGGTAACTCACGACCAGCCCGGCAAGGGCCACATAGAAGAGCGGCGGCAGCGGGACAAAGCCGAAGGCAGCCCCGAGGAGGGTGTAAGGTATGATGAGGGCGGCGGCGACGACCGCCACGGTGCTGAGTGCGAGTTGCCAGCTCGGCCGGCTCCGATAAAACGGAGTTATCCGGGTCCTTATGATGAAGACGATCAGGGTCTGGGTTACGATCGACTCGATGAACCACGCGGTCTGGAAGAGAGGAGCCGTTGCGTGAAAGATCAGCAGAAGGACGCCAAACGTGAGGAAGTCGAAGATCGAACTGACCGGACCGAAGACAACGATGAAGTTCCTGATGAAATGGATATCCCAGCGCTTCGGACTGGCTATGTACTCGTCGTCGACCCGGTCGGTCGGGATAGTCGACTCAGAGAGGCCGTAGAGGAGGTTGTTGAGGAGGATCTGGATCGGGAGCATCGGGAGGAAGGGGAGAAACAGCGATGCTCCGGCGACGCTGAACATGGTGCCGAAGTTCGAACTCGTCCCCATCATGAGGTACTTCATCGTGTTCCCAAAGGTCTTGCGCCCCTCCATGATGCCATCGCTGAGGACACCGAGATCCTTTTTTAAGAGGACGATATCTGCGGACTCTTTTGCAATATCCACCGCGGTGTCGACCGATATGCCGACATCGGCGGTTCGCAGTGCCGGGGCATCGTTGATCCCATCCCCGAGAAAACCAACGATGTGGTTGTTCCTCATCAGCGTCCGAATGATCTTATCTTTCTGGATGGGCGTCACCCGGACAAATATCGTTGTTTCGTCGACCACCCGCGCCAGGGTCTCATCGGTCATGTGGGCGATCTCAGCACCGGTCAGGGCCCGGCGCACTGGAAACTCCAGATCCCGGCAGATCTTCCTTGTGACCTGCTCGTTATCCCCGGTGACGATCTTCAGATCGATTCCGTATCTGACAAGCTGCTGGAGCGACTCCCGCGCCTTCTCCTTCGGCGGGTCGATGAAGGCCACAAAGCCGAGCAGGACCATATCTTTCTCATCATCCGGTGTATAGTCCGCCTTCACATCTCCGATTGGTCGGCAGGCGATCGCGAGAACCCGGAAACCGTCAGCGCTCAGTGTCTCATAGAGGTGTTTCATCTCTTCCTGCACCTCATCGGTGAACGGCCGGATGCCCTTATTGTCCCTGACTGAGGAGGATACGGCAAACATCTGCTCCGGCGCACCCTTGGTGACCAGGAACCTCCTGCCATCCTTCTCGATGGCGACGGAGACCCGCTTCCTGACAAAGTCAAAGGGAATCTCATCGATCTTTTCGTAGCCTCTGACCGGAATATCACGGTATTCAAGGATTGCTTTATCAAGCGGGCTTTTCATACCCGTCTGGTTGAGGCTGTTGAGGTATGAGAAGAGAAGCACCCTCTCATCGTCGCGCCCCTCCGGGTCGATGTGGAGCACGAGGGATATGGCGTTCTCCGTCAGCGTCCCGGTCTTGTCGGTGCAGAGGATATCCATGCTCCCGAAGTTCTGGATAGCCGCAGGGTGCTTCACGAGGACGCCCTTCTCCGACATGGCAATGGCACCTTTTGCAAGGGTGAGGGAGAGTATCATGGGGAGGAGTTCAGGCGTCAGCCCGACGGCGAGAGCCACAGCAAAGAGGAGGGACTCAAGAACGCTGTGTTTGAAGACGGCGTTAACCAGAAAAACGACAATCACCAAGAGGAATGTGAGGCGCATGATCAGGTAGCCGAAGTGCTTGAGCCCCTTCTCAAACTCCGTCTCGGGAGGACGCGCGGAAAGCGCCCGGGCGATATGCCCGTATTCGGTATTTTTTCCGGTCATGGTGACCACGGCGGTCGCGTGGCCGCTCACCACCGATGTCCCGAGGAAGAGGTAGTTATTCCATGTGTTCGGATCCGCATCTGCTGCAGGAAGGGGTTCTGCAGTCTTCTCGACCGGGAACGGTTCGCCGGTCAGGGCTGACTGGTTGATGAAGAAATCGCGGGCTGAAAGGACGCGGGCATCGGCGGGCACGATATCTCCGGCGGTAAGTTCGATGATATCGCCGGGGACCAGTTCAACCATCCGCATCTCCTGGCGCTCTCTGTCCCGGAACACCGTCGCCGTCATGCTGATCTTCTGTTTCAGAAGTTCAACTGCTGTTTCGGCCCGGTATTCTTGGAAGAAGTCCAGGGTGACACTGATGGCGATGATGACGAGGATGATTACGGTCTGGGCGATCTCGCCGACAAAGGCGGATATGATCGCGGCGATTATGAGGATGATGACGAGCGGATTTTTCAGGTGGCCGATGAAGGCGACCAGGCCGCGGTGCCGGCGCACCTCTGCAATCTCATTCATCCCGTGTTTTTTCTGCCTCAGGGTCGCTTCGGCGGTCGAGAGGCCGGAGGGTGACGACCCGAGGTGGGCAAGGCAATCGCCGGCGCTCCTCGTAAGCAGTTCTTCAGTCTTCATCTACCCGGTGCAACGGAAGTCGGCTAGGTCATAATGGTTTCGGGGCCGGCCTTTACCATCCCGGGCGGGCACCGGGACTCACACGCCGTCGCACCCCGTGCCCGTTCCCGCTTATGAGGATACTCCTCTCCCGGATAGAGAGAGGCCGGATGCCGGTACCCACCCTGATATAGACAACGCCACCGACGGCGCAGAGCGATGTGCCCTTCTGCAACAAGGGTGGCGACGGGTCCCACGGTCGAGCCAGGCACAACACCCGGCAGGCCGTTGCGATCGACATGTCACAGCAATCATCCACGCGAGATACCGGTGACGGCAGGGCGAACGCCGCCTCCCGTCACTTTCCCTTCCGGGTGATCCTGTTGCGGTGAAACGGCGTCGGGCCCGGCGCGGGGATGGGGAACGTCCCCTCGGCCGCCCGCCGGACATCCTCTATCGAGTAAAAGGCCTTGGGATTGAACTCGTGGATGGCCTTCTCCACATCCCCTATGTTCTTTCGCTTGATCACCGAGAATATGACCTTGCCCGGCCCCTGTTTTCCCTGGGCGTCAAGAACCGTCACACCGTAGCCGGCACCGCGGAGGTAGTCGATGAGGTTGGTTGCATCCCTCTGGGTGATGATCCGGATGAGGGCAAGCCCCATGGCGAGCCGCTCCTCGACGATCATACCGACGTAGTTTCCGGTCGCAAACCCGGCAGCGTAAGCGAAGTAGTTGAGCGGGTTCGTGAGGTTCTGAAAGATCTGGCCGACGGCTATGATCCATATGAAGACCTCGAAGAACCCGAGGATCGGGGCGACCATCTTCATCCCCCGCGAGACAAATATGATCCGCATCGTCCCTATGGTGACGTCGCAGATACGTGCAAAGAAGATGAATGCCGGGACGATGACCAGGGAGAAGACCCCGGGATCGATACCCAGGATGGTGCCGAACATAGATCAGGATTGATGAGCGGGAAATATAATTTTATCCATATGTAAATATATGTCGGACGCAAAAATCCCATGAAAATCGGTTTTATGGGATATTAAGGAGATATATGAGGGAGAATAGGCACATGTATGCGCGCATCGACAGAACGATCGCGCCCGGGATCCCCGGGCGGAGGCCGGCGAATGGATGAACCTGCCGTGCCCGGAGGGATGTCTTTGGCCGGCGGGCCGGCTTACCACCTTTAAACCAAAACGGACTAAGGAGCGGCACGACCGCAGAGCAAAGCGGATCCGCCCACTACAACCCGCCGCATGACCACCTAAGACTGGGTCGGAAGCAAATGATATTCGCAACATCCATGATAAAATCAACAATATTCGGAAAAGAGAACTCCCTGTAATCTGATAACTTCCATATATATAAATAGGTGCCATAACAATTTTACGATTAAATTCGACATATCGGTGATTAAAATGGTTGGCAGCCGGGCGAAGGGAGTTCGCCCCATATCATCCCTTTTTTTGCTGACGGTGCTCATATGCGTTCTGATAGCGCCGGCAACCGCAGAGACCCCGGATACGGTCTATGTGAATGCATCGTATGATGAGAACACGCCCGATTACGGAATCCTGAATTTCTCAAGCATCCAGGAGGCGGTCTATAGCGTCACGGAGGGTGGCGAGGTTCTGGTCTACAACGGGACATACAACGAGTCGATCGTCATCGATCGGGGCATGACCGTCACGACAGTCGCCATGCCGGTATCCCCCGACTCCCCCGGAGCGACCATCGACGCCCTGGGCGAACAGTTCGGTGTCGAGATCACCGCAGGCGGCGTCACCTTCTCCGGGTTTGATGCCAAAAACGCTTCCACTGCCGGGATATTCGCCCATAGCGCCAATACGGTCACTATCGAGTATAACCGGA
This sequence comes from uncultured Methanoculleus sp., assembly GCA_964413225.1. GTDB lineage: Archaea > Halobacteriota > Methanomicrobia > Methanomicrobiales > Methanoculleaceae > Methanoculleus. The sequence goes on along the minus strand of CAYPRO010000023.1, from coordinate 26,181 downwards.
TCACGATCCGTGACGGCCCATACGGTATCCTCGTTGCCGGCGCTGAAGGGGCCGATATAGGTAACAACGAGGTGCGTGCAATCGGAAGCAGTACATGGGCGGGTATCGTAATCCACGAGGCAACCGGAGCCCGCATGCATGACAACAATATCGTGGCGGTCTTGCAGCATCGGGCTTCCGATATCGTCGATATGGAACCTGACCCGATCGTCGCCGCTTTTGCCCTGAAGGATGAAGAACCGTCCTTTGACATCGGAGTAAGCTTCGTATTGAGGGTATCCAGCGGGATCGTGGTCACAGATAGCTCCACCGTTGCAATCGAGCGCAACCGGATCGTCGCGGTGGGCAACTGCACCGGGGACACCCCCGTTCGGGCTTATGGTATCGCCTCCGGCGGGATAGATCACCTGACTATCCAGGAGAACAACATCACGGCCATCGGAAAGGCTACAGATGGCACCATGGTGACCGGTATCTTTGGCGGCGGCGACAACGCCCTCATCCAGGAGAACACCGTCAGGGTTATCACCGAATCTTCCCTCACCAGATCGATGGGTATCGTGCTCAGAGAGGCTGAGAAAGGGCAGGTTCTTGATAACCAGGTCGATATGAGGGCCACATGTCTCGGTTCGATCGATGAGGAGTACACCTCGGAATCCATCGGCATTGAAGCCAGCAACTCCCGAAAAGCCCAGATCCTTAGAAACGACATACGATCCACGCTCACCGTCGCCGATGCAGGCCGGCTGGCCTGCATCGCAGCAGAAGGGATCGCGGTCGAGTTGTGCGATGAGTCCCGGGTGAGCGATAACATCGCCATAGTTAATACCGAGATCTTCTATCTGTCGGCCGATGGCGATGAAACCGCAGAAGACGATGAACCCCTGGCTCTGAGGACCGGGGAGATGGCAGGCATCGATATAAAGGAGAGCGATAAGCCCGAGATCTGCGGGAACCTCGTGCAGGTCTCCGGCACCGTTGGAACCTTCGACGAGAAGGTTCCCAAAAACCCCATTACAGGTGCTCTCTCCACCCTCAGCGTGACAGGCATCCACATCCGGGGCTACCCCGGCGACCTCGCCACAAACCCCGTGGTCATCCGGGGCTACCCCGATGACCTCATAACAAATCCCGTGATCCACGAGAACGTGGTCATGGTCGGGATGCGGACATACGCAAGTGCCGGAATGAGCCTCTTCTCCACAGATGTGGAGAGTGCCCTTGCAGATAACAGCGGCCTTCTCGCCCGTTATACCGGCATGATGCGGGAGGACGGGGAAGAAGAGTTATCCGCCGCAGCACATCTTGCGGAGATCGATGGCCTGTCACCCTGCATGATGAGCGATCTTGAGTTCGCACCAGATATAAACGAGATCACGTTCGTTCAGGTCCGCACCAGAACGGCCGGCATCATCCTTGAGGATGTCCTGGACCCGGTCGTCTCCAAAAACAACGTGCCGGTATACCAGAATACTTTTGTCATGGCATTCAATCTGCATTTCGACGGAGAGGAGGAGGCAACCTTTGCAGGCGTCATGCCGATGGGGCTCATCGACCGGGCCTTCTCAGATGGGCAGGTGCAGAAGGCCGCCGTGCTCAGCCTCATCAACGACAACAGCAAGGACCTCTCTGAGGCGGAGAGGGCGGCGATCACGGATGCCGTCCTTGCCGGCGATGCGGGCGCACTCCGGGCCTGCATCGCGAGGGAGAACCTCTTTGCCGCCGACTCCGGCATAAAGGATGCCATCGACAGGTATCGGATATTTCTTGAGAGCGAGAACCCGCTCGGATCCCTGAATGCGACCAATTTTGCCGCCGCAGTCCCGATATCGATGAGTTACGGCCTCCTCTGCAACGCCGAAGGTGACGTGGATATTTATGAGAACAATTTCACGGTTCTGACCAAGACGATCAATCAGGTGCTCGTCATAGGCGATAATCTCGATAAACCCGACGCAGCGGCAGGATCCGCCGGCCTTGTTGCGGCGTTCGGCATATCCGGAACGTCTGACAGCATCCGCATCGCCGATAACTCCATCAATATGGAGACCACCGGTTCATATGTGAGCACAGCCATGGGGGGCAATATAACAACCTCCGATGCTGTAGCGGGCACCGTACACCTCCTCCTCGCCGTGGGTGTCAGTGCGGATGCGGCGGATGAGCACATCATCGACAACGACATCACTGTCACGCAGGAGGCCTCAGCCGTTGCACAGGCCATCAACCAGGTAAAAGATGAGATGGCCCTCAGCGTTGCCGCCATGGCGAGCCTGGGCGTCGGCATTGTCCTCGACCCGTATGAAGTTCTCGATGCGGAGACCTACGAACCCGCCCTCCCGGCGCCGGGCGAAGAGTTCACAGACATCATCAGGGGCAACACCATCTCTATTGCGGATCATAACGAGGTTGATTCACTCGCCATGATGTCGCTCTCCGAACCCTTAGATGGATCGTCAAACGTGCTTGCAGGCACGGCAGGTGCCGTGGCGAGCTTCGGCATCGTCGCGCCAAAAGCCAGCGTTATGGATAACGTCATCGATGTATATGCAGGTCAGACCTGCCTTGCATTAGCCTCTGTCAGTGAGCTGCCATTCGGAGCGATACTGGCGACAGAGGCCGATCTGCCCGGCGCCGGCGCCTTAAACCTGGGTGTCACGGTCTCCGGAGGTATACTGACCGTGCGCTCGTATATAGAGAACAACACCGTCTTTTCTGCGGCAAATTCCCTGGGGATCGTTTCGGCGACGACAGAGGAACTTCTCGAGAACGCCGACGCCTTTGCCGCCGGTGTGGCGATCGATCTCGGTATCGTAAGCCTGAGCCCCTCATTAATCGACGGGAACTCAGTGGATGGAGATCTCGCTATGGGTATCATCAGTGAGGCCGAGGGTGACCGGGTGGATGGAGGTCTCTTTGGCCTGGGTTTTGATATCGGCATCCTCTCGGTGGGCGGCGACGCGACGTTCAACAACATCCATAACGGCTACATGGGGTTCCCCTACTACTACGAGGGAGAGGAGTACGAGCCCTACGCCTTCTACAACTGGTGGGGCGACGCAAGCGGCCCGTCAGGCCTCGGTCCCGGCACGGGAAGCCCGGTCGCCGGCACTATGTTCTACGAGCCCTGGCTGACGCAGCCGGCGGATATCGTCCTTGAGACGGGTAAATCCTGTTCCGGCCTTGAGATAGGCTCGCCAAACATAGGCGGCGCCGGGAACCGAAACGGCCTTGAGCCGGGCTGGAATACCCTCTCGTTCCCGCTTGCGCTTGAGAACAACACATGGCAGGCGATCACCCATACCGGCGACGGCCTCAACTACAGCGTCGCCTACTCCTGGGACGCAACCGGCCAGAGATGGATCCAGGTGACCGATAAAACCCGGATCGATCCGCTCGATGCGATCTACATAAGGATGAACGACCATGACCGCCTGCCGGTTGCGATCAGCCCGGAGATCACGAGCCCGCCAGTAAAGATGCTCCGGGCAGGCTGGAATCTGGTCGGCCCGGCGTATGATCTGAGAGATGGGCCAACAGAAGAGAACTATCTCTGGTGGGGGGAGCCCTGCGGGACAACGGTCAGGAAGGCGCTTGCCTCCGCCGAGAAGACATCAGGTGGCCTTACGGGCTACGCCGTCGTCGTTTCGCCGCCCATCAACCCCGAATCCTGGGTCTACACCCCCGGGGACGAGACGGTGCCCGACATGGATGCCACATGGGGTTACTGGATCTACATGAAGAATCCTGTCGAGCTTGCCGGGTTCTCCTCGACCCCCCTTCCTATGCCCTGGTGGGCATGGGATCTCTGAGGGCGAAAATCCCAACCCCTTTTGAGGAAGAACCATGACACAACCACCACGGACCACAGCCATCATAACACTCCTCATAGCAGCAAGCCTCCTTGCCGTCCCCGCATTCGCAGATGACAGCGCCCCATCGACGATCCCCCACGCCTTTTACGGGCAGATCCGTGACGCAGACGGTTCGAACGCTCCAGCAGGGGCGATCATCGTCGCATCGGCCGCGGGCACATCCGCTGGAACGATCACCGTCACCTCGGCCGGTCGGTACGGGACCGATTACAAGGGCGGCGATAAACTGATCGTCTGGACGCCTGCCCTGCGCCCGGGCGACAATATCACCTTCTATATCGATGGAGTCAGGGCTGATGAGTCGGCAACCTACGAGAGCGGCGGGATCACGAACCTGACGCTCATCGCAAGCGCGCCCCTCCCAAAGGAGCGGCCAAAAGAGAGCACGACCCGGCCGGTCGACGGTACAGGTGGCGAGCCCGTCACGGTCGATGCGGGGAACGCCTCGGTCGTCCTGACGGCGAAGGGAGACTTCAACGGTGAGACGCTCATCTTCACGCTCTTTACGAGGCCTCCCGACGATCAGGCAAACCCGCCGGGCCACGGCGCGATCAACCGGTTTGCCGACATAACGAGCAGTATCTCTAACGATAACATACAGGGGGTTTGCGTGACCCTCCACTACACGGATGCGGATGTCGCCGGGATAGATGAGTCATCCATCCGGGTCTACTGGTGGAGCGCAGGAAACAGCACATGGGTGGCGCTCCCCGGCGGCGTCGATACCGCTGCAAACTTTGCCTGGGGTTATACCGACCACTTCTCGACGTTTGGCCTCTTCGGTGTGCCTCCAAAACCGTCACCGACAGGCGGAGGCGGCGGAAGCCCGGGCGGCGGCGCCTTCGTAGAACCCACATCGAGCATCACACCGGCAGCAACGGAGACGACCCCCACACCAGCCGGTGCGGTGGAGACCACTCCAGCCACGACCGGGGCACCGGGAGGAACGGCGGGCGCAGAGGCCGCGGAGGGTGAACCTGGTGCGGGAACCGCCGGCGGTCTGCCCACGGTCCCGATCGTCGCCGGCATCGTCGTGATCGCCGTGGCAGGCTATCTGCTCCTCCGGCGGCGCTGAAACCCTCACCCTTTCGTATGAAAATGGTCTTGGGTCATTTTCATCCGGTGTGCCTGTGGCCTCCACAGGCATCATGTGGTTTTTCCCCCGGCCCGAAACCTTGATGGATGACCGGATGAGACCTTGCAGGAGAGCATGCCATGATCCTCTCACCAGCATTCTATGAACGGGATACCGTGACCGTCGCAAAAGATCTCCTCGGATGCCTGCTCGTCCACAGGGATGGGGCGGGGACGGCGATGGGCTGGATCGTCGAGGATGAGGCCTACCTCTGCGATGACCCGGCAGCCCACTCGTTTCGGGGGGAGACGGCGAGGAACCGGGCGATGTTCGGGCCGGCGGGCCATGCCTACGTCTACCGGATATACGGGCTGCACACATGCGTGAACGTCGTGACCGGGCCAAAAGGCACCGGCGAGGCGGTCCTCATACGGGCGCTCGAACCCGCCGGCGGGCTTGATCTGATGCAGGAGCGGCGGGGGACGGATGACCCACTCGCGCTTGCAAGCGGCCCGGGCAGACTCACACAGGCGCTCAGGATAACGATGGCCCTCGACGGAACCTCTCTCATCGACGGTCCTCTCCGGATCTGGTCGCCTGAGAGCCTGCCCGGCCGGCGGCCGAAGGGGTGGCCGGGAGAGATCGTGCAGACGACCCGTATCGGCATCACAAGAGCGGCGGACCTCCCCCTCCGGTTCTATATCAAGGGGAACCGCTACATATCACGGCGGTGACCGCTGCCGGGGCCACGACGGCGAGCCATGCTTCCTTCCACCGCCCGGCCCTGCAACGTTATGGTCTGCTCAGCCACCGGGATCATCTTCCCCACACGTTTCAGAGCCTCATCCACGACGTAGCGCACACCGCTGCAGCAGGGCACCTCCATGTGGAGAACCGTGATCGACCGGATCGTGTGCTGCGAGAAGATCGCCGCGAGTTTCGTGATGTAGCCAGCGACATCCGCATCCAGCTTCGGGCAGAATATGAGAAGGATCTTCCCCTGCAGAAAATCGCGGTGGAACTCAGGATAGGCGAAGGGGACGCAATCCCCGGATATGAGGAGGTCTGCATCGTCGAAGTAGGCGGCAGCGGGGTTTGCGAGCGTCAACTGGACCGGCCACTGCCGCAGAGCCGGTTCGATCCGGCCGGCCGGCCCTGCAGCCTCCCGGGCCGGGAGGCTCCGTGCCATGGACCCCGGGCACGCCGTCGGGGCGGCGGCAGCCTCGCGCGGGGGAACCGGTATGCCCTCCCCGGTCAGGTAACCGATCGCCTGCCGGTAGAGTTCCTCCTCCCCGTGATCGAGGAGGTGTTTTAGGTGCGCCCTTATGACCGCTTCTCCTTTGGGCACGATCTTCTCTCTCATAACGGCCACCTCATCATACGGCTCGGCCTCCCGCTCGACGACAGAGATCGCCCCTTCCGGGCACGTCCCTATGCAGGCGCCGAGCCCGTCGCAGAAGAGATCGCTCACGAGCCGCGCCTTCCCCTCTATGATCTGGAGCGCTCCCTCGGGGCAGTCGGGAATGCAGAGACCGCACCCGGTGCACTTCTCCTCATCGATATTGATGATCTTCCTCTTCATCCAGAAGATCATTTACCCGGTCCCGGGACAAATACATTTGCAAGTCCGGACCATACCCCGCCCGGCGCTCTTTGCCGGGCACGGAAACCGGCAGGATGCCCTCAAGTACCCCCCGGGGGGGAGGAAAAGCGGTGGTCCTGCATGCCCGGGGTGTGCAGATCACATCGAAAGGTTTAGGATACCCTGCCGCGCTCCCTCTCTGCGGAGAGAAACCATGAGGCTGAAAGACAAAATCGCTCTCGTCACGGGAGCAAGTTCTGGAATGGGATGGGAGATCGCACGGCTCTTTGCCGGGGAGGGCGCATCCGTGGTGGCGGTTGCAAGAAGGAAGGAGAAACTTACATCGCTCGTCGACCAGATAACCGCCGCTGGCGGGAAGGCCGTTGCCGTTGCCGGGGATGTCACCCGCGAGGAGGATATCCAAGATGCCATCAAGACCGCGGTCGCGACTTTTGGCAGACTCGATATCGTCGTAAACAACGCCGGGCTGATGGATAAGATGGACCCGGTCGCCGATCTCGGCGACGATACATGGAACGCGGTCATCGATGTCAACCTGACCGGACCGATGCGCCTCTTTCGGGCTGCTATCCCGGAGATGGAAAAGGCTGGAGGAGGTGCCTTCGTCACCGTGGCGTCCGTTGGCGGGATACGCGGTTCAAGGGCCGGCGCCGCATACACGGCATCAAAGCACGGGGTCATAGGGCTTGCCGTGAACGTCGCCTATTCGTATGCAAAGAAGGGCATCCGGTCAAACGTCATCGCTCCCGGCGGCGTCAACACAGAGATCCTCAGCGGCAAAAGCCTGAACCGGGAGGGGGCGGGGCTCTATGGGGCGGGTGCGGCGACCAATCCCCGCATGGGAGAGCCCGAAGAGATCGCCTATGTGGCGCTCTTCCTGGCATCAGACGAGGCCAGCCTGGTGAACGGGGCGGTCGTCACCGCCGACGCCGGGTGGACCGCCTACTGATTGCGGGCACATCTCTGCGGCGGCTGCGCCGGATTCGCTGAAGAGAAAGCAGTTATCCCGGGGCGGGGATATACTTAAGAGCATGTCCCCCCGCCACCCGGCACCCGTTTTTGATGTCTTCAACGTCTACTTCGAGCGCATATACGACCCCACCATGCACGCCGCCTTCGTCTTCGATGGCGAGATCGATGCCGGGGCCCTGCGGGAGGCGACGATGAGGCTCATCGCATCCGATCCCTACATCCGATCCCGATACGCTGATGCGGACGGACGGCCAGCCTGGGAGGATATACCGAAAGAGGAGTGGGGGAGGGCGTTCGTCATCGTCCCGGCTGGAAAACCTCTCCAAACACCCCCGCCACCGCTTGATCTCCGCTCCGGACCGCAGGTCCGTGTCGGCCTCTACCGGAGGGCGGAAGGGGATACCGTCACCGTCACATGCCACCACGGCTTCTGCGATGCTGCCGGCGTTATGGCCATCGCCCGCGATATATTTGCCGCCTATCGGGGGGTGACGGCAGACCCGGACTACCGGCCTCTCCCAAAAGAGCCCTGCGACCGGAGCACGGATCATATACTCAGGCTCTATTCGGAGGAGGAGCGGAGGCGAGCAAGCGATCTCGATGCACCCTTCGTCGATCGATGGTGCTTCCCCGCCGAACGGACGGGACGGGGAACGCCCCGGGTCATCAGCCGGACGCTTGCCCCCGTTCGACTCGATCGGATAAAGGCCCTCGGGAAGGAGCACGGCGCCACGGTGAACGATATGCTCATCGCTGCCTTCTTCCTCGCCATACAAAAGATCCGCGACGATCCCTCCGACCGGGGCGCACCCCGCTCGATACTGACGTCGGCCGATCTCCGGCGGAGGTACCCCGGGCACCACGGGGAAGGGTTGGCCGTGAACCTCTCCGTCGCCTACGACATCACTCTCGCCCTGGAGGAAGGGGTGGAACTTGCGGATATCGTCGGCCGGGTGGCTGCGGCAACGGCTCGCAAGAAGGAGGAGAGCCCCGGCCTGTCGACCATCCTCTTCTACGAGAAGATCATGGCGGGCGGGATGCCGGCGGTGCGGGCGTTCTTTGACGATATGATAGAGCGCTACAGATCGTCCGGCCACAAAAACCCGGTCTTCTCAAACCTCGGCGTATTCGACCCCGGCGAGTACCTCCCGGTTCCCGGTGAGGGCGGCGGCAAGCTCGATCTCCTCGATATACGCTACCTCCCCTGCGTCTGCTGGCCCTGCGGGTTCCTCATGGCGGCCTCGACCTTTTGCGGCCGTCTGACGATAACGGTGGCATATGAGGAAGGCCCTTATGCAGCGGTGACCGTGGAGCGGTTCCTCGAGTACGTGGACGGGTATCTCCCGTAAAATATACCGCACGGGCGCACTCACCGGTCGTCCGTTTTGGCCGGCATAGAGGTTGCATCAAACCCCGCCAGATCCGGGAGGTCACGATGATCCCCATCCACGGTGGGATGTAGCGGCGGCAACTATGGAGTGTCCCCGTTCTACCGACAGTTCGGGTTTTACTCCCGCCGGACGGTGTTTTGAACAGAAGAAGGAGTGGGGGGGAGTCTCCCCTACAGGATATGCTCCTCGTGCTGCTGTCTACTTTGCACGGTCGAGGGGGACACCGAGCGCATCCGCCACGCCCTTCCCGTAGGCCGGGTCGGCTTTTGAACAGTTCCGTATGTGCCGGACCATGATGAACTCGGGCACGCCCGCCATGGCACGTGCGGTGTTCTCAAAGAGAACCTTCTGCTCAGCCGGGCTCATAAGGCGGAAGAGTTTACCCGGCTGGGTGTAATAGTCAGAATCGTCCTCGCGGAAGTTCCAGGCCCCTGCCGCACCGGATAGAGCGAGGAACGGATCCCTGTAATCGGGCTGCTCCTGCCACTCGCCGAAACTGTTGGGCTCGTAGCCGATGGTAGAACCGGCGTTGCCGTTCACGCGCATCTGGCCGTCGCGGTGAGAGGGGTTTACAAAGCACCGGGGACGGTTGACCGGGATCTGGTGGTGGTTGACGCCCAGACGGTAGCGCTGTGCGTCCCCGTAAGCAAAAAGGCGCCCCTGCAGCATCTTGTCGGGCGAAAACCCGATCCCGGGCACCACGGCGGCCGGGTTGAACGCCGCCTGTTCCACGTCCTGGAAGTAGTTCGCGGGGTTTCTGTTCAGCTCGAGCACGCCCACCTCCATGAGGGGAAACTCCCCCTTGTACCAGACTTTTGTGAGGTCAAAGGGGTTGTAGGGCATATTATTCGCCTGCTCCTCGGTCATCACCTGGATGTACATCGTCCAGCGGGGGAAGTCGCCCTTCTCGATGCTCTCAAGCAGGTCGCGCTGGTGACTCTCGCGGTCTTTTGCGACGATCGCCGCCGCCTCCTGATCGGTCAGGTTCTTTATCCCCTGCTGCGTGTGCATATGGAACTTGACCCAGACGCGCTTGCCTTCCGCGTTGATCATGCTGAACGTGTGGCTGCCAAAGCCGTGCATGTGGCGGTATGAGAAGGGGATACCGCGGTCGCTCATCGTGATGGTCACCTGGTGCAGAGCCTCGGGAAGCGATGTCCAGAAGTCCCAGTTGTTGATCGCAGAACGCATGTTGGTGTATGGGTCGCGCTTGACGGCGCGGTTGAGGTCAGGGAACTTGTGGGGGTCGCGTATGAAGAAGACGGGTGTGTTGTTGCCGGCCAGATCCCAGTTCCCCTCCTCGGTGTAGAACTTCACGGCAAATCCGCGGATGTCGCGTTCGGCATCGGCCGCACCGCGTTCGCCGGCGACCGTCGAGAAGCGCATGAATATATCGGTCTCTTTGCCGATATCCGAAAAGAGCCTGGCTTTTGTGAACCGGGTGATGTCGTGGGTGACGGTGAACGTGCCGAACGCACCGGAACCCTTCGCGTGCATACGTCTCTCCGGTATAACCTCGCGGTTGAAGTGGGCGAGCTTCTCCTGGTACCAGACGTCCTGCATCAGCATGGGGCCGCGTGGGCCGGCAGTCACGGCGTTCTGGTTGTCCGGCACGGGTGCGCCGGCAGCAGTGGTCAATTTCTTCTTATTCTCCATGGTTTACTCCTCGATTCCCTGTGTTTACCATATGAGGCAGGGTGGGTGATCCCTGTCATGGAGACTTCGCCTCTGTTCGTTTATACCTTGCCCGGCAACACCTGATCCCCACGCCGGCATGACCGAAGGCGGTATCTATCCGGGGTCAGGGGCAGGCGGACAGGCCTCCAGAAGAGAGCACCGATCAACCGTGAATGCATATGACGGGGCGGCAATTCCAGTAGAACCCCGCCTGCCGGATTGTTTATCTCCCGCTCCCCCGTAGATCAAGGGTATGGATCCGGTCATCGAGGCGATACGGCAGGAACTCGCGGCGTGCGCAGACCCCGGGCTCAGAGAGAGCAGTCAGCGGTTCTTCAAGGAAGGGGTCAGGTGCTACGGCATGAAGACCGCGATCGCGGTTGCCATCGCAAAGAAGTACTGGAGAGAGATCAAAACCCGCGAGAAGCAGGAGATCTTCTCCCTCTGCGAGGATCTCTACTCGTCGGGGATGATGGAGGAGGCCTTCGTCGTCTCTCAGTGGGCGCAGATGCTTGCCGGCCGCTACGAGCCCGGCGACATAGCAGTCTTCCAACACTGGATCGAGACCTACATAACCAGCTGGGCCACATGCGACGGCCTCTGCAACCACGCCGTCGGGGACTTCATAGTCTGCTACCCCGAACATATCGAGGAGCTGAAACTCTGGACACAGTCTAAGAACCGCTGGATGCGCCGGGCGGCGGCGGTCTCTCTGATCGTTCCCGCAAAGCGCGGTGAGTTCCTCGATGAAGCCATCTCCATAGCCGATCTCCTCCTCACCGATACGGATGATATGGTCCGGAAAGGCTACGGGTGGCTCCTCAAGGAGGCGAGCCGGAAGCACACGGACGATGTCTTCTCCTACGTCATGAAGAACAAGAGGGAGATGCCCCGGACGGCTTTGCGCTACGCCATCGAACTGATGCCAGAAGATCTGAAGGCCGAGGCTATGAAAAAAGACTGGTGAGGCAGGGCTCAGAACCTGACGCGCGGCGCCTCGGCCTCCCGCATGTTGTACTCCATCGTCCAGAAGTGTGCCTCGCCGTGGGCCACGCGGAAGACGGCGAGCTTCGGGTCATCCGGGCCGGATATACCGATCTGGAGGAGCCAGGGCCGATCCGCGATGAGCTGCTCCTTCAAGGCCGGATCATCGACGAACTCGACAGAGCCTGAAACCCGGAGCATAGTCCCCACATCCCCCGGGGCATAAAAGCAGAGCTCGACATTCGGGTTCTTCATGAGCTGCCGCCATATAGCCTTCGGGGTTCCTGTGTGATAGTAAAACCCGGTCGCATCGGCAAACCACATGGCAAACGCCCGGACATGGGGCCGGTCGCCCTCTGCGGTCGCAATGTAGGTCACCGGGTTAGCGTTTGCAAACTTTACGCATTCGGAAAAGTCCATTCTTCCTCCCCATGCATGGATACGAAAGATGGAGCGAAAAAGGTTCCGGGATTGTCCGGCAGGCCTGCATCCGTAATTTCACCGCCCGGTCGGCTATTGCGTGGTGCCGGATGGATGGCGACGGGTTCCGCTTTTGTAGTATGTGGAAGAAGTAAAAATCCCGATACGAACACAGAGGGCCGGTAGGTGTTTAGAAACGCTTCACTCGATGCTATGCCAAGTCTGAATTGGAGTTGTGTATTCTGGTGCAGCAAAAACCTCTCTTCCCGCGGCCGGGAAACTGCTTGGCCGTATTCGCCCGTTATGCCGCTCTGATCCGCCCGTCTGGGAAAATGCGTATCGGATGATCATATGAATAGGTTTTAACACCTTAAGAGTGAATCTCGCTATAATGAAGAGCCCTTTTCATGTCATGATCATCCCCACGCTCGGTTGCCCCTCAAAATGTCACTACTGCTGGAGTTCTGAGGAAGGATCTCCGAGGATGAGCATCGAGACGATCCGGGAGATAGCGGAGTGGCTCAAAGATTACCAGCAAAACCAGATCACCATAACCTTCCACGGGGGAGAACCCCTCCTTGCCGGCGCGGATTTCTATCGGCAGGCGCTTCCCATCCTCTCGGAGAACCTCGCCCACCTGACACCGACGTTTGCCCTCCAGAGCAACCTCTGGCTCCTCACCCCGGAGATGGCAAAGATATTTGCAGAGTACCGTATACCCATCGGCTCGAGCATCGATGGCCCCGAGGCGATCAACGACTCGCAGAGGGGGAAGGGCTACTTTAAAAAGACGATGCGGGGCTATGAGATCGCGAAGGCAAACGGCCTGGATGTCAGGTTCATATGCACGTTCACCTGTAAGTCGGTCGAGCATAAAGAGGATATATTCGACTTCTTCCTCCAGAACGGGTTCCCCCTCAAACTCCACCCGGCTCTGCCGTCCCTCCGTAGCGAGAACCCCAAAGAGTGGGCGCTTGAGCCGGAGGCCTATGGAGAACTGCTCGTCTACCTCCTCGATAGGTACCTGGAGAACCTGGGTAAGATCGAGGTCATGAACATCAACGATATATGCAGGGGCATCTTCACCCGGCACGGCACCGTCTGCACGTTCGTCGACTGCATGGGAACCACCCTCGCCATAGGGCCGGACGGGAGCATATACCCCTGCTATCGCTTCGTCGGTATGCCGGAGTATGTGATGGGGAACGTCTACGACCGCCCCACGCCAGAAGACCTCGCCCAATCGGATGCCGGGAGACTCATGCAGGCGTTCAAGGAGTATGTCGACAGCGCATGCGGCGAGTGCCCCCACATGAGGTACTGCCGGGGCGGGTGCCCCTACAACGCCATAGCGCCGACAGATGGCGAGATCCGCGGCCTCGACCCGCATTGCGTCGCCTACCGACGGATATTCGATGAGATCACCGATCGGCTGAACAACGAGTTATACGACTCAACGGACATCGATACCGGCGGTTTCCGCTCAAGGGCGCGGAGACGAACCAGACCCGGGATTATGTCGATCCTGCAGACGATGGCGGAGAGGTAAGGGTTCGGAGCCTCATGCCCCCCGGCTACCGCCGGCTTTCCTGAGGGTGAACCGGAACGCAGCCCCTTCCCCCTGGCGCCCCGCCACCCTATCCTCGATCCAGATCCTGCCGCCGTAACGGGCGGTGAGCATACGGCAGATCGAGAGGCCGAGGCCATGGCTCCCCCTCCTGCCGTTCTCCCGCTCGAATCGGTAGAAGATCGCCTCCTTCACCTCATCCGTTATACCGGGTCCTGTATCGTTGACGGTGACGACGACTGTCTCTTCATCCAGATCTTCGACCGCCACAGCGACCCTGACCCCCTGTCCGCCGTGCTTCACGGCGTTGCCGATGAGGTTTGTGAAGATCTGGGGGAGGAGATCGTCGGCATAGACCTCCCGGGGTGACCCATCGTAACGGATGCAGAGGTCGGGGAAGTGCTCGATCTCGCTTCTGATGACGGCATCGAGATCGATGGGTGCAAGCCCGGCCTGGCTCTCGCGTATCTTTCGGATGGTGGCGACATTTGTCGTTATCTCGATGCTCTTCTGGATCCCACCCTTCAGTTTCCTGATATGCCCGGCCGCACTCCCCTCAAGCTCATCGATGAGGAGATCGGCGTATATATTCGCGACGTTATCGGCGTTCTTGATGTCGTGGGTGAGGATATCGAGGTAGAGGTTCGCCTCCCGATTTGCCGCCTCAAGCCTCTGATGGAGCATCCCCCGCAGGACGCCGGCCCCGATCTCCCGGCCGACAGCCTCAAGGAGCGTGTGTTCTTCCGGAGGGAAAGACTCCCGGTCCCGGCTCCCGACGAGGAGCACCCCGCCGACGTCGGACTCGATGACGAGCGGTATGAAGGCAAGCGCGGCAAATCCTATGTCGCGGAGGAGACGGGATGTATGGTCGTCGGGGCCATTGCCCCGCTCGATATAATGGGGAGTTTCGGCGGCAAGCATATCGGCGCACGACACTCTGAGATGCCCCCCGATCCGCTCCAGGCACCTCTCCGGCATCCCTCGCTCGTAACGGAGAGTGATCTCGCCCTGCCCGGGTTCGGTGAGGTAGATGCCGCCGCCGTCGTAGCCCAGAAGATCGAGTGCCGTCTCCAGGAGCTCGCCGGGGGTTTTAGCCAGGGCGGATGTGCCTATGATCCTGTTGAGGAGGAGGAGGTGCCGGTTTCTTGCCCGCCGCCGCTCTTCAGCCTGCTTTCGGTGGGTGATGTCCCGCATGACGACCTGGACGGCGGGTTTCCCCTCAAAGAGTGTCCGGGTGCCCCGCCCCTCGACGGGGATAGCCGTCCCGTCAGGCCTTATGACGGAGAGCTCGATGAGAGGCGTCTCCTCTCCCTGCAGATCCCGGGTAAAGAAGGATCTGATGGTATCCCGGAAATCGGGGTGGACGATATCGAGGACACCCATCCCGACGATCTTCCCGGAGTCTTGCGCGCCAAGGAGCCTCACGCCGGCTGGGTTGATATAGACGATGATGCTGTTTCGGTGTATAAGGATCGCTTCGGCCGAAGACTCGACGAGCGACCGGTACTTCTCCTCGCTCTCCGCAAGCTGCGCCTCCATCCGCTTCAGGGGGGTGATATCCAGAACCCCGGCAAGGAACCCACGGCAGGTGCCTCCATCGTCGACGATAGGGGTGGTCGCCATCAGCGCATGGATGCGGGCACCGTCCTTTCGGATCAGGCCGATCTCAAAAGTCTCGTGCGGGAACATATCCAGGTTCTGCAGGTAGTTTCGCAGGCATTCGGCCTCCTCCTCATCGATGAAGGGGAAGGCCGGCGCCCCGATGACCTCGCTTGCCCGGCAACCGATGATCTCAGCAAGCTTCCTGTTGGCAAAGACCACGACACCCTCTCTGTCGATCAGAGCGATCCCCTCGTTTAAGTTCTCGATGAGGAACCGGTACCAGTCATCGGTCTGCCGCAGTATATCGCTTATCCACCTTCTCCCGGCGGTATCGGATATAAGATCGTCCGGGAGGAGGCGGAGAACCCGCATGCCTCCGGATGACCCGCTCTCGACGGTCCTGCAGGAGCAGCGGACCCGATCGATTTCGCCGGCGGGCGTCGAGAGCGTGCACGGGATATCGGTAGTCCGCGGACGCCCGGAGAGGAAACTGAGGAGTTTTTCCCTGCACGGTTCTTCAACGATCCGCGGAGCCAGTGTCCGGCGGATGAACCGATCTGCATCGACCCCTTCGGCCTCATCCCGGCCGATGCCGAGTATGTCCCGGAGGCGCCTGTTGATGCAGGCTACCCGGTTATCAGGCCCGATAACGAGCATCCCCTCATCGAGTACGTCCAGGGCGGCGTCGAGCGCGCTGGTGTTGCCGTAGAGGGATGTAGGTTCATGCATCGATCGGGATCACCTTGTGCCTCTGGTTATTTTTATACTCAACAACGATAAAATGTTCCCACGTAATTTGGACAAATTTGTTCCTGATTCAGGCGAATCTGGCGAATTCAGAAGATCTGAAGGGCGAGTTTGCCCGGTTACAGGAGGTATGCTATACCTCCCGATGCTATAAATCTATCCATTTCATCCGCCGGGTGGCCGCGATCCTGCCGGATATACGATATATTGGTGCCCCGCCGTGATCGTCGGAGAGTGTGTGCGCCCGGGGATGTCAGGAGAGGTACCCCTGTATCTGGAGCGGCCGGTGCATTTACATCCCGGGAAGGGCACTCCACCCCATGGATGGGTTCACGAACCCTCACCGGGGCGGCCGCCACATGTTTGAGGGAAGGCCCGCGTACCCGTTCTTTGGATGGAGTATGATGCTTCTCTGGCTGATAGTCTTCCTCATCATCGCCATCTCAGTCTGCCGGGACGCAAATCGCCGGAAGATGAACGACCTGCTCCGGCCCATCCTCGTCCTCCTCCCCATGGGCGGGTTTGCCTTCCTCACACTCTATCCGGTCATCCGCGTGCCAGGAGGCATGCGGCCGGTAAAGATCGGTGATACGGCGACGGATCTACTCCGGCAGCGCTACCCGCGCGGCGAGATGGATGAGGAGGGGTTCTGGAAGCGTGAGAACGAGCTGGAGCGGAGGGATTGATATGGAGCATGGGGAGGCGGATCGAGAGGGGCCTCCTGCAACCCACCGCCGCACCCTCGAGGAGTTCCGACGACGGTCAATCATATCGATCATTCTGACCGTCCCGATCCTCCTCCTTTCGGTGCCGATCCATCCGCTCCCCGTCACATTCCCGGGATCGGGTTACATCCTGCTTTCTCTCGCAACAGCCATATACATATACGGCGGGTGGCCGTTCCTTGGCGGGTTCGTGAGCGAACTCCGGGTAAGGATGCCCGGCATGATGACGCTCATAGCCGTTGCAATCACCGTCGCCTACGTCTACAGTCTGGCAGTCACCCTCGGTCTCATCGGCGGGGAGGGGTTCTTCTGGGAACTTGCCACCCTGATCGATGTCATGCTTCTTGGGCACTGGGTGGAGATGCGTTCGGTCCTCGGGGCGTCGAGGGCGCTTGAGGAGCTCGTCAGAGTCATGCCGTCGGGGGCGCACCTGGTCCGTGATGACGAAAGAATAGAGGATGTGCACGTGGATAGGCTCGTCCCGGGCGATCGTGTCCTCGTCCGGCCGGGGGAGAAGGTGCCGGCGGATGGCGTGGTGGTCGAGGGGGCGGCGAGCGTCGACGAGGCGATGCTCACCGGAGAGTCAAAGCCGGTTGAGAAACAGCCCGACGATACGGTAATCGGCGGATCGATCAACACCGAAGGCTCGATCGTCGTCGATGTCAGGAAGACGGGCGCAAAGACCTATCTTGCAGAGGTGATCGACCTCGTCCGGAAGGCGCAGGAGAGCCGGTCGCGAACTCAGGATCTCGCCGATAGGGCGGCGCTCCTCCTGGTGGTGATCGCCCTCTCGGTCGGTGCGGTGACGTTTGCGGTCTGGTTCGCACTCGGGGAGGGCACAGGGTTTGCTGTGGAGCGGGCCGCGACCGTGATGGTCATCGCCTGCCCTCACGCTCTCGGCCTCGCCGTCCCGCTCGTTGTCGCGGTCTCAACGGCGCTTGCCGCCCGTTCAGGTCTCCTCATACGCGATCGGAGCGCGTTTGAGCGGGCAAGAGAGATCCGGGCGGTTGTCTTCGACAAGACAGGAACCCTCACGACGGGGAGGTTTGGTGTCACGGATATACTCGCATTCGGCGGCGCGACGGAGGATGATATCATCAGGACGGCAGCGTCGGTGGAGGCGCACTCCGAGCACCCCCTCGCCCGTGCCATCGTCCGGAGCGCGGAGGAGAAAAACCTCTCCCTCCTCCCTCTCGATGCCTTCCGGGCTATACCGGGGAAGGGCGTCGAGGGGGAGATCGCCGGCCGATCGGTCGGTGTGGTCGGCCCCGGCTACATCGCGGAGAGGGGGATGACGATCGGGGATGGGCGTGTCGGGGTGCTCCAGCGGCAGGGAAAGACCGTCGTCTTCCTCATCGATGACGGCCGGATTACAGGAGCGTTTGCTCTCGCGGATATCATCCGGCCGGAGTCGGGAGAGGCGGTTCGACGCCTTGCGGCGATGGGCATCCGGTGCATGATGCTCACCGGCGATAACCATGATGTCGCCGCGTGGGTTGCAGGGGAGCTCGGCCTCGACGAGTTCTTCGCCGGCGTCCTGCCCCATGAGAAGGCGGAGAAGATCCGGGAGGTGCAGAGCCGTTACCGGGTGGCTATGGTGGGCGATGGGATCAACGATGCGCCGGCACTCATCGAGGCCGATATCGGCATCGCCATAGGGGCGGGGACCGATGTGGCCGTGGAGAGTGCCGATATAGTCCTCGTCCGAAGCGATCCCCGGGATGCGGCGGCGGCCATCGATCTATCAAAGAAGACCTACCGGAAGATGCTTGAGAACCTCCTCTGGGCGACCGGCTACAACGTCGTCGCCATACCGCTTGCTGCCGGCGTCCTTTCCGGTGCCGGCATCCTCCTCACCCCGGCGGTCGGAGCAGTATTGATGAGCGCAAGCACGGTGATCGTCGCTGTGAACGCTCGAATGCTCCGGGTGTAGCCAGCCCTCAATAGGCTATCGATGGAGGAGATTGTCGATCTCTCTCGTATTGCACCCCCCACGGCCTCTCCATGGCGGCCTCTCCATGGCGATATCTCCACAGCCTCTCCATGGTGATACCCCCACGGTCCAGTGTATGGGGATAAGCCCCGGATACGGCCTTTCCCGGGTATCACCCTGCACTGCCCCCGCCCGGAGGGGCAGGGGAGGAGCGCGAAGGCCGGGCGGGGTGGGGATCGTCGGAGAAGTATGCGTACCCCCCCGGAGTGCCAGCACAATCAGGCGGACCCCTCAAAACCGGTTCTCTTATCGCTCATCGAGATCAACCCCTCTTCCCATGGGGCGGTATGCCGGCGGCGACGTTCTTTTAGCCGCCGTCCGGATTGGAAGAGATGGCGAAGAAAAGGTCCGGCCGGCGGTGGTCATCGCGGCCGGAGAAGACGGGCGCCTGACCGTCTGCCCGGTCTCAAGCAGCCCATCCTTCGATGGGCCCTCGGTCCCTCTCTCGCTCGACGACTTCGCCCGGGGCGGCCTCGACCTCTTTGGCGAGAGTTACGTTCTTGTCGCACACCCATCCGCCATCCGGTCAATCGATGTCGTCGGGAAGAAGGGTACGCTCCTCCCGGAGGTGCTCGTCGCAATTCTGGAGGCGATACCGGCAAAGCGCCATCCCAATAACGGAAGGCAGAGGCGGGTATGAGGACTTCAGAGCTCGTAGCGTTTCAGGAACTCGCGGATCTTCCTTGATTCCACCCACTCGCGGTCGAGCTCGCTTATCCGTGCGTTGATCCTCTTGACCTGCTCGCGGAGTATCGCCGCGGTCTTCTCGTCGTCGAGCAGATCCGCGACCCCCAGGATCACCTGGAGAGGGTGGCGGACGTGATCGGCAAGGACGGCGAACCGGGCAATGTTTTGCGCGTTCAGGTCGAGGGCCTGGTCTCTGAGCCGCTCGTAGAAGATCCGCTCGGATATATCCCGCCCTACGGCCTGGAAACCCACAATCACCCCTTTCTCTACGATAGGTGACCCGTTCACCTCCAGCACGGCGGTCTCCCCATCCTTCCGCCGGACCTCGATCTGGAGCCCTTCAACCGATCTCCCCTGGAGCACCCTTCGGCACCCCTCCTCCCATACCGGGAGGCTTGCCGGGAGAATATAGTCCTCCCAGACAGTCCCTTTCATCTCTTCGGGGGAATATCCGAGTATACGCTCCATAGCCGGTGATATGTAGTTCAGTCCCCCGTCCAGGTAGGATGTGGCGATGAGATCGAAGCTCCTCTGGGCGATCCCCCGGAACTTTGCTTCGCTCCTCCGGAGGGCCGCCTCAGTCTGAAACCGCTCGATGATCCGGCCGAGGCGTTCCGCAACGGCATCGAGCAGCATCCGCTCCTCTGCAAGGAACGGGCCCTCGGCCGCCTCCGGCTTCTCGCTGAGGTACCGGACCTCGACCTCTCCGTCCAGTTCGCCGCAGACGATGATCGGGCTTACCATTCTCCAGGGCGTCTCCTCCACCCCGCCCCGGCGATACTCCCGGGCGCCGACCCGGATCCGCACCGCGGTGTCGTCCGGATACTGCCAGCCGGAGGGGAGGGTATCGGCCACCGCCTGCAGGAGCCCCTCGGGCGTTATACCCGGCACCTCGACGAGGCGCGTGATCGTGTAGAGGCACTGAAGCTCGTTCATCCTCTCCCGTAGCGCCGCCTCGGCCCGATCCCTCTCCGTCACATCAAAGGCTGTCCCGGTGACCCCGGTGATCCTGCCCTCCGCATCCCGGATGGGGCTGAGCGTCAGATCCCGGACGTGCAGGTCTCCGTCGATGGCAAGCGTCGTTGTCGTCCGCACTGTCTCCCCCGCCTCGAGAACCCGACGCTTGGGTGCAGTAAGATGCGCCCCGCTCTCAGGAAAGGCCTCCTCGTCCCGCAGCCCGATGATGGACTCGTCCGTGGGCATAAATTGCTGGTTGTAGGACCAGATGTAGCGCAGATCCTTATCCTGCGCAAAGACGACCACCGGTGAACGGCTAAGAGCAGTCCTGAAGCGGTGCGCATCCAGATCTCCCGTGGCATCCCGGATCCTGATGAGGCGCTGCCCATCAAGGACCGGCACGGCCGAGATCGCCCTCAAACGCCGGGTGCCGCCGGGCGCTCCGGTGCTGTAGCAGATCTCGGGTAGATCCGCGCCATCGAGGAGTGCCTGCCGGATCAATCCTGCAAAGACCGCATCTTCGATGGTTGGCAGGATATACCCATCGATGAGAGAGAGGAGATCCGTACCGATGATCTCCTCCGCCCGGATACCAAGGATACGTGCAAGGGCCGGATTGCACCAGAGAACCTTCCGGTCACCATCTGCCATGAGAAGACCGTCTTCTGAGGTGCCGGGCGCCGGCAGGCTGCCGGGAGCCTGTTCCTGATGTGAATCCATCATGTATCTCTGGTGCTGTGTAAAGTTACCTTACGTTTTGAGTTCTGAGCAGATAAAAAGGGTTATGACCCAATATCCAGATAGTATTTCAAGCATGCCCGGCTTCAGGCTGAGTTTTGCGACCTTCCCCGCCATCCCGTGGAGAAACATCCCCGGCAGGCCCGACAGGAATAAGTCTTATCGCCGCCGAACCCTGGTGCATGCAGGTGCGGACGCGCGTGCTGGTCACCGGGAGGGTACAGGGTGTCGGGTTCCGGTGGGCCGTGGAGGATGAGGCCCGGGATGCCGGTATCACCGGATGGGTCCGAAATCTCCCCGACGGCCGTCTGGAGGCGGTTTTTGAGGGCGAGGAGGGGGCTGTGCAGCGGATGATCGGGTTCTCCCGCCGGGGACCGGCCGCGGCCCGGGTCGATGATGTGGAGATCGTGAAGGAGGAGTACACAGGAAAGTTCGACAGGTTCTCCATCCTCTCCTGAGGAGACTCAATGCATATATGATCGGCCTTCCGAGTGGGAACATATGGTGACGGAGATAGAGACTGTCGGTATATTCTCAGTGATCCGGGAGCGCCGGAGCATCAGAGACTACGCCGATCGGGAGGTTTCGGACGAGGCCCTCAGGGCGATCATCGCCGCGGGCGTCCAGGCCCCGAACGCCCTCGGGCTTCAGCCCTGGCAGTTCGTGGTCGTGAAGGATAGAGACCTTATGCGCCGGGCATCCGACTACTGCAGGCCGATCCTCATCGAGAGGCTGGAGGAGGAGGATCGGCCCGGCACAGAAGAGTTTCTTCTGGCGCTCAAAGACCCTCGATACAGCATATTCTACAACGCCCCGGTCCTGGTTCTGGTCCTCGGCGCCCAGAAGATCGTTTCAAGTGTCATCGATTGCACGCTCTGCGCGGAGAACATGATGCTTGCCGCCTGGGCGCTCGGCATCGGCAGTTGCTGGGTCGGTTCGGCGACCCTCGTCCAGCAGAACCCCGGTCTCCTCGCGGCGCTGAAAGTCCCCGATGACCACCAGATCGTGGCGCCCCTTATATTCGGCTACCCTGCACCCCTGCAGCCAAAACCAGGAAGGCGTGAGCCCCGGATCACCTGGATACCGTGACCTCACCCGGCGGGGCACGCGACGGCCTCGATCGGCGTGATCGGGAGCCGAACCTTCTGCTGCCCCCGGACAAGCGTCAGGGTTGCCGGTTCTGCGATGGGCCAGGTGGCGAGGAACCGGTGCAGGTCGTCCACGCACCCAACGCCGGTGTCGTTGATCGCCACGATCAGATCGCCCGGCCGAAGACCAGCACGGCCGGCGGGGCTTGTCCGCGAGACCGATACGACCTCGACCGCCTGGTTCCCGGCAAGCCCGAGAGCGGTGACGAGCGATCGTTTTAGAGGTCGTGACTGGCCGGCTATGCCGATGTAGCCGCGCCGCACCCTGCCGTCGGCTATGAGGTGCGGGAGAACCCAGGCAGCGGTGTTTGCCGGGATCGAGAAGCAGATGCTCTGGGCCATGGGGATGATGGCGGTGTTGATACCGATGACCCGGCCGCGCGAGTCCACCAGGGGACCACCGGAGTTACCGGGGTTTAAGGGCGCGGTGTGCTGGATGACGTTCTCGATCAGGCGACCGTCCCGGCTCCGGAGCGCCCGGCCAAGAGCACTCAGAACCCCCGTCGAGACGGTCGAGTCAAAGCCGAGCGGGTTACCTATGGCTATGGCGAGCTGGCCGACCGAGAGCGCTCCGGAGTCACCGAAGAGAGCGCAGGAAAGACCGCTCTCATCGACACGGAGGACGGCCAGATCGGTCGCCGGATCGGCCCCGGCCAGGCGCGCGGGAAGAGCGGTCCCGTCGGCCATACGAACCTCGATCCGGCCCGCCCCCTGCACGACGTGGTTGTTGGTCAGTATGTAGCCGTCCGGTGCCACGATAACGCCCGAACCGGCCCCGATCTGCTCGCCACCCCGGTTCAGAGAGTTCTTTCCCACGACAACGCTCACGACCGCGGGCCCCACGGATCCGACGACCCGGACGACGGCCCGGGAGTAGGCATCAAGGAGATCGGCGTCAGACTCCACGGTATCGGCAGATATCGCGGGTGTCGGTTGAAAGAGATTGTGCTCTATTTTATCCATTATGAATTATAATTGGTAATCAATAGTAATGTACTTTCTGCACGGGATAGTGTGATACCCTGC
Source organism: uncultured Methanoculleus sp. (assembly GCA_964413225.1). GTDB lineage: Archaea > Halobacteriota > Methanomicrobia > Methanomicrobiales > Methanoculleaceae > Methanoculleus. The sequence continues at coordinate 2,994 of CAYPRO010000023.1, read as the reverse complement.
ACGCGGCGTGCTCTGCAGTCCCTTTCTCACGCGGGGCGGATCATCCCCACATCCTCCAGGCAATACCGGGTTATGGGCCGCAAAGGAGAAGTAGCACCATAGCCATTCTCCCCCATGCTCGGGACGACTGCGATCGATCTGGATGATGTGCACATCGAGGTTCGCCATGCGGATGTGGAGAGGAGCCAGAAGATCGGTGAGGCCTACGATATCGTGGACATAAAGACCGACCGGGGGACGACCGTCTGCCGTTACTACGAGGCAAAAGGCGCACGTGCCGGCGTCATCATGGTGGGGGGCATAGGCGGCGGGTTTGATAGCCCCGGGCAGGGACTCTACCAGCGCCTGGCAGAGGATCTCCGAGGCGATCGAATAAGCGCGCTCTGGGTGCGCTACCGACACCCGACCGACCTTGTGGAGTCGGTCGTCGATACGGTCCTTGGCATGCGCTACTTAGAGAGCCAGGGCGCCGAAGCCATCGGGCTTGTCGGGCACTCCTTCGGAGGAGCGGTGGTGATCCAGGCGGCGGCAGGCGACCCCCACGCCCGGGCCGTCGTCACCATATCCACCCAGTCGGCCGGAACCGAACCGGTTGCCAATCTCGCGGGGCGTGCGGCGATCCTCCTGATCCACGGGGATGCAGATACGGTCCTCTCTCCCCGGTCATCGGAGGATGTCTACCAGCGCGCCCATGAGCCCAGACGCCTGGTCATATACGAAGGGGCGGGCCACACCCTAGACGAGATGCCCGAGAGCCTCGCCGTCGATGTGAGGGCATGGCTCCTAAAACACCTGCCGGGAACGCTCGTCTGACCCCGGAGCGGCGTTATAATGGCGGATACGTGGGAGAACTGGTTGGGAAGCCTCCGTTTCTCGCCGGCACGGATAGAGCGACCGGGTGAAGCTCAGGACGATGGATCCTCCCGGGAGCGCGCTGGAGAGTATCCCCTACGCCAGACTCGTCGAGGAGAGGATCGGGTGGAGCAACGAGGTGATTGCAAAGGTCCGCACGCTCCGGTTCGACGAGATGGAGTATGCTGTCCCGGCGGACCCGGCAGGTCCGCTTCAACGACCTGATCGATCCCGAACCCATTCTTCTGGATGCCGATTTTGCCGGCATCGTCGTCTCGGATATACCTATCGTCGTCCTCTTTGCAAGGACACCAGCCGGGCCAATAACGCCATGGCAGCCACGCTCGCGTTCCCTGGCGACTGATCCGGCGGGTCACCTCGCCTGAGCCGGGTGTTCGATACCCCGCCCCTCGATACCCCGGCTCTCGAGGTACCTCCGTGCGCCGCAGGGGTCATCGGTCAGGAGACCGTCGACGCCGAGCTGGGCCGCCTCCTCGAGATCATCCTCCGCATCCAGTGTCCAGGGAACGACGAGCAGCCCGGCATCGTGCATCTGCTCCACCATATCGAGCGTGAGATAGCCCCATAGCGGGAGGATGAGATCTGCCTGCACCTGACGGGCGACCCTGGCGGGATCGTCGATGGCCGCTACGGATATGAGACCCACCTGCACGCCCGGGAGAAGGTTCTTTGCCATAGCAACGCTCTCCGGGTTGAGCGATGTCAGGATGAGCCTCTGCGGCATCCGATCCATGAGCACCGAGACGACGATCGCCTCGGTCCCGGGTACCTTGATCTCGACGATCAGCCCCGTCTGCCCGTGGACAATGTCGAGAACCTCGCGAAGAGTCGGGATTCTCTCCCCTTCGCCCGCATTCAGCTTCTTTAACTCCTCTATGGTGTAGCCTTCGACCGGCCCGAACCCGTCCGTCGTCCGGTCGACGGTGGCGTCGTGTATGGCAACGGGGATAGCGTCCTTCGTGAGGTGGACGTCGATTTCGACGAAGTCGGCGCACGCCATACCCTTCTGCAGGGCAAGGAGGGTGTTTTCCGGTGCGAGAGCCCCGGCCCCGCGGTGTCCTATGATGAGCATGCCGTGCCGTCTACCCTCAAGCGGGATAAATGTGGCGGAAACCGGTGTCGGGGTTGATCCTGGATCCTTTTCGAATCGCTCCGCAGGAGCGCCACCCGACTCTGTGGTCGGCCGGACAGGTGCCGGAAAGCGACACCTGCGGCCAAAAAAGCCTACTTCTGCGCGATCTTCTTGAACTCGGCCTTCACATCTTCCGGGTCTTTGTAATCCCTGTCCTCGAACTGGTGTATAGCATCGATGACGATCTGGGGCGCCTGAGATCCCCTCGCCCGGTCGAGGAGGTCGCTCTTCGATGCGGGATAATCTATCCCCGAGGTGCTCACCTCGATGATCTGCGGGTCAAGTTCATGTATTGTCCCGGCAACACCTGACGATTTCTTCATACCTGGCATATGTCTCACCAACGTATCCCTGCCCCTTACGTGAGGGCGACCCCCGATGGGCAAGATGCAATAAAAACTTATCGCCTCTATGGCGGCGGGAGAAAGAGCCCGTGCCACCCGGATACGGCCCGATCGGCAGCAACCGGGAGGTTTTCGACCGGCAGGCGCCTTCCCGTGGGTGAAAGGCTGGGTATATGCATCGGGGATGGCATGGCTACGGGATGAGGTGAACCGACCATTCTCCGGTGTCAGATCAGAAGGTTCTTCTTACTTACCTAACTAACCCCTCTTCCATGAGAATGCATGGTATTCTTACAGTGCTTGCCTGTATGGTCGCACTGCTGGCAGTCATCGGTGCAGGGTGCACCGGCACGACCGGTCAGGCCGGTGGATCGGGACTGAAAGATTCCTACATCGTCGGTATAGACGGTTCTTACGTACCGTTCAGTTACATCGACAAGGACGGCAACGCCCAGGGCTTCGATGTCGACTCCATGAAGTGGATTGCCGGGAAGAAAGGCATCAAGGTGACGTTCTTGCCGGTAGATTGGGATGCCATCATACCCACCCTCCAGGCGGGCAAGATCGATATGGTCTACGCGGGCATGTCTATCACCCCCGAGCGGCTGGAGAAGGTCAACTTCAGCAACCCCTACTGGTCGGTCA
>CAYPRO010000022.1:2862-37345 GCA_964413225.1 uncultured Methanoculleus sp. | reverse complement strand
CCTACCACTCGGCCTCCTGCGTCGTCGCGGGGGAGGACGTCACCCTCGAAGAGGGGAAAGCCGTCAGCGAAGCCCTCCTCTCGGCGTTCGGGTTCACCGAGTTCCGGTTCCAGCCCGACGAGAAGCGCTCGAAGTACTACATGCCCGGGACCCAGACGGAGGTCTACGCCCGTCATCCGGTCCTCAACTGGGTCGAGGTCGCCACGTTCGGGATCTACTCGCCCTCGGCGCTCGCGGAGTACGGTATCGGCGTGCCGGTGATGAACCTCGGCCTTGGGGTGGAGCGGCTCGCCATGATCGCCTGCCAGTCTAACGATATCCGCGAGCTCACCTACCCGCAGTTCTACCCGCAGGCACTCTCCGACCGCGATATAGCGGGCGCCGTCCACCTCCGTGAGGAACCGGCATCGACTGCCGGGAAACGGGTGGCGGAGGCGATCCGCGATGTGGCCACACAACACGCCGCCGCACCCGGCCCGTGCGCGTTTGCCGCGTGGAGAGGCGAGGTTGCCGGAAGAATGGTCGAGGTGATCGTCGAGGAACCCGAGTCCAACACGAAACTCTGCGGGCCAGCCTGCGCAAACGAGGTCTACGTTCACAACGGCTCGGTGCTCGGGGTCCCCGACACCGAAAAGTGGGCGGAAGTCCGGCAGAATGGGGCCTCTACCGGCATAACTTACCTCGATGCCGCAGCAAACCTCGCCGCCGCCCGGATCGAGGAGGCCGCACGATGCGGGGAGGAGACCCGCATCCAGGTGAAGATGGCCAAACTGCCCTCAGACATCAACCTGCGTATAGAAGAGTACGCGATGCGTTACATCACCGACCACAACAAAAAGGTGGATCTCCGCGGCCCGGTCTTTCTGACGGTGAGATCCGTCATACCGGAGCAACCGAGCCGATAAGGCCCTCCTCCCGCCCCGGTTTCTCTTTTTTCCAGGTCGTGCCGTCACTGGCGGATCCGATGCATCTCCTGAGCAGGGGCAGGACATCCCGCTGGGCGACCAGGTTGAAACGGGCCCTGCTCGGGGCGAGCCCGACCTTGATCGAGTAGGCATCAGGCGGCATCACCGCAAAGAGATCCTCATCGGTTCGATCGTCCCCGATGGCGAGGATGAAGTCCCAGGCATGCTGGGAGACCCAGCTTAACGCCGCTCTACCTTTGTCGACTACGGTGTTCTTGATCTCGATGACCTTGTTTCCCTCCATGATACCGACGTTGAGGTTCGATGTCAGGTGCAGGAGGTCGTCTTTGAGGTCTTTTGCCCTCTGCGCGCCGAGAATCGGTTCAGTCCTCCGGTAGTGCCAGACGAGGGAGAAATCCTTCTCCTCGATGAACGCGCCGGGCGTGCGATCCGTGTAGAGTTCGAGGAGCGGGTAGATCTCGTCCTTCCAGTCGCTGGAGAGTCCTTCGTGCATCCGCCACTTCCCCGAACGCTCCTTCGTCCAGACACCGTGCTCGGCGATGAGCCCTATATCCATCTTTCCGAACCAGGCATCCAGTGTATACCGATCCCGACCGCTGATCACCACCACCTCGTTCCCCGGCACATGGGAGAGGGCCTCGAGCACCTCTTTTGTGGCATTGCCCGGCACCGCCTTCTGTGGTTTTACGGCGAAAGGCACCAGTGTACCGTCGTAATCGAGGAGCAAGAGCCGATCGGTGGCAGAAGCGTAGCCGGCGATCAGTTGATCCCGGATGGCCGGGGTGATGATCTGTTCGGAACGCTCGACCCGGATTGCCCGTGCATCGCCGAGGCGGGCGAGGAAGTCGCTGACCCAGCGCTCGATGTCATAGCGCATCAGCCTTCTTTGCATGGTCCTATTCCGCTCGATCTGCTCCTTCTCCGGCATGGCGAGCGCCGCCTCGATCGCCTCGATCACCGCATCCTGGTCGTTTGGGTTGACGATGATAGCCTCGCCGAGTTCCTCGGCCGCCCCCGCCATCTCAGAGAGGATGAGCACCCCGGTGCCGTCCGTCCGGGTGGCGATGTACTCTTTTGCCATCAGGTTCATCCCATCCCGGAGAGGTGTCACCAGGGCAACGTCGGCGGCACTGTAAAACGCAACGAGTGTCTCAAACGGGAGGAAGTTATAGAAGTAGCGGACAGGAACCCAGTCGGTCGTCCCATACTTCCCGTTGATCCGGCCGACGAGCTCATCGATCCGTTTCTTCAGCGCCTGGTAACGGCCGACGCTGGCCCGGGATGGGACGGCGACGAGGACGAGGGAGACTTTCCCCTGATACTCCGGCTTTCTCTCAAGGAGCGTATCGAAGGCCTCGAGCCGGAGCGGGATCCCCTTTGTGTAGTCGAGGCGATCGAACGAAAGAACGATCTTACGACTTCCATACTTCTGCCGGACCCTCGTAATCTCCTTCTGAACCGGGGTGCTGCCCGCGGAGTCGGCAAACCGGTGGTAATCGATGCCCATCGGGAAGAGGTCGGTTCGTACCACCCGGGTGCCGGTCCGGACTTCCCCAAAGGAGTGCTCGTGCCCGAGGACCCGCCGGACACTTGAGAGGAAGTGGCGGACGTAACCGTAGGTATGAAACCCTATGAGGTCCGCTCCAAGGAGGCCGGTGAGGATCTCCTTTCTCCAGGGAAGGTTCCTGAATACCTCAAACGATGGAAAGGGGATGTGGTGGAAATAGCCGATCTCCGCATCGGGCAGGCGCTCCCGGAGCATCTGCGCCAGAAGCATCAGGTGGTAGTCGTGGATCCATATGATGTCGTCGGGCCGGGCCACCTCCATCACGGCATCGCAGAACTTCTCGTTCACCCTCTGGTAGACGGTCCACGTCTTCGGGTCATAATCAGTAAAAAGGCTAAAATAGTGGAAGAGCGGCCAGAGGGTGTTGTTGCAGAACCCATCATAGTAGTGCTTGATGTCGTAGGAGGAGAGGAAGACCGGGTGACACCGCTCTCTCCTGAGCGTATCGATGATGCGGTCTTTCTCCTCTTCATGCTTCCTCTGAACGTTCATGCCGGGCCAGCCGACCCAGAGGCTCTCGTACGATTTGTAGAAAGAGCCGACCCCCGTGGCAAGACCACCGACGCTCCGCTGCAGGCGGAAGTCACCGTTCTTCCGGGTGACGCTGATCGGAAGCCTGTTTGAGACTATCAGTAACCGGTTCATGGTTTGATCCTGCTCTCGATCGGAAAGATTGATCGCACCACAAAGATTCTCAACCAAAATTAAGGTTTTGACGAAATCTCGGGAAATTGCAGATATCATAGTTTCAGCAGGCGGCGCTTATCTCGGGTCTGCCCGTGGTATGCAGGCGCCGAAGATCTCGCGCATAGCCAAACGGAATAATCCTGTTCAGGATCGCGGGTCAGGGAGCCACCCAACTTACGTCAGGGGAAGAATCGACCTCCGGCGCATTCCCATGCATATCCGGCGGATCGAACGGGCGGCCCTGGAAGGCCTCAAACGCCATATGGATGTGAAAGAAGGCGCGACAGCAGGTAACAACGCCGGGGCAATCTGAGGGGCGGGGGAACATCGGAAAAATGTATTGGGGGCAATTGTTAAGGTCAGAATAATAGAATATAAACATTGTGTTTTGGGATTTCTGCATTTTACCCCCAGTTTCACGAGATATGGCGATATTTACCATATCTCGTGAAATTGCATTTAAATTGCGTCGTGAATATACAATTCATCGATAACCCAATTATTCGGGACAAGCGCGGCATCCCAGAAAGCTACTTCGATTTCTCACAAGAATTGTGCCAAACATTTCCATCTTATTCCACTCCCCCCGGCCCCGCGCCTGCCAGGTGCCGCACCTCCCTCCCAAGTTCCGGCAGGAGACCATCACGGTTCGACTGGGTCACCTCCACGACCCGGACATCCGCCCGGGCCCTGATCCAGGCAAGGCCCGGGATGCCCCGCTCTGCGATCGTCGCAACACAGGGAGCGGGAGCATCGAGCACATCCCGTACGGCCCGGCGAAAGATCTCCGAACAGCACTCCATCTTCCCGATCTCATCGACGACCACGAGACGGACGCCCGGTGCAAAGAACGGGATGAATGTCAGGAACTCCTCAAACCCTTCGATATCGACCCCGTAACGGCCCACGCGGCAGTGGCCCGGATACTCTGTGCGGGCAAGAGGCTGCCGGCCCCCGGCAAGGCTCACGAGGTCAAACCCCACCCGCACTCCCCCTTCCCTGACCTCGACGGTGTAGAACCCGACCGGCTGGCAATCAGCAAGGCGCTCTGCAAGAAGGCGTATGAGCGTCGTCTTCCCGGAACCGGGCCGCCCGGTGATGAGCAGGTTTTGTGTCACCGTCCAGCAGTCTCCCCGGCGCGGACCTTCGGACGGCAGACGGGGCAGAATTCCGGCCCCTTTGTATCGGTTCCGGCGATGGCGTTTGAGAAATGCATTACACACCGCTGATCGGTGCAGTGGGCAAGGCCGAAGGTGTGCCCCAGTTCATGCACCGCCTCCACGACGACCCGGCGCCGGAAGAGAGCGAGGTCTTCCGGAAGCCCGTAAAACGACTGCCGGAGGCGGCAGAGGGAGATCACGGCGGTTCTCCGGCCCGCAAGGCCAAAGACGAAGTTCATGCCCGGAAGGTAGAGGTCGATCTCGGTGACTCCCAGCACCCGATCACAACCGCCGGTCTCCCCTGAGAGCGAGAGATGCTGGAGCACCGCCTCCGCATCATACTGGTCACGGGCGGCGTTCCGCGCGGCTGCAGGGAGCGGAACCCTCTTCCTGGAGACCACATCTCTGGAGAACGCCGCCGCCAGGGAGGCCTGGAGCGCCTGTATCTCTACCGGATCGACCTTTCCGATGGGAACGAGTATGATGCTCATGGCGATATCCCGGTACCGGTAACAGCGGATGAGAATTTGATGGTTTCGGCCCTGGGTTCCAGGAGACGCCAGGATCATAAGGCCACAGCGCGGAAATCCCCGGTTTCAACCGGGAGGGAGGAAGCGCATCCTCCCACCTATCCATCGCCATCCCCACGCAGAAGTGCAAAGAGCCTGATAAGCGAGACAAGGTCCTGCCGGTTGTGCTCCACCACCGGGACGAGGGGGCCGGGGTTTCCGGTCCGGCGGTAGAGGTTGTAGAACTCCGGCACCATCGCGCCGGGGAGATCGTCCTCGCGCTCGATCCCGAGGACCTCGGTCTCGAGCGCGCTGAGCCGGCAGGCGGAGACTGAGCCCTTCCAGCGCCGCCGGGCAAAGAGAAGGGCATCGAAGTGGGGTGCCCCAAGATCTGCCGGGATATCGTAACAGGCAAGCCGCTCCCGGATGAACGGAAGATCAAACGCCCGGCCGTTGAAGGTGACGAGGGCCGCACCCTCAGCTTCCAGATCGGGAAGAGCGACGGTGAGCGCCGCCTTCTCCTCATCGAGGGACCTGAGAAGGTACTGGCGGATGGCGATCTCTTTGCCCTCCACCCGCGCGAGCCCGATGAGGATGATCGGCCGGGAAGAGAGCCCCAGCGTCTCGATATCGAGGAAGACGAGCGTCTCGGGGGCATGGAACCGGCTGGCCTCGATGAGGAGCGGATCAGAGCACCGGTGCCGCCGCCCGATCCACCCCGTGAGGCTCCGGGTATCTCTCCTTGCCACCGCATCGAGGAACCGCGCGGCATCCTGGCGGTAGAGGGGATGCCGCGCAAGATCGGCGATCGTCCGGTAACCCTCTCGCTGCAGCCTCTCCTGAGTCGCCACGCCGATGCCAGGGACCAGGGTGAGGTCTGAAAGGATGGCTGCCATAGCCCTGTCCGGGTCGCGACCGCCGAGGCCCTCTGCAAGGCACCGGGATTCAAGGACGTAGCACCTCCCGGAGGGGCACAGAACTTCCCGGCCGCAGAAGAGGTCCTCGATGGTTCTGCCCCGGCAGCCGGCGGCAAGATCGTCACGGAGGCGCCGGGCCTGATCGCAGTCGGAGGGAGGGGGCAGCCTGCGCTCCCCGGCCCGCCATCCCCTCCCTGTCCGGTCAAACATGTGGTCCATCCGCCGACAGAGAGTTGGATCCCGCAGCACTCAAATGTGTTCGATATGGCGTGAGGGTGAGCGAGAGCGTCACTCCCGGCGCGCCGGCCTCACCGCGATTGAGCACGTTCGATCTCCGGCACATATGCCACCCTGGTATTTCAGCGTATAATTCGGGTTCAGAGCAGAGATCGCGGCGTTTGAGTAGGCATGGCAGGCATTGCAGGCGATGAGCGGATCCTCCTCCTGCTCGTTTGCCCTTGCCGCCATCGCGCACTCCCGGACGGTCAGTAGCGCCTCGTCCGGCCCGGAGTCCCTGATATCGTACCGGTATCCGGGCCCGAAGAAGACCCGGGTTGCCGCCGCAAACGCCTCCGCAACCCCCCGCGCATCATGGATCGGCATGCCAAACGCACGGGCGATGACGCCCGCTTCCCTGCCCTGCTCTTGCCATACCGCCCGCTCGACCTCGTTGTAGAGATGGTCGTCGGCGCCGTCCCTGATGGCTCTCCGGTAGGCAAGCGGCAGAGCGGAGACCTCCCGGGCGGCCAGTTTCCATCTCACATCCACCGGAATTTGTTCGAATATATCCATATGCTCTCCCTCCATCCGGTGGTGGCTATAACCGCAACCTACATGAACGTTCGCCCGGAATGGCGGCGCGCGCATAAATACTCCCGCAGGCAATGAGGAGATGTGATGATCAGAGAGGTCCCATCTTGCATCGGCAGCATCCTCTACCCTGGCAGGCATAACGCCCGGCATCCCCGGTCACCCCCGATACCATGACGAGAAGACGAACCATACCGGTCCTGCTCCTTATCCTCGTCGCCACGGCCCTCGGCGCCGGGTGCATGGATATCCTCCCGTCGACCGCCCCGCCGGCGATAATCCCTGTCAAAGGAGCAGATCCCATCGACCTGCCGGTCCACATCTTCCCCTTCGAAGACGGGATGGAGACGATCCGGATCGATCCCGATCCGGCGGTCTATGCCGGGGCAAAAGAGGCGGACAGGAGACTTTACCTCTATAGAGACCTCTCAGAGGAGGAGTGGATCCCGATCTACTACCGGGCGTTCATCGATGACTCCCATCAGGAACCCTTCTATGCAGATCTGCTTGCGGCTCTCCGCGGGATACGGGATCGGATGGACCTCGATGACGACCGCTACCTCGAACTGATCGCTGTATTCGTGCAATCCATCCCCTACAGGACCGACACATCGATAATCGAACCGAAGTTTCCCATCGAGACCTATGTGGACGCCGAAGGTGACTGTGACGACAAAAGCCTCCTCCTCGCCGGACTCCTCGCACGGGAAGGCTACGGAGTCGCTCTCCTTTATTTCGGGGCCGAGGCGCATATGGCGATTGGTGTGCAGAGCGCCGGGTGCCACTATCGGAATACAACTTACGCCTACATCGAGACCACGAACATCAGTTATGCAGGCATGCCGCCGGCGACCCTCTCGAGAGGGACGGCCCTCTCTTCAGATCCGCTCGTGATCCCGGTCGGCTGCGGATCGCGCCTCTACGGAGGGTGCGGCCAGATTCAGATGATCGAACGCGCCCTCTCCTCATCCCTCGCCCGGGCCAGGGCACTTGAGCCCGAACTTGCTTTGCACGCACGGGAGCTCAATGCAGAACAGAGATCTCTTGAGGCCTTCGGTGAGCGGATGGCAGCCCTCTCCAGGCCAGGGGAGAGCCGGGAGCACAACCACCTTATCCTGGAATACAACAGAAGAGTCCGGGAGTACAACGATGCGGTGCAGTCCTACAACAGCCTGCTCGCGGAGTCGAGGGCTGCCGTGGATACCTATAACCATCTCATAACCCACGCCCATGATCGGCCCGGGTCATACCTCCGCGCCCGGGCGTATCTGGAGGCTGCCACGGTCGCCAGCACTCAGGCGGCAAAGCCGGGCCCATGGCGCCCTTGATGATCAATCTCTCCTCATTCCGATCCAGCCCTCCAGGATGCCGGCAGAAGAGAAGAGGGCTTACGCACGCCCCTCGGCCTCAAGAGGGGTGCGGCCCGCCGGGATGGCGGTGCAGGCATACGTTACCTTATACATCTGGCTCCGCCGGACGATGATCGGGTACCGGGCAGCCCGCTCGGCAAGGCAGGCAAACGTGGTGAACGAAGTTTCTTCCATACAAAGAACAGGGTGAGGCTGCTATTTAACCCGGAGCCAAGCTCCGTGAAAGTGAAAGTCGGGTGTGATGGCCGCATATTCAGGCTCTGTTTGGCGTCAATCCGGAGTTCTGAGAGAAATTTACAGAGATCATCATTTTAAACCGGATTTGCTCACATGGAGGCCGAAATGGCAATAGCTCCGTTGGCAAGTGTTAATGTATTCCCTGACAAATAGATGGAGCGGAGTGCCGTATGCTGGATATCAGTGATCTACACGTGAGCGTGGATGGCACCGAAGTGCTCCACGATATCAACCTCCACATCGGGCAGGGGGAGACTCATGTCCTGATGGGCCCGAACGGTTCGGGAAAGAGCACGCTGCTCAAAGCCATCATGGGGTTTGGCGGCTACACGACCACGGCCGGATCCATCGTCTTTCGGGGAACAGATATCACCCACATGCCGATCCACGAACGGGCTCATCTCGGAATAGGCATGATGTTTCAGCACCCGCCTGCGATATCCGGGCTGAAACTCGGGAAATTGCTCACCGCCACATCCCATATGGGGATGGATGCGGTAGAGGCGCTCGCGCAGTCGGTCAACATGGAGCGCTTCCTTACCCGGGACATCAATGTCGGGTTCTCCGGCGGCGAGATAAAACGGAGTGAAGTCCTGCAACTGAAGGTCCAGCAGCCCGACTTTCTCATGCTGGATGAGCCGGAGAGTGGCGTCGACCTCGAGAACATGAACCTTATGGGCAGGGAGATTGCCGGCCTGCTCGAGAAAGACATCCACATAATCAACCGGCAGAGAAGCGGCCTGATAATCACCCACACCGGCTATATCCTCGATTATCTCGAGGCCGATCAGGGCCACGTCATGATCAACGGCCGGATACAGTGTCACGGAAACCCCCGCGAGATCCTGCGCGTGGTCAAAGAGAAAGGGTACGGAGAGTGTCTGCGTTGCAAACAGATGTAACCGACATGGAGAAACTTTCGGAAAAAGACCGCGAACGCCTCGCCCTGACCGGCCTTGAGGTCGGGATGAAGAACCGGTGCGGAAGTTTCTTCCAGATCGATCAGAACGTGATCCAGACCGCCTGCGGGGCCGAGGGGATCGAGATGCTCCCCATCAGGACCGCCCTTGAGAAATACGACTGGGTGAAGGACTACTACTGGAACGCCGTGCCAAAGGATAAGGACAAGTATACGCAGTACCTGGCACGGCAGGAGAACCCGCAGGGCCTCGTCGTAATCGCACATCCGGGCGCAAAGGTCGCAATGCCCCTCCAGGCCTGCCTCTTCCTCCGCGATGAGCCGGTGCAGCACGTCCACAACATATTCGTCGCGCGGGAAGGCTCAGAGATCCACATCATATCCGGCTGCGCAAGCTCCTGGCAGAAAGAGCACGGGGCACACATAGGCGTGACCGAGATATATGTCGGCAAAGGTGCGAAAGTCACATCCACGATGATCCACAACTGGAACCCGGGGATCAGCGTCTTTCCGCGGAGCGCCATCATCATCGAGGAAGATGGCGTCTTCCTCTCAAACTACGTCTGCATGCAGCCGGTTCACCGGATAAACATGTACCCAACGGCGCGCCTTGTCGGGAAGAACGCCGTGGCCCGGTTCTCAAGCATAGTCGTCGCGACACCGGGTTCAATCCTCGACCTCGGCTCGCGGACCATCCTCGCCGCCGAGCATACGAGCACCGAACTCATCACCCGGGCGATCACCACCGGCGGCAAGGTCATATCCCGGGGGCATATCCTCGGCGAGAAAGATAACACGCGGGGCCACATAGAGTGCAAGGGGCTGATCCTGAAAGACGGCATCATACACGCCATCCCTGAGATCGAAGGGACACTGACCGGCACCGAACTCTCCCACGAGGCCGCTGTCGGCAAGATCGCCCGCCATGAGATCGAGTACCTCATGGCACGGGGTCTCTCCGAGGAGGTGGCCACCGCAACCATTATACGCGGGTTCCTGGATGTCAAGATCAGCGGCCTGCCTGATGTCCTGCAAAAGCAGATCGATGCCGCTATAGACAGAGCAGAATCCGGATTCTGATGGAGAAGAAGAGATGGCGGAGACCGACCCCTACCGGGAGGAGCGCGACGAGATGGTGGAGACCCAGATCCGGGCCCGGGGGGTCAGGGATGAGCGAGTGCTTGCCGCGATGCGAAAGGTCCCGCGCCACCTTTTTGTGCCGAAGAGCCTTGAACGCGCCGCCTACGAGGATAGGCCGCTCCCCATCGGTGAGGGGCAGACCATCTCTCAGCCCTACATCGTCGCCGTCATGACCGGGCAGCTTGACCTCTCGCCGCAGGACCGGGTGCTCGAGATCGGGGCCGGCAGCGGCTACCAGGCGGCGCTCCTCGCCGATATCGCCGGGACGGTCATATCGATCGAGCGTCTTGAGGGCGTCGCCAGACGGGCGCAAAAGAACCTCGCCCGGGCAGGGGTCGCCGGCGTTAAGGTGATCGTCGGCGACGGCACGAAGGGTTATCCGGCGGAGGCGCCATATGATGCCATCATCGTCACGGCGGCATCACCGGCTATCCCACAACCCCTGATCGATCAGCTTGCCGAGGGAGGGCGGTTGATCGCTCCCATCGGCCCGCGGGACTGCCAGGACCTTGTCAAACTCGTGAAGAGAGATGGGAGGGTGGAGACGATCCCTCTCGGCGGTGTCTGCTTCGTGCCGTTGATCGGACAGTTCGGGTGGCAGGGAGAAGGGTTCCGATGACCATCTATGATATCACCCGCGTTCTCTCGCCTGCCGCGATCCTCTACCCGGGTGATATCCAGCCCCGGTTCAACGAGATCGATAACGGGCAGTACCGCGTTACGGAGATGACCATCGGGACGCACTCGGGGACGCATATCGATGCGCCGTCGCACTACCTGGAGGGGGAGAGGACGGTCGATCGGATCCCGCTCGATATCCTGATAGGACCGGCACGGGTGCTCGACTGCAGTGATGTGGGGACCCTCATCGGTCCCGATCACCTCGCCGGCCGCCTTGCCGGCACCCGGACACTCCTCCTGAAGACGTGGTTCTCAGGGCGGGAGCGGTTCGACCCCGGGTACCCGGCGCTCTCCTCTGAAGCGGCAGACCTCATCGTTGAGGCCGCTATCACCTGCATCGGGACCGATGCGCCCTCGATCGAGGGGTTTGACGGCGACGGATCGATCCACCGCCGGCTGTTTTCGGGCGGAGCGGTCATACTCGAGCTGCTCGACCTTGCAGATGTACCGGAGGGGGACTACAATATGGTAGCGCTCCCGCTGCGCCTTGCCGGCGCCGACGGGTCGCCGGTGCGGGCGATCCTATGCGAAAGGGAGGGATAAAAGTGACTTTTCTTCATGATGCGGTCAGAAAACTTGAAAATATTCTCACGGATAGCGGATGTGAGGGCGGCGTTGTCGATCTCTGTGTGAACTACGATGCGAACGTCTGTCAGTATCCGAGAGGGGTCTGCATGGAGGGGCACTTTGGCGGGCGGAGCGGGCAGTTCATAACGAATGAACCCATCCGGGCGAAGACCCGGATCTCCTTCATGTTTGGCGCGCCGCTCACGGACCAGAGGCAGCGCGGGGCGGCGAGCGCGATCATCAACACCGTCTCGGCGTTCCTCTGTCTTGCGCGGCGGCTCCGCCCCTGCACCCCGGATTGCCACGCCCCCTGCCTTGCAGACCTCTCCCGCGAGGTTGCCGGAAAACGCGTCTACCTCCTCGACCCGATGCCGGTGCTCGAACGGGCGCTTTCCGGCCAGATCGCCGATTCACCGGAGGCTGCCGATCTCATCCTGGTCGCCGGCGACGGCATGACTACGGACGCCGGAGTGGCCTGTATCGACGGTTTCCGCGGGAAGAAACGGATGATCTTTCTCGGACCATCGACCGCCGGGGTCAGCGGCCTCCTCTGTCTCGAGCACTGGTGCCCCTACGGCCGATGAATACCTTTTTTTAGGAAAGAAGGGATTATACAGGGGTATGCTATTTGGCTCTTCCGGAATCCGGCAGGAGTTTGGTCCCGGCCTCATCGATATCGCTCTGCGTATCGGAGCCGCCGTAGCAGGCGGCGCACAGGAGATCGTTGTGGGCAGGGATACACGCACTACAGGCGAGGTGCTGGAACATTGCGCCATCACCGGCGCGCTCTCGGCCGGTGCAACCGTCTTCACCTGCGGCATAGCGCCCACACCGACGGTTGCCTACGCAACGCGTTATGCGGGCGCAGGATGTATGATCACCGCCTCGCACAACCCCGAACCCTACAACGGGGTCAAACTACTCAACCCGGACGGATCGTCATTCACCCGCCAGCAGCAGGCGGCGATCGAGGAGGCGATCGAGGAACCGCACCGGGCGGGATGGGATGTGCAGGGGCACACCTCTCCCATCGATGCGCTTGCCATGCACCGGGACGCGATCCTCGGAGAGGTCAGCCTCTCAGGGCCGGTCACGGTCGTGCTGGACTGCGGCAACGGTGCGGGGAGCGTCATCACCCCCGATCTCCTCTGCGATGCCGGGGCAACCGTCATCGAGCTGAACTGCAACGTCTCAGGCCGGTTTGCCCGCCCATCAGAACCGCTTGAGGCAAACCTGCCTTACATAGGTGAGATCGTCCGAAAACGCAAAGCCAGATGCGCGGTGATCCACGACGGCGATGCCGACCGCATGATGGCGTTCGATGAGCAAGGCCGCTACATCGACGGGGACCACCTTCTCATGCTCTTTGCGGAATACCTCGACAAAAAACACGTGGTCACCACTGTCGACGCCTCGATGGCGATCGAGGAGGTCGCTGAGGTCCGCCGCACACCGGTCGGCGACACCTTCGTCTCCGAAGAACTCCTTTCGTGGGGAGATTTTGGTGGAGAGGCGTCGGGGAGCTGGATATTCCCCCGACACTCCTACTGCCCGGACGGAGTCTACGCCGCGGCCTTGCTTTGCGAGATAGCGTCGGAGTGGTCGGTCGCCGAAGCGCTCGACCGGATGCCCCGCTATACCCTCCTTCGGGAGTCTTACCGTATTGCTTCGCCCAGAGAGATCATGGCGGCGATCGGGACCGGTGAGCCGACGGATGGCGTCAGGTTCGAGGACGAGGACGGCTGGTACCTGATCCGGGCGAGCGGCACCGAACCGAAGATCCGGATCACGGCCGAAGGAAAGACGCCGGAGAAAGCAAAAGAGATGCTCGATGCGGGACATACCGTCCTTGAACGAGCGAAACGTGTTTCAGGAGAGAAGAGGAGTGGATAGTATGCAGTGTATCGTTCTGGCAGCAGGAGAGGGGAAACGGATGCGCCCCCTGACCGCCCGGCGCCCGAAGGTGATGCTCCCCATCGCTAACCGCCCGATGATAGAGCATCTGGTCATCGCGGCCCGCGATGCAGGGATCACCGATTTCGTCTTCGTCGTCGGCTACTTCGAACGTGAGATCCGGAACCATTTCGGGGATGGGAGCGCCCTCGGCGTGAAGATCACGTATGTCACCCAGCGCCACCAGCTCGGGACAGCAGATGCCCTCCGGGCGACGACGGGGTTGGTCAACGACCGGTTCCTCCTCCTCAACGGCGATATGGTCCTCAGGAAGAGCGATATAGAGAAACTCTGCCGGATGAGCGCCCCCTGCATGGGGATCCACGAGACGGATCACCCGCAGGACTACGGCGTGGTGACCGTGGAGGGAGGGCGCATCACCGGCCTTGAGGAGAAGTCGGAACGCCCAAAGAGCAACCTGATCAACGCAGGCGCCTACCTCTTCAACCCCGACATATTCGACCTCCTTGCCGGGGTCAGGATATCGGGCCGTGGCGAGTTCGAACTGACTGACGCCCTCGATTCCTACATCAGGGAAGGAACGCTCGCTGCGCACTCGCTGGAATACTGGCTCGATGTCGGGCAGCCGTGGGATCTCCTCGACGCAAACGAGACGCTCCTCTCATCGCTGCACCATGAACAGAGCGGCACCATCGAGGAAGGATGCACCGTCCCCGATACGGTCAGCATAGGCAGGGGAACCGTTATCCGGGCCGGGACATACATCGAGGGGCACTGCATCATCGGCGAGAACTGCATCGTCGGCCCCCACGCATACATAAGGGGTTCGACCGCCATCGGTGATGACTGCCACATCGGGCACGCGACCGAGATCAAAAACTCCATCATCATGGCATCCACGAATATACCGCACTTCAACTACGTGGGCGACAGCATCATCGGGAGCGGGTGCAACTTCGGAGCCGGCACCAAGGTCGCAAACCTCAGGCACGACAACGCGGCGGTGAAGGTCTGCGGGAAGACGACCGGACGGAGGAAGTTTGGCGCCATCATCGGCGACAACGTCCTCTTCGGCATCAACTGCTCGGTCAACGTCGGAAGCCTCATCGGCAGCAACACGCGGGTAGCCCCCCACTCCCTTGTTGAGGGATGCATTGAGGAAGGATCTATCATAAGGTGATATGATGCAGGCAGTCATTCTGGCAGCGGGAGAAGGGAGCCGCCTGCGGCCGCTCACGCGGAGCAAGCCCAAAGCCATGCTCCCGGTCGCAAACCGGCCGATCATCGAATATGTCATCGACGCACTACTGGAGAACGCCATCCGCGATATCGTCGTGGTGGTCGGGTACCGTAAAGAGGACGTCATCCGGCACCTCAACAGGCTCGATGCCCCGGTCCAGGTCGCCGTGCAGGAACGGCAGCTCGGGACAGCGGATGCCCTCCGTGCGGCCGAGTCGGAGATCACGGGTGATTTTCTCGTACTTCCGGGCGACAACTACATCAACGCGGAGTCGATCGCCCGGATCAAGAAGGAGAGAAACGCCATGCTCGTGGCCGAGCACCCGTGCCCCTCGAACTTCGGGGTCGTGGTGATCAGGAACGGACTCGTCCGCGAGATACTCGAGAAGCCCGAGGATGCCCCGACGTTCACAGTAGCGACCGGGATCTACTCGTTTACACCTGAGATCTTCTCCTATCTCCGGACAAACGAGATCCCCGACGCCCTCGCCGATATGATCGCGGCGGGCCGCCGGATACGCGCTATCCCGGCGGACGACTGGCAGGACGCCATATACCCCTGGGACCTCCTGAAACTCAATAACCGGATGCTCAGGGGGATCGCACCCGAGATCGGCGGAACGGTTGATGCCTCCGTCATCCGCCGGGGCACGGTATGCATCGGGACCGGGACGACCATAGGCCCGAACACCGTTATATACGGCCCCGCTACCATAGGAGACAACTGCACCATCGGCCCAAACTGTGTCATCATGCCGAACGTGAGCATCGGTGACCGGGTGAACCTTGAACCGTTCACCTACATCGCCGATTCGCTCATCATGAGCGATGCAAAAGTCGGATCCCACTCGAGGATCGTCTCGGCGGTCTTCGGTCAGGGTTGCATCCTTGCAGACCACACCACAACCTATCCGTCCGCAACCTTCATCGAGGTCGGCGAACGGGTCCATAAGGAGGAGTTCGGCGCAATCCTCGGTGATGGGGTTCGCGTGGCACCCTTCACAACGTTTAAAAACTGCATTGCCGGTAATAATGTTACCATCGAACGAGGAAAGACAGTGGTCGGCCTCATCGAGGATGGCACCCGGGTGATGTAGATGTGTGGAATTGTCGGTTACATAGGAAGGCGGGACGCAACGCCGGTCCTGATCCAGGGGTTGAAGCGGCTTGAGTACCGGGGCTACGACTCATTTGGGCTCGCAACGGTCGGGAGCGCGATCGAGATCTACAAGAAGGTGGGCCGGATCTCCGGCGGAGAGGCGGGAGCGGCAGGCCTCAGGGGATGCACCGGGATCGGGCACACCCGATGGGCCACCCACGGGGAGCCAAGCGACATCAACGCCCACCCGCACATCGACTGCACGGGAACGATCGCCCTGGTGCATAATGGGGTTATCGAGAACTACAGCGAACTGAAGCGAGAACTGCAGGGACGGGGCCACACCTTCCGATCCGAGACCGATACCGAGGTGATCGCCCATCTCGTCGAGGAGCGGTATGACGGCGACCTCCTCGCGGCGGTCAGCGCGATCCTCCCTCTGCTCAAGGGCTCATACGCCGTCCTCGCGATTGCGGGGGAGACACAGAGGATCGTCGCCGCAAGGAACGCAAGCCCGCTCGTCCTCGGTATCGGCGATGCCGAGGTCTTTGCAGCCTCGGATATGACGCCGCTCCTCGAGTACACCGAGCGCGTGGTCTACCTCGAGGACGGCGATATCGCCGACCTCACCCCCGACCGCTACACTATCTACCATGGCGGCCAGAAGGTGGAGCGCCCGGTCGAACTGATCAGCTGGTGTGTTGAGGATACCCGGAAGGGCGGGTTTGACCACTACATGCTCAAAGAGATCTTCGAGCAACCCCAATCCTTCTACGAGACCGTCCGGGCGGGCATCGAGGATCACGTGCGGCAGATGGTCACTGAGGCCGATGAGATCACCCTTGTCGCATGCGGAACATCCTACCACACCGCCCTGGTCTTCAAATACCTGGCCGAACCGCTCTGTAACCTCCCCGTCCGGGTCGAGATGGGGTCCGAGTTCAAGTACTTCACCCCGCCCCTCCACGGCCTCGTGATCGCGGTCTCTCAGTCGGGGGAGACTGCGGATACGATCGCCGCTCTCAAGATGGCAAAGGCCCGCAACTGCCCCACGCTTGCCATAACCAACGTGCAGGGGAGCACGGTCACCCGGGTTGCGGATGATACCCTCCTTATGCGGGCCGGCCCCGAGATCGGCGTCGCCGCTACCAAATCTTACACGGCGCAGCTTGCGGCGCTTATGCAGATCGTCAACGTGCGCTGCGAGGGGGTGTTTGATGACGCCCTGTCACGCGCGCACCTTGCCATAGGCGAGGTTCTCATCCGCGAGATCAGAGAGGCGGTCGCCCTCTGCTCAAAGGCAGAACATGTCTTCTTCGTCGGGAGGGGGCCGTTTTACCCTGTCGCTATGGAGGGCGCCCTGAAGATGAAGGAGATCAGCTACGTCCATGCCGAGGGATATGCAGCAGGAGAACTCAAACACGGGCCGTTTGCCCTGCTCACCGCGGAGACGCCGGTGGTCGCCATCTGCACGCCGGGGTCGACATACAGCGTTATGGCCTCAAATATAAAGGAGATGAAAGCAAGGAGAGCGCCGGTCATCGCTCTCGGTGTGGATGGCGATAAGGAGCTTGCCGAGATCGTGGACATATTCATCCCCATACCGAACACACACCTTCTGGTGCAGGTCCTGACCGTATCGGTCGTCCTCCAGCTGCTGGCCTACCACACCGCGTGTGCCCTGCAGCGGGATATCGACAAACCCCGGAACCTGGCAAAGAGCGTGACAGTCGAATGATCGAGTACGGACATAACGCCCTCGGCGAGGGGGCGACGATATTTGAGCCGGTGACCATAGGGTTTCCCTCCCGCGACCGGATGGGGGAGAGGGATTATCCCGGCGCCACCATCGGGAGGAACGCTGTCCTCCGGTCGGGCACCATCATATACTGCGATGTCATTATCGGTGATGCCTTCCAGACCGGGCATAACGTTCTGATCCGCGAAAAGACCACCATCGGAAACCGCGTGGCTATAGGGACGGCGGCGGTGATCGAGGGTGACTGCACGATCGGCGATGACGTCCGCCTCCAGAGCCTGGTTTACATCCCCACCGGCGCACGGATAGGCAATCGGGTCTTCATCGGCCCGAATGCCGTTCTGACGAACGACAGATACCCACCTGGCCCCCGCGAAGGACTCCGCGGGCCGGTGATCGGGGATGATGCCGTCATCGGTGCGAATGCGACGATCCTTCCCGGCGTCGTCGTCGGTGAGGGGGCGTTCGTCGCCGCGGGCGCGGTGGCGACGAAAGATGTCCCGCCAGGTGTGCTCGCCGTGGGCACGCCGGCACGGTTCCGATCGTTGCCGCCAGGGGCAAAGCGGTGATGCGGGAGATCTCCGCCGACCGATCGCCTTCGGGAATCTTTCGTATAACCGCAACCCACCAGTAATCCGATGCCCATGAAGATCCTCCTTGTCTCCACCCAGGACTACATCCACCACCCGATCCCCTCACGGCACCACAACATATTCGAGGAGCTTGCAACCCGGCACGAGGTACACGTGCCCCACTTCCACGTCAGCAGGGGGAAGGAGCGAAAGACCCTTCTTCACGTCCACGAGGCGACACAATTTGCCGTAGAAAGCCCCTTCCTCCACTACACCTTGAACGCGCCCTGCCACTACCGGGTCATCCGCAACATCATCCGCGACCACGATATCGATGTCGTCGTCGGGGCCCATGTCCTTGCCGGGACGGCTATGATCCGCGCGGCGGAGAGGTCCGGTGTGCCGGTGGTCTTTGACCTGAAAGACTGGTTCCCTGACTCAGCCGCCGCGTATTACAAAAACCCGGTCATGCAGTGGCTGCTCCGAAAAGGTGTCCTTGCCGTAACCCGCTACAACCTCGATCACAGCGACGTCATCACGACGGTCTCCCCCGGGCTCGTCGAGAAACTCCGCCGGTACGGCTATGAGGCGGAGCTGATCACGAACGGCGTCAACACCGACCTCTTCCGGCCGATGGATGGCGGAGCGATGCGCGCCACCCTCGGGATTGCCCCGGATGCCTTCGTGCTCGGGTTTGCCGGCGCCGTTGAAAGATGGTATGCCCTCGACGAGGTTATCCGGGCGTTCCCGGAGATCCTTATGCGGCACAAAAACGCAGAGCTCCTCATCGTCGGCGGTTCGCTCTTCACCGGTTACCTGGATGAACTGCGCGCCCTTGCAGCGGACCTCGGCGTTGCCCGGCATGTGCACTTCACCGGCGCCGTCGACTACCACGACCTCCCCGGCTACATCGCGCCGATGGATCTCTGCCTCATCCCGCTCTCTCCCCCCCAATGGGTCGACATCGCCCTGCCGAACAAGTACTTCGAGTACTCGGCATGCGGAAGGCCGATCCTCTCCACTCCCATCCCCGATATGCTCCAGATGGGCGGCGGCAGCATCGCCGTCTACCATGGCAGGGATGAGTTCATCGAGAAGGTTGGCAAACTGGCTGAAAACCCGGGGCGCTGTCCGACCGGGATCGAGGAGCACAGCTGGAAGAAGAAGGCGGAGACGTTCGAGAAGGTCTTTGCACGGTTAACAAAGAAAGGCTGATTGGTGCTTCTTTCCCGGCTCTCCTCAATACGCCAAGATTATTAATGGTTCAGAGGAAAACAGGAACGTAGCAAGGAGGGTCCGATGGCTCACGTGGATCTCGATAAGTATCGACCATATATCATCATAGGTGTTATCGTCCTGTTCACCCTGATTCCGCTCTGGACGCGGGGTTTCATACCGGCGGCTGATATGGTGACCCCTGATGGGGTCAACCTCCTCGGCAACGACCCCTGGTATAATCTCCGCCAGGTCGAACAGGTTGTCGCGAACTTCCCCGGTTATGCCTGGTTCGACGCCATGACGCTCTTCCCGAGCGGCGACGTCATATACTGGGGGCCGCTCTTCATCCAGATCATATCGTTACTCTGCGTGCTTGCCGGCGCAACGACACGCCCTGAGATCATGGTGGTAGCGTCCTGGGTCCCGCCGCTGATGGGCGCGGCGATGGTGCCGGTAACCTACATGCTCGCAAAGAAGATCGCTGGCTGGAAGGCCGGCCTCGTCGCGGCGGGCCTGATCGCGGTCATATCGGGGAGCTTTGCTCACCGCTCCCTCTTCGCCTTCGTCGACCACCACATAGCAGAGACCCTCTTCTCGACGATATTCGTCCTCGCCTACGTCGCGGCACTGCTCATCTCCCGGGACATATCGCTTTCCCGAAAGAGCGCTGAGGCCCTGAAGATGCCAGCGATAACGGCGGCCGCAGCCGGCGGCGCCTACCTCCTCGGCTTCTTCAACATGCCGACGATGATCCTCTTCGCCCTCATCGTTGCGGTGTTCACTCTGGTTCAGTTCCTCCTCGACCACTTTCAGGACCGGTCGAGCGACTACCTGGTCCTCGTGAACGCCGTGACGTTCGGCGTCGTGATCATTGGAACGGTGGCGTTTGGTTTCCCGCACCCCGGTCTTGACCTCTCCCGCTACACCGTCGGGCACGTCGTCGCCGGCACTGCCCTCATCGCCGGAACGCTCGCACTCTACGGTCTCTCGACGTATCTTCGGGGGCGGCCGAAGTACTACTTCCCCGCTGCCCTTGCGGGCCTCGGGGTCATCGCCGTCGCGGTGCTCTTTGTCGCCCTGCCAGACCTCTACAACCTCCTCGTATCGAGCCTCTTTGCCTTCTTTGGAGAGGCGCCCATCACCACGACCGTTCAGGAGGCACGGGCCTGGTCGTTTGATGCGGCCTGGGCGACGTTCCACTGGGGCCTCGTGCTTGCAGCCGGCGGCGTTGCTGCCCTGATATGGTGGAGCCGCGAGAAGGTGAACCCGGCCCACGTCTTCGTCCTCATCTGGACTGGGGTCATCCTCGCCTCGACGGTCGCACACATCCGTTACGAGTACTACCTCGCGGCAAACATCGCCCTTCTTGCGGCTATCTTTGTCGGGGCCATCCTCGATGCAACTTACAAGGATGTCACGCGCCTGGTTGGGGCGGGGGGCACCACCCCACCATCCGATACCGAGACCGTCAGGAAAGAGGAGAAACCTGCAAAGAAGGGAAAGAAAGGGGCGCGGGTTCCTGATCCCCAGAAATCGAAAGGCTCCTCGCGGAATCAGTCGGACTATATCAAGGTCGGGGCCTTCGCCGTGGTCGTCGCCGTCACGCTCCTCTTTGCCGGCGCTTCCCTCCAGACGAACCTTGCCATGGCCACCACCGCAAAATACAGCGGCATCGACTCGCAGTGGATGGAGGCCCTGGAGTGGATGGGCACAAACACCCCTGACCCCGGGGTCGACTACCTCGCTATCCACGACGAGGATACGTTCACCTACCCCGAGGGATCTTACGGTGTCATGTCCTGGTGGGATTACGGCCACTGGATCACATACATATCAAAGCGGATACCAAACAACAACCCATTCCAGCATGGTGTCTCCGGGCCTAACGGTTCGGCGCCCTACTTCGTTGCCACCTCCGAAGAGGAGGCAAACCGGATCCTCGACAACATCAGCACCCGCTATGTCGTCACCGATATCCAGCTCGATACGGGTAAATTCCACGCGCCGGCAACGTGGGCAGATCCCGACGTGGGGAAGGTCCGGTATGAACCCGAGTTCTTCATCCCCGTGAGCGCGGGTTCTACGAACTACCAGGCTATGACGTTTTACAACCAGCAGTACTACCTGACGATGATCTCGCGCCTCCATAACTTCGACGGTTCCATGACCGATCCGTCGTCGCAGGTGATCTACGCCGAGTACCGCGACGCAGGTACGGCAAACGCCTCCCTTCCCATCATCACGCGCACAGAGCAGATGAACGCCACCGCCGGTGCGGCGGCGGTGGAGGCCTACAACAGGAATGCGCAGGCGGGTACCGGCGCAACGCTCCTGAACATGTACTACCAGTACAGAGGAGACTCGATCCTCCAGCCGGTCGAGCGGGTGCCGGCGCTCCAGCACTACCGGCTCGTCCACGAGACGCCCAACAACGTCTTTGGTAACGTCGGTGCAGGCGGGCCGGACCTCAAAGCCGTCAAGATATTCGAGTACGTCCCTGGTGCCCATATCAAGGGCAGCGGGATCATAGAGGTGCCGGTCACAACGAACACCGGCAGGACGTTCACCTACCGGCAGGAGAGTACGAACGGCACGTTCATCGTCCCGTATGCGACATCCGGGTGGTCAGGCGGTGTGAAGACGACGGGGCCATACCGGATCGCGGGCACCGGGCAGACGTTTGACGTCACCGAAGAAGATATCCAGCAGGGGCGCACCATCAACTGAACAAGGATGCGAGCTTCTGTCATCTACGGTGACGTCTTCACCCGGCACGATATGGAGGCGCACCCCGAGTCGGGCTCCCGGTTGCTGGGGGCCCTCGCCGGGGTCCCAAAGAACGTGCGGTGGTATGCCCCGGTTCGCGCAACCGAGACGGACCTCGCGCGGATTCACCGCCCCCAGTATATCCGGTGGGTGCAGGAGATCGCACGGGGACCCTGTTTTTTAGACCTGAACACATACGTCACCAGCCACACCTTCGATGCAGCGTCGTATGCCGCCGGTTCAACCTATGCCGCGGTGGAGCGGGCGCTTGACGGCGAACACCAGTTCGCTCTGGTCCGCCCGCCGGGCCACCATGCCGAACCCGACCGGGCGATGGGGTTCTGCATCTTCAACAATGCCGCCGTTGCGGCGGCAAAGGCTCTTTTATCGGTAGATCGGGTCGCCATCGTGGATTGGGACCTGCACCACGGCAACGGTACGCAGGCGGCTTTTTACGGGAGCGATCGGGTGCTCTTCTGCTCGGTGCATGAGGCTGACAGTTTCCCGAAGACCGGGTGGGTGGACGAGATCGGCACCGGTGCCGGTCGGGGCTACACCCTCAACGCTCCGCTCGCGGCAGGGTCCACCATCACCGATTATCGGTACGTCTTTGACGAGATCTTCGTCCCGGCGATCGCCCGGTTCCAGCCCGATCTCCTGATCGTCTCGGCCGGGCAGGATGCCCTCTCTGACGATGAGCACGGGCGGATGAACCTTGATCCGAAAGACTACGGCGTGCTCACCGGGATGCTGATCGATGGCACGGATCTCCCCCTTGCCCTGACACTCGAAGGCGGATACGGTCCGTCGCACGGGAAGGCGATCGCCGCGATATTTGAGGCGCTCGCGGGGAGGCGGCATACACCTGCAGAGGGACCCCTGCACCGGATCACGGAGAGGGTCGTCGAGATCTTAAAGAAAGTCAGGTTCTGCTGAGGGGATCCGCGCGCGCCAGCAGCGCAGGGAGGGTGACATGGCTTCACCGAAAAGAGATGGGAGGCTTTAACACCTCATTGCCTGCGCATATCCCGCGAAGCGCCCCTCACTTCTGCGCGGGGCGTTTCCGGTCGGGGTCCATGTAGGAGACCTCAAACCCGGGAACGACGACCCGCACCACCGGCACCGGGGTCCTTGATAGATCGCAGACGCAGACCCGATCCGTGTAGGGACTGACCTCCCGGAGCGCCCGCTCGATATCGAGATCGAACCGGCGAGTGCTCACGTCGGGTATATCTGCTATATCGACCGTCTCCGCATCTGCAAACCACATCCGGTTGATCCGTTTCAGCCGCTCGTATCCCGCCTTCCGGATGACCATCTCTCGCTTGGGATCGGTGCGGCCGCCCTGGAGATAACTCCCGCGGCTCTGGGCGACCTCGGTCAGGGCGCGGAGTGCCGCGATCTCCGGGCAGGCATGCGTCCCCGATCCGATGACGATCATCGCCGGATCTCTCGTGACGGTATCGTCTGCCGCGGCCGCGACAGTGGGTATGCCAGTTCTCCCATCGAGCAGCCAGAGGTGGATCCCGATACCGTTCTCCTCGAACCGGTCGAGGATCTGTCCGGCGGCGCAATCTCTCCCGATGGTGAGGCGGCGACCGAGATCGCGCTTCTGCTCGGCAAGGCTGAGCGCATCCCGCTCGATCACCTCAAAAAGGGCATGCAGGATAGCCTCCTCCATGACGTTTCCGGATGCGAGGCCGTTTGAATCGCTCCGGAAGAGCGGGACAGCCATCCCGAGCGAGTCATAGGGGTGAAAGACTGCGTTGCTCGGGATATAAACCTCCTCATCGTTCAGTATATCCCACGTTGGCGTCCAGTGGATCTTCTCCCCCGATTCGAGTTTGCGCGGGAGGAAGAGATCCTCAGGGTGCATCGCCCGCCCCGGACCGATCTCCTCATATGTCGCATACTCCATCCGATCACCCCGGTACTCGGCACAGGAGCGCTCGAGCGCCTCCATCATCGCCGAGACCCTGGCATGGAGGGGCTCTTTTCCTTTTCCCGCGTGGACGCGGGTCGATCCGCGGGCCGCTCCCGGCCGGATTGCCGCAAAGACCGGGATCCCGAGACGATCAAGAGGAGTCACATCGATGAGCTCCGTCACGCCAATCTCTTCCATCAGCGGCTCCACGGCGGCATAAGTCTCCTCGGGAGACCGGGAGCGGTGCGTTCCATCGAAGAACAGTTTCTCTACCGGATGAATCGTGATTGCCATTTATGGTACCTTGGAGGTGATACCTTAATAGTATGGCAGATGTACCCTACCCACGTATGAGCACGGATGATGTGGCAGTGGGCGCAGTCGTCCGGTATCCCCGCACCGGCACGACCGGAAAGGTCGTGCGGGTTGAGGAGATCGACGGCCGGCAGTATGCCGAGATCGACAGCACCGGTCTCTACTACCGGGTCGACGAGCTGGTCGGCGCCGACCGCACGGCTGAACCCGCAAAGAGAGAGGGGCGCTCCCTGGAGGATTACCTTAAGGAGCACAAGGAACTCAAAGAGCAGCTTGAAGGGGTGTGGGAGAAAGGGACCGACCAGAGCTGCGAAGGCGGCGGATAAACCATCCCCTCCCACTTTTTTCCCACCGGTTCGTAGAACGAAAACTCAACGGTATCAACCGGGGCTCTCGATCGCCAGGATTGGTAATCAGCCTTCGAGCGGTATGGTGGTGAGTTTCACCGCCTCGACGCCTTTCTGCGCCATCAATCGCTCTGTGATATCCTTCAGCACCGCCCCATCTCCGCGGATCAGGATGACCTCAAGGCACCGGTTGTGGGTCACATGCGAGTGAAGGGATGCCTGAATAATATGGGCATACTGGTGCTGGATCTCGGTGAGCGTCTGGAGCAGGCCTCGTTGATCATGGTCGTAGACCATGGTGATGACGCCCTGACGCTCTCCTTTTACGTCGGAGATCCACTGGTAATGAGTTATATAACTCCGTATTGAATCCCGTATTCCTTCTGAACGGGAAGAATACCCCCGGAGGCTCAGGATCTCATCAAATTTATCAAGAAGGTTCTTGGGTAGAGAGATCCCGATACGTGAAAGTTCGGTATCACCTGACATACAGTAACCAGTCTTCATATCTCTCCTCTGAGGGTATAAATTTTCGCCAACACCCGGGCCAATTATTCATACTTTTTATGCTCCGTAGGCGGCAGCAGGCGGGATGACACCCGGGTGCGCAACAGGAATACAACAGAGGTCGGAGAGATGATCCTCACCGATTATGTATAAGTAGTGTCATTCTATATAGGATAAGGAGGTTCGAAAACTTTTGCGAGATGCACTCATTCCCGGTGTCAATATTGGGCTCGTAGGTCATGTCGATCACGGCAAGACCACTCTGGTCAGCGCGCTGACCGGTACCTGGACAGACCGGCACAGCGAGGAGATCAAGCGCGGCATCTCCATCCGGCTCGGCTACGCGGATACGACGTTTTATCGATGCGAGAAGTGTGAGGGGGCGGAGGCCTACACCTCCCGACCCGAGTGCCCAAACTGCGGAGGAAAGGCAATCCCATTCCGGACGGTCTCATTCGTCGATGCTCCCGGCCACGAGACGCTGATGGCGACGATGCTCTCCGGCTCCGCACTGATGGATGGCGCGATGCTCGTCATCGCTGCAAACGAGGTCTGCCCGCAGCCTCAGACCAAGGAACACCTGATGGCGCTTGAGCTGATCGGCATCAAGAAGATCGTCATCGTTCAGAACAAGATCGATGTGGTCACCCAGGCAGAGGCGCTCGAGCACTACAAGCAGATCAAACGGTTCATAAAAGGCACGATCGCCGAGAACGCACCCATCATACCGGTCTCCGCGCAGAAAGCGATCAATCTCGGCGCCCTGATCCCGACCCTGCATGCAGTCGTCCCGGAACCCCCCCGCAACCCGGAGATCGACCCGGTGCTGCTCGTCGCGCGATCATTTGATATCAACAAACCCGGCTGCAGCTGGCGGGACGTGAAGGGCGGCGTCATCGGGGGTTCACTCATCCGCGGCATCCTGCACGAAGGTGACGATATAGAGATCCGGCCCGGCCGACAGGTCCAGGTGGAGAACCGGATGAAGTGGGAACCCATCGAGACGAAGATCACCTCCATCAACGCCGGCAAGACCCGGGTGACCGAGGCCGCGCCCGGGGGCCTCCTTGGCGTTGCAACGAAACTCGATCCGGCGCTGACGAAGAGCGACGCCCTTGCCGGGCAGGTGGCCGGTCTCGTGGGGAGACTTCCCCCGGTGTGGGAACGGTTGAAGTTCGATGTCACGCTCATGGATCGGGTGGTCGGCGCGGATAGCGAGCAGATCATCGAGCCCCTGAAGCATAAAGAGCCACTGATGCTCTCGGTCGGCACCGCCGTCACCGTCGGGGTGATCGTGAACACGAAAAAGAACCAGGTGGAGGTCCAGCTGAAGCGGGCGGTCTGTGCGGAGGTCGGCGCACGGATCGCCATCAGCAGACAGGTCGGCGGGCGATGGCGGTTGATCGGTATGGGCGTTCTGGTCGAGTGAGGGTGCTCCTCGATACGAACGCCCTCCTGATGCCGGCCCAGTTCAGTATCGACCTGTATGGCGAACTTCTGGCCCTCTTCGGTGACTTTGATCCGATCACGCTCGAAGAGGTGGTCAATGAGCTCTCAGGGCTTGCCCGGGGCCGGGGCCGCGATGCAGCCGCCGCCCGCGTGGGCCTTGCGCTGGCCCGGCAATCGACGGTCGTGCCGAGCGGGAGTATAGCCGAAGGTGTGGATGATAGGCTGACCGAGTATGCCCGGCGGGAAGGGTGCATTGTAGTGACGAACGATCGAAAACTCCGGAACACTCTCCTTCATGAAGGAATCGACGTCGTCTCGATGCGAAGACAGAAAACGCTGGAGTTGTTGAGGGGATAAAAAATGTATTACAAGATGACGCTTGAGGATAAGGTGCGGGTTCCGCCCCACCGCCTCGGGGAAGACCTTGGTGCGGTCATCCTCAATGTATTGCAGGAACAGCTGGAAGGCAGCATCGCAAAGGAGATCGGTATATTCATCGCGGTCACGAAGATCCTCGATATAGGCGAGGGGGAGCTGATTCCGGGAGATGGTGCCGTTTACTACGACGTCAGGTTTGAGGCGGCGGTGCTCCGCCTGGGACTCCAGGAAGTGATCGAGGGCGAGGTGGTCGAGACGACAAGTTTCGGCGCGTTCGTCAGCCTCGGTCCGATCGACGCCATGCTCCACGTGAGCCAGGTATCGGATGAATACATCAACTACGATGAGAAGAACGGCAGGCTGATCTGCCAGGACTCGAAGCGCTACATCGCCGTCGGCGATGGCATCCGGGCCCGGGTCGTTGCGCTCTCGCTGAACGAACGTGAGCCCCGGGAGAGCAAGATCGGCCTCACCATGCGGCAGCCAGGGCTCGGAACCTCGGTCTGGCTGGAAGAGGACCTGGAGGAAGAGAAGCAGAAAGGAGCAGCACAACATGGTCGTTCGTAAGAAGGTGGTCAGGGTCTGCCGCGAGTGCCACCGGGTCGTCGAAGGGGAGGCCTGTGTCATATGCGGCACATCCAACCTGAGCGAAGACTGGGCTGGCTACGTCGTGATCATCGATCCCGAGCACTCGGATATAGCAAAGAAGATGAAGATCACCCTGCCTGGCCGGTACGCACTGAAGGTCCGCTGATGCTCAGGCTCCCAGAAGAGCACCGGGATCTCTTCAAGAAGCCGTTCGGCACTCTTTATGGGAGCATCGGCGAACTCCTCCCCCTGCTCCGGGATCGAGTGGTCTACGCTGTCGGCGATGTGGTTACCCATAACCTCCTCAATGCAGGGATCGTCCCGGATATAGCGATCATCGACGGTTTCACGATGCGCCTGCCCTGCGCCCGCCCACCTCTCCCCCTTGCGGGGAAACAGCTTGTGGCGAGGAACCCCGCCGGGACGATCACCGATGAGCTCATGAGCGCGATCGCCGATCTGATCCGGGATCCGCCTGGAGTGATCTTCGTCGATGGCGAGGAGGATCTCGCGGTCATCCCGCTCATCATCGCGGCACCGCCTGATGCCGCCATTCTCTACGGCCAGCCGGGAGAGGGCGTCGTCCTCCGTATCGCCGATGAGACGGCGAGGCGGGAGGCTGCATCCATGCTGAACTGTTTTACGCGCGACTGATTGTGCGGCAACTGCATCCCATACCAGAGTTTAAATAAATCCGCCAACAACATTTTAGGGATATCGATGGATTTCGAAATTACCCGTGACGTGAGGAACGAGGTATTGAGCCGGAGAGAGGTTGGGTTTAACCTCACCTTTGATGGCCCGACCCCCTCGCGGAAGAGCATCCAGGAGAAGCTCGCCGCAATGCTGAACAAAAACGTGAACCTTGTCGTGCTGGATCTTGAACGGACCCGGTTCGGGGCGATGGAACTCGCCGGCCGTGCCCGGATATACGATGACGAGGAGACCAAGAAGTCGACCGAACGGGCATACCTGCTCAAGCGCGGCGAGCCGAAGAAGGTCGAGAGCGAGGCGTGAAGAGCATGGCAGTCAAGAGACACGAGTGCTATGAGGTCAAGGGAGGCAAGGCCCTTCTGCAGAAGCGGCACTGCCCCCGGTGCGGCCCCGGCGTCCTGATGGCCGAGCACAAGGACCGGGTAGCCTGCGGCAGGTGTGGTTACACCGAGTTCCGGAAGTAGGTCCTCACTCACCGATACCAATACGGTCGCGGCAGGAGAACCCGGCCGCGGTCGGCCGCCTTTTTCAACGGAGCGATATTGTTTTATGCTTGATGCGAGATCCGGAGACGGCCTGGTTCTGGGGCTTGAAGGGACAGCGTGGAACCTCAGCGCCGCCCTCTTTGCCGAGGATCTGGTCGCCCTCCACTCCGCCCCCTACATCCCTCCAAAAGGCGGGATCCACCCGCGGGAGGCCGCGCAGCATCACGCCACGATGATGAAGGAGGTCGTCTCCCGGGTGCTCACGGAGCCGGAACGGATCCGGGCGGTCGCCTTCTCCCAGGGCCCCGGCCTCGGCCCATCCCTCCGTACGGTGGCGACCGCCGCACGAGCCCTCTCGATCGCTCTCAGCGTTCCGCTCGTCGGCGTCAACCACTGCGTCGCGCATATCGAGATCGGGAGATGGGCGACAGGGTTTTCCGACCCGATCGTCCTCTACGCAAGCGGCGCGAACACGCAGGTGCTTGGATTCTTAAATGGTCGTTACCGGATCTTCGGGGAGACGCTGGATATCGGGCTTGGGAATGCGCTCGACAAGTTTGCCCGGAGCCGCGACCTCCCGCACCCGGGTGGCCCGGCCATCGAGAGGCTGGCACGAGAGGGAGACTACATCGAGCTCCCATACACGGTGAAGGGGATGGATCTCGCCTTCTCCGGGCTCGTCAGCGCCGCTCAGGAGAGCACATCTCCGCTTGAGGATATAGCTGCCGGCCTGCAGGAGACCGCGTTTGCCATGTGTGTCGAGGTGACCGAGCGGGCGCTCGCGCATGCCGGCAAGGATGAGGTGCTGCTCGTCGGCGGGGTCGGGGCGAATGCACGGCTGCAGGAGATGCTTCGTATGATGTGCGAGGATCGGGGGGCATTGTTTGCCGTCCCGGAGCGGACCTACCTCGGCGACAACGGCGCTATGATAGCCTATACGGGGAAGATCATGCTGGAACACGGGGTCACCCTCCCCCTCGGAGAGTCACAGATCCGGCCGAGGTATCGGGCGGATGAGGTGGAGGTCACCTGGCG
Source organism: uncultured Methanoculleus sp. (assembly GCA_964413225.1). Taxonomy (GTDB): domain Archaea; phylum Halobacteriota; class Methanomicrobia; order Methanomicrobiales; family Methanoculleaceae; genus Methanoculleus. The sequence continues at coordinate 7,546 of CAYPRO010000022.1, read as the reverse complement.
GACAAAGTCCGGCGATATATTTGCCGCAGGAACGCACGATGAGGGCGTCACCCGGGGTGCGGAGGCGGTCGTGGATGTCCGAAAAGTCGATGTGATCAAGCGCCGGACGGGCAAGCGTTACAGGAACCCGGGCCTTGACCGGCGACTGATAGCGGAGCGGACACGGGCCGAGGCACGCCTGATCGCGGCGGCACGGCGCGCGGGCGTCCCGACACCGGTGATCCGGGATATAACGGCCGATACGATCATCATGGAGCGGGTTATGGGGGATGTCCTGAAGTATGTTACCTCCGCTGCAAATGTCCGCCGTGCCGGCGAAGCGGTGGGGAGGCTGCACGGAGCAGGGATCGTCCACGGCGACCTGACGACGAGCAACATGATCATTCGTGGCGACCGGTGCGTCCTGATAGACTTCGGGCTTGCATCGACATCCACGGAGGTCGAGAGCCGGGGAGTCGACCTCCATGTCTTCTTCCAGACACTCGAGAGCACCACAGAGAACTTCGAGGAGCTGCGGGAGGCCTTCGTAGCAGGGTATAAGAAGGCATTCGCCGGGGCGAATGAGGTTCTTTCTCGTGAACACGAGGTGGAACTGCGGGGGCGTTACCTGTGAAACTTGCGGTTGTGACAAGCAACGCAAACAAGGCGCGGGAGGTGGAGGCATACTTCGCGGGGGTGCTGGAGGTCGAGCATGTCGCTCTGGAATGCCCTGAGTTCCGCCACACCGATATAAGAGAGATCGCCCGCGGCAAGGCGAAGTTTGCCTACGATGCCCTTGCACGGCCGTTGATCGTCGACGATACCGGTCTCTTCATCGAGGCTCTGGGCGGGTTTCCCGGCCCGTGCGCCGCGTATGTTCACGATACGATCGGCAATTCTGGGATCCTGAAGCTCATGGAGGGCGTGGAGAACCAGAGCGCCCGCTTCGAGACGGCGATAGCGTTTGCGCGGGAAGATGGCATACGGATATTCCGCGGAGTTCTGCCCGGGGCGATCGTCGCTCCCCAGGGGGAGGAGGGATTTGGCTACGACCCGATATTTGCCTGTGATGGCCGAACGCTCGCACAAATGCCGCTATCTGAGAAGAGCCGGATCTCACACCGGGCACGGGCACTTGAGGCGTTCCGTGTATGGGTCATGCAGGAGCGCGCCCCCTGACAGAACGGTTAAGAGCATCAAGAACGAATAGTACCCAATCGACAAGTGGTGTTTTCAACATGGCACGATTTCCCGAAGCTGAAGCACGTCTGCTCAATGTGAAGGTCTGTATGAAATGCAACGCACGAAACGCTATCCGGGCAACCCGCTGCCGCAAATGCGGTTCAGAAGAACTCCGGCCCAAGTCCAAAGAGCGCAAGGCGTAACGCCGGCATAACTGCGGACCCCGGGGGGCCCGGCATACTCTTTTTGGCAGATTTGGTGTGGGAAGCGGGAGATGTCCTTCAGGCGCTGTAGTAGGTGACCTTTCGGCCCTCTTCGCTATACTCGCCTCTGTATGTCTCAATGTTGCGCTTGTAGCCGATCCGTTCCGTAAATCCAAGATCACGGAGCCTTTCGCGGACCCGCATCACATCCGCCTCGTCGGCCCAATCGTAAGTGTAGATGTATATGACGGTTCGTTCATCGCGTGAATCAGGATTTGGTCTTGAGGTGCTGATCTTTGCGGATATACCGAGCAGCCCCTTCAGAGTCTCATCCCGGATCTCCCTCCACACCCCGTCGGCCTTTCCCGGGGGGATGAAGATGAGCCATTTTCCAACCCGTTCATCGTCGAGGCCCCGCGCGAGGGGTCCCGGCGCATCCTGGACGATCCAGTACATCAGGGTCGTCTTTGAGGGCAGGATACCCTCGCCAGCCCAGAGCGATGCGTAGACAGCACCGATGTTGCCGAACCGGGATAGAAGCGCACCGGCGAGGTCGGGATAATCCTCCTGAAACCGCTCAAAGATTGAAACGGTGTCACCTTCAAAATCGACTCCCCGTTCGATGAACTCAAACAGGTACGGACCCCGGAGACGGAGTTCGCGGTTGAGGTAGACCTCAAAGATCCCGTACGCGACCTCGCCCAGGGACTCCGGATCGATCTCTTCCATACATATTGATGACCACCAGAACCGTAAAAAGGGTTCTGTGACGTTATCAGCCGGCTGCACGGGAATCGGTCGGCCGGCCTTGCGGAGCGCTCCGGCAGATATCGGTCCCATGCGGCGTTCTCCGGTAGCGGCGCCTGCCATCAGACTGACAGTGGAGAGGACAGAGTTGCCGGCCTTGCACCCGGCATCGGCGGGCAACCCCGCCATATCGGCCGATCTGGTTGATAGCGGAGCCGCTGCCCCGATCTGATCGATGGGGTGGCCATGTCAGACGATCTCTTCGCCTCTGCCATCGCAAGGGCGACGGCGCGTGGTGCCAGATATGCCAGAGGCCGGTTCAAACAGGAGCGCACGGGGCGATTCCGGCATACACCTTAATAGCGATCCGGTCCAATATACTTCCGTCATGAAGTGGACGCACGACTTCGGTCTGACGATGAGGATGCTCCTGACGTCGTTTCTGCTCCTCATAGTCTATCTGATCTTCCTCTCCATCCTCTCCATCCTCGGGGTTCCCTTTGGGTTCCTCCTGCTGGTCGCCGCCGGTATGGCGTTCATCCAGTATTTCTTCTCCGATAAGCTCGTGCTCTGGAGTACTGGCACCCGGATCGTCGAAGAGGACGAGTACCCGGAGTTGCATCGGATGATCGAGGGCCTCGCCACGAGAGCCGGCCTCCCGAAGCCGAAGGTTGGGGTCATGCCCTCCCCGGTGCCTAACGCGTTTGCGACGGGGAGAGGCCCGAGCCACGCCGTCGTGGCGGTGACAGACTCGATCATGCGGATGCTCACCCGCGAGGAGCTCGAGGCGGTGCTCGCCCACGAGATGGCGCACGTGAAGAACCGGGATATGCTGACGCTGACGGTGGCGAGTTTCCTCTCGATGCTTGCCTTCCTGATCATGAGGAACTGGTTCTTCATGAGCCTCTTTGGCGGCGGCGGTGGCAACCGCGATAACAACCTGGGCGCACTGATCCTGGTCTATATCGTCTCGATCATCGTCTGGCTGGTGAGCACGCTCCTCATCCGTGCGCTCTCCCGCTACCGGGAGTTTGCCGCCGACCGGGGCAGCGCTGAACTGACGGACAACCCCCGGGCGCTGATATCGGCGCTCAAGAAGATCAGCGGGCGGATGGATTACATTCCGGCCGAGAAGAAGCGGGAAGTGGAAGGCGCAAACGCCTTCTTCATCATACCGGCCCTCTCGGGAAACACACTGATGGAGCTCTTCTCCACGCACCCGCCGCTTGAGAAGCGCGTGGCTGCTCTTGAAGATCTGGCAGCCGGGGTGCGGTGAGCCGGGAGTCTTTCCCGGGACACAACCCTTTCTATGACATTCTGGCTAACTGTGCCGTGGTGGAGCATATCGACCGTTCATCCCTGAGGTGCAGCCGGGTGATACCCGGTAAACCTCGTGAGTTGTAGCCGAAGAGTCGTTCCAGCACCCGGTCAGATCAGCACCCCCTCCCGGAGCCGGGTAGGCATATTATCGGTACCCGACCCCCATTTTTATTTACCAACAATTATATATGTTCGGTCAGCCCCTGGATAGTCGCTCTGACAGTCACATAGCACGACCTCGAACACCTCAGCGATCAGCCCGGCGCTCCAGCCGGCGGTGCTTTACCGGCGCCTTGCAGGGGCAACCCAGCGGAGTCACGATCAAACCCTCTTCACTATACCGCCCGCCAGACCCACTCCAGCCATGAGCACCCGGGTGTAAAAGAGACAGGTGATGCAGATGGTTTTGAGAAAAGTGTTAGGCTTTCTTACGGTACTCTGCCTTCTTACCCTGACCGGGGCCGTCCTTGCGGCTCCGACAGCAGAAGATATATCGCAGGCGACCTCGGGGAATGAAGCAGCAGTCCCGACTACGGTAAAGTTCGCTGAAACAGACAAGATGCTCGATATGTATCTTCCGGAGGATATGATGGTCACCGGGAGGTACGATATTACCACCGACCCAACGGCAAACTTCACGGTCGGGCCCATAAACCCGCCCGGGAACGTGACACCGGTGGCCAACGTGACGTCGGAGAGGAATAAGTTTCTCGAGTCGTATCTTCCGGAGGACATTAAGGTCATCGGGAGGTATGGTGTCACCATCGATCCGGCGACGAGTTTCACGGTCAAACCTACCAACCTTGATAGCCCCCTCGAGGTGAAGAGAGACACACCGGTAGGCGCGCTGGATGCGGTCGCCCGAACGGGCGAATTGACCTATACGACCTACTACCATAGACCCTCCAGACAGCTATACATCAGCGATATCAACGGGCTCAAGGAAGATCTGAAAGAAAATCTGTCCTGGCGCGTATTCTGGCAGGTTAATGATACACCTTCTTGTTGGGTGCAGGTAGATTCTTTAAACCACACTCTCTCCGACGGTGAGACGTTCTGGCTCATATACTGTGATCTCTCCGAGTACAACCCAGAAGATTCCAGAGATTTCCCGGCATACTGGGCTGTTTCAGGGCTGTCGATCACCGTTAGATTCGGCGGGGAGAATGTGACGCCGATGCCAACGCCCAACGTGACGCAGATGCCAACGCCCAACGTGACACAGATGCCAACGCCCAACGTGACGCAGATGC
>CAYPRO010000022.1:0-2762 GCA_964413225.1 uncultured Methanoculleus sp. | reverse complement strand
CAGATGCCAACGCCCAACGTGACGCAGATGCCAACGCCCAACGTGACACAGATGCCAACGCCCAACGTGACGCCTGAAAAGAATAAGGTGCTCGAGACGAATCTTCCGGAAGACATTAAGGTCATCGGGAGGTATGGCGTCATCATCGACCCGGCGGCGAATTTCACGGTCAAACCTACCAACCTCGATAACCCCCTCGAGGTGAAGAGAGACACACCGGTAGGCGCGCTGGATGCGGTCGCCCGAACAGGCGGGTTGACCTATACGACTTCCTACTACAGTTCATCCAAACAGTTACACATCAACAGCATCAACGAGCTCAAGGCAGATCTAGAAGAAGATCTGGTCTGGCTCACGTTTGTGCAGACCAATGATTCATACGTTCGTGTATCTTTAAATTCTTTAAACCACACCCTCTCCGATGGTGAGACGTTCTGGCTCATTTACTGCGATCTCTCCGAGTACAACCCAGAAGACCCCAGAGATTTCCCTACTGACCGGGCTGTTTCAGGGCTGTCGATCACGGTTAGATTCGGTAAAGAGAGTGCGACACCGACAGTGAATGTAACACCGGCACTTCCCACGCCCGAACCGATACCGACACGAATCACGCCTGAACCGATGCCGTCGCCTACCCCAACCGGACCCACCCCGGTGTTGCCCACGCCCTCGATGGTGACACCAATACCACTCGTGCCCACACTAGGATTACGATGACACCGGCATCACCGATTGCGGTGGCCCGTGCCCGCCCGGAAACGGCACACGGTTGCCACTTCTGTCTCATTGCATCCGCCGGTAACCAGGAGCGGGGGCTCTGTGGGGTGTTCCGTGAGCGGAAGGCTTTGCTGGCGAAGGGAGATGACCGGACTTTCTACCCGGGAGGGTGTTCTCCCGTCGGATGCCTTTTTGGGGCTTTCCGGGAGCATCCGATAACCCGGTGGCCTCTGTTCCGAAGATCCCCGCCATGGGCCTGCAGGCAGAAGGCGGATCCGGGCCCCTCAATGGCCGGTGGAGAGGAGCACATATACTCCTTGAGCGATATGACAGGTAGTACGGCCGAGTGTGGTGATGCAGGATGAGCGGCGCCAGAAGGTGGCTGATACTCATAACCTGCATCCTGGCACTCTGCTCGGCTGGAGCCGTATCGGGGAGCGGACAGGTATCTGATACGGGCGATGCCGTATGGGTTGGTGAGACCCCCCTCACCCATGCAACAGTTCACGAGAGCCAGAAAGATCCTTTCCCATACATGGTGAACGAAAGCGGCGGAGATGTGCGAGCGGTATATAACCACACGCCCGGTGACCAGAAGACGTTTGTCTGCCATGATCATGCGACCAACGAGCATTACACAATCAACGCAACGTGTACGGCGATCGGGGAACACTGCTACGTGTTTGTCGAGGAAGGCCGGCCTCCTATACAGAGGGTGGCTGCGGACCTCAGGAGCACCTTCGATCAGATCATATACCCCGGGGTTACGGCGACGTTCGGCGATGAGATAGGCATCGACAGTGATCCCAGGATGTACATCGTTCTGCTCGATATCCGTGGTGGTGGCGTTTTCGGATATTTTGACAGCAACACTACAAACAGGATAGATGTTGTCTTCCTGGGTATCGATCAGCAGGAAGCCGGGATGGCGTCGACGCTCGCCCACGAGTACCAGCACCTCATCCACCATTCTCATGACGCCCACGAGAGGAAGTGGATCGACGAAGGATGCAGCATGTATGCGGAGCTCCTCTGCTTTGGCGACCAGAATCGGGCAAAAATCCGGTCTTTCACCAGCCTTCCCGAGACCCCCCTCGTGGTGACAAACGGCCAGTGGGATGGTTCGGATAACAAGACAACACAGGCGCATTACGGGGCAAGCTTCCTCTGGATACTCTACCTTGCTGAGAACTACGGGGACCGTTCAGGGTATCCCGGCCACGAGGGATTCTTAAAAGATCTTGTGGCAAACGAGCTCACCGGGATGCAGGGTGTCACCGCAACGCTTGCACAGCACGGGTATACGGAGTCGTTTGAGGATGTCTTCAAACGCTGGGTGGTCGCCAACTACCTCGACGTGGATGGGGCCGGCCCACCGTCCGGGTATGCCGGCATCAACATCGCCCGGCACCCGCAGAGGGCCGGCTGGGTCGATCTCAGCACAAGGGCAGGGTCAGCGTACTCGTTCCCGGGGAAGGAACTCGCGCCCTGGTCTGCCGCCTACTACGAGGTGAGTGCACATGACCCGGATCTGGTCTCATACACGAATGATCGGGGGTTCTGGATGGAGAAGGTCGTCAACCGGAACGGGGAAGCGGTCATCGCCGTCTCGCCCCTTGAGGATCGGGGGACGTTTGTCCTGACGGTATCTGAAGGAGCAGGCAACCAATCCGCCGGCATCGCGGTGAACGGGACTCCTCCGTTCACACATGCAACACCCGGTGTGACCGTCTGAACCGACCGCTACGAACCGGCTGAGTATCGGTGTTCCCGATCAGCCGGTCGGGTGGCTGCAGGAAGCCGGCCGCACAGAGTCCGCGGCGATGAGCGGGGTTTCTGCGTCTGGAGATATCTTAATAACTCAGAGCACCAGAAATGTATAGACGTACCAATACGCATCGATGGTCTAGTGGTATGACTTTGGCCTTCCAAGCCAATAGCCCGGGTTCAATTCCCGGTCGATGCATGGGGCTCGTGGTCTAGCTGGTTATGACGTCGCCTTCACACGGCGAAGATCTCGTGTTCGAATCACGACGAGCCCATGA
>CAYPRO010000021.1:0-38649 GCA_964413225.1 uncultured Methanoculleus sp. | reverse complement strand
ATATCGACGTCGCATTCAACGTCCTCTTCCCCGGCCGGGAGTATACCGTCCACGCAAGCGGGACCGGGGATGTCGCCGCGGCGCTCGCATCTTTTGGCCGGACGCCGGTCTACCTCTCGGCCTCCCGGAAGTCCTCAAAGAAGATCCGATCGGTCTACATAGAGGAAGAGGACCGGACGATCGAGGGCGACTTCATGACACAGGAGGTCTACGTCTATAAAAAACCCGGAGCCTACGGCCAGGAGAACGGGCTCTACCGCCAGGAGAACATCATCGAGAAGCTCCTGGTGAACAAGGTCGAGCCGTTGAAGATCGAGCTTGCGACGTTTGTGCGGGCCGCGCGAGACGGGAGACCCTTCCCGGTGACGCCGGGAGAGGGGCTTTCAAATGTCCGGATCTGCGAGGCGATCTACCGCGATCTCGCGGCGTGAGGGTCCGCCTGAAATCAGGGCCATTCGCCGTAACGGGAAGTTGAAGGGTGCCCGGCAGCCATCTGTCGGAGGATGACCCGGGGTGGTCTGCCGGCACACCCTCTGGCTGGCCTCTACACCTCTTCCCGCAGTTCCATCACCCTGAGCACATCCGTCCGGGTGACGATCCCGACAAGAACACCGTTCTTGACGACCGGGATCCTCCCGATATCCTTGCCGGTTATGATCCGGAGCGCATCAAGGAGCGGCGCCGAGGGCGGGAGGGTGGTCGGATTCCGGGTCATGACATCGCTCACTCGCATCGCCTCCCGGTCATGCGGCGATATCTTGTGGACATCGGCGAGAGCGACGATCCCGACAAGCGCCCCACGATCCACCACGGGGAAACCAAGATGCTTCGTCTCGTACATCATCTCCACCAGACGGGGGAGAGGCGTAGCCGGCTCCACGGTGACGACGGGGCTGCTCATAGCATCCGCCACAGTGATATCCTGCAGAAGGATGTTGTAGCGGAGGGCCGTGGCCTCCTGGCTCGCCCCGATGTATATGAAGAAGGCGATGATGATCAGGATGGGATTGAAGAAGAGGAGCCCGACGATACCGAAGACGACGGCAAACCCCTTCCCGACATCGGCGGCGATCCGGGTCGCCCGGGAGAGCGGCATCCTCCGGGCGAGCCACGCCCGCAGGACGCGCCCTCCATCCATCGGGAACGCCGGGATGAGGTTGAACCCAAAGAGCAGAATATTCAGGAGCCCGAGGTAGCCGAAGGCAAAGACCAGGACGCCGGCGACCGCCCGATCGGGAACCGCGATATCGAAGGCATAGGCCAGGGCGACGCTGACGAGGCCGATGCCAAGGCTCGTCATGGGACCCGCAAGCGCCATGGGAAACTCTATCTTCGGATCCGGTGTGGTATCCTCCATCTGAGAGACACCGCCGAGGATGAGGAGTGTGATGCTGTGGATCTTGATACCCTTTGCCTTCGCTATGAGTGAGTGGGCCATCTCATGGATGAAGACACCGACAAAGAGGCCGAGAGCGACGATGCTCCCGAGTATGTAGGGGTTGAACCCGGCTGTAATCAGCGTCTTATCGATCGAAACACCGAAGAGGTTTGCGATCAACCCGGTCGTGAGTTCGATCTGGCTCCCTATGATCCAGGCAAAGAGAGGGATCACAAGGAGAAAACTCCAGTGCAGTTTGACCGGAATTCCGGCGATGTTTCCGATCTGTAGCGACGCATTCATGGAAAATGAGTATCTTTTTATCATTTATAGTAGTATACCTTCAGGAGATGCCGATGAGAACACAGATCACCGAGCTGTTCGAACTCCCCGTCTACACCGACCGGGCCGTCCGTGTCGGGGTCGTTGATGATATCGTGGTCGACGTGGACCAGAAAAAGATTGACTCCCTTGCGGTCGGGGAACTCAACCCCGAGATCGGCGAGGTGAAGGGGTATTCAGGGATGCAGATCCCCTTCCGCATCGTGAAGAGCGTCGGGGATATCGTCATCATCCGGCATATCCCGGGGCTCTTCCGGTCGCCGGTAAAAGAGGAGTGACCGGGATCATCCTCTTGCCGAGAGAATATGGATATCAGCGATCGCGAGATCTTCTCAAACCTCACCATCTTCCCCCCCATTTTTGTCAGACTCGACGGCCGGGCCTTCCACCGCCTGGCCCGCGTGCTCGATCTTAAAAGACCGTTCGATCCCGGGTTCCACGCGGCCATGCGGTCAATCTGCCGTTACCTTCTTTCCGGAAGCGGGTTTACGCCGGCGTTCGCCTACACCTTCTCCGATGAGATCAGCCTCTACTTTTCGACGCTCCCCTTCTCCGGGCGCGTGGAAAAGATCGACTCCGTGACCGCCGCGACCGCGGCAAGCGCTCTGACGATCGAACTGGGGTGCCATGAGCCCCTTGCGTTCGATGCCCGGACCATCCCGGCGGGAGGAGAGTTCGCGGTCGAATACCTTATATCCCGGCAGAATGAGGCATGGCGCAACCACATAAACGCTTACTGCCAGAGCGCGCTCGTCGATGAGGGGATGAGTCCCCGCGAGGCCGCTGCCGCACTTGTGGGGATGCGGTCGGATGCGATGCACGAGCTTATGTTTGCACGGGGCGTCAACCTTGCTGAGACACCGGCCTGGCAGCGGCGGGGGACGCTCCTCTACCGGGAAGAATGCATAAAAGAGGGGTATAACCCCCTGACAGGGGAGAGCGTCGAGGCAAAGAGGACCTGCATCAGGGAACCGGAGGAGACCCCCCTCTTCTCGACAGTCGACGGGACGGCCCTGATCCGCTCACTCACCAGCGCGTGATATGCCGATCTGCATCTGCACGCCTTCCACGTCCCAGTCCTTCTCGAGCGCAAAGTGTTCTGCCGGCCCCTCGCTATCGGTGTGGCGGATGGTGAGGGCCGCTGCCCGCACCTCCCCGGCGATCTCGCTCTTCCACTGATCCTCACCGATGAGAGTGGCAACCCGCCCGTCGATGACATCCACGGCGGCGACGATGCAGTCGTCGACGTTCAGGTCAAGCTGGCGACGCATCTCCTGGATCCGCCGGATCACCTCGCGGGCATACCCCTCGGCCTCGAGCGCCGGCGTGAGGGTGACATCCACGTAGACCGTCGCATCCTTCATCGGTGCCGCAAAGACGCCCTCGGGAAGGGCCTCTTTGAAGGTGACGTGGCGCGCGGCGATCTCATAGCCGCCGAGTTCAACCTTCCCCCCCAGTTCGATGGCGGCCTTCAGGGCGGTGCCATCTGCCCCCTCGATCAGCGCTTTGACCTTTTGCCCCTCCCTCCCGAACTCCGGGCCGATCGCCCGCATGACCGGTTCGGTCTGCCAGAGGATCCGCTCCCACGCCCCTGTGATAACCCTGACCTCGCGGGCGTTTGCCCGGGTCCGGGCAAGGTCGTTCAGATCCAGGAGGGCCGTCTTCACATCATCACTCCCGGTGACCACCACGGTCTCGGATACCGGCCAGCGGAGCTTGCGCTTCCCGGTCTGCCGGGCGGTGGCGACCGCATCGTCAAACGATCGGATGACCTCCATATCGGCCTCAAGGCCCGGATCGATCAGGAGATCATCAGCCTCAGGCCAGTCGAGCATGTGAACGCTCTCCGGGTCACCGGCAAGGCGGAGGTTATGGTATATCTCTTCTGTCGTATGGGGGATAAACGGCGCAAGGAGCGTTATCAGGCGGCGCATGGCGTAGTAGAACGTCTCGTAGGCATACCGTTTCTCCGGCGAATCCTCCTCAAGCCACATGCGCGGCCGGACGATCTGAACGTACCAGCGGGAGAGGTCCTCAAGTATGAATGCGGCAAGCGCCCGCGTCTCCCGGTGGAGGTGGTACTCCTGCATATCCTCGTTGATCGTCCGGATGAGGGTGTTCGTCCGGGAGACGAGCCAGCGGTCCTCATCGGGCATATCCCGGATATGGGCCCGGACAAACGATCCATCCCACCGCCCGGCGTCACTGATCGGCTCAAACGAATCCAGGATCATGTACGGGAGCGGGAACCGGTAGACGTTCCAGAGGATGTTGAGCAATCGGTGGATTGTCTTCACGCTGTCCCAGTTGAACTTCAGGTCATCCCAGGGGGCATTTGCAGAGAGGACGTAGTAGCGCAGGACGTCGACCCCATACTGGCTCACCACCTCTTCGGGGGTCACGACATTTCCCGTGCTCTTGCTCATCTTGCGCCCTTCGGCGTCGAGGGCAAACCCGTGCATCAGGACGCTTTTGTAGGGGGCGCGACCAAACGCCACATTGCTCGCCCCGAGCTGGGAGTAGAACCAGCCCCGGGTCTGGTCCTGACCTTCGGTGATGAAGTCCGCAGGCCAGTAGCGGTCAAAGGCCTCGCGCTTCCGGGGGAACCCGAGGGTCGCCCAGGATGCGACCGCCGAGTCGAACCAGACATCGAATATATCGTCCACCCGACGCATATCTCCGCCGCAGGAGCACGGTATGGTGACCTCATCCACGTAGGGGCGGTGGGGATCGGGAATTTTCACCCCCGACCGCTCCTCGAGTTCGGCGATGGTGCCGATGACCGTATACTCCCCGCACCGCCCGCAGTGCCATATGGGGATGGGGATACCCCAGTAGCGCTGCCGGGATATGCACCAGTCCCGCGACTCCTTGACGAAGTCATGGAACCGGGCGCGCCCCGCCCACTCCGGGTACCACTTCACCCTCGCTATCTCTTCAAGCATCGAGTCGCGGATTGCGGTGGCCTTCAGGAACCACTGTGCAGTCGCACGATATATGATAGGGGTCTTGCACCGCCAGCAGTGGCCGTAACGGTGGGTGATCGTCTTTCGGGCAAGGAGGTAGCCGTCGAGCGCATCGATGACGAGATCGTTTGCGTCCCTGACATACATATCCGCAAACGCCCCGGCCGCCGGGGTGAAGCACCCGCCGGCATCGACCGGGCAGAAGGCCTCAAGCCCCTCGCGGACGCCGACGAGGTAGTCGTCCCAACCGTGCCCCGGGGCTATGTGGACGAGGCCGGTGTTCTCGAGCGCTACGAAGTCGGCCTCGACGACCCGGTGCCGGATCTCCGTCTGGTGCGGCACGCATCCGGCAAGCGGGGATACATACTCCGTCCCGATAAGATCGCTCCCGCTCACCCGTTCGATGACCGTGTAGTCCTGGTAACGCCCCATCCTCAGGACGGGTTCGACAAGATCGTCGGCTATCCAGAGGATCTCTTCGGCGTCGCCCTTCCTCGCCTTCACCCGCGCGTAGGTGAATGCGGGATTGACCGCCACCGCTACGTTTGCGGGGAGCGTCCAGGGCGTCGTCGTCCAGATCACCAGGTACTCGTTCTCGCGTTTGGCGACCGGGAATTTGACGAAGATCGAGGGGTCGGTCTCATCCCAGTACTCGACCTCCGAGTCGGCTATCGCCGTCTCGCACCGGGGGCACCAGTTCACGACACGGTGGCCGCGCTCAAGGAGTTCGTGCTCATTCGCACGCTGGAGCGTCCACCATGCAGACTCGATGTAGTCCTCTTTGATCGTCTGGTAGGGGTCATCAAAGTCGAGCCAGACACCGAGGCGCCGGAACTGGTCACTCATGATCTCCATGTGCGTCACGGCAAACGTCCGGCACTGCTCGACGAACGCGGCTATGCCGTACTCCTCGATATCCTTCTTGGATGTGAACCCAAGCTGGTGCTCCACCTTCACTTCGATAGGGAGACCGTGCATATCGTAGCCGGCCCGCTCGATGACATCGGCGCCCCGCATCCGGTGGTAGCGGAGGATGGTATCTTTTATGATCTTGTTCCAGGCGGTGCCGAGGTGGATGTGGCCGGTGGTATACGGCGGTCCGTCGACAAAAAAGAACGCTCTTCCACCCTTCCGTAGCGCCCGGACCCGCGCATAGGTATCCTCTCTCTTCCAGTAATCCTGGACTCCGGCTTCGATATCACGCGGGTTATAACTGCTGGTGACTTCCTTCACCTCATATCCCTCATAATCAGCACTCTAAGATGTACCGTTTGTCCTTGGGGGACAAAGTGTTTTGCGCGGTCGGGCCGGGGCAAGCCTTCATGCTTCCGCCCCCCTACCCTCCTCCATGCAGATAGCAGTCATCGGGAGAGGGGCCTGCTCCGGCGTGGAGTATGCGAGAGCAGAGACTGTCGGCCGGCTCATTGCTGAGAGCGGCGCAGTCGTCTGTTGCGGCGGCCTCGGCGGCGTTATGGAGGCCGCCTGCAGGGGGGCACGGGAGGCCGGCGGGATGACCGTCGGCATCCTCCCCGGCACCGGGGACGAAAACCCCTACCTCGACGTGGTGATCCGAACCGGCATGGGCCACGCGAGGAACGTCATCCTCGTCCTCTCGGCGGATACGGTGATCGCCGCCGGGGGCGGCTACGGCACGCTCTCAGAGATCGCCATCGCCCTCAAGGTGGGAAGGCCGATCTTTGGCCTCTTTACATGGGATATAGAGGGGGTGGTGGCCTGCGCAACGCCAGAAGAGGCGGTCAGTCTTGCAGTCCGCGCAGGACGCCTGTCTCATCCGTCACGTAGCCCCCGAGGTTCTGGAGGACCTGTTTGAACGCCTCTGAGGAGACGGTCGCGATGAGCGCCGCTATCCGGGGGTCGTCGAGCATAACACGGTGCATAACAAGCTCGTAGCGCTCCGTTGCCACCGGGACGAACGCGAGGTCGAGCGCTTTTGCGGCGCTGTAGACCCCCATACCCGCATCCGCCTCCCCGGTCCTGACCGCAAGCGCCACCGCAAGGTGCGTAGTCGCCTCGCGCCCGTAGCCGGGGATCGATACCGGGTCGATGCCGCGCGCTGCAAGGGTGTGGTCAAGGAGCATCCTTGTCCCCGACCCCTTCTGCCGGTTGATGAACGTATGGCCGGCAAGATCGTCAAACGAGAGCCCATCGCGGGATATGATCCCCTGCTGGCGCTCTGCGACGCAGAGGAGAAGCAGATCCGCGCCGGGCATGTAGCGTTCCAGGTAGTGGGTGTTGTATGTGCCGTCGGGGGAAAGCAGGTGCATCGGGGCAGCGTGGCACTCCTCCTTCTTCAGGGCGATCACCCCGCCCATGCTCCCGACGTGCGTGGAGTGTATATCGACGCCGCGCGATCTGACCAGGTCTGCCAGATAGTCGAGGGCCGGGTCGTGGCTGCCGGTGATGAGCACCGCTTCCTCTGCCTCCGTGCGCGGAACGGTGAGCCGGACATCCACAGTCTCGCCGGCGCTGGCACCCTCTAACTCTCCGGGGATCTGCAGGTAGCCGTTTGCCCGAACCGCGCTCATCTGGATTCCCGAACCCCGTGACTGGGGCACAGCCACCCAGCGATCGCCGATCCTCCCTGCCGAGAGGAGGACGAACTCATCGGTCCCTATATCGGACTGGAGGCTTGTTGTCAGCCGGGCCCTGACGCTCTCCGGCCGCGGAGCGGCAAAGCCGTAGCAAGCGACGAGCGGCATGACGATCTCGCGAAGAACCGTTGCCGCCGCGAGCGGATAGCCGGGGAGGCCGATCACCGGTTTTCCCTCGACCCGGCCTATGATCGCCGGTTTTCCGGGCTTGATGGCGATGCCGTGCGCGAGCACTTCACCAAGATCCCTTATGATATCGGCGGTGTAGTCGCGGGTCCCGGCGGACGAACCTGCCGATATGAGGACGATATCGTTCTCGGCGACGCCGCGCCGGACGGCATCTCTTATGCGATCGAAGTCGTCCGGCACGATGGGGTAGCGGTGCGCCTCAACGCCAGCAGTCGCAAGGACCGCCGCAGCCATCAGTGTGTTGCTCTCCACCACCTTCCCCGGCGGCGGCATGACGCCGGCCGCCACGAGTTCGCTCCCGGTGGGGATCAGGCCGGCCCGGAGGCTTTTGACTGCGATCTCTGTGACCCCGTAGTTTGCGAGCGCTCCTACATCATGCGGCCGGATATGGTGGTGGGAGGGGAGGATCATCTCCGACTCCCCTATATCCTCGCCGACCGGGCGGATGTGCTGCCAGGGGCTGACCGGCTTTCGGATGGTGTAGGTCTCGCCGTCGACCCAGACATCCTCGATCATCACCACCGCATCGTAGCCGGAAGGGACGATGTTTCCCGTGTTGACCCTCGATGCATCCGGGAGGGTCACCGGGTTCTGCTCGCTTGCCCCGAATGTATCGGTGCTCCGAACCGCTATGCCGTCCATCGCCGATATGTGGATGGCGGGAACTGAGAACCGGGCGAATATGGGAGCAGCCGTGACCCTCCCCACAACCCCGGTAGACAGAGGGACACGCACAACCCCAGGGATCGCCGGAAAGGAGGTTTCCACAAGTTTCCGCGCTTCGCCGAGCGTTATGATCGAGAGGTAGCGTTTCACCACAGGATCACCTCCACCTCCTCGCCGACCTCAAACCCCTCGCTCGACGCCGGGCTCCTCACGACCCCATCGCTCTGCACAAGGGTGTTGAGGAGCCCGGATTTCCCGAAGATCGGCACGGCCTCGCCATCCCTGACGTAGACCCTGACGTAGTCCTCCCGCCCGCGAGTGGAGTGGATGTTCTGTTTCAGCCGTGCGCGGACGGTTCGCCGAAAGACCGTTGTGCCGAGCATCGCCGCGAGCAGGTGGTCGACGATGGCGACGAGGACGACACATGTCGAGGCCGGGTGGCCGGGGAGCCCTATGATCGGTTTTCCCCGCGCCGTCCCTATGATAGTGGGCTTTCCGGGGGCGAGGGCGACCCCGTGCACCAGCACCTTGCCGAGATCCGCGATGACTGCGGCCGTGTTGTCCCGCTCATCCTTGGAGGAGCCTCCCGATACAAGGACCGCATCGCACGTGTCAAGCGCCGAAGAGACCGCCCTCTTGAGCGCCTCCCGCTCATCCCGTACGATCCCGAAGTAGATCGGGCGGCACCCCCGCTCCGCCACGAAGGCGCCGGCAAGGTAGGAGTTTGCATCCCGCACCTCGCCTGGCCCCGGGGTCGCTGTGACGGGGACGACCTCGTTTCCCGTGGATATGATCCCTATCCGCGGGATCGTTGCGACAGAGACCAGGCCGGCGCCGACCGCCGCGGCGACACCGATATCCCGGGGCGAGAGGATGCGACCACGTTTTAGGACAACCTTTCCTGCACGGAAATCCTCTCCCCGGGATATGACGTTCTCTCCGGGCGCCACCGGGCGATGTATGAGTACGTCGTCTCCGATCTCCTCGGCGTGCTCGATCATGACGACCGCATCGGCACCGCGGGGGAGGGCGCCGCCGGTGGGGATATACTTGCAGAACCCGGGAGATATGCTCCCGGCATCCGCGCTCCCCATCCCCACCCGGCCCAGGCACGCGAGCATCGCCGGTATGGCCTCGGAGGCCCCGGTGGTATCGGTCGCAACGACCGCATAGCCATCGACCGTAGATCGGTCAAACCCGGGTATATCGACGTCGGCGCAGACATCCCCGGCAAGGATCCGGTGGAGGGCACCCTCAAGCGGTATATCCTCAGACCCCGGGGAGGGCGCGATCTTTCGCGCTATGTCAATGGCCTCGCTGACCTGGACGACCGAGAGAAAGATGCTCATCTGAAGCAGCCCAGCTGACAGCTCCTTATCTTGATCCTCGGTTCGCGCTGGTTGCAGTACCGGGCGATATCCATCTTCGGTATGTTGTACTTCTCCGCTATCTCAAAGGCCTGGGGGCAGGTGATCTCGCTCGTTATGCCGTAGTCCTCGAATGCCTTTCGCACTTTCTCTTCATCCATAGTACTCACATGGTCTGCCTGCAGAGAGATAGGATTTACTGTGGGGCAAGGTCAGGCACTACCATTTAGCCTGCTGCCGGCTCATGGGTACTGATGCGGATCGCTCTGATAAACTCACGACAGGATGCCGCGGGGGTGAACATCCGCGACCACCTCCTCTCCCTTCTTGCGGAAGGTGGGCCGTGGTCGCTTGCGTATGCCCATACGCTGGCGTTCCACGAGGTCGACGGCCGACTGATCCATCAGGACCGGATCGATGAGGCGGTCGAAGCCGACCTCATCATATTCATATCACGACACTCGAGCGCGCAGCCGGCACCCTCCCTGACCGTGCATGTGACCGGCAACTACGGGGCCGCCGATCTCGGCGGAGAGCCGGAGACGCTTGCGCCGGCAGCCCCTGCGTGGATGCATGCCGTCCTCAATAATCTCGCTGCCCGGGCCCCTGAAGGCTACCGGGTCTCCTATGAGGCGACGCACCACGGCCCGACAGCGCTCATTACACCCTCGTTCTTCGTCGAGATCGGGTCCACCGCCGCCGAATGGTCCGACCCCACTGCCGGGAGGGCGGTGGCAGAGAGCATCCTTGCCGCAGAACCGGAAGAGACGATAAGCCTCATAGGGTTTGGCGGGACCCACTACGCCGTGCGGCAGACATCTATCGCCCTCTCCTCCCGGGGCGCCTTCGGTCACATCGCGCCGACAAGGGTATCCAGCTCCATCGACTCCGGCCTTGTCCGGCGGATGCAGGAGGCAAGCCGCGCCGTCGCTGCCTACATCGACGAGAAATCCCTCCCTCCCGGCGAGGCTAATCGGATCGGGCGGCTGCTCGATGACGCCGGTATCCTTACCCTCTCGGAGTCGGAGATCTGCGGCATCGCATGCCTCGGATGGGCCACATACCTCCGCATACGGGCCCTTGCCGAAGATATCGCCGCCGGATCCCGCACGTGGATCCACGGTCTTGGCGGGCGGGGAACGCCCGTACCGATCGAAATAAACCCGGATCTCATCAAAGAAGCAACGAAATCCAATAAGGACCGGTTCATAGAATTTTTGGATGGATTGCCCGTTGCCCGCCTCTCAGTTGGCTCAATAGAGGTGTTGCCGACGTTTATCGGCTTTGAGATCGAGTCCTCCCGACTCGCAAGTGATATAACTACCTTCTGCGTAAAACTCTTACTTATCTCTGAAGATGCTGTAATCGACGGTGATAATCTCGTCCTCCGGAAGGTGCGGTTCGACCCTGAGAAGGCACGCAGGCTCGGGGTTCCGAGAGGGCCGCTCTTTGCCATGCTTGCCGGCGGGAAGGCGGTTGAGATCGGGGGAGAGACGATCACGCCCGATGCAGTGCAGACAACCAGTACAAAGAGGATACACATCCCGGGATTGGAGAGATACATATGAAATCCATCGTAGAAGAGGCACTTTCACGGGCACGAGAGGAGCAGCGCTTTGCCGAGCCCACGGAGGCCGATAGGGATCTCGAAGAGATCCTCATGGAGCTCCGGACGGAGATCGCGGTAATAGGGTGCGGGGGCGGCGGTTCAAATACGATCACCCGGATGACGGAGGAGGGCATCAACGGGGCGCGACTTATCGCCCTCAACACCGATGCCCAGCACCTCATCAGGACACATGCAGAGACCCGGATCCTGATTGGAAGGCAGAGGACCCGGGGTCTTGGCGCGGGCTCGATCCCCCAGGTCGGCGAGGAGGCAGCCCTCGAGAATGAGGATGAGATCAAGCGGGCCGTCGAAGGGTGTGACATGGTCTTTATAACCACCGGCCTTGGCGGTGGCACCGGAACGGGTTCAGCCCCTGTGGTCGCGAAAGCCGCCCGGGAGGAGGGCGCCCTGACCATCGCCGTGGTCACCCTGCCGTTCACGGCGGAAGGCTCCATTCGTGCACAGAACGCCGAGGCTGGCCTTGAACGGCTCCGCGAGGTTGCGGATACCGTCATCGTCGTCCCAAACGACCGCCTGCTTGAGGTCGTGCCTCGTCTCCCCCTCCACGCCGCCTTCAAGGTCTCCGATGAGGTGCTGATGCGGGCGGTCAAGGGGATCACCGAACTGATCACGATGCCCGGCCTCGTGAACCTCGACTTTGCCGATGTCCGAACCGTCATGGAACGGGGCGGCGTTGCTATGATCGGCATGGGGGAGAGCGACAGCGAGGACAAGGCATCTGACTCGGTCAAGAAGGCGCTCCGCTCCCCGCTGCTCGATGTGGACATATCCGGGGCGACAGCGGCCCTCGTCAACGTGGTCGGCGGGCCGGATATGACCATGTACGAGGCTGAAGGCGTCATCCAGGAGGTCTACGACCGCATCGATCCCGATGCCCGCATCATATGGGGCGCTCAGGTCGATCCCGATATGCAGGGGCGGATGCGAACGCTCCTTGTCATCACGGGTGTCCGGTCACCACAAATATATGGGAGAAACGAGAAGAGTATGCCCCGTATGATGAAACAGTTTGAGATCGACTTCCTGAAGTGAGCCGGTTATGATGGACTATAAAGAGAAGTTTGAAGAAGTAACGTCGTTTAAGATCGAGGAGGAACTCTTCAAGAAGTACTGGCGCGTGCTGAAACTGGCACGGACGCCGACCCGTGATGAGTTCTCAAAGATCGCGATCGTGGCGGCGGCCGGTATCCTGCTCATCGGCCTTGTCGGTTTTATCGTGTACGAGATCCTACTGGTTCTGCCGAAATGATGGATATGGCTGAGAGCATCAACAGGGTATATGCAATAAAGACGACCGCAAAGCAGGAGCGGACGGTAGCCGACAACATCGAGAAGGTGACACGCGAGCAGAAGGATATCCACGTGACGGCCGTCATGGTCCCCGAGGAGCTGAAGGGCTACGTCCTTGTGGAGAGCCCTGATCCTATCGCCCGGATAGAGCAGCTCGTGGAACTGATCCCACATGCGCGCGCGGTGGTGCAGGGTTCGACAGCCCTCTCGGAGGTCGAGCACTTCCTCTCCCCGAAACCGGTGGTCAGCGGCATCACCGAGGGAACGATCGTCGAGATCATAGCGGGCCCCTTCAAGGGCGAGAAAGCGGTCGTAAAGAGGATCGATACAGGGAAAGAGGAGATCACGGTCGAACTCTACGAGAGCATGGTCCCCATCCCGATCACGGTGCGCGGCGACTCCGTCCGCGTCGTGGAGCGACTGGAAGACACCCGCTGAGAGAGTATCCTCTCACTCCTATTTCTGACCCGGCTGTGCACCGTTCTGCTGCCAGCACGCGATCTTCCCGCTGGGCCCTGATTCCGGGTGCGCCACTATACATTTAAATCTCTTTACGTTGACCTTGGATAACCCAGGCAACTATTCCCCTGAGGAATAAGCTGGTGAATCTGTATGGCAGAAACGGTCGAGGTATTGGTGCCCGGCGGCAAGGCAACAGCAGGTCCGCCACTCGGACCTGCACTCGGACCCCTTGGTATCAACGTGAAGGCTGTCGTCGACGAGATCAACAAAAAGACGGCCGGCTTCAACGGCATGCAGGTGCCGGTGATAGTCACGGTCGACGATAAGCGCAACTTCACGATTGAGGTGGGCGTTCCGCCCACGACGGCTCTCGTCATGAAAGAGGCCGGCATCGCAAAGGGTTCCGCAGAGCCGGGCACTCAGGTGGCAGGAAACCTGCCGCTGGAGGCCGCTGTCCGTATCGCCCGTATGAAGTTTGATGGCATGCTCTCCTACGACCTGAAATCAGCGGTCAAAGAGGTCATTGGAACGTGCGTGAGCGTCGGCGTCACCGTTGAGGGTCAGACGCCGCGCGACGTGATCCGGGCCATCAACGACGGAACATACGACAGTGTACTCGTCGCATAGATGTCAGACAACCATAGAAGATCGTGAGGTCGTGTACTATGGAGGCAAAGGATGGTTGATAAAACCAGTATACAGAAGGCCGTGAAAGCGGCACTGGAAAAGGCTCCTGAACGGAAGTTCAAGGAGAGCGTGGATATCACCGTCAACCTCAGGAATATCGATATGTCCCAGCCCAAGAATCGTATCGATGAGACGATTCTCCTCCCGAACAGTCTTGACAACGTCAGGATCGCCGTTCTCGGGAAGGGCGACATCACCACGCAGGCAAAGGATGTGGGTGTGGACCTCATCATAGGACCTGAGGAGATCGAGCGGCTCGGGGGCGCACCCCGAGAGGCGCGCAAAGTGGCAGAAGAGTATCGGTTCTTCCTTGCCGAGACGGCCATGATGCCTCTCGTCGGCCGGTATCTCGGTGTCAGGCTGGGCCCACGCGGGCGGATGCCGATGCCGGTTCCGCAGGGCATGGATATCCGGCCCATTGTCCAGCGTCTCCGGAGCTCCGTGAAGATCCGAACGAAGGACAAGAAAGTCTTCCACGCGAAGGTCGGCTCCGCCGGGATGGACCCGGCAGCGATCGCTGAGAACATCGATGCTGTCCTCAGAAGGGTCGAGTCGGTCCTTGAGAGCGGTGCGTTAAACATTCACTCGGTCTACGTGAAAACGACCATGGGACCGGCAGTGAGGGTGATCTGATGGCGCTTTACACGCACCACCTGCCACGGTGGAAGAAGGAGGAGGTCGACGCGATCAAGCGCGGTGCCGGGGAGCATACGCTCGTCGGCGTCGTGGATATGTATGGCATTCCCGCCTCGCAGATCCAGCAGATCCGGCGGAACCTCCGCGGCACGGCGACAGTGAAGATGGCCAGGAATACGCTGATCGAGCACGCTCTCACCGAGCTCGGCGGCAACATCGAGGGCTTAAAAGAGCATGCCGATGGCCAGAGCGCTCTGATCTTCACAAACGAGAACCCGTTCAAGCTCTTCAAGTTGCTTGAGAAGACGAAGACCAAGATGGCAGCAAAGCCCGGCGAGACTGCGCCAGAGGATGTCGTCGTCGCGAAGGGCCCGACCTCTTTCAAGCCCGGCCCCATCGTGGGCGAGCTTCAGCAGGTGGGGATCCCTGCAGCCATCGAGGGCGGAAAGGTCAAGATCCGCGAGACAAAGACGGTCGTGAAGAAGGGAGAGGTCATCAGCAAGAAGGTTGCCGATGCCCTCGTGAAGCTCGGTATCAAGCCGATGGATGTCGGTCTCATCCTGCAGGCTGCATACTACCGTAATACCATCTTCACGCCGGACCTTCTTGCCATCGACGAAGAGGCCTACGCGAAGAATATCGCTCTCGCTGCACGGCAGGCATTCAACCTCTCGGTGTATGCTGCGATCCCGACCCCGACGACGATCGGCGCGATCATCGGCAGGGCGGTGTGCGAGGCCCGGAGCGTGGGTGTCGAGGCGCCGGTCTACGAGAAGGATATCGCCGACCTGATCATCGGGCGGGCACAGCGCGAGATGTTAGTCGTTGCGCTTGCGGCAGCAGGCCACGGCTTTGAGCTCGACGAGGCGACCCTGAAGGCGGCCTCGGCTGCAACCGTTGCGGCGCCTGCCGCAGCCCCGGCAGCCGTCGCGGCAAAACCCGAGGTAGAGGAGAAGGAAGAGGAGAAGAAGGGAGAGGAGGAAGAGAGCGGCATGGCCGGCCTTGGAGCCCTCTTTGGATAATATTATTTCAGAAGGTGAATGAACTATGGAGTATATATACGCTGCACTGCTCCTGCACAACGCAGGCAAGGCTGTAAATGAAGAGAATGTAACTGCTGTCCTGAAAGCTGCCGGCGCCGCCGTCCAGGATGTCCGCGTGAAGGCGCTCATCGCCGCACTCGAGGATGTGAACATCGAGGAGGCAATCAGCAAGGCCGCCCTTGCTCCGGTCGCCGCCGCACCCGCGGCAGCCGCCCCTGCAGCCGCCGCACCCGCGGCAGCGGTAGAGGAGAAGGAAGAGGAGAAGAAGGGAGAGGAAGAAGAGAGCGGCATGGCTGGTCTTGGCGCCCTCTTTGGATAATCTTTTTTTCCGCCGGCATTTCTGCGCCTCTTACATAGCATCTTTTCCGATCGAGGGAGTCGGGAGTCTTCCGAAAATGGATGGAGAATGTCGCCATATCCGCATTACTCGCCCTTATCTTTGTTCTTCCTGAAAGGCGGCCATCTGAAGGAGCGGGACCCGGGTTTTTGTTCCACGGTCTCTGGCACATACCGGTAGACCACCCATGCTCCGAGGAGTGAGAGAGCGCCACCGACCAGGAAGGGCACCTCGAATCCATAAGATACAAGAAACCCGGCGATTAACGGGCCAAAAGCGATACCGAGGCCGAATCCTGTGGTGACGATGCTGAGCTGGCGCCCCTGTGTACCCTCTTTTGAAAGGTCTCCGGCGAGCGCAAAGGCCGGCGCCGCGATGGCGGCCGTGGCAATCCCCTGCACGAATCGCAAGCTGATGAGCTGAAAGGTTGTTGTAATAAACCCTAAGGCGGCGGTAGTCGGGGCGATGAGCAGGAGGCCAGCAATAACGAATGGCTTTCGCCCCCAACGATCCGATATATGGCCGATAGGATACTGAAAGATCACCTGGATTATAGCAAGGGTGGAGAACGCGATGGAGAAGACAAACGCCGTTTCATGCAGGCGGGCATCAAATTGTGGTTCCAGGGTGACCAGCATGGCAAATGCACTGGCCATGAGGAAGACGGCGAGTGCAAGACCGCCGATTCCTGCGGAGATAAAGCTGAGATCTGGACGACCGAGCGGATTTCTCTTCTTACCCCCGGAAGTCTCGTTCTCCTCCAGTCTAACCTGGCCGATTCGGGCCTCCCGACCTTCCTGCGGTTTTTCTCCTTTCTCCGGTACCCCTACCTCCTGAACAAAGGCTTGCACGAGGATGATGGCGAGAATGATGAAGCCTGTGCCTGAATAGAAGGCCATGTCCGGCCCGTAGGTGGTGTAGAGATACCCTCCTATCAGGGATCCTATGGCGAAGCCCAGAAACCGTGAGCTGTTGTATATGCCCATCGATCCGCCGCGGGTTGTCTTCTGCGTTACAATCGTGACGATCGCAACGGACGCCGGGATCGTTAATGCAAACCCGATACCCTGGAGTATACGCAGTCCCAGCAAACCTTCAAACATGGTGGCGAGGGAGTATCCGAATGTGGCTATGGCCACCATGGCGAGGCCTATCAGGATGAATAATTTGTGTTGATTCGTGCGATCTATGAGGACTCCGCCGATGGGCTGGACAAATGCGGCTAAGAGTCCGTAGATTGCGATCAGTATGCCGACCCGTGCGGGCTCAGGTATGGGAAAGAGAGGGGATGGCAACTGTGCCGTCTGGAGGGGGATGACGATGATCAGGATGGCGTTCCCAATGGCGTCCCCCATTCGTGCAAACGAGAGAGCAAACACCACGCGATCCCCGGAAGAGATCTTTATTCCCCGAATTCTGCCTTTGAACGTCATTCCATCCATATATCTCTAAGATATTTTTATCCGATATTCGATCGAAATACACCTCAGGGCATTTACATACTAAAATACATCGTATACATCGTCGCTACGTTGAGGTGGGGATCTCTTTAGCCTTAAACATTAAGTATCTCAAGTAGGCCGTTGTATGAAATTAATCATAAATAGTTAATATTATGTCCGTACGCCCTACTATCTACTATTTAGTCATCCGCCGCCGGAAATACTCTCGGTTGATACCGGGTGACGCAAATTTCGCCGGCGATTGTCTCCCGGATCGCCTGGTTTACGCCGCCCGAGGAAAACCACCTGATGCCCGTGGGGTCGCAGGCACACTGGATGAAAAGGTAGGGGGGGTTTTCGCCCTCAGAGCATCGTAAACCAGACATCCCGGAGCCCGACGTTATGCTGGGCGATGAAGAGGGCGTCGCCGACATCGATCTCGCCGTTGACGTTGACATCGGTCTTACGGAACCGGTCGGTGCCGGGGGTGGGTTTCGTCTGGATCCCCACGACCTGCTGGAGCACGGTGAGGGTGTCGGCCTGGTTGACCCGGCCGTTCTCGTTGGCATCTCCAAAGAGGACCGGTGTGACCTTGATGTAGCCGGGCATTGTCACGGTCGAGAGATTGCCGTTTATCGAGAGCGTGATGGTGTGGTTGCCCGGTGCCGTGTATGTGTGGATCGGGTTTTGTATCGTCGAGGTGTTCCCGTCCCCAAAGTCCCAGAACCAGGATGACGGGTTCTTCGCCGAGGTGTCGGTGAACTGGACGGTGAGCGGTGCCACCCCGGCGGTCACGTTCGCAGCGAATACGGCGACCGGCGGGGGTACCGTTACCGTGATGTAGCTGGTTCTGGTCATCGTGTCGCTGCCGTCGGCGTTGCTCGTGGTCAGGCTGACAGTGTAGTTCCCCGGTGCCGTGTAGGTGTGCACCGGGTTCTGCGCTGTCGATTTTGCGCCGTCCCCAAAGGACCAGGACCAGTTGGCAGGACTGCCGATGGAGTGATCGGTGAACCGGACAGTGAGCGGGACAGTGCCGTTCGTGATATCAGCGGTGAAGTATGCCTGCGGGGCTACGCTGGCGATCTCAAATGTCAGGCGGGCATAGATGTCATCGATGTTTGGCGAGTCCAGAGCGGTGATGAGAGCAGTTGCGGCATCAAGGGGCTGCAGATTGGTGAGTGTCACGTTCGCGATGCCTTCTCCATATATCACTCCGGTGGCGGTATCGGCCATGACCCCGAAGGTCTGATCCACCGGGTGCTGAATGACTACGTAATACTGCCCCGCCTGCAGGGCATAGGTCTCAGCGCCCTTCAGGGTGTACTTGAAGGCGCCATCGGCCTCAACGCTGACGAACCGTATACCGAGCTCTCCATTGTGACCCCCATAGTAGTTCGGACCAAACATCCAGATGATCACGTTAGGTGGCGCTCCGCCTGCAACCCCGGTGATCCGGCACTCATCGCCCGGGACAAGGGTGGCATTTGAGATCCCGGCGGTGATGGTAGGTGATTGGAGCTGGATGGTGGCCGTGGTGTATACGGCATCAGACAGGTGAGCCCTATCCCGCGGGGTAGAGGCGGCATAGATCGTGTAGTTGCCAGCATCGAGAGTCCTGTTGAGATAGGCGGCATTCCACCGATAATGCCAGGTATCATTGATCTCGACATCCGCTCCCGTGAAGGTCGCCGGGTTGCCGTCCACCACCGGCACGCCGGGATCACTGAGCATGACACCGTTGTTGGCAAGGTTTGGGCCGGTCAGGAAGAGATAGGTGGTGTAGCCATCTGTATTGGTACCAAAGAGGGTGATCTCATCGCCGATGTAGTAAATACCGGTGCCGGATGTGGCAAGAGTGATGGAGCCCTTCTTAACCGTTACCACGACATCACTGGATATGGTGATGTTGGTCGGATCGACGACCGTGATCGTGAAATTCTGATCGCTGGTTGTGCTGGTTGTATTGAACTGGATCATGCGGGTTCCACCCGCATTGGTGTCGATCTGAGCCCCGGTGCAGGCAAAACCTGTAGCATCGGTGATGCCAGACATGTTCACGCCCGGCGTTACACCAACCTGGTTGGGTACGATCAGGGGGTAATTTCCCTCCGCGGGAAGGCCGGCGTCTTTAATGTAGAGCCAGTAGGGTCTGGATGCTTCGCCTGAGATTGTTACAACAAAACTATAACTGCGGATAACGGTGTCTTTATTGGATACGATCGAGGGTGACCGACCTGTTACCGGGACAACCGCACGCACTGCCTCATATGCATTGACCCTTCCTCCCGAGATCATCTTTCCTGCGTATGCCGGCTTTTTATCTACCGTATTGATGATGATATCCTTGATCTCCGTTGCACTCAGGGATGTATTGACCGAGCGGATCAGGCCGGCCACCCCGGATACCTGGGGGGTGGCCATCGAGGTTCCGGAAATATACTTATAATCAGCAGAGATCGACTCTATACCCTCGACACGAACGTCATCGATGAAGAAACTACCCTTCTGGATGGAGTCATCGGTTTGAAGGGCGAACCCGATGTACACCGGGTTCTCGTCGTACATGCTGAGCGGCACCTCACAGTAGCACCATTTCCCTTCGCTTGAGCCAGTAATATAACCGTGCGAATCATAATCATTATCGTCCGGGGACAAAGACGAAATAATGTGGACCCCGGCACGATCCATCTCGAGTTCCCATCTGGCGCTAAAGGTGAACTTCGCTCCCTGCAGCCCTCTTAGATCGATGGGCTTCTTTGTGGTCAGCCATGCATTTGTTTTCGGCTCGTAATTGCCGGCAGAACTGCCATCCGCTGAGGATGGGGGGCTCACGTAGTGGACCGTGTTCAGATCCCACGGTGCATCGGCATCCCACGCATTCAGCGAGTCCATGGGGTCGTAGAACGCCGTTACCCAGTCAGGAGTGATGCAGGTACTGAGAATATTCTCTCCTGGCGCCACAACATCAACGGATGTCGCACCGATGTTTGAGAACCATGCGAGCTGCTCGGTGCTGTTGCTTGCAGCGACAGCAAGGAGATTCGCACTTGTATACGATGACGGGTAGTGTGGCTCAGCATCGTTGTCTGTGCCATCATTTCCTGTAGCGCAGACAACCAGCGCCGGGGTTGCGTCGATGGCATCCTTCAACGCCTGACTGTAACCGCCCCCACCCCAGGAGCAGCTGATTATATCAGCACCCATCATGGTGGCATACTGGATGGCGAGAACCGCATCTGCAGTATATCCCGTCCCATCCGGGCCCATGAACCGGAGGGGCATGATCTCTGCATCCCACATCACCCCGGCAACGCCCTCAGCGTTGTTCCCGACGCCGGCAATGGTCCCGGCACAGTGAGTGCCGTGGCCGTTGAAGTCAGCAGGATCGTTATCGTCATCGTAGAAGTCCCAACCATAGATGTCATCGATATACCCGTTATTATCGTCGTCTATCCCGTTGCCGGGGATCTCTCCCGGGTTCCTCCATATGTTTGCGGCAAGGTCCGGGTGGGTGTACATGACCCCGGTATCAATTACGGCGATGGTCACGTTCCGTGAACCTGTGGTGATACACCAGGCTTCGGGCGCATCGATATCGGCATCCGCGATGCCGGTCCTGCCGTTGATTGTCTGCCCGGTGTTGTGCAGGCCCCAGAGTTTCCCAAACTCAGGATCGTTTGGGATACGCCCCCCTCCACCACCACCACCGCCTCCCTGTGTGGGCATGGGTGTGGGAGCCGATAGCAGGGTTTCGCCCGGCATGACATCCGTGTAATAGTAGTAATTGGGTTCGGCATAGAGAACATCCGGATTCTGTGAATAGGCCCGCACCGCCTCAGTTACCGAGACTCCTTCAGGCAGATGCAACACCTGCATACCCGGAAGGCCGGTATCGCTGTAGTCCGTTGCCACGGTCGCGCCCAGTTGAGTATGTGCCGCAGTCGATGCCTGCGTCAGTCGGGCAGATGAACCTGCAACATCCGGCTTGAACCGGACTATGATCGAATCCGGCTTATAAAGTGGCCTTCCGGAGACGGTTAGCGGAGGAAACAGGCTTTCATCTTTCTGGGGTTTTGTCTCGGCCTGGATCTTGAGTAGCTCCGCCTTCTCCCCTTCCGATACGTTGCTACACACAATCGCTCTCTCGATTCGCTCGAGTACACCCGGCAAGAGAACAACCCTGCTATCAGAGGTCCCTGAACTGTACCATCCCCATGACCCGCTATCCGTGATAGCGGCCGATGCGGGGATAATCCCTATACAGAGTATAAGCCCAAGACAGAGGATGGGCAAGATAGATTTCGCCATAATAAGTTCACGGGCTCCCCGGGAGCGGATTTGAACGGCAGGTTCGTTGCTTACAGGCAACATGGTATGTTACCTGTTGTCTCTCAAACCAGGAACATCAATAAATCCGCCTGCACCAGATAAAGCCCGTTTAGTTGAGCTCTATCTTAAACATTTTCTTTTTGCTTTTTTAATTTATCTCTATCGTCCGATACACTTTTTACCTCTCACAATACCCGATCTCATCATCTGAAGTTCAAAATCTCTCGTTATCATCTATTTCCTGTCCGGTCTTTCAGAAACTTCTGTCTGCTGAATGGTACGCCTGCTGTAAGGGATCATATCAGGAGAACGGGATATGTGTGTAAATCAGTAAATCTGGAGATCCCTGGAGCTGCGCTGGAGGTGTTATCACCGGATGGAGTTGTGGAGAACTTCCGTGCCCACGGGCAGAGAAGCCCGACATGAAAAGGGGTCAGGTGACCCTCCTTACGCAATCACCTCATAAAGCCCGACCACATCGTTGAACCCGATGAACCCACGGTTATCGTAGTCAAAGACCGCGAGAGGCTGGCTCGACTCGATGAACTCCATGTTCTGGTAGTAGGCAACCGCGTCGTTGAACCCGATGAAGCCG
This sequence comes from uncultured Methanoculleus sp., assembly GCA_964413225.1. GTDB lineage: Archaea > Halobacteriota > Methanomicrobia > Methanomicrobiales > Methanoculleaceae > Methanoculleus. Next base: position 16,678 of record CAYPRO010000021.1, on the reverse strand, counting down.
TTGCCGTCGAGGTCTTCATAGAAGCCATCTCATGAGATTTGATCGATGGGAGACAATAAAGAGTACTTTGAGTGAAGAGGTCACTCGAGATCCTCATAAGTTCCTGCACTTTCACCGACAAAGTGGATCGGGCGCGGCGGAGAGGTATCCGAAAGGGTCAGGCAACACCCTCCATGATACGGTCACCCGGCCAGAATGGGCGCAGAGAATCGGCATACACGGATCCACGGCCGCCGGCTTCAGGCCGGCTGGCGATGAGCGGTTTCGTACGCCTCCATGCCAATCTACAACGCTATAACGACTGCCCGATCTCCCCGGCGAGCCGGTGGTATGTCGCCTCGAGCGCCTCGATATCCTCTTTTGTGGGGTCGTCGTGGCCGTAGGCAAGGCGATCCGCGTCCGAAAAGAACCGGGCAAGGCCTTCCCGTTCCTCCGGGAAGGCGTCCAGGGCATCCGCAGTGGTGATTATGCGGGATCCGGTACGGCCCCGGAGCAGGGCGATCATCTCCCGCGAGAGGAGGCGTGCTGCTTCACGGGTTCTCCCCTCATCAAGGGATGCCCGCCACGGACCTGCAACCACAGGGGCGATAGCAGCCGGCCCCTCCGTGACAGAGGAGATCTCCTCTTCAACGGCCGGATCGGCTGCGGTCGGGAGAGCCTGCCGGTAGTATATGTACCCGGCGCTGGCGGTCACGCTGCCGGCAAGAAGGCCGAGAACGAGAAGAGGAGGACCACCGCCACCCTCCTCGGGGGCGGTCGCATTCACCGGGGTGGCGGCGGGAGAAAGAGTTGCCGCCGTGGGGGTGGAAATTACTACCGCAGGAGGCGTGGTTGCCGTCGAAGAAGGAGTTTCTATCGAAGGAGAGGGATTCACCGCCATGGTCGATATACCGATCAGATCGTAGAGCGATGCCGCAACACCTCTGGTGCCGTCTGCAGAGAGAGCGACGTGGTTGACCCAGCCGTTGAGGGCGCAGGTATCGAGGAGGTGCCCGGCGCCGTCGAAGAGATAGGCCCTCCCATCCATCGAACCGGCAAGAACGCGGGAGCCGTCCTGCGACATGGCAATATCGCGGATCCAGCCGCCGGCGGTAAACGTCCAGATCTCCTCGCCCTCCCGGCCAAAACAGGTGAGGGTGTTATCCTGCAGCCCGAAGACGACACGGGAGCCATCTTTCGATAGCGCGAGAGCCGTGACCGGGCGGGGGCACCGGTGCGTCCAGAGGGTTGCCCCCGTGCGGTTCAGGAGGCGGACGTTTGCGTCCGATCCGGCAGCAATCTCGTTCCCGGTTCCCGAGACGGCAACGGCGGTCCCGCCCGCAGAGCCACCTTCCAGCGCCCAGAGGCGCCCTCCGGTGCCCGTATAGTAAAAGAGGCCGCGGCTGGAGACGATCGCGACGTACTCACCCTTTCCGGAGACGGCGATACCACCGACCGTGGAGAGAGCATCTATCCCGTCGTCGGATTTGCCCCGGGTATCGGCCGTGGTGCGGAGAGTGCCGTCGGCATTGTAGAAGTACACCTTGCCGAAACGATCCGCTACAATAACTCTCTTCCCATCCAGAAACAGGGCAAGGGCCGTGGCGGCGGAAGGGAGGTCACGCTGCCAGATCATTGTCGCGTTTCGGTCAAAGAGGGTGAGGGACGGGCCGGCCGCCCCTGCGATCAGGCGCCCGTCGGCAGAGCAGGCGACCAGTCCCGCCGTCCACTCCTGCCAGAGCGGGGTGCCGTTGCCGGCAAGGAAGCAGAGCCTATCCCCGCCGGTCAGGATATACGAGCCATCCTGTGTCAGGGACAGATCGGTGATCTCGGATGAGATGGAGTGGGTCCAAAGAGGGCTCCCGGCCAGAGCACCGGTCGGCAGGACAGCAAGGAAGATACAGATGCCGAGAAGGGCCATCACGCACCGCATATGCCAGAAGGTTTCTGGAGAGAGACCATAATGTTTCCGTTCCGCGTACCAGGGCAATTACACAGGTAAAATCATCCGACCCATTATGGCTCCGAAAACCCCCGGCCGGCATATGGAGCGACCATACAACCCACGCAATCCATACAACCCGGAACATCTCGCCCGGGGCCGGGGGGCACCGATTCAATAAGATTATCTCTTGTTGAGCCGAAATTTAGTCAGGATGGCGGGTGCGAAGAAATACTATGCCGCGGCCGTGCTCACAGCCTGGCTCATCATCATCGCCTTCTTCATGGTCCTCTCCCGCACGCTCGACCTTGAGGTCTTCTTCGTACTCTCGCTCATCGGGCTTCTCGTCGTCGCGGTCCTTATCGACGGGGCCTTCTCGCGGCCGCGCTACATGCGCTACATCGGTTACCTCATAGCGGCAGGAGTCGCTCTCTTCGCCTACATAGTCGCTCAGAAGATACTGGAGATCCTTGCCTCATGAACCGCCAGGCAACCCAGATCATACTCGCGGCGGCGGCCGTCCTGGTCCTCATCCTCCTTGCAGGGCAGGCAGTCGATCCAATCCTTTACTCGGCTAAGAACATATCGACCGCCGCTCACACCGATCCCACGACGATACAGAAACGCTCGCCAGGCGATGCCGGCGCCCTCGTCCCCCTGATGGATGACCTGCTGGGCCAGACCGGGACACTCGCCCTCACGATAAAGCTCAAGGACTACGAGAGCGCAGAACGCGACCTTGCCCGCTACAACGAGATCTCCCGGCAGTTTGACCGCCTCGTCGTCACCCTGGATGTCTCCGGGACCGATATAGGCGAGTTTCAGAAGAACAACCGGCAGAACCAGGAGGCCCTCGAGACCCTCCTGAATGACACCCGGCGCTTTGAAGACCTCCAGCGCCTCGAGATAACGGTCAGAGGCGACGATGATCAGCATATGGCCATCATATACGAGGGCGAGGCGCTCCGGCAGAAGATGCGGGAAGGGTTCTCCTCCTATGCGAAGAGGGAGGCTGCAACGATCCAGATCGCTGAGCACTACGAGATCAATGCAACCCCTTACCAGGAGAGCGTCGACCACTTCGCAGAGATCGCCGACGCCGCGGATGACTGGCGGGAGGAGACCGATGGGAGCGGTTCTGGCACTGGTACCGGTACCGGCACTGGTACCGGAAGATCCCCCCTCAGCATAGCGGTCACCCCCGACGAGGGGCGCTACGGGGATACCCTCCTCATAACCGGGATATATGCCGGCACAAAACCCGGCGCATCGGTCGAGATCTACGTCGACAGCAGGCCGGCGGCGACCGTCACCCTCGACGACGGCGGATCCTACCGCTACCCCTACCGGGTGGATCGGATCCTCCCCGGCCCGCACCTTGCCTACGCCGTCGCAGGGAGCATATTCTCAGAGATCGCGACGTTTGAGATCCTCACGGAGAACACCAACATCACCCTTGCCCTCGCGGAGACAGATGGGACCGCCGCCGCCTGCACCGGAAACCTCACGACGGCCGGGGGCCTCCCGGTCACGCTTGCCCCGGTCCTCATAAGAATCGACGGCGACACCCTCGTCGCTACACAGACCGACCGAAACGGCACCTACGAGAGGGCGATCACCCTTGCCGCCGGCGAGCACACCCTCCGGGCCGAGTTCCACGCCGCCGGCTACCCCCTGAACGAATCGATGAGCGATACAGAGATGATCGTCGTCCACGGCGAGGGGCTCTCCCCCCTCCCCTTCGCGGCCGCACTCGCCGCCGCGGCCGGCAGCGGATGGTACCTCCGCCGGCGCCAGGAGCACCGAAAAGAGGAACCGATCACCGAACCGTCCAGAGAAGTGGTAGAAACCACAAAAGCCCCCCCGGAGGTGGATATAACGAACCTTCCCCCCCGCGAGGCTGCGACCGCCCTCTACCGCGCCCTCCGTATCCGACTCGACCTCTCAGAGACAAAGACGCCGCGGGACTGCGCCCGACTCGCCCCGGAATACGCCGGATTCTTCGAACGCTACGAACTGATCCGCTACGCCGGCGAGACCCCGTCGGCGGAAGAACTCCGTGTTATGGAGAGGATTGCCCTCGGGAGGGAAGAGAATGCAGCGTGAGGCCTGGGCGGTCCTCCTCATCCTCCTCCTTGCCGGCGCCGTGGTCTATGCCCACGTGACCACCACCACAGAGGAGTACAGCCGCTACAACATCGGCTGGAACGGCACATCGGGACTCGCGGAGACCCATGACCCCGACACAACCCTCCTCATCCTCGCGCCTTCCAGTGAGTTCACGCCCGAGGATGTCGGCTACATCCGGGCGCTCATCGACGGTGGTGGTCGCGTCATCATAGCCGACGAAGAAGGCAACGCAAACACCCTTCTCGCAGACCTCGGGAGCACCATGAGGATCCGGCCCGGAAACCTCAAAAGTCTGAACCGTGACTATGCCGACCCCGGTCTCTTTGTCGCCCGGGTGGTCGAGAACGGCACCCTCTTTGCCGGGATAGAGACCGTCCGGGTCAACCGCCCGGCGGCGGTCGAGGGGGGCACCCCCCTCATCGAGACATCGATCCTCACATGGGAGGATACCGACGGCGACGGCCGGATAACCGGCTCTGAGATATTCGGGACCGCGGTCGTCTGTGCGCGGGAGGGAAACCTCACCGTCATAGGCGACCCAAGCCTCTTCATCAACGCCATGCTCGCCGAGAACCCGCAGTTCATCGCGAACCTGCAACCGTTCCGGATAGATGCTCACAGCAGAACCGGCACCTCTAATCCGATCATCAACATAAGAGTATGGATAGAAGAGACACCATTGGCCCCGGCGGCCGCAGCCGCCCTCATCGCCCTGCCGGTGGTCTGGCACTTTGGGAGGAAGAGAGATGACTGACGACCTTACCACACGTATCGAAACGATCGCCAACGCCTATGAAGATATAAGTGTGACCACCCAGCAGGTGGTCATCGGAAACCAGCCCCTCATCGAGGAGATCTTCATATGCATGATCAGCGGCGGCCACCTCCTCATCGAGGGGGTTCCCGGGACAGCAAAGACCACCGTCTGCAAGATCATCGCCCACCTCATCGATTACGACTTCAAGCGGGTCCAGGGGGCCGTGGACCTCCAGCCGGCCGACATCATAGGCGTCCGGATATACGAACGGGAGAGAAACGAGTTCGCCCTCCAGAAAGGCCCCCTCTTCACGAACTTCCTTATGGTCGACGAGATGAACCGCCTCACCCCGAAGACACAGAGCGCCCTCCTTGAAGCGATGAGCGAGCGTCAGACGACGATCGACGGTATCACCTACCCCCTCCCCGACCCCTACTTCGCCATCGCCACCCAGAACCCCCAGGAGATCGAGGGAACCTTCCCCCTCATCGAGGCGCAACGCGACCGGTTCATGCTCAGCTCCGTCCTCACCCACCTCGACGCCGCAAACGAGCTTGAGATCCTCCGGCGGGAGCGCGCCGGGGAACTCGACTGGGGGGTCTACCGGAACCGGATCGCCCCCATCCTGGGCCCGAAAGACGTCGATATCATGGCCGCAACCGTCCGTGAGATCCGGATCGACGAGGCTGCCATGGCCTACATACGCGACCTCGTTCTCGCCACGCGAAACCACGGCGACATCCGGCTCGGCGCAAGCTCCCGTGCCTCGATAGCCCTCCTCCGGGGTTCGACCGTCCGCGCGGCCATAAACCGCCGGACATACGTCATCCCCGACGATGTCCGGGCGCTCGCCCTCCCGGTGCTGCGCCACCGCATCCTCCTCACCAGGGAGGCGGTGATCACCGGAGTCACCCCTGAAGCGGTCATCACCGGGATCGTCGAGAGCGTCGGGGTGTCCTGAGGATGCTCCGGCCGACCCGGATGAGCAGCGGCATAGCCGCCCTCGCCCTCGCCCTCGCCGTCACGGCGCTCCTCTTTGCAAACCCGGCCGCGGCCCTCGCCGCCGGTTCTCTCACAATATTCCTCCTCTGGCGGGGCTGGCGGTTTGAGAAGGATCTCGCGGTCATAGCCGCTTCGCTTGCCGTGACCCGAAACGTCGATCGGACGATCCTCCGGCAGGGGACGGCGGCGACCATACGTGTGCGCGCCGACCTCACCGTCCCGGCAGGCATGGAGATCAGGGTGCGCGACATACCGCCGGCGATCGCCGTCGGAGATGCCCCCACATCACCGCCCGGGCGGACCACGATCTACACCATCCGGCTCATGGCGCCGGGGGAGACGGCGTTTGGAGGGATTCACATCGAGGCAACCGATACCTTCTTTACCGCAGATCTCCTCTGCCGCCGGTTCAGCGCGCCCCGGATCCGGGTCTTCCCCGCGGGGAACAACGGAGACGGCCGGGGGACGGGAGCCGGCATAGGGGAGGCCGAGGTGGACCGACGAGCAGCGCTTGCCGGCCAGGGTATCACCGGGTTTCGGCCCTACCGGACGGGCGACGACCCTTCCCTGATCGACTGGAAGATCACCGCCCGGCGCGACATCCTCTACGTCCGGCAACCGACCGGGCTTGAGGGCGGCGCACCCCTCATAGCCGTCGACCTCCCGCCCCGCGCCGGGGATGATCCGGAGGCGTTTACCCGGTTCTCTATGGCCGTCTCCGGCGCGGTCGAAGGGGCGATCACATCCCGCGACGGCTGCTCGCTCCTCGTCATAGGCGGCCCCGAGATCATACGGTTCCTCCCCCGGACAACAGAGATCCGGGAGGCCCTCGCCGCCCTCGGCGGGCTTGCCCCCGTCGAGCCCCGCATCCACCTCTACCGCTCGCCGGGGCCGGCCGCACTTGCCGCCCGGGCCAGGGTGAACCGGCGGGGCGCGGGAGAGGGAGAGACCGCTTATATATCAAACCTCGGCGGCATCCTCCCGGCGTTTGCAGACGATAGCCCGGAACCCTTTGCAGCCGCGATAAGGGCAGCGCTCGGCAGGGCCGAGGCCCTCGAGGTCCGTATATACTCCCTCCTCCCGCCGGGGGACAAGAGCCACATCATCCAGCTCGCCCGCGAGGCGAAGGTCCGAAGGATGCAAGTCGTCCTCCGCGCCCCCACCGGATCGCCCGCTCTCCCCGGAGTCGATGCCATGGAGGTGCTCTGATGGAGTTTGACCGGCGGTTCCTCTTCCTCTCTGCCGGCGAGATCCTTGTCGTTGCAGTCGGCAATCTCCTGATCGCCCTCATCCTCCAGGTGATCGTCCTCGGCGCGTTCCTCACCGACCGACGGGGATACCCGGTCTTCGTGCCGGCCGCCGCCCTCTTTGCCGTGGTCATAGCAGTCTCCGGCACCGTCCTCCTCCCCCTCATCGGTCTTGCCGCCGCTCTCGGCTGCGGCTACATCGCCCTCACCCTCTACGACTACCGGCTCGTGCGATGGGCAGGAGGAGAGGCATGACCGCGAGAAACCCCTACATCGGGGCACTCCTCCTCATCGTCGCTGCGGCAGGCCTCCTTGCCCTCGCGGCCATAACCGGCCGGGGTGATATCACCACCGCGACACTTGTCCTCGCGGGGACGGGCTGCTTCATCGCCGGGATCTTCCTCCTCACCCTCCACAAGGGCGAACCCATCGATCCGGAACTCACCGCCCTCCTCCCGGTCCAGGGGACGCTCGGCATCGCCACCCTCTGCGCGGATCTCGGCGTCCAGGGAGATGCCTGGTTCGTCCCGGTCGATGGGACGGTCATCGAGATCGTCCCGGTGGCAGATGGCCTCCCGGAGAGGAACGCCAACGACGACTACTCCTACATCACCGGCGAAGGGGGGTGTGCCGTCCGGCTCGTCCCGGCATGTGCCCCGCTTCTTGCCCGCCTCCGCGATAAACACGCTCTGGAGGTGCCGGAGGAGAGCGACGCCCTCCTTGCCTGCATCACCGAGGTCTGCGACGATCTCCTCGAGATCGCCGAGAAGACGGAGGCTAAACGGGATGGCGGAAACATCGTCGTCACCATCTCCGGCTACCGCCTCATATCGGGCTGCCGGGCGATCCGGGCGGCCTCGCCGAAGTGCTGCACCATGATCGGTTGCCCGATCTGCAGCCTCATCGCCGCTATAGCGGCGCTCGGGACAGGGACGCCGATAAGGCTTGAGCATATAGGCGTCGATGAAAAAAGAGGAACGATCCGGGTGATCCTCACGCCGGCCGGACCCGAACCCAGAGGTGCAGATCCCGGTAGCTCGCGCTGATCCGTTCTTCTCCCGTGATACTTTCTTGCGGGATCGTCTCGTTATAGAGGAGGAACTCTATCCGGTTGTATGCCGGCGATGGCACCGAGAACTCCCAGGGGAGTTCACGTGTCTCGTTGTGCGGGACCGTCACCATAAACCGATCGAGGCGCTCGGCTGCGTGGACGGTCGACGTGTTCGTCGTTGTATCAAACGTCTGGTTGAGGGCGAGCACCTCGACCGTGTAGGAGATCTCACGGTACTCGTGGTTCCCGATGCCGACGATCAGCGATTGGGTTGCGCCGGCCAAAAAGTCGGTCGGGTAATCCGCGGCCTTTCCCCCCGGCCCGAGTATGTAGAACTCGGTGAAGTGCTCCCCCTCTTTTGGTACCGCTATGACGTAGGCGGTCGTCGCAAGCGCGACGATGATCGAGAGTAGAAGGACAGCCGAGAGCCCTCGATCGAGTCGGGAGGCCTCCGGGTCAAAGAACTCCAGACGGGCCGAATCAAGCATCGCCCGGGCCGGGACGACAAAGCGGTCGGCGGCCGGGAGGAGGAGCCGGCGGTACCAGGCGGCCGCGGTCATCACAAGGGTGAAGAAGGTCAGCGAGGCGAGGATGGGATCGAGCCGGATCCCCCAGGGGGTGTAGTTGAGCGCAAGCCCGATGAGGGGGGCGACGGCTATCGAGAGCCCAAACGATAGAGCGACACGTTCGATCCCGTCGAGGTCATCCTTTGCCGGGAAGAGCGCCGCTATCAGGGCGTAGCCCGGGACAAAAAGGACCATCGCAACTCCAAAGAGGATCCGCAGGAAACTCTCGTTCAAGACCGGGACGTAGATGCAGGCGAGGGTTGCAGCGGTGAGAGCGGTGACCGCTATGAGGTCGCCGGGGATCTCGTCGGCGGCCTCGGCGATCAGGGGGCGTTGGTACTCGGGGTCCATGGGCGGTTCGGTCAGATCCTTCTCCCCTGCCAGAGGGCCAGGATGGCAAGTGCGATCACCGGGAGGAAGAAGGCCATCGGGGCTGCGGTCGGGGTGGTCGTCGCAGGAATGGTCGTGGTCGGGGTCGCCGTCGTCACCTCAGCCGCCGGTGCGGCGATGAGGAGAGCGTAGGTGCCCGACAGAGAGACCGCTGTCGTGATCTGGTCGCCCTCGATCTTTGAAGCGACCGGCAGCCAGGTGCCGTTCTCAAGCCTCGCTATCGTCGCCGCCATCTCGTTCGCAGGGAGGGGGAAGGAGAGGACCACGGCGGGATCAAACGTCCGGTTTGCCGGAGTCACGGCGTAAGCGTTCCCGGCAAGGGCCCAGCCAGCGGGGGCGGAGCCCTGGGCAGCGAGGGGAAGGAGCCCGGAACCCGCCATATCGGTCCCGGAAATGGAGGCTTTCCCGTCGGCTGATGTCACTGTCGACGTGTGGGGGGTCAAACCGCTGCCGCTACTGCCAGAACCTGAGGATCCTCCGCTGCTGCCGCCGTTGCTGCCACTACCCTCTGTAGCAGCCGGTGTGGGGGTAGTGACCGGCGGCGGGGTCTGGGTCTGAGTCGGTGTCGGGATCCCTCCCCCGATCGTGATCGTCCGCGAGAGTGCCTCCGACCCGCCGATGTAGACGGAGATCGTCGCGGTTCCCTGCGTGATTCCATCGATCGCAAACGATATCGTGCCGGAGTCAGGCCCCCGCTTCGTGCCCATCATCGTCAGATCTGCAGTGATCCTCTCCGCCGCGGCCTCTCCGCCGAGGGCGACGAGGTTGAGGGTCCCGCTGCCGATGTTACGGGGCTGACTGATCCGCACCTCGCCGTTCTTATCGGCGTCCTTATACAGGATGACCGAGCCCCCATCCGGCAGTTTCGCCGAGAGCTCGGTCCAGTTCGTGCCCTTCGTGTAGGCGCTCACATCACCCTGATCGAGGGCGAAGGGGAGGGTGATCTCCCGTGCCGTGAAGGCAAACGTCTCACCCGGTGTCGCAGCGAACTCGCCGCGGATGCCGAGCGAGAAGGTAGTGCCATTGGGAAGATCGTTCACGGTCACGGTGACCGTATCGCCGGACTCGATCGCATTGGGGCTGATCGTGACCGTCGCCGCGGTCGCGGCCGGTATCAGCAGGAGAAGCAGGAGAAGGAATCCACTCAATCTCTTCACGATTAAAATCACCTTATCTTCTGGATACGGTATAGATGACTCTCCTTAATAAAAATCTTTATCCCTGCGGAGATGCCCGAACCGCCCGCACTAAGGGTCAGAAAGAGGTCCTGCGGCCTTGCAGGCGAAACAGACAATCGTAAGGCCCGGAAGGGGGCAGGCCGGCATGTATACCCTTCCCCCGCCGCACCGGATCATCAATGCAGGCCGGGGGCGCAAATACTACCCCGCCGGATCAGAGAGGAGGAGCGGCAACGTGAGCCTGAGGGTATCGGCGCCTCCTTCGACGCATATGAGGCCGAGGACGGCCCGGGCAAGAGTCTCCTTCTCCCAAAGAAGGATATCACCGAGAGGGCGCTGGCGGCACGAAAAGCCGATCCGGTTCTCGTAAAGGCTCCACCGATCTGCAAGCACCGCAAGGCTATCCAACTTTGGCCCGGCGAGAACCTTCAGCCGCAGGGTGACGTCGCCTATGAGGGCGAGGGCCCGGGCATCGCCGCCATCAAGGCAGATGAGATCCTTTTCCGGGATCGGGAGCGCCTCCTCCGGAAATCCGGCAAGTATACCCGAGAAGAGCCTCTTTGTGGAGGGGTCCATCATGATCCGGGCAAGATCGTCCGAGCCGGCGAAGGTGTGCCCGGTGTCTCTCTCGATACGGGGGAGAACCTCATGCATCAGGCGGCCGACCCCCGATGCCAGGCGGCCGGTCTCCCTGGCCCATCCCCGTATCCGCCGAAGTCTCCTTGCCTTCCGGGGGGAGAGCCGGTGAGCGGGGCGGCGTCTCGAGCGGTACTCACGCAGAAGGCCCGCCTCTACCGCCGCAAGGGTCTCTGCGATCGGGCGGGCGGGTTGGCCGTACTCGTATGCCATACGGTCTATGGTATGTCCAATAAATGCATTTACCTTTCCCTGAAAGTCAATGTAATATTATGAGCAGAGCGAGGGCGATGTGCAGGCAGAGGAAGAGGGGGACAAGCCGAAACTTCGCCTTCTGTGTCTTATGCCGGAATATGCGCATCGAGACAAACGCCCCGAACGGCCCAAGGAATGCGAGAATGAGGAGTTTTCTCTCGGAGGTTCGCCGCGCCGCCCGTCCCGCCGCCCGCTTGTCGTGGTAAAAGGCGGCAAACGAGACGAAATTTGCCAGGATATAGATTGCGGCCGGGACGAGAGGCATTCTTCTATCCCTCCCGCCCGGGCATCACAGGTCCTGGTACCTGTATCCAGTTAAGGTTCTGCACGCTTTAACCATTCTCTCTCCAATCAAAAGAGGTTGCCGTTAGGCTCTTTGCCCTCCAGAAAAGAGCGGCAGGGGAGATAACCCCTCACCGCTTCTGACAGAGCTCAGTCATGTTCATCAGGGTGGCGTTCTCCGCCGTGATGTTGAATGGCTCGATCACGATCTTATCGTTCACCCGCTGCTCGACGTCGGGGACCGGATACTCAAAGACACCTTCTTTTCCGTAGTCATGGTGCAGGACCGCAAACAGGGTATCGGCGGCTACGAACGTGTGGATGATGACCGTGACGTTCTGGTTCTCCCCCGATTTGACCGGTGAGTACCCGATGACACCGCCGGGGTGTCCGAATATGTTATTGTGGATGGCGATCCATCCGGGGCCGTCGCTCACGACCTTCTCGACCGTGACGTTTCCTATGACACCGTTGCTCACGACCGCCTGATCCTTCACCGTGACCGAAGCATTCGTTGTCACTTCGGCCTGGGCGGAGGCGGGCCCGATACAACAGGCCGCAAAGACCGCCGCAATAACCAGCCAGTATCTTCTCATGCCGTTGACCTCCCCCGTGGGGGGAGGGGGCAGATGTCCCGAGGATACATAAAGGGTTCGGGTGAGACCTGCAACACTTTTTGAGTGCGGCCGTACAACCCTCACACGACCATGAGAGAGACCCTTGCGGCGCTTGCCGACCTGACCCGTATCCACTTCGCCTTTGTCTGGCCGCTGCTCTTCTGCTCGGGGCTCGTGCTTGCATCTGATAACTACGGCGGGATCTCGTGGGAACTCGTCGGTCGCGCAGCGCTCATTGGTTTTTTCGGATTCGAGGCCGGCCTCGTCCTGAACGACTACATCGACCGGGAGTATGACAGACGGGATGTCGATGGGGCTCTCACGCGCTACTGGAGGCCGTTTGGGGCGCGGCCGATACCAGAGGGAAAGATACCGCCTCACGCGGCGCTCGCCCTCTTTATCGCTCTCGCCTCCGTCGCAGCAGCCTTCGCCGTGACCCTCCCTGCGCCGCACAACCTCTATGTCCTCGCCATCATGGGCTACTCGTATATCATCGAGTACTTCTACCAGACAGAGAAACGGGACCAGACCTTCCCGCTCGCGCAGGGGATCGGGCGGACGGATTTCGCCCTCTTCCCCGTCGCCGGCTACCTCGTCCTCGGCAGTCCCGACGTGACCGCCCTCCTCATCTTTCTCTTCTTCTACCCCTGGGCGCTTGCGCACCTTGCGGCAAACGATATAGCCGATGTCACAAACGACCGCGCCCGGGGGATGGCGACGATCCCGGTCCTCTATGGTATGAGAGGCGCGGTTCTCTGGATCATCGGGTTCTCGGCCGCCCATACCATAGCAGCGCTTGCCTTCGGCATCATCCTCGGGCCGGTCGCTCTTGCCGGGTTTTCGGCGGGGCTCGCTCTCCTCTGGGTTGCAGTCGGCATCATCCTCCGGAGGAAGACCCCTGCGGCCGCAATCAGGGCGCTCCCGCTCATCCACGCACCCCTGATCGTCTACGCTATAGCGATCATCGCGACCGTCGCCCTATGAACTCTACTCCACAACGAACGCCCCGTTCATGAACGGGTGGACGTCGCACTGGAAGTAGTAGGTCCCCGGGGTATCGGGAGCGGTGAATGTCTGGGTCACCTTATCCGGGCCGGTGATGAGATCGCCTACGAAGATCGCCTCGGCCGCCGATGAGTCAGTATAGAACGAGACGTTGTGCGGGATGCCTTCATCCTGGTTGTCGAGGTTTATGGTCACTTCCGCACCTGCCGGGACCGTGATCGTGCTCAGATCAAACGCCATGTTCACGGATACGATATTGATGGTCACGCTTTTTGCGGCCTGGGCTGTGGTCGCCTCCGGCGTCATGCCCGCACCCCCATGACTACAGTTGCTTGCGTCATGAGCCCCACCCTGTCACCCGGGGGGCATAATGGTTACGCCTCCGGCGTGTAGATCCGGACACCGCCCTGATCATAGATCGTCCGGAGGCCGTGATCCGGCAGGTGAACGGCGTAGCGCTTTTGTTCGGGCTTTCCAACGTAAAGGAGGGTTGCGTTGTACTTCGCCATGAGAGCGAGGGTCTTTCCCGGGTCCTCATAGATCGCCCGTATGTCCGCCGGGCGATCCGTATACCACGCCCCGTTCCCCCGCCATGTCAGCTCGTGGCTGATCTGGCCGAGGATCGTCGGGATACCGGAAAACGACGAGACCCGGGAGTAGTAGCCGTAGTCCCCGTTCTCCGCCTCGACTATCCGGTTGCTGCCAGGGAGCGCCCGGAGGTAGCCGATCGCCGCGGCCTCCCCGGGGTCGATGGAGGCAAGGCCATCGAGGGTGTGGTAGCCCGCCGGCGGGTGCTCGATGCCGAGGAGGCCGCGGCCGATATCTATGTTGAGGGCGAACGGGGCGGCGATGAGCGCCACGGCCGCGATAGCGGCAAACCACCGGCGGGCCGGTATGACCGGGCGACGGGCGGCAAACCATCCCCCGACGATGAGGAGCGAGCCGGTGCCAAGGAGGATCCAGGCGTCGAAGTAAAACTTGAATATGGTGTTAAACCGGCTGTAGTCGCCGCCAAGCATCTCTTTGATGTGGAAGACCTCGCAGAGGGCAAGCACAAAAAGCCCGGCTATGCAGAGGATGCCGGCAAACGAGTGATCACGCCGGCGGAGGAGGTACGCGAGCGGGACTGCAACGAGCCCGAGGGCGGCATAGCCGGTGGCGAGAAATGGTATGGCGATGGCGAGATAGGCAGGAGATCGCCGGATATCCCGGGCGACGGCGATATAGACCACCGCGAGGAACCCGCCCCATATGGTGATGAAGACGAGGGGATCGGTGGGGGGAAACCCATATCCGATCCCGCCGACGCCGGCGGGTTCAAGGGCGATGTAGTAGGGGAGGTATATGAGGAGAGCAAGAGCGGGGATGGCGATGGCGGCGAGGGCGGTGGAGCGATCCCGCTCCCGGAGGACGAGCAGAAGGAGGAAGACCACGGCGGCCGGCCCGTAGACCAGGGCATCCCAGGAGGAGAGGAGAGGCATCGAGCCGAGGGAGAGGGCGATGAGGAGGGCGAGCCCCCACCGTCCCCGGGTATCGATCCCGCTCCACCTCAGCCATGTAAACCCTATGAGGAATATGAAAAAGATCTGGTTGAAGATGGCCATCTCAAAGGCGTGGTTATTCCCAAGGAAGAGGGAGAAGATCGGGAACTCAAATCGTGCGCCGGCAACGATCCAGTTCGTATCCTGAAACGCCTGGTATATGTCGACGCCCCGGGCAAGGAACCAGGGAACCGACGGCGGGACGAGGAGGAGGACAGCAAGAGGCAGCCAGCGCAGGCGCGGGAGGAGGAGATGCCCGAGGGCGTAGAGCGCGACGAACGCCGTCCCGTATATGGTGGCCCCTATGAGGTTGAAGACGACCTCGGAGGGGACACCGGCAACAAGGCCGAGGCAGCCCATCATCCAGTGGCCGAGGTAGTAGTAGATGGTCAGATGCCCGCCGGAAAACCAGGGGTCGAGCGGTGGTATGACGGGTTCTCGCATTACGCTTGCGATGAAGGCGTGATTCATGTACTGCTCGCTGAAGCAGTCGATGACGGGATTTACAAACCGCACAGAGAGAGCGAACAAGAACCCGACCAGGAAGACCGCGTCCCAGGAGAAGAATCCCCGGAGCCCTCGATAGTCGCCACGCAAAAGGCCGTAGGCGCCGAGGGTGGCAAATACAAAGAGGGCGAGGACGACAGGGATGCGGATGAGGCCGCAGTACCATGTCACGAGGGCAAAGAGGAGGAGGGAAACCGGATATGCCGCCGGATAGGCGTAATCTCCGAAAGCAGGGCGGAGGCGGGGCCAGAGCGCGAGCTGGATCCCTTTCAGGAGGCCGGCCCAGAGGATGAGGTAGGATACCTGCAGGATTAAATCCACGCCGGTATATCAGGGGGAGAGGTATATGCGGTTTGTGATCCGGCAAAAAGAGGCCCGTGACGGTCAGGGGCTACCGGGCGCGTACCTCCACCCGCATCTCTTCCGGAGGCCTCTTGTCGCGGTCGCCCCAGTCCCCGCACTCGGCGATGACCCGCCACGTCTCTCTGACCCCCTCCTCAAGGCGCGTTATCCGGGCGGCCCCTCCGAGGCTCTCCTCGACCTCGAAGAACTCCCGGGCCTTCTGCTCGTTGAACGGGCCATAGCGTCTGATGTTGTCGTGGTCGCCGGGAACCTCGACCCTGTACCTAAGCCGGGATATGTTCATCATCGCTCACCGGCTCAGAGGATCGTCTCTGGATCCATATACTTTGGGATCTCGGGCAGGCATGGCGTGAGGGGAACCAATATACGGTTTTTCCACCAATTACACCTCAGGGAGGCGTCAGGAAATCAACAGAGGCCTGAAGATATCCCCGCGCACTGGACAGTGTGGTCGATCATCGATGTGCTTGCAGAGGCAAAGCCCTACCTTCGGGAACGATATAACGTCCGCGAGATCGGGATCTTCGGCTCTTACGCCAGAGGCGAGCAGGGGCCGGAGAGCGACGTCGACATCTTAGTCGAGCTCGATGAACCGATCGGCTGGGATGTTGTGGATAAGAAGGAAGACCTGGAGAGGATGCTAGGCCTCCCCGTGGATCTCGCTATCAAGGGAGAAGTCGCCCGGAGGCCGCAGCTCATGCGCGCCGTCGAGGCGGAGACGGTGTATGTCTGAGCGTGACAACAGTCCGCTGATCGCAGATATCCTGGAGGCGATCGAACGTATTGAGGAGTATACCAGAGGATACTCAAAGGAGGACCTCCTTCGGGACAAAAAAAACTATCGACGCGGTGATCCGTAACCTCGAGATCACCGGAGAGGTATGCGAACAGACCCTGAGAATATCCGAAAAGGTGCCCTCAGATCCCCTGGAAGTGGGTTATAAGAGTCAGGAATATCATCATTCATCACTATTTTGGCACCGATCTGGAGACGATCTGGTTTGTCATCACAAGACAGCTTCCTGAACTCCAATCCTTTCTTGTGGTAACGCCAGGCCGGGAGCGCCATGGAGATTAGCGTTACATATCCTTTCAAGCTCCCACAAGGATGTCGTTTCCACATGGCAGATCTGCAATCTCCCTATTTCCGTGGGGTTTTCGGTGGGGAGCGTGAGGATCCCTGTGCAAGCAGGGGATAATTCATATACTATACACCCATATCTCTACAGG
>CAYPRO010000020.1:20588-39517 GCA_964413225.1 uncultured Methanoculleus sp. | reverse complement strand
GTTTGCCGGCTCCCAGGATATCCCGGTCACGATGAGGTCAGGCTTCCCTGACGGGATCGGGGTAGGGGTCGGGGTAGGGGTCGGGGTAGGGGTGGGGGTGGGGATACCCGGCGAAGGTTTCCCGCCGGAGTACGACTGCACTTTCAGGCGCGATGTATCGACCGAGCCTGAGACGGCAACCGGTTGAGCCGCGTTCGACCGGACGATACCGGAGAACTGGACGTTCTGGCCGCTCGGGCACGACACCGCGGCACCCTCGCCGCCGTAAGTGTCGATATCGAATGAACAATCCTTGATCGGATACCCGGAGACGCCAAAGACGTTGCTCTTTGAGCCGTCACCCTTCGGGGTGACAAGGGCCAACCCTTTTGTGGTTATCTTCCCGCCATTGGCGGCATATATGCCGTACCTGCCGGCGTCGATAGAGGTGCAGTTCTCCACGTAGACGTTGTCTGTGTAGTCGAACTTGTACCCGATCTCAGAGCCGACATCGGTGCAACCATAGAGTTTGGTGTACGATGACAGGTACCAGACGGAGAAGCCGGCTTTCCTGTTGCCCTCTGCGGTGCAGTTGATGAGGGTTATGTCCCCATGGAGAAAGAACCCGGCACCAAAGAGGCACCCGTACATGTTCTCGTCAGGGCCGTTGTAGTAGTTGTCGGGCTTCACACCGTTGTTCTTCGATACGCAATCCCGGAGAACAAACCGCTTCTTGCTCGGTGCGCCCTCGACGATGAACCCTGCTTCATAGTTGCCTTCCGCATAACATCGGGTGACCTCACAATCCTCGACATCGCAGTTCTCTGCAAGCTGGAACCCGCATGTCCACTGGCCATGCGGAGAATACCGGCTGTACCGACCGCAGTTGATCGCTTCACAGTCGATGTAGCGGATGTTTCTGATGAGTTTTGGCGATCCCTCGCCGGCGCTCTGCCACCCGTGTCTGCCACAGTTGATAGCCTTACAGTTGACGAACTCGATATCCTCCATGATATCGTTGGCTACGTAGAGGAAGAACGCCCCACCGTAGAAAGAATCATCAACGGTTGCCGTGACGCTGTGAACTTTCACATGGTCGCAGTTGTAGAGAAAGATCGCGCCGGTTCCGGTCGTCTTGAAGTCACGGAGCACGAAATTCTGCTTTCCCTGACACAGTATGCGGCCGGAAGACCACTTAAGCCAGGTAGTATCGGGCCCTTTGCCCTCGAATACCACGTTGCTTGGGATGTTCACATCTCCACTGAGATGGAAGGTACCCTCAGTCAGGGTAACGGTACCCCCCGCGTTGCCGAGGGCACTGAGCGCTCTCTGGATCTCGACCTGATCGGCGACACCATCGCAGACGTAGTCTGCCTGAGCCCTGGAGAGGGCAGGACTGTCGCTTGCCGCAACAACCAGGGCGCTGCCGGCCTGCACGATGCAGCCGATCGCAACGCATCCTAAAAGGAGTATCAGTACTTTTCGGTGAGTTGTCGGGTTTTCGTTGGGTTTTCTCTGAAGTTTGCTGCTAAAACAGCCCAATTACATACCTCCTTCGTATGCTGAAGCATCTGTGCCCCAACACCAAAACTTTTGATAATACATATATATATAGTATTTGGTTTTAATTCAACCAGTTTTCATCATCATTTTAAAAAAATGGTTACTGTTATGTGATTAAAACCAAATAATAAACATAAGAGGCGATCAATTAAAAAATTATCATGATATAGACAAATCCGCACCCGTAGGCCTGCAGTGAGTGCAGACCGACCTCCCGAAGAGATCGGGTATCGATGCGCCGGTCTCACACCGATGCCATATACCCGGGAATATCTGGAATTGCTCTGAAGATCAGAGATCGGATGGGCCTCGCCACCATAGAGGCTCTGGAAACATGGGACCTAAAGGAAGGGAGGGAACAGATAATACAAAGACTCCGGAGCGCCGGGCGCTCTCCGGCACTCTTTCCGCCCCAAAACGAGACGGATGCCAGATTGGGGTTTTCCGGCAGACCGATGAACCGCGGTGGACCCCACCCCGGGGGATACCCATACCGCCTCTCTCCGGAGCCCCGCCCCGGCGATAGCCGCGGGGCTCCGGACATTCCCCGGCAAAGGGCGGTCAGCCGGCCATATCCTCGTAGAGCCGTTCGTATGCCAGCACAACATTATCCCAGGTGTAGTTTCTCCGGACAAGTTCTCTCCCCTGCTCTGAGAACCGGCGGCGGCGCGCAGCATCATCAAGAAGCCCTGTTATAGCGCCGGCCAGCGCGCGCTCGTCGCGGGCGGGCACCAAAACGGCATGGTCTCCGAAGTTGTCCCTGAGGCAGGGCAGATCGGTCGTTATGACCGGCAGGCCAAAGAACATAGCCTCAAGGATCACCGTGGGCATCCCTTCCGAGAGAGAGGGGAGAACATACACGTCCGATGACCGGTACGCTGCGACGAGGTCGCGGAGCCCGACCTTTCCCGCGAACCGGACATACTCCTCTATACGGTACCCGCAGGCGAGCTCCTGCGCCCTCTCCCGGTAATCGCCATCGCCGATGAAGAGGAAGACTATATCGTCGCGGCCCTCTTCGTGAACGATCTGCTTTACCGCCCTGAGGAGAAGATCGACGCCTTTTCGCGTCGATATCTGCCCGACAAAGAGTACCCGTTTTTTGCCCTCGATATGGTGCGCCTCGGCAAACCCGGCCGTATCCTGTCCGGTGCATGGCAGGAAGTCATCAGGGCAGATCGCATTTGGTATGACGGAGATCTTCTCCCTCCCGACACCGAACGCCGAGACGTAATCCGCATCCGAGAGAGAGAGCGTGACAACTCGATCCATACGGTGGATGAGCCCGTACTCGATAGTCCCCCGATAAAGCGTCACGAAGAGGTCCTTGAGGGGATGTCCGAACATATGCTGTCCATGGTGCGTCAGAACCGTCGGTATGCCGCATATTTGCCGGGCAATGCCTGCACTCAAGGCAGCGCAACTGTAGGCGTTATGGGCGTGCAGGATATCGGCTCCGTCGAGGTTTGCGCCCGGCCTGAAGAACGAGGGCACAAACGGGTCGTTGAAGGGCCGGCCAAGGCAGGGCCGGCGCTCAACCGTGACCCCGTTCTCGGTCTCGACCGGGCTGCCTTTGGGTATATTCGCGGTCAGGACAGTGACATCATGGCCCCGGTTGACAAGCGCCCTGCTCAGGTTATGAACGTAGCGCTCGATGCCCCCGGTGTGCGGCGGATAGTAGGGGGTAACCTGGACTATCTTCATGTGTTTCTCACCGTGACAGGCCACCGGTTTTGACCGGTGTCAACTGGCTCCCGGAAGGTGCTTCTGCGATATAACACCGGGCTATATCTATGTTGCGGCCAGAAGCACGACCTCGCCCGCGGTCAGGGGCGACCGGCAGCCAGAGGTGACCGCACGAAAAGGATATAACCCGGTCTACCTCAATCTCCCGATGGAGAAGATGCCAGGATACCCCGTACCTCCACCACCCGGAACGGGTGAACGGGCGGGTCGAGGAGGGTGGCGGAGCCCGGTTCACCTCCATGGCTATATACGGCTCCTCGCAAACTTGCTCAACAGGCGTGCGGCCCGCGCATCTTTGATATCGTCGGGGACCTGGTCCGGGAGGCGGGAGGCGGCGACCGTCGGTCGGGGGGAGAACCGGAATATATACGCTTCGTCGAGCTGGAGCGGCGGGTCAAGGAGGGAGAGCGTTGCGGCGAAGTCGTCCTCAGTCTCCATAGGGAATCCCACCATGAACTGGGTGTTCAATCGGATCTCCGGATGGTTTTGAGATATATCCTGCATCAGAGCACGCCATCTCTCGGCGGTGTAATGCCGGCCCATGAGTTTCAGGATCCGGTTGCTCCCCGACTGGACGGGCGACATCATCATCTCGATCTTTCCTGATGCGAGGATGGGCTCCATATCGCCGTAGATCTCTTCAAGCTGATGGGGCTCGATCTGGTTTAAGAGGATTGAACAGTTGTCTGCCGAACCGATATCGATCAGATCTTTCAGGAGGTCGGGAAGGCGGCAGCCGATATCGATGCCGTAGCTCCCAAGATCCGTGGCGAAGAGCGAGAAGCGACTATACCCGCGTTCAAGACCGCCCTTAAACTCCGAGACGATATCCTCGATCGGGCGGCTATGGACGGTATTCCCAAAGACCGGGCGCTCGCTGCAGTAGGTGCAGTGCCCGATGCATCCGACCGCGATGGGGATATGGTACACCGCAGAGTGCCTCTGCCGGCGCAAACCAAAGAGGTCTATCCCCCGCCTGTAGAGAAGGAGTGCGGCGGTGAGCAGATCGGTGCCGTTGCAGCCGTGGATACTTGGTGCAGCCATAGTTACAAGCTCGTTTTCGGCCGCCGAGCGATCGATGTCATTCAGAGATACGCCTTTTTTCCCCGTAAGAGTGGCAAAGAAGCCGGTATCCATGGGGCCGATGGCCGGGCCGTCATATATGCCTGTAAGCGCCCCGGGGTTCTGTTTTGGGAGACATCCCCAGACAATAAGTTCAGCGCCTGGCCGCATCTTCTTCTTAAGCTCCCCGGCGACGCCCAGTGAGTGGCCCTCTTTCTCGCCGGTCAGACCGCATGCGTAGAAGAGAACGAGATCGGCATTGCCTATCTCTGACACCACATGGATATCTGGAGCATGAGCACCCAGGTATCTCTCTATGAACTTTGTCCTGAGCTGCCCCTCGATGCACCCGTTCGTGCAGAGGAATACTTCCGTCATAGGTCACAGCGAAAGCACCCTATAGCACCCTCCATAGATAAACTTTTTGCCGGGAGCCAGATGATCTCGCCGCCTTCTAGCAAAATCAACCGGATCGGATCTCCTGCCGGCACGAGAGGCATCATCCGGATCAACCATTTATAAACAGATCGTTCAGCGCAGCGTTGCGTCCCGATAATTTCCTCCCGCCCGGCAGAGTTTGCCGGGAGAGCCTCATTCTTTCAAGGCCGGATTTGACCCTGATGCCTCGAACGCAGGTGGTGGGTGGCCGGGGAAGCATGGGCATATGTCAGGCCAGGAGAGCGGTGAGCACCTCCGGGCTTCGCTGTTCATATATGCCCGGTCGTTCCGCCCTCGATGACAACGATTGGCCGACGTATGCAGGGAGTGCCCGGTACGTCACCCTTGCCCGGCAGGGCATGGCCCCCGGTATCTCCCGAACCATCACCCTTATATTTCCCGCTCCACATTATGGTCAAGCCCGTGAGCTGTCCCGTACCGCTTGCGTCTACTCATACGGTGCTGAAGCACATCCACTCAGAAGAAGGGGTGTCTTCAGCAGTGTACCAGATCTCTGGAGGCTGTCATGGATTCGATCAGGATTGCAATTGTGGGCGTCGGGAACTGTGCCAGTTCGCTGCTCCAGGGCATCGAATATTACCGTGGAAGGGGCGAGGGCGATGCGCCCGGGCTGATGCACCGAAAACTCTGCGGTTACCGGCCAGCAGATATCAGAGTGACCGCGGCATTCGATATCGATGCGCGAAAGGTCGGGAGAGATGTTGCCGAAGCGATATTCGCCCCGCCAAACTGCACCACCGTCTTCTGTCCCGATATGCCGGCGACCGGGGTGATCGTCAGGATGGGGAGGGTGCTAGACGGGTTTCCCGGGCATATGCAGGGTTACGGGGAGGATATCCGGTTCGTTCTCGCCGATGAGAGGGAACCGTCACACGAGGAGGTTGTCCGGGCGCTTGAGGATTCGGGCGCCGAGATGCTGCTCAACTACCTACCCGTGGGGTCGGAGGAAGCCGCACGCTTCTATGCCGGATGTGCTCTTGAGGCGGGCATCGGGCTCATAAACAACATGCCGGTCTTCATAGCAAGCGATCCGGTCTGGGCAGAGAAGTTTCGGGCGCGGGGCATACCGATCATAGGCGACGACGTAAAGGCCCAGCTCGGTGCGACGATCACCCATCGCGCCCTCGCCGACCTCTTCAGGCGCCGGGGGGTGAAACTCGACCGGACATACCAGTTGAACACCGGCGGCAACACGGACTTTCTGACCATGCTAAACCGGGACCGCCTCGCCTCAAAGAGGACCTCAAAGACCGAGGCGGTGCAGTCGGTTCTCGCTACGCCCCTTGACGATGATAACATACACATAGGGCCAAGCGACTACGTCTGCTGGCAGAAGGACAACAAGGTCTGTTTCCTCCGCATGGAGGGGAGACTCTTTGGAGATATCCCCATGCAGATCGATCTTCGCCTCTCCGTCGAAGATTCCCCCAACTCCGCAGGGATCGTCATCGATGCCATCCGGTGCTGCAGGGTCGCCCTCGACAGGGGTATCGGCGGTGTGCTCGTATCTCCGTCCGCCTACTTCATGAAGCATCCTCCGGTGCAGGTCAGGGATGACGACGCCTTTCGCATGATCGAGGAGTTCATCCGGGGCGCGCGAAGCGATTGAAGGCCCGGGCGGATCACTCGATGAGGACGAGCCCTATCGATGTTATCCTGCCGTGGACTATCTTGCCGTACTCTAGATCCCTGCAGGGGATGACGTGCAGGTCCCACCCGACTTTTCGGGCTGTGGAGAAGACATCGATCCCGGCCCCCTCCATCGTCGGGCGGACGAGGTCCATGTGCCGGCAGAACCTGCGGATGCTCTCGTCGACAACGCCTTCGTGCTCTTCGGCGACACAGTGCTGGTGCTCGCAGTATATGCAGGGGTATGCCCCGAACCCGAACGCCTTCGGGAAATCGTCGTAGAAGGCCGTTTTTTCGATGATATGCACCGTCGAGCTCACCCAGAGGATGAGGTTGCGGAGGAACGGGTGGAAGTCGAGCGGTATATCGTCGGGTTTCAGGTCGGGATGACCCGGTATGCCGTCAAACCGGAGAAGGATGCCGGTGCTGTACTCGGCGAGAAGTCGTTGGGTCTCTGCGGGGGTGGGGGCATACGGGGGACAGGACATATGTTTCCCGTAGCCCTTGCACCCGAACCGGCATTTGAACCGCACCCATTCGGCGACGACCACATCGTGGGCGGCTATCTGCCGCACGTCCGCACCGCGCTCCCGGGCGAGAGAGGAGAGTCTTCCGATCTCATGATCCAGTTCGTTCCTCACTGTATGTTCCCTCAGTGAGGATATCTGCCGTATCCAGGTATTTATCCTGTGGGGTGAGGGGATAGCGATCCGTCATATCGCCGTCGTCTTCCAGGCCCCGCGCCGATACATCGAGAAGAGCATCCCTGTCTGCAGGATGGCTCCAAAGACCACCGCAAGCCAGACCCCCATGATGCCGATCCCGAGGAGACCGGGGAGGATGCACGCAAGCGGCACCTGGAAGAGGACCATGGAGAAGAGCGTCGCATACATGGGCCTCCTGGTATCCCCCGCTCCGTTGAGCGCAAACGCAAGGACGATCGCAACGGCTATGAGGATGTAGAACGGCGCGACCGTCTGCAGGTATGAGACCCCGATCGCCGTGCTTTCACCGCTCGGATCGAATATCTCGACGATCGCCGGCGCAGCGACGTAGAAGACCATCCCCATGAGCGCCATGAACACGCCGTTCATGAACGCGGAGAGCCTCACCCCCTCCTCGGCCCGCTCGGGCCTCCGGGCGCCAAGGTTCTGTCCCACGATCACGGCGGTGGCGGTCGCGATGCCGAACCCCGGCATGAGCGCAACTATTTCAAGCCTCCCCACGATGCCATAGGCGGAGAGGGCTGCAGTGCCAAAGACCGCCACGATCGCCATCATCGCAAGGAAGGTGATGCTCCGGAGCCCCGACTGGATGGAGTTCGGGACGGCGACCCGGATCAGCCTCCAGATCACCGGAAACTCAATCTTCATCCGGAGCGAGAAGGGGATCGGCGTCCGTCCCGAGAGGAGGAGGCCGAACGCTATGGCAAGGGCCACGCCACGGGATATGATGGTGGCGTATGCCGCCCCGGCTACGCCGAAGGCAGGGACGACACCGTAGCCGAAGATCAGGAGCGGGTCAAGGGCGATATTCAGGATGTTTGCAAGGACCACAAGGAGCATGGGCGTGGTGGCGTCACCGCAGCTCTGGAACGACGAATTGATCACCCAGAGCTCGACCATCGCCGCACCGCCGGCAAAGAGGACCACCAGGTAGGAGGCCCCGAGGGCAGCGACGGTGGGTTCGGCGCCGAGGAGGAGGAGCATATCCTCGGCAAAGAGGAGGCCCACGACGCCGAGGACGACCGAGAAGACGAGCCCGAGGGCAAGGGTATGCGAGACCCCTTTTGCCACCATATCAAGGTCTTTTGCCCCGTAGTGCCGGGAGACGAATGCGGTGTTTGCGGTGACAAGCCCGATGATGATGGTCATGAGGACCATGATGATCGATGTGCCCATGGCGACGCCGGCGATCGCCTCCGCCCCGAGCCTGCCGACAAAGAAGAGATCGACGAGCTCAAGGCCGCTCTGGAGCACGTTTCCGACGACGATCGGCGCCGCTACTGCTATGAGACCTCGAAAGAGGTTGCCTTCGGTCAGGTCGGTCATGCTGTCAACTTATCTTTGTAAGAATCCAGGATCTGGACGATAAAACGCTGGTGTTCTTCCAGTGCCTGTTCGTCGTCAGGAGATGTCTCGATCCCGACGGCATAGAGCAGAATCTGCGCGTTGTCGAGATCGAGCGCCGCGGGGTCCTCAATCTGGTCCGGGAGGAGGTGGATGGCAAGAGCATCGTAGTCCGCTTCCGTGAAGATGTGCTCCGGGTTCGTTATAACACGGGAGATGGCAAAGCCATCGGCGCGCTCTCTGAGGATCAGGAGAGCCCTTTCCAGAACGCCGGGGCGCGGCGTGACTGTACCGAGACGGGCAAGCACCTCCGGTATCTTTTTGGCTGCGTTCCCGTAAAGCCCGAACTTATACGTCAGCAGGACCTGCGCGATAAGATGCCCGGTCTCCTCATCGATCG
This sequence comes from uncultured Methanoculleus sp., assembly GCA_964413225.1. GTDB lineage: Archaea > Halobacteriota > Methanomicrobia > Methanomicrobiales > Methanoculleaceae > Methanoculleus. The sequence goes on along the minus strand of CAYPRO010000020.1, from coordinate 30,610 downwards.
TGGCGAGGAGCGGTTCGATCTGGACGATATAATCATTTAAGATCTGCTTCATTGTCTTTCTCTCCACTTTAGGTGCATTAAACAACTTTTCCAGCCGTACCGCAAGAAGGGTGATCGTCGCCGCGTAAAATGCCTGCACAATCATGACCGAACTGATCTCGTTGGGCATGATGAATATGAGGACCGCGAAGAGAGGCACGAAGAGCGAGACGATATCCTTGCGCGGTTTGAGGTATGCCTGGTAGAAGAGAACGCATGAGGCGGCCACGCATCCTGCTATGCCCGGCCAGGCGGCGTAGGAGGGCCCGGCAGACGATAGGAGCAATCCTATCCCGATCCCTCCAAACGAGACTGCAGGAACCGATATCCAGAGGCGCGACCGGGCCCGGGGGGGGGTGGTGTTTGTCTTCATCGACAGTTGCTCATAAGATAGTTGGGCCCCGGGCATAAACAGGGTTTCCTTTCTTGACCCGGGGGATCCGCGCTGCTTACCCCTCGGGGCCGGGGAGAGGAGGGGGAAGGTCCGGCACGTCGGCCGTGACCTCTCCGCCAGCGAGATCAGCCGCGAGGAGCAGCAAATTCTCGCGCTCCCGCGCATACAGGGCCTGCGATGTATCTCTCTCTCTCTCTGATCGGGCCCGCGCGGCTGCCGCCATATCACGCTCGCGCTGCAGTTCTGCAAGTGTTGCGGTGAGGCGCCGCTCGTCAGCCACAACCGGGAGCGCGGCATGAGCCTCCCGCAGTGCCGCGCGCTGCTCTCTGATCTCCCTCTGCCGGAGGAGGACACGCCGTACCCCGGTGGGCAGGGTCTCAACGTCTGAGAAAAGGCGGATCTCATCCTGGTTCTTGAGGGGGAGGTCCCCCCGCCGGATCATGGCAAGGACGGCCGGCATAACCGCCTCTATCCGGTCGATCCGGGCATCATCATCGGATATGTTGCCCGTGCAGGCATCGAGGGCCCTATCGATGGCCGTCGCACTATCCCCTGCCTTTCCGGCCACCTTCCCGGCCTTCCGGAAGACGTGTACGGCGGGGACGCGGAGGCTTGCGATCTCGCGCCCCGCCTCCTCGTCCAGGGCGTCGAGCTCCTGAATCTTATCTTCGACCTCCTTTTTTCTCGCATAATCCGGGCGCGACCTGAGGGCAGAGAAATCTGCTTCGGTTTCACGGACCTTTCTCTCAGTCTTCCCGATCACCATCTCGTACTCCCGCACCTGATCGTCGGCGGTGACGTAATCTTCGCGGGTCCGGATGAGGATCTCGTACGCCTTCCGGGTATCCTCCACCCTCTGCCGGCCGTTCCGGGCACCTGCGATCGCCTCCGTCATAGCGTTGACCTCCCTTCCGAGATCCCTTATGGCGGTGCGCACATCCTTCATCTCGTCAGGGTAGGAGGCAGAGAGGTACTTACCCTGCCCCTTCAGTGCCTTGAGCGCGCTCTTCAGGGTCTCGGCAGATGTGTTGTAGAAGGCCTCCGGGTCACCTGAAGGTTCGCGGGAGAGGATCTGAGCCATGGACTTCGTGAACTGGGGGAGCGCCTTTTTTGATATATCCCGGAGGCGGGGGTGGACCCCCTCATCGGCATCCGCCGTCTCCATACGGGCGACAGCCTCACGGAGACGCTTGAGGGTGTCGGTGACGGCCTCTCGCGATGGCGCCGTCGAATCGAGGAGGCCGCTCGCGATCTCATCCTCACGGGCATTCAGCCATCCCGGGATGGCATCAAAGGAGAGTTCCAGGCTCTTCTTATCCGGTTCGATCCGTCGGAAGATATCTCGCAGTTGCTTAAACATGATCCACCCTGCCGGTATACCCTGGGGCGGCCTTCCCCATCAGGGTTCCGCCATCAATCACTCCCCGCGATCCTCTGCAACCGTTCCACGCCATGTATCTCCCTGACGACATCCACGACGGCCGGCGGGACAAGGTGCTCCCAGGGCTCGCCCTCAAGCATCCTCCGCCTTATGGCGGTGCCAGAGTGCGTCTCCCGCTCGTACATGTCGGGCGACTGGACATCCACCCCCACCTCGGCGAATAGCTGCATGACGAGAGGGTTTGATGAGTAGACCGTATCGAACGGTGGGGTCATGGCACGGACATGGGCGACCCAGAGGGCGTTCCTCTGTATATCCTCGATCGGTATGACGTAGAACGGGCAATCGAGATCGGCGAGCGACCGGGTGATCATCAGCACCCGTTCGCCGGCCGTGAAGGGGTTTGCCACGGTGTGGGAGAACTGAGCGCTCCCTATGCCGATGACGATCTCATCGGCAAGGCAGGCGATCCTCTCCAGAACCGACTGATGACCGTTGTGATAGGGCTGGAACCGCCCTATGTAGAACCCCCGGCTCATCGCCGCCCGCCCCCGTGGGCGATCTGCGCGGCAAACGCGCCCGCCGTGAACCCGGCATCGATGTTCACGACCGCAAGCACCGAACATGCCTGGAGCATGCTCGCAAGCGCCGCTTCGCCGCCACCCATGTAACCGTAGCCGGTGCTCACGGGGACGCCGATCACCGGGCGATCGACGAGGCCGGCGACGATTGCAGGAAGCGTCCCCTCCCGGCCGGCGGCCACGATGAAGACATCCGCCGGTATCAGATCCCTCAATGCCGAAAAGAGGCGGTGAATCCCCGCCACGCCGACATCGTAGGCGGTCCTGACGCTACACCCCATCTCCTCGGCTATCAGCCTTGCCTCCTCGGCGACGGGGATGTCGGATGTTCCCGCGGTGAGGATGGCGACGGTCCCGCCCCTGCGTTCAGGCGCATCGACCGTCGATATGACGACGGCCCGCGCCGCCTCTCTGTGCTCCAGCCGGACATCCGGTGGCAGCCGCACCCGCAGAGCCTCAAGGTGCGCCGGCGATACCCTTGTCGCTATGCACCGGCCGGCTGCCTCCACCTGCGCGAGCATGATATCGGCAAACGTCAGGGGGTCTTTTCCCTCGGCGAGCACCACCTCGGGCATCCCGCAGCGCACGCTCCGTCCGGCGTCGATCCGGGCCATCCCCTCGAGTACGTCGATACGGAGCCCTTCTATGGCGGTCGCCGCCTCGTCCTCAGATACATCACCGTTACGATACATACGGAGGATTTCCCTGATGGTGGCATTCGGTAGCATGGTTCGATAACAAAAATAGGAGTGGAAGTATAATATTACTTCATCTTATGTCCTATCTTGTCTACGTCGCAGGGTTCGGTGTTGCCGTCACCATCTTCCTGTGGCTCCGCGATTTACGGATCTTTTACCGGACGGGGCTATCAGGCTACCGGACGGCGGCATACCAGGGGGTCGCGTATACGGCGCTTGCGCTGCTCGGGTTTTTCGTCACCGCCTCCTCCGAAACATGGGAGTTCCTGGGTCTTGGTCTGGTTCTATTGGCCCTCTACCTCCAGGGCAGGGTCGAGCGGGAGAACGTATGGCACGGCGAGAGCGCCAGCGAGCGGTTCTTTGGCAGGGCAGAACGCACAAAAGATAAGGGTTCACGTAAGAGACTTTAGTTCAGGAGAACATCGAATGCTTCAGAAACCACGAGGAACACGGGACTTTTTACCCGATGAGATGGAACGGCGGCGGCTGATCGAGCGGCGGATGCGAGAGGCGGCCCGCCGATGGGGATACCGGGAGGTCAGCACCCCTGACTTTGAACACCTCGAACTCTTCACGATGAAGTCAGGCGAGGGGATAATCCAGGAGATGTACGTCTTTGAGGATAAAGGCGGGAGGCAGATGACGCTCAGGCCCGAGGTGACGGCGGCGGTGCTCCGGATGTACGTCAACGAGGGCAAAGTCCTCCCAAAACCCATCCGCTGGTGCTACTTTGCCGACTGCTTCCGCTATGAGCGCCCCCAGAAAGGACGGTACCGGCAGTTCTGGCAGTTCGGCGTCGAGCTCATCGGCGCGGATACGGCTCTTGCCGACGCCGAGGTGATCATGCTTGCCGATGAGGTGCTCCGGTCAAGCGGCGTCACGTTCGATCTCCACGTCGGCCATCTTGCGCCGATGAAACATATCCTTGCCGATCTCGCCCCCGGCGACCAGCGGGCGATCATGGCCTATCTCGATAAGCACGATGCGGCAGGGCTTGAGGCGGCTCTCGCAGAAAAAGGCCTCACCTGCCTCACCGAACCCCTTGCAGCGCTCGGAGAGTGCCGCGATATAACCGAGATCTTTGAGGTCGCGGGCGATATTCCTGAGCGCGCGCGGATAGAGGAGACATTTGCGCTCCTCGACTCGCAGGGGATCAACTACCGGCCCGACTTCAGCATCGCCCGCGGCCTCGACTACTATACGGGGATGGTCTTTGAGGGGTTTGCAAGGAACCTCGGCGCGGAGAACCAGATCATCGGCGGCGGCGCTTACCGGCTCGCCCACCTCTTCGGCGGCGACGACGTGGCCTCATGTGGTTTTGCCATAGGGTTTGATCGGGTCGTTGTCTCGATCGGGGACTTTGCCCTGGAAGGGAACCCCGTCGCCGGGGTCGTCTGCACACCCGAGGCCCGGGCGCGGGCGCTCGATGTCGCCAGGGCCTTCCGGGAGGCGGGGGTGAGGACCGAGGTCGACCTGATGCAGCGGGGGATGGGCGCCCAGCTTGCCCATGCCGCAAAGACCGCAGACTTCGCCGTGATCCTCGGGAAGCATGAGGTCGAGGCGGGGACGGTGACACTCAAGAATCTCCACTCCGGTGAGCAGCAGGAGAGGAGCCTTGAGGATGCCATCGCTGAGGTAGCCCGGCATGGTGCTTGCTGAGGACCTCGCAAGACAGCAGCGGAGCATCAGCGTCGCGGAGTTCTTCGAGAAGAACAAGCACCTGCTCGGGTTTGACTCCCCGACGCGCGGGATCATAACCACCATCAAGGAGGCCGTGGATAACGCTCTCGATGCCTGTGAGGAGGCTGAAGTCCTCCCGGATATACTTGTCGGCGTCCGGAGGGTCGATGCCGAGGTCTACCGGATCACAGTCGAGGACAACGGCCCCGGTATAGTGCCGGAGAACGTCCCATTAGTCTTTGGGAAACTCCTCTACGGCTCACGGTTCCACCAGATCCGGCAGAGCCGGGGGCAGCAGGGGATCGGCATATCGGCGGCGGTGCTGTATGCCCAGCTCACCACCGGCACCCCGGCGCTCGTCATATCCCGGACAGGAGCAAAGGCGCCGGCACACCGGTTCGAGCTTATGATAAGGACCGAGGCAAACGAACCCGAGATCGTCAGCCACGAGGAGATCGAGTGGGACCGGATGCACGGGACACGGCTTGAGATCCAGTTCAAGAGCACCCTTGCCGCGAAGAAGCGATTGCTGGATTACCTCCGCCTCACAGCGATCGTCAACCCCCATGCCCGGATCACGGCCGATATCGATGGCGATGTGACCATCTTTGAGCGGGTAAGTAACGAAGTTCCGCCATGCCCAAAGCCCATCCTTCCCCACCCGCATGGCATCGAGTTCGGGGCGTTAAAGAGGCTTGCGGCCGCGAGCGCCGGGACCATCGACGAGTTCCTTGTCGGGAGCTTCTCCCGGGTCGGGAAGAAGACCGCAGATGACATGATCGCTCTTGCCGGCCTCGATCATACCCGGAAGGCAAAGAACCTCGATGCCGACGACCTCAAACGGCTCCTCGATGCCATGCAGGGCGTGAAGGTCCCCGCGCCGCCGGCACAGCAGTGCCTCTCCCCCATAGGGGAGGACCTGATCTGCAGGGGGCTTGAGAAGGAGATCCCGCTGGACTTCGTCAGCGCCCGCACCCGCCCGAGCGCCGTCTACGGCGGCCACTCGTTCATAATAGAGGCGGCGATCGGCTACGGCGGAAAGATCTCTCCCGAAGGAAACGCCCAGATATTCCGGTTTGCAAACCGGGTTCCGCTCCTCTACCAGCAGGGCGCCTGCGCCATCACAAACTGTATATCGCAGGTGAACTGGAAGAACTACGGCCTCTCGCAGCAGGGCCTACCCATGGGCCCGGCGATCGTCATGGTCCACGTGGCTTCCACAAACGTCCCCTTCACGAGCGAGAGCAAGGATGCGGTCGCCTCCATCCCCGAGATCGAGAGAGAGATCGTCCTGGTCCTCCAGGAGCTCGGCCGGGAACTCAAGTCCTACCTCTCCCGGCGGGAGAAAAAGAAGCAGCAGGACGACCGGGCACGGGCGATATGCTCGATCATCCCTGAGATTGCGGCAAAAGTGAGCGAGATCGTCGAACTCCCTCTTGTGGATACCACGCCGATCGAGGGGAAGATAATGCATAAGGTCGTCGCGAAGAAACGGACGAGCGAGGGAAAGGTCCGTATCGACGTGAACAACTACACGAGCGGAGAGGTAACGCTCGTCATCTACAGCCTCTCCCGCGATACGGGAGAAGACGCAAAGCCCCAACCGGACTTCGTGGACGATATCGACGGGGAGTACAACAAGGTCTGGCGATGTGTGCTCTCCCCGGGGGCAGCCTGGCAGACCGTCTACACGGGGGCGGGGGACGGGTCGCTCGATCTCCGCGGCGTGGATGATAGCCGGAAAGTGGTGGTGGATCTCGATGTCTAGGGAAGAGATGGATGCTCTTGCGCGCGAGCGGCTGGTGGGCATCGCCCGCGGGTGGTATGACCAGATGCAGGACGGTATCGTACCCTACATACGGCTGCCGACGCGGACGAAACAGAATATCGAGTACGACGATGAGAGCGAGGTCTGGAAGTACGGCGATAAGGAGAGCACCCGGTCGGCAGCGACCGAGAAGAGTGCTATCCACCTCCTGAAGATGGCCTGCGTCATCGGGTTTCTAAAGAAGCAACTCATGGAGAACCGGTCGTCGACGCTTCGAGAGCTCTACTATATATCCGAAGGCTGGAAGAGAGCGAAGTTTGCCGCACAGGACGAGAGCAACCTCCTCATCGAGGACCTTGAGATCATAGCCGATGTCCAGCGAGAGGCGTTCCATCTCCGGCCGGAGGAGGACGGCGCCTCGATATTCGGGCCGCTCCGGATCAGAGAGACGACCCGGCGCGGTGTGCGGGAGATGCACTGCCAGGAGGATGTCGGTGAGGCGGGCTACCCCATACCAAACAACGTCGATACACTCGACTTCATCGACCACGATGCGAAGCTCGTCATCGCCATAGAGACCGGCGGTATGTACGCCCGTCTTATGGAGAACGGGTTTGACGAGGAGTACGGGGCGATCCTTGTCCACCTCAAGGGGCAGCCGGCACGGTCGACGCGGCGGGTGCTCCGGAGGCTCAACGATTCGCTCGGTTTACCTGTTGTCGTCTTCACCGACGGCGACCCCTGGTCCTACCGGATATACGCGAGCGTCGCCTACGGCTCGATCAAGAGCGCCCATATGTCAGAACTCCTCGCAACGCCCCAGGCGCAGTTCATCGGCGTGCAACCCTCCGATATATCGGACTACAACCTCCCCGCCGACCACCTCACGGAACAGGACATCAACGCCCTGAAGGCGGAACTGACCGATCCGCGGTTTGCAACCGATTACTGGAGAACCCAGATCAACCTGCAGCTCGATATGAAGATCAAGTCGGAGCAGCAGGCGTTTGCAAGCCGGGGGCTTGACTTCGTGACGAAGGAGTACCTGCCGACGAGGTTGTCGGAGATGGGGGTTATATGAATTATCGCAATCTGTTGCCCTCCAGGGATGCGATCAAAGCACCCCTTCAGGTGCCCGGAACACTTTCAACCTGCTCTGCGCACCTTAATACCTGATCGGGGCGACAACAGATCGATGCTACGGACCACGGTTGTGATCGATAGAATTCGGAAGGATGGGCTTATATTCGCCTCGGATTATTCGGACTGCGACCATTCGATGGAGGGCTTTCGGAAGGTCATGTTCAGGGTGAAAGAGGGGCCGGCCCTGAGGGCCGGGGCGGCATACTCGCTTGAGTGCGAGACGGAGGATATCCTCAAACCCTTCATACAGAGGAGTCGGAGCGGGAAGACAACCCACAGTTATCCCCACAGGTTCTACCACAAGATCACGAATATCGCTCTGGTCTCGGCCGACCCGGACCTGGATCTCCTTCTGGACCTCTGATCCCTGCAGTCCGGCACGTGCCGTGCGGATCGGCATCCCTCAAATCAGCGGGCCGGCCCGGGTGACGATTGCTACAGATCTCTGCCCCGTGAAGGCGGGGATAGTTCACAGCATGCAGTTTCGGCAATCCTGCGCCCCGCACGCGAGATTGTCAACCTTCCATCGGAGCGCCCATCGTTTGATATCCTTGACCACATCGACGAGTCCGAGCCCGCTTGCGGTGAGGGTGTACTCGCTCCTGACGGGGACGGTCCTGGCCTCCACCCTCTTCTCGACAAGTCCCTCTTCCTCCAGTTCTTTCAGTCGGGCCGAGAGGACTTTGGCCGTTATCCCCGGGAGCCGCTCCTTCACATCGGTGAACCGGCGTGTGTAGCCCTCCCCCTTGTAGAGCTCGAGGATGATCAGGAGCGTCCACTTCTTCCCGAGATACTTGATGGTCTGGTTGACCGTACACCCATCCTGCATGGTATAGTTAGAGAAACCTCATCCTACATATACTCTGGTATCATATCGATACCTTGTATCATAAAGATACCATGGAGTGAGGATACTTGTTCTGCAACCAGTGTGAAGAGACGGCAAAAGGCCTCGGCTGCACCGTGCGCGGTGTTTGCGGCAAGGATGAAGAGGTTGCCGGGCTCCAGGATGTCCTGATATACACCCTCAAAGGGCTCTCGATCCGGAACCTCGCGGCGATGGAAAAGGGCGGCGGGACCCCGGATGCCGGGAGGTTCGTCGGGGGATGCCTCTTTGCGACCCTGACCAACGTGAACTTCGACCCCGCCCGCCTCCGGGACATGATCGATGAAGCGGCGCGTATCCGCGATGCCCTCCCGCCCGCCGGGAGCACGGAGCCCGATGCCTGCACCTGGGCGCCGACAGATCCGGCGGCGATCGCAGCAAAGGCGCAGGAGATCGTCGTCGCGCGGGAGAGCGTGGATGCCGACCTGCAGTCGCTCCGCGAACTCCTCGTCTACGGGCTCAAAGGGCTCGGCGCCTACTACCACCACGCCGCCATCCTCGGCTATGAAGATGACGGGATCACGACCTTCATGCAGGAAGGGCTTGCCGCCACGCTGCAGGATCTCCCCATCGGAGATATGGTCGGCTACGTTATGAGGTGCGGTGAGGTCGGTGTAAAAGTCCTTGCCCTCCTCGATACCGCAAACACCGCCTCCTACGGGACGCCGGCGATCACGACCGTCCGGACCTCAGCGGGTAAGCGACCCGGGATCCTCATCACCGGCCACGACCTCAAGGACCTTGCCGACCTCCTCGAACAGAGCGCGGGGACGGGAGTGGATATCTACACCCACGGCGAGATGCTCCCGGCGCACGCCTACCCCGGCCTTGCGCGGTATAAACATCTGGTGGGTAACTACGGCGGTTCCTGGCCGTTCCAGCGCGAGGAGTTCGAGCGGTTCAACGGCCCGGTCCTGGTCACGACGAACTGCCTGGTTCCCCCAAAAGACTCCTACCGCGACCGGGTCTACACCACCGGGCTCGTCGGGTATGCGGGGTTGAAGCATATCGATGAATCGCCGGATGGGAAGAAGGATTTTTCAACCCTGATCGAACATGCGAAGCGATGCAAACCACCGGCGGATATCTCCCGCGGCGACCTCGTCACGGGATGCGCCCATGCCCCGGTTCTCGCTATCGCGGATACGGTCGTCGGTGCGGTGAAGTCCGGCGCTGTCCGGCGGTTCGTCGTTATGGCGGGCTGCGATGGGCGCTATAGCGGGCGGGACTACTACACGCGGTTTGCAGCGGCCCTCCCGGCGGATACGATCGTCCTCACCGCCGGGTGTGCGAAGTACCGCTACAACAGCCTCGGCCTTGGGGATATCGGCGGCATCCCCCGCGTCCTCGATGCCGGCCAGTGCAACGACTGCTACTCGCTCGTGGTCATCGCGAAAGCCCTCGCTGAGGCGTTCGGTGTCGGGATCAACGAACTCCCGGTCTCCTACAACA
>CAYPRO010000020.1:0-20578 GCA_964413225.1 uncultured Methanoculleus sp. | reverse complement strand
GGTACGAGCAGAAGGCGGTCCTCGTCCTTCTTGCCCTCCTCTCGCTCGGCGTCAAGGATATCACCCTCGGCCCCCGCCTCCCGGCCTTCGTCTCGCCCGGAATCCTCTCGGTTCTCGTCGAGAACTTCGGAATCCGGGGAATCACGACGGTCGATGAGGACCTCGAGCGGATGGTGCCCGGGAACTGAACATCTTTTTTTTGGAGCGGGCTGTTTTACAGATTTTCCCGGCGCATAAAGCTCTGATCTGGGATATACTGTCTGCACTCCGAATTTGATCCCGACACCGCTGGCAACGATATCCGTGCCTCTGGACTTTGACTTCCAGATAGTTACGTGGCGCTCAGTTCCCACACAACATATTCTGTGGTGGTACCAGTGTCTTATTGCTCTTCATCCAGTTTCTTCAGCCACTCCTGGAGCACAGGTATGTCGGACTGCACTGTCTCCCAGACGATCTCGATACTGACGCCAAAATAGTGGTGGATGAGTTTGTCCCGCATACCCGCGATGAACCGCCATGGAATCTCCGGGTACCGCTCCGTAAATCGGGGTGGGAGATTTTTGACTGCTTCCCCGAGGATCTCCAGATTCCTTATAACTGCATCCTGCGTCCTGATGTCATCGATGAACTCACTGTATGTCGCCTCTGAAGTGTACTGCAGGATGCGCTCGACAGCCTCATCAATATCGTTGCAGAGAAGGCGGATCTCCGACCGCTCAGACATAAGCGACCTCGGCAGTCACCCGCTCCCGTATGATGGGTTTCAGGGCATCGGATGTCACTAGATCGACGGGGGCGCTGAGATTTAGTGAGAGAAACTCTTCAAGTTCGAGGAAGGTGAAGAACCCGATCGGCCGGGAAAACTCGACGAGGATATCGATATCGCTCGCCTCGGTCTGCTCGCCACGGGCGACCGAGCCGAAGATGCCGATCCGGCTGACCGAGAACCGTGCGGCTATCTCTCCCTTGAGGCGCTGCAGGGTTGCAACTATTTCTTCCCGGGACTGCATAGATATCGGTGTTTTGGCGGGGAATACATATAGTTGCTTCGGCCTGGGGGTTGCGAAAAATGGGGGGTCCGGGTCGTCATTCGGCCGGACGGAGAGCGAGACGCTGTATGCGGGGTAGTGCCCCAGCATATAAGTTCGAGCCGGTTCCAGAGCGTTTTTGCTTTTTCCGGAGGATATGTTTCGTAGAATGAACCTGGCGTATGGGCATCCCAATCATCCGTCATCAGGATAATCTTCTCCGCGTTGGGGCACTGTCTTGCGATATCCTGTAAGAACGATGCCCAATCCTGCTTGGTCTGATGTTCAGCAATTTTCGCTATTCGTTTTCCCGCTAACAGCCCACTGCATGGTCATGGTGGGCTGGTTCTCCAAACTCGCTCCCTGCCGCCGGGTTCCGGGATATCCCTGCCGGGGGTGACGCCGTGGACGTGAATATCCCCTCTTTCGGGTAAAACTTGCAACCGGGACCCGGCAGGACGATCTCGTGCCGCCGGAGGGCGCTTTTCCGATGCTCCCCGAACCAACTGATAATCTCAACCGGCACGATACGGGCCCAACCCCCTGCTGGCAAAACCTCATATTCTGTGGGGTAAAGAATCATCATCGATAGATCCGGGAGACGATCGATAGTACGAGGATATCAATCCATCAAGCCACGAGTTCTGGCCCTTCTTGAGCGCGAGCTTCCGATCCTCCGGGATAAATATGGTATTAAGACAATCGGCATTTTCGGCTCTGTGTCGCGCGGGGAGGACACACCGGAATCAGATCTGGATATAATATACTCATTCCACCCGGATATGGACACTTACGACAATCTATTGGATTTAGGAGATTTTCTTTAGGACTTATTCCAGAGAAAGGTGGATCTGGTCTCAGAAGAGTGGATGAGTGAGAAATTTCGCATGAGCGTGATGATGGAGGTCATTTTCTGTACACGCGAACGAGGTACGGCATGATCGAGCTACGGCTGCGATCTTATCTTGCAGATATCTATGAGCAATCGGAAAATATCATGAAGGCAACCGAGCGGATGAGTTATGAGGAGTTTTTAGAGCCTACAGCCCCTCCCCGAACTCCGCGAGCGCCACCACCGGCACCGCCTCGAGGTCATCAAAGACCGCCGGGTAGACCCGGAGAGTCCAGGACCCCTCAAGCAACCTGCCATAGGAGAGATCTACATCCCCAAGGAGGAAGATCGGCGGCGATCTGCAGAGGAACGCGCAACGGGCTTTCCTCCCCTCATCGGGGTTTATGGGGCTCGCGATGGATAGGGTGTCGATCCCGAACAGCCTGAGGGCCGGGTTTTCCCTGCAGAGGAACTCCGGCACCTCGGGGTGCACCCAGGGGTGCTCCCTCGCGTAGGCCTCCGGGTCGCTCTCCCTGACCCTGCCGCTCCCGGTCCTGATGAAGAACGCGCGCGACATCCGGATCGCGTCGGTGTGCGGGTAAAGGTCGCGGATCCGGATCGGTTCCGATCCGGTCTTCGGGATCGCTATGCATCGTGCGGGTGCAAAGACCGCCTCCGGCGCAAGGAGGGCCCGGACTGTGCCCCCGCCCGGGCAGAAATGCCGGGGGAGGTCGATGTGGGTTCCAGCGTGGCTGGAGAGGGTTATCAGGCTTTTTTCTTCGGCATCGCCTCTCTCAAAGGATTTTGTGCGGGTGATCGCGAGCGGTTCCGTGCCAGGGTAGAGCGGGGTTTCCCGGCTTAAGGGGTACGAGATCGGGATGAGCATACGTTCTCCGGTAGATACTCCCGGAGTTCATGAAGGTTTTCCACGATCCCCTCCACCCCCGGCCGACCGACAAATCGGTTCGGGTCGCCGGGCGGGATCCTTGCGACGAACCGAACGCCGGTTTCATGGGCTGCATCCCAATCGTTCGGGGCGTCGCCGACGAAGAGGGCCTCGTCGGGCGCGGCACCGGTCTCGGCGAGGATCTCCCTGATGCACCCGGCCTTCGTCTTCGGCGAACCGTAGACCCGGGCGAAATACTTCGTGATGTCCCGGCGGCGGGCGATCTCCTGCATCTCGCCCTCCGGGGTCGCGGAGACGATGTAGAGCGGGAGTGTGCGCGAGCAGTCTCTGAGGAGGGCCTCGGCTCCCTCGACATAGGGGACGGTGAGCATGGCATCAAATATCAGGCCGGCGTATTTGCTTGCGAGGCGTTCTTCCTGCTCCGGGGTGAGGGGTTCGTGGAGGATGTTTTTGTAGATATAGCGGAACTTGTCGTATCGGGACATGCCGCCGTTCTCCAGGTGGAAGGCGATGATCTCGCCGAGGCGCTCTGGGGGCGCGAAGGAGAAGATCTTTTTGAACGCCGCGGTCTTTAAGGGGAGGGATTCGACGATGGTGCCGTCGAAGTCGAGGATGAGGGTGGTGAGCATGATGGTTAACTCATCGGTTGCTGGATACTTGTACCTGACGGGGAGTTGGTGGGGTGCAAGCCTATCGATCATTCGAGATTCGCCGTCTCGTTTCTGGGAGGGCGTGGCCGCCAACCGTGCCCTCCTGCTGGCGATGGAGATCAGCGCCTGCGCCCGCCCTGGCCAGGGCAGCATGGTTCCGGCGGACGCACCTCCCCATGTGACGATAGGCCGGTGCAGGAGAAGGCCGAAGGTCCTGGGCTGGCGATGTTCTGGCAGAGCGGAGTTTGAGCACCGCAAGGCGCGATTCCCGATGGGAAGTCACTCGATCTTCTCCCGGATACGGTTTAGCGGGTTTTAAGGCATCGGACTTCACAGGATCGGCAGAGTACCGGGATTTAGTGAAGCGATGCGGGGTGTTGAGCTTTACCCGGCAACTTTTCGGTCATCATCTCCGGAAACGGCCGGGAATCCGATGCCGACTGTGATGACCAGATTTTACTGTATCATATCAAATCACCATATTATGATACAGTAATCGGATTACCGTAACATTTTTTGTGTTACAGTAGTTTACAGTAGTTATGGATCTCAATCACCTCCTCGCCCTCATCAGGGGTGGTGAATCTGAACGAGTTGAGTTCAAAAGGGCCCCCTCAAAGACACTCCATCGTGAGATTGCCGCGTTTGCGAACTCCGAAGGCGGTCACATCATCATCGGCGTTGACGATAGCGGCAACATCATCGGCACCGATGTGGCGGCCGCACTCGAGATGGTTACGAGCGCTCTCCAGCCCATTGTCCCCGTGCCTCGCATCATCACCCGTAAACTTTCCGTGAACGGCAGGGATCTTCTCATCGTTGAAGTACAGAAAAGCGGTTCGCTCTGCTCCGTCGGCGGTATCGTATATATCAGGGCAGGCTCCAGCATCCGCCCTCTCTCGATCCAGGAGATACTCATGCTTTCCGCAGAATTAGGGATCATCGCCTGGGATGGGGCCCCGGCGACTGCTCTCGCGGATGCCGAACCTGGTTTTATCGATTGGTTCTTTAGTGCCCTGGAACGCTCCCGGGGAAAGACTATTGTAGAAGAGGATCGCAACCGCTATCTCCGCAGTGCCGGATCTATCAGAAATGGGATGCTGACCAACGCAGGAGTTCTTTTCTTCACCAATGCCGGCGAGTATATTCCTCATGCCCGGATTCGCATGATCCGGATAGAGTTCGAGGAGCCGGTGTGGAGTCGGGAGTTCGAGGGGCCGGTCTGGAAGGTGATCGAGTCGGCATACACGAGCCTTCTTGCCGAGATCCGGAAGATCGAGGTGGTTGTTGGCACGCGGCGGGTCAAGGTCGATGAGTACCCCCCACGAGCTATTCGGGAGGCCATCATCAATGCCGTCGCTCACCGCAACTATACCATCAGCGCTGACATAAGGATCTTCCTTAACCCCGATGGGATCGAGATCCGGAGTCCGGGCGGCCTGATGCCGGGCGTCGACATCGCTGATCCCGAGCATGTTCCTCGAAATCCAGCGCTCTCAAACCTCCTCTATGACACCGGGTTCATTGAGCGGTACGGCTATGGGATCCGCCTGATCCAGCATGAGGTTGCAGAGCACTCCTTCTGTTCGGTCACGTTCTCGACGGCACCGAACCGATTCAGCGTTATCTTCAAGAAACAAGCAGGTTCCCTGATAGATGAAACGGATCAGAAGATCCTCGGTGCGATCCACAATCCCCGGAGGAGCAGCGAGATCGCCGGAGAGGTCGGGCTCTCCCGGCCAACAGTTGTGAGGCGGTTAAAGGCCCTCGAAGGGCTCGGCCTTGTTCGGCGTGAGGGTGCAGGGGCCCATATCCGGTATGTGGCGAACCGATGATCTCTTGCCTCTCGCTCTATCCGGAGCACATATTTTCCCTATAACCGCTCAAGGCAGCACGATTATACGATCCTATGAAGGAGCATATCCTGATATAGATGGAAAGTCAACCCATCGACCTCCCTTCGCGAAGTTCGGTGCCCGGGTGCTACTGATCCCGTTTTAAGTCGTATACATGGCTGCATTGCTCGATTGCAGATGTTGAAATTAGCGAAGTACTAAGGTGACACCTGCAACCAGCGCCGATCCTGCCCGGGAATATCCATCTCGATTGCCCTTATCGTGTCAGCACCAGCAGAGAATATCCTCCAAATACCCGTACAGTCAGGTCTTTGTGAAGGAGAAACCCGATTCGCCGGGGTATACAGAGGAGATCGTCCTTCCACCCGTGTCCCCGGGAGACCCGGTATCCCGGTGTGTAACGTGCATCAAGGATTTCGTACCCCAGTTCGTTGAATGTCTGCAGGAGTATGTCTCTAGTAAAATAATGCAGATGGCCGCTGTCACGTCGCTGTTTTTGCAAAAATCCAGTATGGATGGCAGAGAGGGCAAAAAATTCCAGCGGGACATGGAAGACTTTGTACATCGCTTTCTCTTTGATTGCCCGAAGAAATCCAGTATAATCCTCAACATGCTCTATTACATCGATAGCAAGGAGGACATCCCAGTTGATGCCGGACTCCTCGAGGAGATCACGCTGGAAAAAATGCAACTTTTCGTTTGCTTTGGGCTTGCAGAACTCGATCGCCTGAGGCGAGATGTCATAGCCATAAAATATACAGTCATCGCCCATCGCCTCCTGCAGATTGGCCAATACCTCGCCTGCCCCGCACCCAACCTCGCCGACGGTACGCGCATGAATATTGTGTTCCTGGAGCATCTGCAGGATTTGCCCTGCTTTCCAGGGTGAATCTCTCACATCCCACGAGGGATTTTTTCGGAGATATTCGCCGTTCCGGTACATATCGCTATAATCCATTGTATCACCTGAAACACTGAGATCGTAACAGCTCGACAAACCTTTTCTTGATGACTGTATCATCAAAATCCTTCTTTGCCCGGTCATATGCGGTGGCACTCAGGCTCTGCCGGAGCTTCTGATTATCGATGAGTGCACCAATTCCGGTTGCAAGTTCTTCGGGATCGTTCTTATCGACCACCTGCCCACAGGAATACCGCTTGAAGTACCACGAAACGAAGGAATCCGCAGGCGCATGCACCAGCACTGGACGCCTTGCAGCAAGAAGTTCACCGATCTTTCCTGGCGATGCCGTCTTTACGATCTCAGGATATGGCGAGTCAAACGCGAGCGGAAGGAATAAAATGTCCGCCCTCTGCTGAATCTCAGGCATCATAAAGATCGGTTGATTTTTGTGGTATGTCACATACTCCCCGGAGATATTATTTGCCCGCAGATGGGATTCTGATTGCGGCGTATAGATGTGGAAGCGGATCTCCGGCCGGCCCAGGATATGCAACGCCTGGATCAAATTTCTGAAGGCATCATAATGCGCTTCATAGATCGCCCCGGTGTAGAGTATTGTGATATCTCTCTTTTCGCCGGACCTATCGGGCTCTGGTTCCATCTGGTATCTTGAGAGATCACAAGGGTTGTGCAGGACCGTCGCCTCAATACCGTATCTCTGGCGGTAATCCCGGCAGAGAAACTCGTTCGGGACGATAACTTCTGCCGCTCCTAAAATGAGCTGTTCCTCGTGCTTTTGTGCAAACGCATGCAGAAGGGGAGGTGTCCACTGATGCGAGTAATGGTCGAACGCATACAGGATGTACGGGATGTCGAGCGACCTGCTCACCTCATATGCCGCAGGAGGATCAAACAGGTCTCCAGTGCAGGCGACGATGGCCTCAGACTGCTCCTGTCGGACTATCCTCCTCAACTGGTGAACCCGCATCCTCAAGAGCGCATTGAGGATACTCATACTGCCCAGCATTGACGCGAATCTGAGTAACCCGCGGATAACCTGGTAGTCCGGATAGATATAGTGGTATGTGCCGGATAAGCGGGATGACCCGTTCCCCTGGCTCCCGTAGAGGTGAAAATTATTCTGCGTGATCAGGGTGTATTGATCGGGCTTGAGATCCTTCAACAGGTGATACAGCACCAGGGATTGCCCCGACTGGGATGGGGGCAACCCAAGAGAGACGAGAGCAAACTTCATAGCGGTCAGCACATCTTTCGTGGGGGAGAGATCTCTCATCTCGTTCGTTTCGGGCTATACCCCACCATGATCTTTGCTATCGTATTGCTGACCCTGCCTGCCAGATATTCATCCGGAACATCCCAGTCGGATTCTTGAGAGAGAACGCATTGGACCGCGCGCAGAATCGCATCATGGTCGGCTCCACTCAGGATGTTACTGCCGCACTCAATCGTCTCCGGCCGTTCAGTCACGTCACGGAGGGTTACATTGGGGACGTGGAAGATGCAGCACTCTTCCTGAACGGTGCCGCTATCACTCAAGACGCAATGGGCGTTCTGTTCGAGATGGATGAAATCAAAGAGGCCAAATGGGGCATGGAACTGTACGCCGGGGGAGATCTGTTCCAGTAGTCCAAACCGCTTCAGGGTATCCCGTGTACGGGGATGAAGACTGCATATGATCGGCATCCTGTAGATCTGATGGAGTCTCTCCATTGCTGCTATCAGCATACGGAGGCGTGATTCGATATCGACGTTCTCAGCCCGATGCATGGTGATGAGGAAGTATTCATCGGGTTCAAAGTTCAACCGTTCAAGAATGTCAGACGCATCAATGGAGTCTTGATAGTGCTCCAATACCTCGTATATCGGGTTTCCAGTCACAAAGATGCGTTCTCCCTCGATACCCTCACGCAGGAGGTTTGCCCGGCTCCGTTCGGTATATGGGAGGAGGATGTCACTTGAGTGGTCGATGATTCGCCGGTTAACCTCCTCCGGGACACGGTCATCGTAGCACCGATTTCCCGCTTCCATGTGGTAGACCGGGATTCCCAACCGTTTTGCAACAATTGCTGAAAGGCTGCTGTTTGTATCGCCCAGGATCAGCAGTCGATCCGGTTTCTCAGACTGCATGATCTCTTCAGAGGTGCGGATTATCTGGCCTATCTGGTCGCCGAATGATCTGCCCTGGACACCCAAAAAATGATCGGGCGCTCTAACATTGAGTTCTTCAAAGAATATCTCACTCAGGTTCGGATCGAAGTTCTGCCCGGTATGAACCAGCACATGCTCGCAGAGTTGATCCAGTTTTGGGATGATCCGACTCAGGCGGATGATCTCGGGCCGGGTGCCGAGGATGGTCATCACCTTCATCTGAGCAACTCGCCCCCATTTGCATCCAGGTCCTCAAGGAGAAGCCTGTGCCGATGCAGTTCGGCGTGCAGTTCTTCCAGAGTCATCAGGTTGTCGTAGGAGCCGTACTCTGTGCCGATGGTTGGTCCGGAATCCTCTTCACTACGAATCTCAGGTAAAATAGGCTGAATGACGTAGTAATCACCACGCGGGATGGTTCGGTGCGCTTCCTCTTCGGAAACAAGGATTTCATGAATTTTCTCTCCTGGCCTGATACCGGTGATGGTTGTCTTGATGGGGCGATCCCCGATAAGGGCGGCAGCAATATCGGTCACTTTTGCCGATGGGACGCGGGGAATATAGGTTTCACCCCGGTGGGCTCGCCGTACTGCCTCGAAGATCGTATCAACTGCCTGATCCAGGCTGAGCAGGAAACGGGTCATGTCGGCGGTTGTGATGGTGACCGGGCCGCCGTTGAGGATCTGGTCGTGGAATAACGGGATCACTGAACCGCGAGATGCAAGTACGTTGCCGTAACGCACACAGATGAAGCGCGTACCCGGGCAATCAAGGTTTGCCTTGATGAATACGCGCTCCTGGATCGCCTTTGTCATGCCCATGACGTTGACCGGTTTACAGGCCTTATCTGTTGATATGCCGACGACGGTGTCGATGGGGAGGTTTTGCTCCTGTATCGCCCTGACAATATTCTCCGGCCCGATGATGTTCGTCAAAACCGCCTCATAGGGGAAGTACTCACAGGAGGGAACCTGCTTTAGTGCCGCAGTATTAAAGACGATGTCCACGCCCCTGAGAGCCCTGCTTATACTGTGGAAACCCCTGACATCCCCGATACGGAACTCGAGCATGCGCCTGAAGTTGTTGTAGATGACCTCATCGGTTGCCGTTGTCCGGTTGAGGTATTCCATCCGCATGAAATGCTGTTTTGCTTCATCACGCGAGAACACTGTGATCTTCTTCGGGGTGCCCATCTCGCCGGAGAGCAGTCGCCGTACCAGGACTTTGCCGAGCGATCCGGTGCCTCCGGTAATGAGTATAGTCTTATCTGTTAGCATCACTTCGACCTCACTGTTGTATACGGTGTTGGATCCTGGTGCATCTGCTCGATCATTGTTTGCCAGGAGGGGATTATAATATTCGTATTCTCCCGCAGTCTGCTCCCGTTCAGGCTCCTGTCGATCACGACAGAATTCTCCGGTTGTATCACTATATCGAGGTTATAGACTTTTTTGACCAGTGTGAGCAGATCATATTTGTTGATTGGATCGGATGCAACGTGCCAGACCCCACGCATCCAGGGGTAATCGGCAACGATCGTAGCAATGACATCTGAGAGGGCGTTCGTTGTCAGGCCGCTGAAGATTGCGTTTGTGTAACCGCTGACCGTTCCCCCTTCTTCGCCCAGAAACCATTCGATCAGACCGTGGCGTGTGCCGAGTTCGCGGCCGACGATGGAAGTCCGAAGGGTGAGAGCGTTTTCATAGTCTACCTCGCCGAGGTATTTTGTCCGGCCATAAAGGTCATCGGCATCAGCGAAATCGTCCTCGTTATAGTTTCCTTTCTGGCCGGAAAAGACGCAGTCCGTGCTGATGTGGATCAGCCGGATACCTCGTTGCTGACAGATATGGGCGAGTTGATGGGGAAAGAGGGCATTTATCGCGATACTCTGGAGAGGGTCGTTGGCGGCCGGCAGCTGTTTGACGATGCCGATGCAGTTGATGACGACATCGGGTTTGTACTTCTCGATGGCTGTATTGACCCCGGCAATGTCACCTGCATTGATGTGGGGAATTAGGCTGCTGGAGAACACCTCCAGATAGCAGGGGAAGTTCGATCCGTCGCCCCGGACAGTGCCTCTCACCAGGAATTGGTGTGAAAGGGATTGTAATAGTTTATGGCCGAACATCCCGGTAGCGCCTAAAATAAGAATTTTCGTATGATCTCTTCGTCTCATTGTCATCCAGATCCCGTTACAATAACCTCATGATCCCTGTTCAATTCATTTTTTGTTATCTACCTTGTTTTATGAAGGATGCGCTTTTTTACAATAGATATCTGGTTGAAACATTCAATGATCCCCTCGGCGCCCGGGTGATCTACCCTGTAAACCCGACTGTTACCCTCACCAGCCCATCCTCAATCTCTCGCCTGCAGGGCGCCCTTCAGGTTCACTGATGAACTGTGGATATATCTCCAGCGTTGTGGTTGGGTGAATAATCACTTAAAGAATTCGGTATCGCTGTAGCAGCACCTGAATATTATGAGACGTTCTGAAAACACAGTAACCGTTCAGCCACAACCATATGATCTCTATAACTCACATTGCGAACCCTTCCTCCACCTCACCCGCTATTTTTCTCTCCTATCACCAACATCTTGATCGAGGCACCCCTCCCACCCCCTCTCTGATGGTAGTGCCTGATGTCTTCTATTTTTATAATAATATTAATATTGAATAAATCAAATATATTATCATGGGGAAGAGTAAGTATGCCATCCACCTTACTGACGACGAACGATCATACCTCGAAGGTATCACTTGCCGCGGGAAATCCGCTGCTTCCACAATCCGTCACGCCTACATCCTGCTTCATGCCGATAAATCTGACAGCGAGGTTGCCGAGATCGTCCGATGTCATCCGCAATCGGTTTTTAACGTCAGAAAAACATTTGTTACTCAGGGCCTTGATGCAGCTCTCCACCAGAAACTCCGCGATGAACCTCCTCGCCCCCGAAAATTATATGGTGCAGGAGAAGCTCGCCTTATCCAGATCGCCTGTAACGAACCGCCAGAAGACCATAGTCGATGGACGTTGCAATTGTTTGCCGATAAACTTGTAGAACTGCAGGTCGTCGATAGCATCTCGGTGAAGACCGTCGAGCGGACGTTAAAAAAAACGAGCTCCAACCGCACATACAAAAGCAGTGGATCATCCCTCCAGGCGAAAATAGGAACTTTGTAGCTGCGATGGAAGATGCTAGAGAAGTGTATCAACGCCCATTCGATCCGGCACGACCTGTCATCTGTATGGATGAAAAGCCAATAAATCTGCACAAGGAAGTACGAAAGCCAGTTCTGGCACAACCTGTGAAAAGATGTTTGAGAGGGAGTTTTTCACCCTGCAACCCGGGTCGCAGGGCAACCTGAATAGTTACGATATATTTATGCCAATGGATTCAGATACTGATCTACAATATAGTCGCTAAAAGAGTGGGAGGAGCATAAAAGCGGCGTGTGAGGCCCCTGTGGTCATGTTGGACTGGAACCTGTTTGTTCTGGATTTGCGGTGGGAAATGTGTATCGGTTTTGAATATATGGTCTTTGAACAGAGGTTCCTTTTTATCACGACAAAACCCGAAATATTCCGACCAGAACTTTGATAGGAATTAGAAGATTCAAGATATTATTAACAATCGGAAACAAGGACGGCGTACAATGCAGGTCATCATTCTCTGTGGGGGTCTTGGAACCCGGTTGCGCGAAGAGACCGAATATCGCCCCAAACCCATGGTCCCGGTCGGAGGAAAACCGATCCTCTGGCATATCATGAAGATCTTTGCTCAATATGGGCATACAGACTTTATCCTGCCGCTCGGGTACAAGGGGAACCTGATCAAGGAGTATTTTTATCATTACCACTTGATGAGCCAGGATGTCTGTATTAAACTCGGGGATCACCATTCTGTATCATTTCTGCCCTGCGATTCAAGCGAAACCGAAAACTGGTCTATTACCCTTGTTGATACGGGTGAAAACACCCTGAAAGGCGGCCGATTAAAGCGCGTTGAAAAATATCTCGTTGGTGACGAGGTCATGGTGACCTATGGGGACGGGGTTGCAGATATTGATATCGACAAACTGCTTGCATTCCATCGTTCACATGGGAAGATGGTGACAGTTACCGGTGTGTCTCCTGCATCCCAGTTTGGTGAATTGCACATTACAGGCGACCGGGTTGAGCATTTCAGGGAGAAACCCTCTACCTCTGATCATTACATCAGCGGAGGGTTTTACGTGTTCAATCGTACTTTCTTCAATTCTCTGACTCCTGACGGGACATGCGATCTGGAAGTAGGCCCGCTCGAGGACCTTGCAGCAGCAGGAGAATTGATGGTATACAAGCATCCCGGACGATGGGCTTGCATGGATACCATCCGTGATATGGAATACCTGAACCGGTTGTGGGATACCGGTGAAGCGTTCTGGAAGATCTGGTGAATGGACGCATGGAACTTTCAAGAGTCTATGACGGCAAGCAGGTTATCATCACCGGAGATACCGGATTTAAAGGGTCGTGGCTTGCACTCTGGCTCCATAACCTTGGAGCCACGGTCACGGGTATAGGGCTGGCTCCAAAGACACCTCGCGACAATTATGTTATCTGCGGATTGGACTCCATCATAACCCATCACTCCTGCGATGTTCGCCAATATGATAGAGTCCTGGAAGTCTTTTCCGTAGCAAAACCGGATGTGGTGTTCCATCTTGCCGCCCAGCCGCTGGTACCCGAATCTTACGCCACACCTCGTGAGACATTTGAGATCAACACACAGGGCACAGCCAACATTCTTGAAGCGGTTCGCCAGACGCCATCCGTTCAGGTCGGCGTGATGGTTACCAGCGATAAATGTTATGAAAATCGGGAATGGGTTCATGGGTATCGAGAGACGGATCCTGTCGGCGGGCATGACCCATATAGTGCTTCAAAAGGCGCTGCAGAGATCATCATATCATCATACACCCGGTCATTCTTCTCAGGTGACGATACGCCGGCGGTCTCATCTGTACGCGCCGGCAACGTGATTGGCGGGGGCGACTGGTCAGAGAACCGAATCATTCCGGATTTCATGCGGTCGCTTGAAGATGAAAAACCCATCACTCTCAGAAACCCCGGGGCAGTCCGACCCTGGCAGCACGTCCTTGAACCTCTTTACGGGTACCTCCTGTTAGGTGCGGCAATGATCCGGAATGGACATTCATTCAGCGGGGCATGGAACTTTGGACCATTGCACCGGAATGCTCTGACAGTCGAAGCGTTGATACGGAAATTTATCGAGCATAACGGTGATGGAGCGATGGAGGTATCGAAACAGAATGGCCTCCACGAGGCCGGACTCCTCAGTCTGGACATATCCAAGGCAATCCATCAGCTTAACTGGCATCCAGTTCTGGACGTTGATACTATGGTTCGCCTCACTCTGGATGAGTATGCTATCAAGGACTTAACCCCTGAAGCGATCTTTGACCAGCGATGCACCCACATTGATGAATACATAAACCTTCAAAAAAGGATGTGAAGAATGAAGTTCTGCCGCTCTTGCCGCTCACCACTGCCAGAACCCTTCCTGGATCTGGGTAACTCACCCCTATCCAACGGGTATCTTTCAGAGGAAGACACTCACGTGATGGAGCCTTATTACCCCCTTGAGTGTTATTACTGTCCACGCTGTTCACTGGTTCAACTTGATGAGTTTGAGGCGCCTGACCGGATCTTTTCATCCAATTATGTATACTTCTCTTCGTACTCTTCAAGCTGGTTGACTCACTGCAAAGCATACGTCGCAATGATGATACAGAGGTTCGGTTATGATAGAAATTCCCTTGTGCTTGAGGTTGCAAGCAATGACGGTTACCTGCTCCAGTACTTTAAGGAGGAACATATTCCTGTCAGAGGGGTGGAACCAGCAACAGGCACAGCGGAGACTGCCATCGCAAAGGGCATCCCAACCGATATTACCTTCTTTAACACCGGTTATGCAGAGGCTATGGTTGCCCGAAACGATCGGGCAGATCTCATCATTGGAAATAATGTGCTTGCACATAACCCGAACCTGAACGATTTCGTTGAAGGATTGCACATTGCCTTAAAGCCTCACGGGGTCATCACCATGGAATTTCCCCACCTTCTCCAGCTTATGGCAAATAACCAGTTCGATACCATCTACCAGGAACATTACTCTTACTTCTCCCTGCATTCGGTACAGTACCTGTTTAACGCACATCAGCTTGAGATATTTGACGTTGATGAACTTCCCACGCATGGAGGGTCACTGCGGATTTATGCGAAGCACAAAACCGATCGGGTACATGAGAGATCATCCCGTGTTGTGGAGGAGCTGGATAAAGAGAAGCGTGCAGGGTTACTTAATCCTGTTACTTATGAAGAGTTCAGCGAGCGTGTCAGGGCAACGAAGAGGGCATTGCTTACGACACTCATTGCCATTAAAAATGAGGGGAGAACCATCGTGGGCTACGGTGCACCCGCCAAAGGGAACACACTCCTGAACTATTGTGGAATCCGAACCGACTTTCTTGATTATACCGTTGATGTAAACCCTCACAAGCAGAATTTGTTCCTGCCGGGTACGCATATTCCGATACGACATCCAGACCAGATACAGATCGACAGACCTGATTACATCCTCATCCTTCCGTGGAACATCGGAGAAGAGATCATGGAGCAACTCTCGTTCGCCAGCGAGTGGGGAGGGAAGTTTATCATTCCCATTCCAGAGGTCAGGGTGGTCGATGCATGATCTTTACCGGGACCGGGATCGAGGGGGTGTACATCATTGAACCCGAACCGTTCACCGATGAGCGTGGATTTTTTGCACGGTCGTTCTGCAGAGAAGAGTTCCTGAAGAACGGACTCGATACCGAGTTCGTCCAGTGCAATATATCCTACAACAAGCAGTCGGAAACACTTCGCGGGATGCACTACCAGATCCCGCCATTTGAGGAGGCAAAGATTGTGTCCTGTACCAGAGGATCGATCTATGACGTGGTGCTGGATCTCCGGAGGGGTTCATCCACCTATCGCCAGTGGTTTGGTGCGAAATTGAGTGAACGCAACTATAAGATGCTGTATGTTCCAAAAGGATGTGCACATGGATTCCTGACGTTGGATGATGATTGTGTGGTGTATTATCAGATGACCGAATTCTTCCATCCGGAATGTGCACGAGGGGTGCGATGGGATGATCCGGCATTCGGGATCGCTTGGCCGCACCCTGCAAAGATCATATCCGAGAAAGATCAGAACTACCCAGATTATGTATCATGAAAACGGTTCTCGTAACCGGGGCGACCGGTTTTATTGGCAGACACATCCTGGAACCGCTTGTAAGACGAGAATTTGATGTTCACTGCGTTTATCGAGCGAAAAAACCGGAGGTTATCTCTGATGAGAGAGATGTGACGTGGCACAGAGCAGACCTCTTAAATAGCGATGACGTTAAAAACCTGTTCACCTCATTCTCACCTGCGTATTTACTCCATCTTGCATGGGATGTTACGCCCGGTTCGTACCTTGAATCGATAAATAATTTTGCCTGGCTTGATTCCAGTCTGCATCTCCTCCGTGAATTTGCAAAATCAGGAGGTATGCGAGCGGTATGTGCTGGAACCTGTATCGAGTATGATGTACGGTACGGTTATTGCAGAGAAAACCTCACTCCAACAGTGCCGTCAACATATTACGGACAATGTAAACATCATTTCCAGTCTATTGGCGAGAGATACGTAGATAAAATGGGTTTTGAATTCGCATGGGGCCGTATCTTTCAACCGTATGGGCCATATGAGCATCCGACTCGACTTGTTCCCTCGGTTATCCAGTCTCTCCTGAACGATGAGCCGGCTCGATGCACACACGGGAATCAGGTCCGTGATTTCTTGTATGTCGCCGATGTTGCAGATGCGTTCTCGGCACTCCTTGACTCTGAGATAAACGGGTGTGTCAATATTGGATCTGGAGAACCGGTCTCGATCAAGGAGCTTGTTATGCAAATTGCCCATTGTCTTGGCAAAGAGGATGATGTCCAGTTCGGTGTCCTCCCGGCACGCGAGGATGAATCTCCCTTCATTGTTGCAGATATCTGCCGCCTGATAAAAGAGGTCCGGTGGTGTCGGAGATATCCGCTTGAGAAGGGAATTATGGAAACGATCTCATGGTGGGAAAATATGAGGGGCCGGGAATGAGTCATCAAAATTGCCCGGTTTGCAGGTCGAAGAATACGTTTGTGTTCCTCAAGCGGGATAGAATACCTATCGTACAGAACATGATCTTTCCTGATAGAAGATCAGCGATTTCTGTGCCGCGAGGAGATCTGCATTTATCCTGCTGCAGGTCTTGTGGTTTTATCTTCAATGAGGCATTTGATAAAAACCTGACAATATACGGGAATGCATACGATAATCGCCAGCATTTTTCTGAATACTTTACCAATTATATGAAAAAGATCTCGGAGTGCCTGATCCATAAGAAAGGCGTGATACATTCGCGTATCGTCGAGATCGGGTGTGGCGATGGCACATTTTTAAGGCTTCTCCTCTCAGATGAGCAGAACGGAAACACCGGAGTTGGGTTCGATCCGAGTTACCGAGGTCCGGAATCCGACTGTGATGGAAGAGCTCGATTCATCGTCGATTACTATGACCAGAGATACGCCGGTCACGGCGCAGATGTAGTTGTATCTCGCCATGTAATTGAGCATATCGCTGAACCCATGGATTTTTTGATGAATATCCAGAATTCGCTCGACAAACAGGGCAACACAGCGATATTTCTCGAAACCCCGGATATCAAGTGGATTCTTGAGAATAATACGTTCTGGGACTTTTGTTACGAACACTGTTCCTATTTCTCACCCGGATCTCTCTCATCAGCATTGAGGATTGCAGGCTTTGAACCTGTTGAACTGATTGCGACGTTTGGGGGGCAGTATATGCTATCTGTTGCAAAACCGATAGGAGATAATTCCTGGAATCAAGTCAGGAGCGAACCGAATGAGATTTCTGAGTTAGCCAAAAAGTACGCGCGGCATGAACAGAATTTCGTTCAGAAAAGCCGCTCTCTCCTGAAAAACGTAAGCAAAACAAGTACGGTCTCCCTATGGGGCGCAGGCGCAAAAGGAGTGATGTACGCAAATATGATCGATCCTGATGCTGAATATATCTCCAGAATTGTAGATGTTAATCCTGATAAACAGGGAGGATTTATTCCCGGGAGCGGACATATGGTGATCTCTCCGGATCAGCTTACACAAAACGGATTGATTATCATCATGAACGAAAATTATATCGAGGAAATTAAGATGCAAATCTCCTCCGCCGGAAAAGCGATACGGTTATGCTCCGTCCACGATATCGGACGGCAATCATTCTGAGCAGCTTCAGGGACACCACAAGAATAACGGAGACATCAAGATGAATCCCGAGAGATTTCAAGACGAGCGCGATGAGCGGATAAAGAGTTACGCACATGATGATGAGCTGAAACGATCAGCGAACTCATTCATGGATAATACTATTCGTACTAAGTATTCATACAACTTCTCTTGGATGGGGCGGCCCATCATCCAGTATCCTCAGGATATTATGGCGATGCAGGAGATCATCTGGAACGTAAAACCTGATCTCATCATCGAGACCGGCATTGCGCACGGGGGATCTTTGATATTTTACGCATCGATGCTTGAACTGATAGGAGGTGATGGGGCGGTCCTCGGCATAGATATTGATATTCGGGAACATAACCGACGGGAGATTGAGAAACACCCGATGTTTGACCGGATCATTATGATTGAGGGGGCAAGCGTAGACGTACGCGTGATCAACGAGGTGAATTCCTATGTACAGGGGAAGAAGCGCGTGCTGGTTGCCCTTGATTCTCTCCATACCCACGATCATGTTCTGCAGGAACTTGAACTATATTCACCGTTTGTGACAAAGGGGAGTTATTGTGTAGTCTTTGATACAATCGTCGAGGATATGCCTGAGATCTATTCTAGCGATCGGCCCTGGGGGAGAGGGAATAATCCAAAAACAGCTGTCCAGGAGTTCTTAAAGAAGAGTGAACGGTTCGCCATTGATCGGGAAATCGAAGATAAATTGCTGATCACCGTCGCACCGGATGGTTACCTGAAATGCATTAAAGATTAAGGGCGTGACGGCATATCTTCTTTACAGGGGGGAGGTCCGCGCATCATGAACTGTAGTGCAGATACAGCAACATACGCGTGATGCAAAAATGCTGGCATATATGGTTTATCAGTGTGAATGTGCCAATCAAGCCCTCTACACAGGGTGTGTCTATCCTGCAGGGCAGGTTCTGACTTCTGAGCGAGAATTATGGCTATGGTGCTGTATGACAGGGGGTGGTGAGTAGTGAGTAACTCTCAGGGTATGCTGGTGACCAAACCCCTTGTCAGTGTGGGCATCCCGACGTATAACAGGCCAGCAGGATTGCGACATACATTGGAATGTATTACCCGGCAGACATACAGGAACCTGGAGATTATTGTCTCGGATAACTGCTCTCCTGGACCAGAGACAGAGCGACTGGTCAGAGAGTTTATGGAAAACGACCCTCGGATCCGGTACTATCGTCAGGAAACAAACAAAGGCCCCACTCATAACTTCGAGTTTGTCATAGCGAAATCTACCGGCGACTACGCTATGTATGCCGCAGATGATGATGGGTGGAAAGATACCTATATTGAGAGATGTCTCCAGGAGTTTCTCGAAAATGATGCACTTGTCCTGTGCTACAGTGAGGCTGCAAAGTGGGATGATGCCTTACAGCAGGAGAGTATACTGGAATCGGACATCACGACTGTCGGCATGGGGAAGCTATCTGGCATCAGGAAGTTACTTCTCAATCAATACCGAAATATTGAGTTTTATGGCCTGATGAGGGCAGATGTCGCACGATCGTATACGTTTAAAAATTTCTTCGGTGAGGATAATGTTTTTGTCCTATTTCTTGCTCTGCATGGAGAGATTGGAAGAACAGATCCGGGACTGTTCATTAACGGACCGGGCTTTGCTGGGTGCTCTCCGACCAATACGACTCAGTCCCTGGGCCTTCAGAGGTTAAACAATTACTTTGGGTATATATTTTTGATAGTTAACTCGATAAGAATGCTCTTCGAATACAAGTTCGAGCTCACGGCGTTCGAGAAAGCGGCAGTAATAGCACTGATCTTCCGACGAGCGATCTCAGTAAGATATCTTGCTGCAATAAAGTTAGGATTTACCTCGCTTTTCTGGGATTTTATCGCTTCAATCGGAGTGAAAAAACGGTAGTGAGCTAAATTATAACTGATAATGATATGTCAGGAATTCTGGCCAAGTCCATATCCGATCTGTAATACCCTCCTGCATTGTTTTCGCCCATCATAAACTGATCCACTTTTCCCAAAAAGGCTCACCATAAACTGATCCACCCTATCTCCTCTCTCATCCTATTATTGGATCTGGAGGGGCTCAGCAGGTGAAATCAATGAGTGATATCCAACGCATTGTAGAACTCTATAATCTCTATGGATCCGTGAGGCGTGTCGCCAAAGAACTCAAAATCTCCCGGAATACTGTATCCAAGTATCTCCAGCGGGTTCAGGGTATCAAAGATGGCGTCGAAGAGACAATTCTTCCCCAGGATCGTCAGATTCAACGTTCTTGTACCGTTCTCATCCCGGAGGTCAAAGAACAAATCCACTCAATCCTGGAGAAGAATGCTGATCTCCCCAAGAAACAACGGTGGAATAGACAGAAGATCTGGGATCACCTTATCAAAGAAGGCTATACCATCGGCTATAGCACCGTCAAACGAGAGATCGCTTCATGGAAGCACCAATATGGCCACCGTGAGGTCTACATCGCTCAGGAGACAGATCCCGGATATCGCGCAGAGTTTGACTTTGGAAAGACAGATCTCCAGATCAATTCCCGCTGGGGCAAGTATCCCATGGCCTCTCTGGTGCTCAACCACTCCCTGTATCGGTTCGCCTACCTCTACCATCGTGAGACATTTCTTGAGATTGTTGATGCTCACATTCGATTCTTTAATGAGATCGATGGCGTACCTGAGACTATCTTCTATGACAATATGGCTGCCATCATCAATCCTCGGACCAAAGTTTGCAATGCCCGATCTCCACACGAGAAAGGGACAGATGAACAGTCGGTTGGCTACGTAAGACGGCGGGCATTCAGTGAACGAACTAC
>CAYPRO010000019.1:0-40909 GCA_964413225.1 uncultured Methanoculleus sp. | reverse complement strand
ATGCTGCTAAGGGGATTCGAACCCCTGTCGTCGGCGTGAAAGGCCGACATGATTGGCCTCTACACTATAGCAGCCCATGCAATATGCCATACAACTTGGGCGCGTGCGGATAAAAAAGTTGTGCCGAGCGGATTTTGCCGGCGGCCCCTCTCGCGCCGTGGGCATGCGGGCACCCGGTCTATCCGCTCAGGCAACCCCGCGGCAGACCTCAACCGTATATCGGCGCGCCTTCCTTCTGGGTGGCGGTCTTGAAGGCCGCCATAAGCTGCCGGGTGATGGGGCCGGGCTTGCCGTTCCCGATGACCCGGCCGTCGATCTCGCGGATGGGCGCTACTTCAGCCGCGGTCCCCGTGACGAAGACCTCGTCGGCTGTATACAGGTCGTAGTAGCCCATGTTCCTCTCAAGCAGGGTGATCCCCATCGACTGCGCAAGTTCGAGCGCGACCGCCCGCGTTATCCCGCGCAGGTTGTTCAGGGTCGGCGGGGTGATGATGGCGCCGTTCTTGACGACAAATATGTTGTCCCCCGATCCCTCGGATATATAGCCGTTGGTGTCAAAGAAGATCGCCTCATCCACACCGCGGTAATTGGCCTCGATCTTTGCAAGTATGTTATTCAGGTAGTTGAGGCTCTTCACGTTAGGCGGCATCGCCTCCGG
Organism: uncultured Methanoculleus sp.; assembly: GCA_964413225.1. Lineage (GTDB taxonomy): Archaea > Halobacteriota > Methanomicrobia > Methanomicrobiales > Methanoculleaceae > Methanoculleus. The sequence goes on along the minus strand of CAYPRO010000019.1, from coordinate 40,251 downwards.
CGGTGTGCGCCTGATCGAGACGCAGACCGCCCGGAGCCCCTTCTCGTAGAGGTCGCCGTACATAGCGCCCCAGGTGACGGCGATGACGATGACCGTCGGCACCTTGCACTTCCGGGGGTCAAGCCCGAGGTCGCCCTTGCCTCTCGTCACGATCGGACGGATGTAGGCGTCCTTTAAGTTGTTCTTCCGCAACGTCTCCTTGATGGCCTCGGCAAACTCCTCCTTTGTTATCGGGACAGCAAGATCGATAGTCTTTGCCGAGTCGTAGAGTCGGGCCAGATGCTCGTCCAGACGGAAGACCTTGCCGTTGTAGGCGCGGATCCCCTCAAAGACGCCATCGCCGTAGAGAAGGCCGTGGTCGAAGACCGAGACCTTTGCCTCCTCCTCCGGGACGTATCTACCGTCAAGGTAAATTATCATGGGAGTAGTGTGGTAGCGATTCGTTAGTATGCTTTGCGCTTCGTGCGTGCGGCAGCCGGAGGCGCAGGATGCCTCCGGGGAAGGCCGGTGCGGCAGGTCCCTCCCCGCGGATGGCCTCCTTTGGCCGGCACACGTTAAGGCATTGCGCGAGGCTGGATCGCTCGTATGACATGATCCCCCCATCTTCTGCAAATGCAATATAATTCTCCGTTTCCGGTGATGGAGAAATTATCCTGCGAATAATGGGCGAATAATCAAAATAGAAATTCCCAATTTTCAGATCATCGAATAATATTCACGTTGTCATAATGTAACCTTTATACGTAAGTATAGTGCAATATACAGCATCGGCATCTCCGGCGAGGTGCGGGGAACATATGCCGGCAATCCTCTTCCGGAGAGCCATGCCGGCCCGGGATGTGATGAGCCTGCCATGGTAATATCGGTCCTCTACGTCGATGATGAACCTGATCTCCTCGAGGTTATCCACCTCATCCTTGAGAAGACAGGAGAGTTTCGAGTCGCAACATCGAGATCGGCAAAGGAAGCCCTCGCCTGTATCCGGAGCCAGCCTCCCGATGCGATCATATCTGATTATCAGATGCCGGAGATGGATGGGATCGCGTTTTTGAAGGCAGTCCGGGAGGAGTTTGGCGATCTGCCCTTCATCCTCTTCACCGGCCGGGGCCGCGAAGAGGTCGTCATCGAGGCCATAAACAGCGGTGCCGACGCTTATATGCAGAAAGGGGGAGATCCGAGGGCCCAGCTTGCCGAGCTCGCACACAATGTCCAGCAGGCGGTGCGGCGGAGGCGGGCTGAGGCGGCTCTTGCCGAGCAGGAGCAGCGCTATCATGACCTCCAGAACGCAAACGATCTTATCCTGAGCGTGGCTCCGGATGGGCATATCCTCTTTGGCAACAAAAAATGGCTGGAGACGCTTGGGTATACGGAGGAAGATCTCCCAAATCTCACGCTGTTTGATGTTATTCCGGAAGAGAGCATCGACCACTGCATGGAGAAATTTCAGCGGGTGCTTGCCGGCGAGAGTGTAGGACTCATCGATGCGACCTTCAAGACCCGGGATGGAAAGAAGGTCTACGCCGAGGGTATAGCGGACTCAAAGATCGTCGGCGGAAAGAACCTGTACACACGGGGGCTCTTTAAGGATATAACCGACCGCAGGCAGGCGGAAGCAGCGCTTGCCGAGAGTACCGAACTATTCCGGGCGGTCGTGGAGCAGTCAGGCGAGGGCATCGTCATATCTGATCCCACTGGAAGGCTCCTGTATGCCAACCACCGGGCGGCCGAGATCGCCGGGAGCGGAGAGGATCTCGATCCAGCGTGCGGGGTCAACATGCTGGATTTTGTCGCCCCCGAGTTTAGGGAGAGCGCAATCGGCAAGTTTCGCAGAGCTGCTCCGGGAGAGGACCGATTCCAGGTGAACTGCCGGATCATCACCCTTGCGGGCCGGGAGAAGTGGCTTGAGTGCACCGGGAGAGGGATCTCCCTGCAGGGTTTGCCGGCCATGCTTCTCTCTTTCAGAGACATAACCGAACGTCTGCGGGTGGAGGCGGAGCTGCGCGATTCGGAGTACAAGTTTGCCACGGTCTTTCGGAGCAATCCTGTCCCGCTCACCCTTGTCTCGGCAGCCGACGGTCTGTTCGTCGACATCAACGATGCGTTCTTACGGAACACCGGGTATGCCCGGGAGGAGGTGATCGGCAGAGCTCCCGGGGATATAGGGTTATTTGCCGACGGTGAGCACGCCCGGTTCGTAGCGAAACTCCGGGATGAGGGGTCCGTGCAGGGTATGGAGATCCAGTGCCGCAACAGGGCCGGGGAGATCCGCCCCTGCCGGTTCTCTTCGAGCATCGTCCCGATCGATGGCGTGCCGCACATCCTCTCGTCTATCGACGATATAACGGAGTGCAAGCAGGCGCATGATGCGATCTTCAAGAGCGGAGAGCGTTACCGCCTCATACTGGAGAATGCATACGATGGTATACTGATCAACGAGCTCACGCCGGGAGGGCCGGGAAAGTTCATCGATATCAACGAGTCTGCCCGCCGGATCTTTGGTATAACCCGGGAGGAGATCCCTGGCATAAATCTCATCGATCTCAACACCCCCGATATGCAGAGAAGGGCTCCCGGATATGTACAGGATCTCATGCGGGACGGGCATGCCACCTTCCAGACCGACTACCTGACACCGGAGAACCGGGAGAAGATCCTCGATGTCAGCGTCAGTCTGCTCGATCCCGGCAGGCCGCAGACCATACTCTCGGTCGTCCGCGACATAACGGAACAGAAGGCCGCGGAATCGGCTCTCCATGCGCTGGTCAGCGGCATGGTGGGAACGACCGGCAGGGAGTCGCTTGACCGGATCACAGAGAGCGTCAGTGCCTGGCTTCTCGCCGACTGCGTCGTGATCAGCGAGATCATGCCGGATCGCGAACACGCCCGTGTGCTCTCGATGCTCCTTGATGGGAAGAAGATTTCGGATCACTCCTGTTCATTGAAAGGGACACCCTGCGAGAACGCCATCAAAGAAGGGTTCTGTGCATACCCGGATAACGTGGCCGAATTATTTCCAGAGATCCGGAGTCTCTGCGACCTTGGCATCCGGGGCTATGCCGGCGCGGCTCTGTGCAGCGCCGATGGGCAAGTTCTGGGCCTCCTCTGCATCCTGAGCCGGGCTCCTCTCAACCTGCCGCCTTCCGCCCGGGAGATCATCGAGATCATCGCTGCAAAAGCGGCAGCCGAGATCGGGCAGATGCATGCCCTCAAGGCCCTATCCGAGAGCGAAAAGAGGCTTCGGACCATCTTTGAGAACAGTCCCTACCCGATCACGATCAACAGCGTTCCTGATAACAGATTCCTCGATGTCAATGCGGCGTTCCTTGCTACAACCGGGTATACAAGAGAGGAGATCCTGGGAAGAGATCCTGTAGAAGACCTCGGTATGATATCGCCTGCGGATGTAGCCCGCCTCACATCGCATAGAATGCTCGTCGGATCGGTCGAGAATGTTCCTCTGGTCTTCACGGCAAACGGGGGCCGGCAGATCCAGGCCCTCTTCTCTTCGATGCCGATCACGATCGACGGCGGATCGGCCATCGTGACGATGGCCGTGGAGACGACAGACCTTGTGCAGGCGGAGGAGGAGTTACTCCGGAAGAACGCCGAGCTCATCGCCGCCGAGAGGAGACTGCGGGAGAACTACGAAAACCTCATCGTAAAAGAGCAGGAACTGCGTGCGTCCGAAGGCCAGTACCGCACGCTCTTTGAGAACATGCAGGCCGGGTTCATCCACTGCAGGATGATCTTCGATACGGCCGATAACCCCGTCGACTACATCTACCTGCATGCCAACAGGGCGTTCTCGCGGTTGACCGGCCTTGAAGATGTGATTGGAAAGAAAGTGACCGATCTGATCCCCCAGTTCAGATCGGTGCATCCGGAGCTATTCGAGATCTACGGCAGGGTTGCCCGTACCGGGGTGCCAGAAGCATTCGAGATCTATCTCAAACCCACCCGAAGATGGTTGAAGGTCTCTGCATACAGCCCGGAAAAAGGATGTTTTGCCGCGATCTTAGAAGACTTCACGTCTCGAAGGCAGGTCGAGGAAGCGCTCCAGAAGAGCGAGGAGATGCTTGCTCTGGTGATGAACAGCGTCCCGACGTACCTCTCGTATATGGATACGGATCTTCGGTTTGTCTACGTCAACAAACCGTATGCGGTGTGGTTCGGATGCCCCGAAGGCGCGTTGATAGGAAGATCCCTCAGAGATCTGCTGCCCGGGGACGTGTTCACGCGGGCCTCTCCGTATTACGATATGGCCCTTGCCGGTCAGGTGGTCACCTACGAGAACTCTGCCCGGGACTGGCATGGCCAGAGCCATGTATTTGCGGGACACCTGGTCCCGCATATACTTGAGGGGCAGGTTGCCGGGTTTTTCATGGTATTAAACGACATCACCGAGAGGAAGCGGATGGAGGAGGCCCTCACGGAGAGCGAGACAAGGTTCCACTCTCTGTTTGAGCACCACAGCTCCGTCATGCTGCTTGTGGATCCCGGGACCGGGGGGATCATCGATGTAAACCTTGCTGCGGAGCGGTTCTATGGCAGGGGAAAAGATGAACTCTGTTTGCTCTCCATACGGGATATCACCTCTCTGCCTCCCATTATGGTTCCAAAAGATGCAACGGAGGTGAAAGATGCCTTCTTTATCACATCGCATCGGGCGGCAGGGGGCGAGATCCGGGTCGTCGAGGTGTATTCTTCCCCGATCACCCTTGCAGGTCGAACCGTCTTCTTCTCGATCATCAACGATATCACCGAGAAGAGAAGAGCAGAAGATGCACTCAAGCAGGCAAACAAAAGACTCAAACTCCTCTCGGGTATCACCCGGCACGACATCAATAACCAGCTCCAGATCCTGAACGGATATACCGCTCTGTTGCGCGAGTCCAATCCCGACCCTCTGTTCGATAACTACATCTCCCGCATTGCCACATCGAGCAGCCGGATCGAGTCCATGATCCAGTTCACCAGGGAGTATGAGGAGGTCGGGGTGCATCTTCCAGTCTGGCAGAACCTCCGGATGCTCGCGGACGATGTCAGCCGGAGCACCAACCCCGGCGATGTCGCCCTGACAAACGATATCCCGGCCGGGATGGAGGCCTTTGCCGATCCGCTCATCGGCAAGGTCTTCTACAACCTGATCGATAACGTCCTGCGCCACAGCCAGAAGGCCACGGCGATCCGGTTCATGTGTGAGGCTCGCGATGGCAGCCAGATCGTCATATGCGAGGATGACGGCGACGGTATCGCGGACGGATTGAAGGAGAAGATATTTGAGAGGGGGTTTGGGAAGAACACCGGTTTTGGCCTCCCCCTCTCGCGGGAGATCCTCGATATCACCGGGATAACGATCAAAGAGACGGGCGAAGCAGGCCGGGGCGCACGGTTCGAGATCGCCATACCGCCGGGGCAGTGGCGGGTTAACCCTGTGTAGGGGCGGGGAACCTTATCCCCGACAACCCGCCACGAAGTGTGCCATCATCCCTTTGCTCGTCACAGGGTGAAGATGCGTGAAACTCCCGATCGTCCGGTCGCGAACCGCACCATCGAGTCCATCCCGGATCCCGCTCCCCCGGCTCAGCCGGTAGGCGTAACGCGTCCCGGCGGGGAGAGATACGCTACTGTAGTGGAACTCGTGGCCCCGGAATGCCGCCTCGCCCATGGGGTTTTCGCCCGCACTCGTCCCCACGACATAGCCAAGCATCCTTCTGGCCGGCATCCGGGCCTCGCCGGCAAAGACTCCAGCGAGATCGTAAGCCTCTTCTCCCGTCGCGCCCGAAAACCCCGGGGCGAGGACCATCCTCTCCATGAGGTATATGAGCCCTCCGCACTCCGCGTATATGGGGATGCCATTCCGCGAGACCTCCCTGAGCCCTTCCCGCATAGCGGTGTTCGCCGCGAGAGCCGCACCGAAGATCTCGGGGGAACCGCCGCCGATGATGTAGCCGTCGGCCTCCGGCAGCCGGTCGCGGATGGGTGAGAACGGGACGACCTCTGCCCCGAGACATGCGAGCAGATCGAAGAGATCGGCATAGTAGAAGTTGAACGCCTCATCGAGAGCGACGCCGATCCGGACATCCGGATCGACCGCCGCGTAGACGGAGCCCTCGCCCCTCGGCAGCTCGACATCCTTTGCGAGCGCAAGCAGCCCATCAAGGTCGACGTGCTCGCCGATCATATGCTTCACCGCCCCGATACGCGCAAGGAACTCCTCGTGCCCCTGCCCCTCCCGGTATGGGACGAGGCCGAGGTGGCGCATGGCAAGTTCCATATCCGGCGTTCTGGGGATGGCGCCGATGACCGGGATACCGCAGTAGTGCTCGATCGCCGTGATCGCCTTCTCCTTGTGGCGGGCCCCGGTCACCTGGTTGAGGATGACCCCCCGTATATCGACACCCGGGTCAAAGGCCTGAAAGCCCTTTACTATAGCCGCCGCGCTCCGGGTTATGCTCCGGGCGTTGACGACTAAGATGACGGGGATATCGAGGTGTTTTGCTATAGCGGCCGTGCTCCCGATATCGGTGAGCGCTTCCGCGCCCTCAAAGAGCCCTCTGACCCCCTCGACGACGGCGATATCCGCTCCCCGGCAGCCGTGGGCATAGACCGACCGGACCTCGCCCGGGCTCATAACGTAGCCGTCTAAGTTCCGGCAGGGCCGACCCGTCACCCCCGTAAGGTAGGAGGGGTCGATGTAGTCCATCCCCACCTTGAACGTCTGGACGGCACGATCGACCGAGAGGAGAGCCGAGAGAGCGAGGGTGATGCTTGTCTTCCCGCTCCCGGAGCGGTCGCCGGCGACGAGGAAAGACTTCATCGCATGCTCCGGAGGACCGCCCCGAACTCGCTTGCGACGATCTCGCGGACGCCGAGGGTCTTTGGGTGCAGGTCGATCTCGACCATGACATGCCGGTGACCCATATCGCGGAGCGGTTCTACCTGCCGGGGCCCGTTTGTTATCGAGAAGACCTCGATGTCTTCTGTGTACTCCGGCGGGACGGCGTGCGGTACGCCGACCATGAAGGCGAAGTCGGGGCTAACCTCTCGTATACGCTCACCGATCGCGGGGCCGTTGGCGCCGTACTCGTCGAGCGCCCCGAGGAGTTCCGGGTCGGTCCCTCGCTCCAGCATGCCGGAAAGAATCCTCTCGGCATCGTCGCGGACCTTCGGAAGACCCCGGTCTTCGAGGTTTGCTATGTAGGTTATCGCAGAGTCCGGACAGGTCTCGCGGAGGGCGATGAGTTCGTCGGCGAACATGTATGCGGTCTCTTTCTTTGCGTTCATGACCGCGACGCCGACAGCGCCGGAGTCGGCGAGGTCGAGAAGTCGTTTTGCCGCTATGTGCTTGAGGTCGCCGCGGGAGGGTTCGATGTAATTTCGCGAAGCCGCTCCCCGCAGGCGCTCCACCTCGTTTGCCTTTGCGAGGAGGTAGCGCTGCCGCTCAAGCTCGTCGGCGCTGATCCATCCGGCCGCCGCCGCCGGTTCAAGCGTCGCGAGCACTCCGTCGATGTTCTCGCGGAAACCGGCGTGGATGTCCACGGCGATCGCGGGCGTTGCGACGCCGGCGTCATGTATGGCGGACTGGAGATCTTCGCCGATGATCATCGCAACACACGTCCCGACGACAGCGATGCGCCGGGGGTGAAACTCCTCCTCCGCGTAGCGGAGCACCCGCATGAGGGGATCGTGCCCGCCGAATATGAACTCGTTGTCGGCAAGCGATGTCGTCAGCACCCGCATGCCGTCCTCTTCGAGGAGACGGGCGTGTTTGAACGAGCAGCCCGAGGGGCCGTGGAGGATTGCCACGTCCACTCCCAGGTCGCGGGCGGTATAGAGCGCTGCTACGATGGAACTCGGTCTTGGTTGAATATACTGCATGGTCATCTCCACATCTTTACAGCAAGGACGATCGCGCCCGCCGGGGTGATCGCCCTGGCGGCATCAAGCCCGGCATCAAGCGTTGCCACGGGGTGGCCCTCTCCGACATAGACGGTTGCCGCGGGCCTGATGGCCGATACCGCCTGCCCGATATCCTCCGGAGAGAACCCCTCGCAGACCGCCCGCGCCTCTTCGCCTATGACGAGCGTCAGGGCGCCGTCACCGGAGAGTTCTCTTGCGTAGCGGGCGGCCTCGATGGCTGTGGCCGCGTTCGTCCCGCTGTTTGAGTCGTCCACGATAAGGCGGTCACCCTCTCGCCGGGCCGCCATCCGGCCGGGAAGAGCGGTGAAATTTGCGAGCGGCGCGGGGTCTATGCCGAGGATGCAGGCTGTTGCCGCCGCAAGCGAAAGCGCCGCCCGGTAGCCGGCAAGCGTACAGAGCGGGTTTGTGAAGGTGCCGGCGATCCCGCGCCCCTTATACTGGCAGACCTGGCCGTCGAAGGATACCATCTCATCGGCGGCGACCACCGGCCGCAGGAGGTCGATCCCGCCCGGGACCACCACGACCCGCGCCCGGGAAAGCAGCCGGCACTTCTCAACGATCGCGCTCTTCTTCCCCGCCGCTATAGGGTAATCGTCCGGCGAGGTCAGCACCGCCACACCCCCGGCCCCCGTGACGCCGAGAGATTCTTCCGCGACCAGCCAGCCCCCGATAAGCCAGGCCTCGCGCGCTGCCGGGATCAGGGATGCGGGTGTTATGCTCCTCTTCCAGAGGAAGTCCCGTTCCGGGTAGCGGTATGTCCCGGTCGACGTGTGCAGTATGCCCGGGCCCGGCATCAGCGAGGCGAGCGCGTGAGCCGTGGTGGTCTTTCCCCGTGCGCCGGTGATCTCGATGAACGGGCGAGGCGGATGGGCTCTGAGGATCCATCCTGCCATCTCGTGGTGGGAGATCGCAGGGCCGTGCTGTCGGAGGAGAGGATGGTCCGGGTCGAGGTGAACCGGCGCGGTGACGATGTCGTATGTGCGAATGAGCGCCTCCGCGACGCTTATGCCGGCCTTTCCGCGGTAGACGTCCACTTCATCCGCCTCGTGGCCGGCATCCCGGAGCGCCATGGCGAGTTCCGCCCCGCCATGGATGGTATCCAGCACCAGGATTCGCATGGCCTCACTGGTTCAGTTCCGCGACTGCATCGGACGCGTTCTTCAGCATCAGCTCGGCAAGGAGCGGGTCGCCCCCGATGGGGTCTGCGTAGACGAGCGGCACCGTCCCCCCGTTGATCCGGAACTCACCTCTCCGTGTGCCGGGGGAGAGCCCGAGGATCCTCGGGATATCCTGCTCGATGTGGATGCCCCGCGCAAGGAAGAGCGGGACGACGACTAATATATCGATATCCTCACTCCGGAACGCCGCAAGTTGCTCCTCGACCGTCGGCGTGTTTATGCTCATGAAACCGGGTTTAACGATATATTCATCGGTCTTACCGGCGATGATCGTTGCAGTGGTCTCAATCAGTTCCTTGTTGTAGGGGAGTTTGCTGCCGTGTCCGACCAGTAACATTCCTTTCTTACTCATATATTACATGGTAGTACGATACATCATTAAAATAATTACCGATGTAACCGCCGGGGTGGCGCACCAGAAGGCCCCGGCGCAGAGTGCCGGAATGCATCTATATTGTCGTATTGACTCCATTTCCCGGCATAGGGCCCTTTTGTGCGTCTGTTCGCCCCGGCAGGAGGCGTGGCCCCCCCTGACCCGACACAAATCAATATCCCCTTATGCAGCCAAAAGATGCAGAAGTATGATGGAAGCTTATGATCGTTTTGAGCTCATCATAAACGATCGGATAGTAAAAACACCGGTGGCAATAGCATCCATGGCCGGCGTCGTGGATGCGGGCTATGTCCTTGAGCGGGCGGCTCACGTGGGAGCCGCCTTCATCGGCGGCTACTCCATCGACGGCCCAACCCTTGATGCAAGCCGGCGGATGGCGGCGGAGGGGCGTAAAGAGTTCCTGTACGATGACCCCCCGGAAGCCCTGGCAAAGGAGATCGATGCCCTGAGCAGGAGCGATGTCATCACAGGCATCAACCTCCGCGGGAGCACTCCGGCCGCATACGCCGATGTCGCCAGGACGTTTGAGGATCGGGTGGTCTATGAGATCGATGCCCACTGCCGGCAGCCGGCGATGATCGAGGTCGGGTGCGGCGAGTATCTCCTCACGCACCCGGCAAAACTTGTCGAGACCATCCGCGCCCTCAAAGCAGAGGATGTGATCGTCTCTGTCAAGATCCGGGCCGGCGTCGCCGCCGACGACAGCGCCCTTGCCCGCGCCGCCTGGAAGGCTGGAGCGGATATACTCCACGTGGACCTGATGGACTATGGGCACGCCAGGGTCCGCCAGATCAGGAACGCCTCTCCCCTGATGCTGATAGCAAACAACTCCATCAACACCTTCGATAAGGCTATGGATGCCTTCTCCCACGGGGCGGACCTCGTCTCGCTTGCCCGGCGATCCGACCCCTGGACGCTTGCCGGCCTCGATGCCGCCATCACCCGATCCGCCGATGAAGGCGGTTGGTACAACGCCCCAAAGCAGCTCTGCCGTGGCGGCGATATAAGGGCGCTCACCTTCTGCTGCATGCCGGTGAAGGCCTGCCCGCTCATACCGACCCTCGATAAGATCGGGCTCTCCCGAAACGAGTACCTCAAACTCAAGCAGGAGGCGGTGAAGGGCACACCGCTCGATGATGGAAAGAGCACCTGTTTTGGGAGCCTTGCCTGGTGCTGCAAGATCAGCTCCCCCTGCATGTTCCGGAACATGACGCTTGAGAAGAAGGGTCTCTCGGCACGGGAGTACATGCGGTGCAAGCACCGCCTGTCTGAGAAGATCCTGCACAGGCTGTTTGACGAAGAAGAGACTGCCGATGAATCGAGCTGAACGGGCGCAGATGGCGATGATGCTTGAGGTATCTGCCTACCCCAAGCCCGGGAACGTCGATCGGTGCCACGACTACAGCGACACGCGCCTCGAGCACTTCCTCGCCTCGACGATCCTCGTCCGGCCGGTCTTTGATGCGGCCGAGAAGGCCGGCGGCCGGATTGGAAACCTCATCCGGGAGGCGGTGCGGCGGACGAACGGCCATTCCGGGGGAAATACCCACTTCGGGGCGTTCATCCTTCTCATCCCCCTCGTCCTCGGGGGGGATATCGAGGGGGCGCAGAGGGTCATCGCCGGGACCGATGTCGAGGATGCGGTCGAGTTCTACACGGCCTTTGACCTCACGGCGGTCAGGGTGGGGGAGAGCGGCGACCTGGATGTGAACGATCCGGCCTCCATTGCAACGATACGGGAGCGAAAGATGACTCTTGCCGATATCATGGCATACTCGGCGGGCCGGGACATGGTTGCGCGGGAGTGGACGAACGGGTTTGCCCTGACCCGGCGGTGCGCGGACCTCCTCCACGCGCACGGACGCGGCCGTGAGGCGATCGTCGCGGCGTTCCTCGATCTCCTCGCGACGGAGCCCGATACGTTCATCGAAAAAAAGCACGGGGCGGCGGTCGCAGAGAGGACGATGCGGTGCGCCGCGGAGGTGCTCAGGGGGGAGCGAGATATCCGATCTTTTGACGCAGAGTGCGTCGAGGCCGGCATCAACCCGGGCTCGATCGCCGATATAACCATCGCCGGGATATACGTGGCCCTCGGGGAGGGGTGGCAGTGGGACTCCTGACCGAGGGTATCAACGAGGTTATAGCGACCACCGACGGCAACGCCGCCCCCATGGGGATGATCAACCGGAACGGCACCCTGCATATGGTCGTATTTCGGGGGAGCCACACTGCGAGAAACATCATGCGGGACCGCTGGGTGGTGGCGAACTTCATATTCGACCCGGTCATATACGTCAGGACAGCGTTTGACGATCTGCCCGACGACGCCTTCATACGCGAGGAGATCGATGGGATGGTCATCTGCCGCCTCCGCGACGCGGAGGCCTGGGCCGCGTTTGCCGCGGACGTGGAGCGGTCAGGTGACGAGGCGATCGTCGTCCGGCTCGCCCCCCTGAAGGAGGAGGTGCTCGGACTTTGCCTGCACCCGGTGAACAGGGGTTTCTCAAGCATCATCGATGCTGCGGTCCATGCCACCCGCTATACCCGGAACCGCGACCCCTGGCTCGGGCGGCTGATCGAGCACCACGCCGGCCTTATCCGGAAGTGCGGCGGCCCACGGGAGTGGGAGGCGCTCGACCTCCTCCGGCGGTATATCGACGACCGTATCGGGGAGTAAATCCCCACATACCCCTTTTTTGTCCGTCATGCCTCCCCGCGAGGCCGCCATTCCCCGACCAGAGCGAGAGCGGCACCGAAGACAACAAGGACGGTGCCGACTAAAAGGACCGGGGTGCCGAGCTGGGCGAGGAGGAAGAGGCTTGATCCCATCCCTATGACCGGTATGACCGGCAGAGTCCCGACAGCGCCCGGGATCCGGAACGGCCGCGCCGCTCCAGGCGCACGGTACCGGAGCGCGATCACGGATGCGTTGATGACGACAAACGTCACAAAGAGCGTGAAGTTCGTGACGTTCGCGATGAAATCGATCCTGCCGGCAAAGAGGAACGCCATGGTGGCGAGAGCGACGACGATGACGGCCGTCCAGGGAACCCGGGCCCGGGAGTCTACACGGGCGAGGAAGGGGGGAAGCGAGTACGAGGACGCCATGCCGTATACGATCCTCGATGATGCCATCATCATGAGGAGGGCGGTGTTGGCCGTGGCAAAGAGGGCGATGACGGATATGAGTGTGAACGCGGCGGGGCCGAGGGCGACCGCCGCGACGTCGGCGAAGGGTGCCCGGGAGGCGGCGAGGTGTTCCCACCCGACGACCGAGACGGCGGCGAGGGATACGAGGATGTAGAGGAGGATGGAGACGGCAAGCGCGATCATGAGGGCGAGCGGGATGGTCCGTTCGGGGTTTTTGGTCTCCTCTGAGAGCTTTACGATCTCCTCAAACCCCATGTAGGCGAAGAAGACGAGCGCCGACGCCTGCAGGAGGCCCGGTATGCCCTGAGGCATCTCAAGGTAATCTACCTGCCCGATGTAGGGCAGGCCGATCAGTATGACCATGACGATGCCCCCGGCCTCGATGAGGGTCATGACGATAGCGGCCCGGGCGGTCTCTTTGATCCCGGCAAGGAGGATCCCGGCGAGGACGAGGACGATCAGGATGGCGGAGGGGATGACCGGCAGGCCGACGAGATCCGAGAAGTAGCCGGCGAACCCGAGCGAGACGGTCGCGGCGCCGAGGATGCCGGAGAGGATGATCAGCCACCCGATGACGGATGCAAGCCATTTCCCAAACGCATTGGAGACGTACTCATACTCGGCGCCCGCCCGGGGAAACATCGACGAGAGTTCGGCGTAGCTCAATGCGCTGAAGACGGCTATGGCGGCGGCGATGGCGAATGTCAGCCAGACGGCGTTGCCGGCCATGCCGGCCGCCTCGCCGAGCAGGGCGTATATCCCGGCGCCGAGTATGATCCCGATGCCCGACAGGGTGACCGCAGGGAGACCGAGATCGCGCCGGAGCGAACTTTCACGATCCAGAACCCCGGATCCCTCTCTTTGCATACGTATGATCCTGTGTGCCTGCAGCATTTATGGATATCCAGGGGACCATAAGGCCATCCGGGCGCATGGGCGGTTCCGGCCCGTGGATCGGGATATGCCTTATATACCTGTCCCGCACCAGATGGCCTCTCTCCATAGCAGAGAGGAAGTGATCGGATGGCAGAGAATGTTATCGATATCCTGAAAAAGGAGCACAAGGTGGTCCTCAAAGAGCTCCGAGAGCTCTCCGAGAAAGGCACGAGCAACCGGGAGCAGAAGTACAGGACCATGAAGGAGGACCTCATACCCCATCTTGTCGGGGAAGAGAAGGCTCTGTATCCTAAGACCAGAGAAGACCCGGGGATGCGGGATATGACGCTTGAGTCGATCGAGGAGCACAACGCAGCCAAGACGCTGATCTCCCAGCTCGATAGTGCATCCACTGCGGAAGAGGATATCTGGGTGGCGAAGATGAAGGTGATCCGGGAGAACGTGGAACACCACATACGCGAGGAAGAGGATGAGCTCTTACCCGTTATGCAGCAGAAGATGAGCAGCAATGAGCTTACAGATCTTGCCACCCGGTACAAAGAGGCAAAGAAAAGCGCAATACCGGTTGCGGCGCACTGAGGAGCAGGGCACGCGATACGGGGAGGCGCCCTGCCCGGCGCCTCTGTATTTTCCGGACGGGATCCGGGCGAAATCGTTAAGTGTCCCACATCCCATTGAGCACCCGGACGGAGGGGAAGTATGGTTCATATACTCGAACTGATCCAGGATGACCACGACTTTATCCGGGGCCTCTTTGACGACCTCGAGAGCAACCCTGACACGCGGGATATACGGTGCATCACGCTCCGCCGCGAGCTGCCCGGGCATATGCACGCAGAGGAGGCCACCCTGTATGCACACCTCAGGGACGCAGAACCGGGGGAGGTCCGCCGGCTTATGGCGGAGCACATCGATATCCGTGAGACGCTCGCCTGGTTCGAGGCGATACCCCAGAGGGACGATGCCTGGCTGCCGGCGCTCGCCGATCTTCGTGAGGTGATCGAGGCGCACTTCGTCTTTGAGGAGGGAGAGGTCTTTAAGGAGGCAAAAGATCACATCGACATGGACAGACTCTTTGAGCTCAGCGAGGCGTTTCAGAGGGAGAAGGAGGCGGCGGCACGCTACGCGGTGGCGTGAGGGCCGCTCCGGGAGCAGGATCTCCGTGACCGCTTGCTCTGCCATGTAAGGCAATCCTCAGGAGGCCACAGGCCGTCGACTTTTCTTCGCGCGCATCCGCGCGACCTGGTGGCCAGGATAATCTCGCGCCGGCACAAAACCGCGGAGTCCGGAGTCGATCCACGGAGTTTTATGAGAGATGGTTGGGCAATGAGTGTCCGGCAGCAACAGAAGACGGTAAATAACGGATATTTTCTCGATCAGCGCGGTTAAAACTACGAAAATTCCCGTAGTTAAAGCAAGACATTTATCCTCGCCAAATCAAGAGGTTATTGATACCATGCGAGGAAAAACAGCACTCCTGGGGATTGCCCTGATGATCCTCTGCGCTGCGGTTATCGGAAACGCCACCGCAGAACAGCCTGATCTGTCCAGGGATAAACTGATCCACGTCTCCGGTACGGGAAAGGTGACGACCACGCCTGATGTGGCCGTCATCGTTCTCGCGGTCGAGACCGAGAACGCCGATGCGAAGATTGCACAGCAGCAGAACGCCCAGAAGATGGATGCCGTCACGAACGCCTTGAAGAACGCCGGCATACCGGCAAAAGAGATCCAGACAACCGGCTACAACATCATGCCGGTGACCGAGAAGGACGACAAACCCCTGGCAACCTCCCGGGTCAGGTTCTACCGCGTGACGAACAACCTCCAGATCACCTTAAGCGATGTCAACCGCGCAGGCGAGGTCATCGATGTAGCGGTCGCGAGCGGGGCCAATCGGGTCGATCGGCTCATGCTCACGCTGAGCGACGCAAAACAGCAGCAGTTCCGTTCTGAGGCCCTGACCGCCGCCGTGCAGCAGGCGCGGAGCGATGCGGATGCGGTCGCCGCCGCCATCGGCAAGACCATAATCGATGTCAGAGAGGTCAACGTCGGGGGCAACTACGCGCCCATGGCCTACGATAACCGCTACATGCTCGCGGAAAAGGCGGCAGGTGGCAGCGTTCCGACCCCGATCGAGATCGGCGAGATCGACGTGACCGCCAGCGTCTCCATCGCCTACGTCATAGCATAACCCTTCCCCCACTCCTCTTTTTCGCCTCCAGATCCGGGGTTGTTCCGGATCCCCAGATCCGATATCCCCGACCATCCGGCCTGCCCCATCGGGTAACATAATCTCTCGTGAAAAGAGATCGAGAGATAGGAATTGTCTCATGCTCACCATCACCGAGGTCTACAACAACATACCCTGCCGTGAAGGGCTCACGCCGGACTGGGGGTTCTCCTGCCTGATCCATGAGGCAGGGCTGCTCTTTGATACCGGAGCAAAAGGCGACGTGCTGGTATCCAACATGCGGGCGCTCGATATCGATCCCGCGTGTATCCGGCGCCTCGCCCTCTCCCACGACCACTGGGACCACACCGGGGGGCTCCGTGCGATCCTCGCCATAAATCCTTTAATGGATGTTTATATCCACGACGGTTTCTCCAAAGAGACCCTCAGTATGATCCGGGAGTATACAGAACCGAATATCGTAGGGGGGTGGACGGAGATCGCGGAGGGCGTCGCCCTCACCGGCCCGCTCGGAGATGGTATACGGGAGCAGTCACTCGCGATCGCAACGCCCGGCGGCTACATGATCGTCACCGGGTGCGCACACCCCCACATCGGCCGGATCGTCGCCCGGGTCGCCCGCGAGGGCCGGGTATGGGGTGCCATGGGCGGGTTTCATACCGTCACCGTCGAGGATATCGATGCTCTCGCCGGCGTGGAGTACCTCTCGGCATCCCACTGCACCGATAAGATCACCGAGATCCGGGAGCGGTATCCCCGGGCCTTCCGGCCGGGCGGCGTTGGGGTGGTGCACCGGGTCTGAGAAGAAGAGCAGGGGCAGAGGCGGTCAGTCTTTTGCCCTGCCAGTTCCTGCGTCGCCGGCCCTCACCCGGAGTTCATCCGCAAACCGGATGGTCCTCTGCGGGAAGGGCATCTCGATGCCGTTCTCCTCGAGTCTCTGCTTGATCTGCCAGAGGAGGCTTGTCCTGACATCCCACCAGTTCCGGGCCGGCGCCCATATGTAGGCCGTCAGGTTGACGCTATCGCTGCCGAAGTTGTCGACAAAGACCGAGGGGGCCGGGTTCTTGAGCGCAAACGGGTGTGTCCATATGACCTCTTTGATGATCCGTATGGCCTCATCTGCATCGTCTTCATAGCGGATGCCGATCTGGTACTCAAACCTGCGGGCGGCGTTATGGACGTAGTTTGCTATATTCGATGTGAAGACCTTCTCGTTCGGGATCCGGGTGAAGACCCCGTCATACGTCTTGACGACCGTTGAGAGGATCCGTATATCCTCGACGCTACCGCTGACACCCGCGACGCTGATGCTATCGCCGATCTTGATGGGGTGTTCGAACATGAGGAAGAGGCCCGATACAAAGTTAGCGACGACGCTCTGGCTCGCAAACCCGATGACGAGACCGACGATGCCCCCGGCCACAAGGAGTCCGGAGAGGTTGACGCTGAGGTATGGGAGAGCGATGATGAGCGCCCATACGATGATGATGTAGTATATCACTTTTGCGAGCAGTTCGCGCTCGCTCTTCTGGATCCGCTCGGAGAGAGCTCGTTTGACGTTTATCGAGACAGTTTTCGCGATCCCGACGCCTATGGCGAGGATGATGATAAACCAGGCGAGATCGCCTATTGATATCTCGCCTATGCCGATCGGCACCTCGAATATACCGGTTACGTTGAACGTCACGACAATCCCCACTCCATGAGGTATCCGCGATTGATCACAGGGATCTTCCGTGCCGTGTAGAGCTCGATTGACCGCGCCATATCGGGCATGAGAGGGGTATCGATGAAGTCCGTCTCTGCCATATGCGCGGTGACGATCTTCATCGTGGCCGTGGTTGCCACGATATCGTTATAGTAGATCTTCATATCGACACTATCAAAGACGGCGTGGGAGACTTCGACCCACTCGCGGGAGGCGTTCTGGATGGAGAGCTCCATCACCCCCTCGCGGAGAGGCTCGACTTCTGGGATCTCCGTGTAGACCGCACTCCGGTACCAGCGGGCGATGGCGCCGCTGGTCGGCGGGCCATAGAGCGTGTACTTCTGGGTACCAAGGCCGAATATGTCGAGCACCTCGATATCTTTAGCTGCCTCCAGGAAGACGCCGACCTCGACGGGGAACTTCAGGTAGAACGTCCTGGCGAGACCGGGTTCGATCAGAATGGGGGAGAACTCGATCATGAGGAGATCTGTTATGTCTCCCGGGAGGTTGACCGGCTCGACCGGGTTGATGATCGTCTCGCCCGTCTCTGATATGAGGATCCGCTCAAACGTCCGCCCTTCACAGTTTCGCCTGTAGATCAAAAGGTCGCCGCTCCGTTCGGTCTCAACCAGAATATCGCTTTTTTCGCTGCGAAAAGTGTCAGTATAGCGCCCGAACATCCCTTTATGATCTGCAAATGATCAAATATTAAGGTCACGCGAACGGCATGGCCCGCCGACTCTCGCGTTCATCCACCAAAAAGAAGATAGGGGAACAGATGGTTTTTTAAGCTGCACTGAACGATTAAAACATTCTATTGCAACAACCCTGGCCGTTCTGCCCGGGAGCGATCTGGCAATGTATAAATAGTAAATCTTCTTTGAAGTATATTGCCCTATGAATAAATAGACACTCTTTTAAACAGCCATCTCAGACATTTTTTGATATAACCTATCCCGACCCCCTGACCTGCACCCTGCCCATCGCCGCCATCCCGGGGTGGATCAGGGATATTGCCGGCCTGTGGGGGGCGCCGTACCCACCGCCGCGAAGGATCTTCTCCGCGGCGGTGGGGATATGCGAGGGCCGCGCCCTTGGTGATGCATGTGAAGTTAAACCAGGAAAAAGTCAGGGAACCCGTGAACTGCAGCCGGATACCCGTGGGCATCTTCGACCGCATCCGGCAGCCGGCACTGGTGCTTGACTGCGAGGGACGGGTGATCGTCTGGAACGAGAGCATGGAATGGTATACGGGGATCCGGGCCGGGGATATCGTCGGAAGAGGAGGATACGCACACGGGGAGGTGTTGTTCGGCGAGAACCTCCCCACGCTTGCGGATCGCATACTCTCTCGCGGCGATGCCAGAGACGACCCGCGCTACCTCTTTTCGGCCCGCGAGGATGGAGGGACGATCGCCGGAACGCGTATCTGCCCGACCTCCGGCCGGAATGTGGCCTCCATGGCCGCCCCCCTCTACGATGCCGCCGGCGATCTCGTCGGCGCGGTGGAGACGATCCTGGATGCGCCGGATCTCCTCTCACCCCCGGGGGTATCGGAGGAGCAGGCGCAGATCCTCGCAAACACCCTTTCCTGCATGATCTTCACGCTCAACCGGGATGGCACATACTCCCGGTTCTTTGCAACCGGCGTTCCGGCCGCTGTCGGTGAGGATATCATCGGCAGAACCCCCCATGCCCTCTTCCCGGAGGAGGAGGCGGACTTCTTGATCGAGGCCGCACGCCGGGTCATCGGGGAAGGGGAGGTTGTGGCGGAGACAAGGTCGTTTGTGTGGCACGATAAACCGCGGTCATTTGAGATCACCATGCATCCTCTGCACGACACCGGAGGAAACATCGTGGCGGCCGCCGGAGTCAGCATGGATGTCACCCCCGCTCTTCTTCGCGAGCGGGCGCTCCAGGAGGCCAACCAGGCCTCTGACCTCTACCTCGACCTGCTCGGCACCGACATATACAACACCAACATGGTCGCGGCAACGATCATCGAGATGCTCCGTGAGCGCCTCTCCGGCGAAGAGGCGGATCTCGCCCAGAGGGCCAAAAATACGGTCGAGCAGGGGATCAACGTCATAAAGAACGTCGAACTCTTGAACACGCTCAACAAGCACCGCATCCGCCTTGAGCCGGTCGATATCGACGCTATCATACGCGGCCAGATGCGGCGCTACGCCGGAATCGATATAACATACGAGGGAGGGACCTGCATGGTCTGGGCAAACCCCCTCCTTGAACATATCGTATCCAACCTTATAAGCAACAGCATCAAGTTCGGCGGCATGAAGGTGCGGATCGAGATCTCCGTCATGGAGAGCGCAGAGGCGGTGATGCTCTCCGTAGCCGATACCGGTATAGGCATACCGGATCACCTGAAACCCAACATATTCGACCGGTTCAGCCGCGATTGCAAGACCGTGTCCGGGGGGAGGGGCCTTGGGCTCCACATCGTCAAGACCCTCACGAACCAGTATGGCGGGCGCGTCTGGGCGGCGGATCGGGTGCCTGGCAGGCCCGGGGCGGGAGCGGCCATCAAGGTGATCCTGCAGAAGTGTTAGCGTTCAGGGCATCCTGTAACCCTCGTGCCGCTCCTTCACGGGGTTCACCGGCAGTCTGCCTCCGATGGTTCCGGTACTCAGATATATATCCTCCTGGCGACTATATCATACCGCATCATTCCAATCGGGGACTCTTCCCATGATACGGACCATATGTTTTAAAGAAAGACGGTATATCGAAGAGTTGCGAATACTCACCCGGGCGACCGCGCTGGACTGCATCATCGATGAGCGCTTCGACCGGATAGTCTACCTCATACGAGAGGGGGATATGGGTCTTGCCATCGGCCGGAAGGGAAGCAACATACGAAAGATGCAACGGGTCCTCGGGAAACGTATTGAGATGGTCGAGTTCTCCCCTGATATCGATACATTCACGAAAAATGCGTTTAAACCGGCAGAGGTCGTCGGCGTGAAGAAGGAGGATGACGGGAGGCTCACCGTGTATATCATCAAGAACGATCTCGGCATCGCAATCGGAAAAGGCGGATGCACCATCGAGAAAGCACGCCTCCTCCTCTCCCGCTACTTCGATACCGTTCTCGGCGAGGTGCTGGCGCGGGAGGATATCCGTGCGTGACTGGAGCATACTCGACGAGGTCTGGCAGATCATACAGGACCGTGCAGAGCACCCGTCGGCCGAGAGCTACGTATCCTCCGTCCTGACCCACCAGAAGGGGATCGACAAATCCCTTGAGAAGGTTGGCGAAGAGGCGGTCGAGTTCATCATCGCCGCAAAAAATCAGGTCCCGGAGAGGACAGTCTCGGAGGCGGCCGATCTCCTCTTCCATATCCTGATAGCGCTCCAGGCGTCGGGCATCGATGTGGCGGACGTGCTCGACGAGCTTTCCAGGCGCCGGAAGTAACACCCCCGCCTAAAGATACTCCTTCAGATCCACCATCCTCGGGAGGTCGTCCTTTTTTACCGCCGCGGACTCCACGACCGTATCCTCTATCATGATAGGCGCGCGGTAACGCAGAGCGATGGCTATGCCGTCACTTGGCCGGCAATCCATGATCTCGGTGCGCGAACCCTGCCGGAGGAGGAGTTTGGCGTAAAAGACTCCCCCCTCAAGAGAGTCGATATGCAGGGCATCGAGCACGATCTCAAAGTTCCTGAAGAGCTCGATGATCAGGTCGTGGGTGATGGGCCGCGGAAGCATCTCGCTGTTGAGAGCGTTGCTGATCGATATCGCCTCCCAGAGGCCGACGTATATAGGTATCGTGCTGTCACTCCCGGCATCCAGGATGACAGTCGGCGCCGCCCCCATCTCGCTCACCGACATGAACACGCCCTGCACTCTGCAACTTTGAGCAGTCATGTGATCATCTGACATGCGCCTTATGTGGTTTAAACCTTGGGGTCAATCCCGTTGTTTCTCGGCGCGGGCATGAAACTCCCGCCGCACGATGACAAGACTTGAGAGGAGACCGAGGATGATATTGAGATAGTAGAGGATCAACCGCCAGAGGAGGACAAAGACGCCCACGATCGATGACGGGATGAAGAAGCTGTAGAGCGATATAGCGCCGATCTCCGCTATGCCCGAGCCTCCTGGCGTGAGCGGGAGCATCATGATGATGGCTATGACAAGCTGGACGACGAACGACTCTATGAAATACGGCGGCTGACCGAGCCCCATGAGGAGGAGCGATGCGATGACGAACTCTGAGAACCAGAAGAGTGCTGTGAAGAACAATCCCCACACGAGGCCGCTCTTCCCGTGGTTCACGAACCTGACGAGCCCCCGGTTGAAGTTGTCCACCTCGCGGTCGATCGTGGACAGGAGATGCTCAAGCCGACGCAGGTGCCAGCGCCGGTCGATCCAGCACGACATCCGCCTGAGAACCCGTTTGAGGTAGTCGGGGTTCTTAACCGAGTATACGAAGATCAGGACGAAGAGGGTGACGGCTATCCAGGCCGCGTACATGATGAAGCTTATGCTGCTGAACTCCGAGGCGAGGCCGCTCCAATACCGCCCAAGGAAGAGCATGGTAAAGGCCCCGAGCGCCCCGAGTATGATACCGTCTAAGATCCGCTCCATGATGACGATGGCGGTGGCGTCCCCGATCGGGACGCCAGCCCGGTAGAGCTCGTGGATCCGAACCGGTTCGCCTCCCGCCTGCGATGGGGTGATCGCCGCAACGAGCATGTTCGCGAGCACCAGGTTCATGCAGTGCTTGAAGTTCACCTGGTACCCCAGTGACGCTGACATCGCCTGAATCCTGAGCGCCCAGAACGCGAGCGAGACGATATGGAGGAGAGTGGCAAGGAGCAGGTAGTATGGACTTATGCGGCTGAGATGCTCGATCGTCATGTCATCGACGGTGAAGTAGAGGACGCCCGCAAGAACGAGGGTGCTGAAGCTGATCGAGACAAGCAGCCACTTCCACTGAGATCTTTTCATACTCTGCGCTCCCGGGTATGAGGATGACGGTGCGGATCGGTATCTCATCCCCACCCGCAGTCTCTTGAGGTTTCTTTTGACAATTTCGGGAAATATTGCCCGAAACCAGACTAATAAGGTATCGTAAGGCTACTATTTAACGGTGATTTCCGGCTCCAATTCGGTGAGCTCCTTTTTTTATGGTAATCTCAGACTGTAAAGAGGCCTCGCTCCCCGGTTACCCGGAGAAGGCCCGCACGGATGCCGGCATCCAGCCAGGCATACCCGTAGCTGAACCGGGCGAGGGCGCCGACAGTGTCGCCGGCATCAAGGCATCCTGTGCCGTCTGCATACCGTGAGCGCGCCGTCGAACGGAACTCTTCTGCGCCCACAGAGAGCGGGCTTGCCTCGTCAGGCCCGGTCTCCACCGATGCCAGGGCCGCCTCAAGCATCCGCCGGTAGCGGTGGGTCTTCTCATCCAGGCGGGCGACGAGCGCATCAGGTATATACGCGCCCGCCGGAGACGGCGGGCTGGCGATGGAAGGCTCAAGCAGCCCGAGCCTTAAGCCCGCGTCCAGCCAGCCGAGCCCGTATGCAAAAGCGGCGAGGGCGTTGACGGGGTCGCCGGATTTAAGAAACGTCATACCGTCGCTCTGGTATGCGGCGGCCATACCGATCACCTCCCCCGCTGCCCTGAAGAGAAGCGTCCCCTCCGGGACGGCGATCCGGGTCCGGCGGAGCGCCTCAAAGAAGAGGGTTCCCTGCTCTTTGAGGGTCATAGGCCGGCGAAGATCTCCAGGTACTCCCGCTCCACGGGGTGGAGGTCTGCCGGCACGATGAGGATATGGAGCGGGGGACCAAACTCCGTCTCCTTGAGGGCCGTGCCGGTCCCTGCCTTGACCACCGGGCACTCCGACCCTGCCCGGGCGATCCCCACGTAGAGTGTTGGCGGTTTGATACCGCACTTCTCCGCCATCTCCTCAATGAGGGCGATAGCCCCGGGTATGCGCATATAGCGGTCCTTCTGTATGTCAAGGTAGACGAGCGTGTGCAGGTTGCAGGTGAGGTTTGCCGCGATCGTCTCGATGGGCGCCGTCGGGAACCACCCCTTCGCGGGGAACGGCACCGAGCATGACTTCCCGAACCTGTAGTTCTGGAGCCCCGAAAGACCGCAGACGGCGCTTGAGATCGACGGGGCGTGGATGATCGATGTCGCAACGCCGGCTGCAGCGACCCGCATCCGGAGGTCGGCGTGTGTTGTCGAGACCATGGGGTCCCCCCCGGTCAGGAGCGCCACCCGCCCCCGTCGGGCGCGCTCGATGATATCGCGGGGGTCCTGCTCGATGTCCTCGCGCGCAAGAACCCGGATCTCCTTGCCGAAGAACGCCTCCATACCGGCAATATCCGTCCCCATCATCTGCGATGTGTACGACTCCAGGTAGACGGTGTCGGCGCTCCTGACGTACTCGAGGCCTTTGATCGATATATCCGATATATCATAGAGGCCGAGGCCCACAAATGTCAGCATACTCAATCCTCTATCGTCAGCGTTCCATCGTCGTAGAAGTAACGGATCCATGGGGTTGTCTGGCCACGGACACCTATGATGCGGAAGTCCCGCTCCACCGATTGCCTCCTGTCATCCGTCCTCACCTCGATGACTATGTTCATCAACTGCTTGATCGTGGCTATCGTCCTTTCATCGAACGACTCGCTGTTGAGGACGTATATGGCGATCCCCTCCAGTTTCTTCATCCGGTTCGTGATGACGTGGAGGAACTTGAAGGTCACCTCAAGCCGCGCATACATGAGGAGGGTTGAGACCGAGTTGAGGCAGAGACGGATCGGCGGGGGCATCGGTCCCGGGACATCGGCCATAGCCCCCTCCTTCCACATATCCTCGACCATACGCGAGAACTTGATCCCCATGCTCGTCAGGTCGAGGGGACTTGTGATGAACTTCGCCTTTGCTGTATCCCGGAGGGTCGGCACCGAACTCTTCGTGACCGCATCGATGATCCCGACATGATTCCTCTCTGCACCCAGCCTCCGGAATGCGCCCATGACGTCGGCCGCACGTTCATCCGTCGATATGGCGACCGCCCATTCCCCGGGGCGGGGTGAGGCCATCCTGTAGGCAAGGTGTTCTGCGTAGGTCAGGGGAGGCGCCAGAATGAGTATGTTCGAGGCGGCACGCAGGCCCCCAAACTCTCTGTCGATCAGCGGGATGCCGGTCACATAGCGATACATATCAACACTGTTATTATGCCAGGATGCGGTAGATAAGGCCTCCGATAAGGAGGCCGAGAGCGACCGTGTAGATCGTGACCGCAAACGTTATCCGTGAGCCGACTTCCCGCAGGAGGACCGTGATCGTCGCAAGGCAGGGGACGAAGAGGACGGTCACGATCGCAAAGACGTAGAGCTGGAGCCCTGAGAGGACCGCCCCGAGGTCGGCGGTCCCCGCGAGGATGGCAAGGGTCTCAAACGCCATCTCTTTTCGGAGAATCCCAAAGACGAGAGCCGTAGCCGAGTAGCCGGGGAGGCCGAGGAGGGCCATGGTGTAGGGCTCCACGATCTGTTCAAAGATTGCCATGATCCCGAAGAACTCAAGCAGCCCGAGGATGACGCTCCCCGCGAGGAGGAGGGGCATAGCTATGAAGAGGAACTCCGAGAGGCGTGACCAGGCTTTCTTCATCACCAGACGTGCATCCGGCCGGCGGAGCGGCACCATCTCCATGATCATGCCGAACTGCTCTCCCGGCGTTATGCGGGAGAGGACGAGTCCTGTAACGATGATCAGGGCAAAAACGATGGCGTAGACGCTGAATGCCGCCCCTATGCCGACAAAGCCCGCCACGATGCCGGCTATGATGACGGTTCGGGCCGAGCAGGGGACCATCGTGACCAGAAACGAAGCGATGATCCTCTCGCGCCGGGAGTGCAGGAGCCGTATGCTCATGATCGCCGGCACGTTGCACCCGAACGCGAGGGTGAGTGGGATGACCGCGCCGCCGTGCATCCCGACCCTGTGCATGGCGTTATCAGCGAGGAAGGCCGCGCGGGTCATGTATCCCGAATCCTCGAGGATGGATATGATGACGTAGAAGAGGAGGACATACGGGAACGCTATCCCGAGGCCCGCCTGGAGGGCGATGAGTATGGCCGTCCCGAGGGCTTCTACGATCGACGGCAGACCGAGAGCGAGGAAGGGTTGGATGGCAAATACGTTGAATATACCCACGATCACCCCTTCAAGGAACGACCCCACGATAAAGACGAAGAGGAGCATCCCCACGAGTATCCCGAGAAGTATTGGCATACCGGGGATGAGCCGCGTCAGTGTGCTATCGAGGTCGGTTTCGTGGTGCTGTGCCTTCTTCCTGGCGGAGAGGCCGGCGATCTGGCGGGCGAAGTTGTGGCGGTTGGCCGCTATGATCTGGGTGACGGTCATCCTGTGCCGGGACTCGATCTCGCTTGCAATCGTCTGCGCCGCCTCGATCAGGTCAGGGTTGTCGCCAAACCCCTGGAGCGCCCGGATGCTCTCCTTCCGGTCGGCCGAAGATATCTTCCCGAGGCTCCGGATGGCGGCCTCTATGTGATGGTCGTAGGGGATCTCCACCTTTGACGGCCGGGTGGCAGCAAGGGCCGCCGGTATTATCCGGTCGATGTTCTTCCCAAGCGATGCGGCCGTCAGGATCACCTCGACGCCGAGGAGGTCGTGGATCGGGCCGGGGTCGATATCGAGCCCCTGTTTTGCGGCCTCATCGGTCATGTTCAGCACGACGACCATGGGAAGACCGTACTCCGCCACCTGGAGGAGGAGGTAGAGGTTGCGCTCAAGGCGCGTGGCGTTTACGACCGCGATGAGAGCATCGGTGTCCTTCTGCTCCAGGAACCGGCGGACCAGGACTTCTTCGTCAGATTCCCCGTCGAGCGAGTAGACACCGGGGAGATCCACGAGATCGATGATCTCACGCTGGAAACATGTGTTGCCCCGCTGCAGTTCGACGGTGGTCCCGGGGTAGTTGCTCACTTCGACGCCGAGGCCGGTGAGCTGGTTGAAGATAAGGGATTTGCCAACGCTGGGGTTTCCGATCAGCGCAAACCTCATTGACATGACTCCACGATGATGGCCGTGGCTATCTCCGGGCTGATGGCGATATCGCAGCCTTTCACCCTGACGACGATCGATTGGTTTGGCAGTTTCCGCCGAATCTCCACGACCTCGCCAGGGAAGATGCCGAGGTCAAGAAGCCTCCGGTTCCGCCGGGGGCCCCGGATCATCGTCACCCGGACGGTGTCCCCCTCCTTGCAGTCAAGGAGTGTACAGTCCTCCTGTCCCCGGCAGTATCCCTCCCGCCCCCGATGGCGTCCAGCACGCCCGGGTGGATGCTCTCCACCATCCATGTAGGAGGAGAGCCGTTCTATCGTCTCGTCTGATATGCCGTGCTCGAGTGTGCAGGCCTCTTTGTTTGCCGCATCCGCATCGACGCCGAGCATCTCAGTCAGGAAACACTTGAGTATGCGGTGTTTTCGCGCGACCTGTGAGGCGACCCTAAGCCCCTTCTCCGTCAGCCTGACGGTATCGCCCGCCGCCCACTCCAGGTATCCCTCCGTGACCAGAGAGTCAATGGCCGTCCTGTTGATCTCCCCCCCGATACAGGTGGTTGCCGCTATATCCTGCGGCGTCGCCGGCTGCCCGCTCTTCTCCGTGACCGTGAGGACTGCTTCAAGGTAATCTTCAAGTGTGGAGGAAAGCATGTTACTATCTCTTTTACTTCTACTCGTTTATATTTGCGGGGAAAGCGGCAGGATTGACAGAACACGGCTTAAACCCGGTGTGCCGGCAATATGTATCGCGCGGCGTCTGCTCCGGCATGAGAGTGGGAAGGGGAACCGGATGCCCTGTGGGTGGGCTGCCGGCAATCCGCGATAGGCCGGGGATCCCGTGACCCCCTGCGCATGTTGGGAGAGGATCACTCTGACTTTTTCTTGAAGAACAGCCTGCAGTGGCAGGATCCCTGCTCCTCGATCTCCTGCTCGTGGTAGAGGCATGGGCAGATGATGATCCGATCCTTCTCGGGATCACCGCTCCGGAGCCTGCAGGGGCAGTATGCCGCCCCGAGGCGCTCTTTGTTCCGGGCAAGCCCGCGAAGGACGGCCGAGAGCTGTTTTTCGTCGACGTTTAAGACGTAACCTTTCTCCTTTGCGTAGGCCTTCGCCTCCGCGTGTGTCGCTTCGATATCTCCTTCAGTCATGGTATGTATCAGGCCTCCTGCCCTCCGTGCTCTTCGATATGGGTTAACATAAAGTTAAACGTTTTGACCCTGCCTGCCGTCCGTTCGGGAGAAGGCCCCTCTCTCCGTATCGGCCCTGCGGATATGCGAGGGCGTGCCCGGTCTTGCGCATACCCCGGGTGCGGGGTGGCGGTGTGGCTCATGCCGGCCCTTCTTCCGGCGGCGCAAGTATCCTTTTTGCGACGCCGGCATATGTCTCCAGGACATCCCCCTTGTTGAACCGGTAGACATCCTTATCAAGGGATGCCCCGGTCTTTTTATCCCAGAGGCGCATCGAGTCCATGCTGATCTCGTCGCCGACGACGATCCCCTCATCGCTCCGACCGAACTCGAGTTTGAAGTCGACTAATGTGATGCCGCGCGCATAGAGGTACTCCGAGAGCACCTCGTTTATAGCAAATGCCATCGCCTTGATCTGGTCGAGTTCTTCGGGTGTCGCAAGACCAAGGGCGTATATCAGGTCGTCGTTGAGCATAGGGTCGTGGTGGGCGTCGCTCTTGTAGTCGATGACGATCACCGGCGGATCGAGCACCTCCCCTTCCCGGAACGGATAGTTGCGCACGATGGAGCCGGCCGCAACGTTCCTCACGATCACCTCAAGCGGTATCATCGAGAGGCCCCGCACCGCTATGACGGCGGGCTCGACGCTCGCGACATAATGGGTCCTTATCCCGTGCTCCTCGAGGTACCTGAAGAAAAACGAGGAGACTTCAGCGTTATATCTCCCCTTGCCGCCCAGAGTGTCCTTCTTCCCGCCATCAAAGGCTGTGATATCGTCCCGGAACTTCATGATGTAGATCTCCGGGTCGTCGGTGCGATAGACGGACTTAGCCTTCCCTGTATAGAGGAGGTCAACCTGTTTCATCGCCAGATCTCCGCGTAGGTGTTGATCGGTATGTATGATGAGGTTATGCTCCATCTTCCGATCCATATGTCGATATCCTCTCTGCAAGCCTCTGGATCAGGGGCTTGAGGAGCGGAGGATACCAGCCTTTCTCGATATACTGCGGGTATATGCAGAGCCGTTCCCGCAGCCTGGCATCCCCGGCAACCCTCCTCAGTTCATCGATCTGTGGCCAGGGGCGCTCGGGGTTGACGTAGTCGATGGTGAGCGGGGAGATTCCGCCGAGGTCGTCGACGCCGCACCCGATCAGGTGGGATGCGTCTGTGAGGTTTGGGGGTATCTGCACCGCCACGTCGGGGGGGAGGATCTCACGTGCGAGGGTTATCGTCGCGCAGAGCTCATCCGTGCCGGGCACCGGCGCGCCTTCCATCGGCGTCCCGGGTTTTGGGCGGAAGTTCTGCACGATCACCTCCTGGATATGGCCGTAGCGCAGGTGAAGATCCCGGATGACCGAGAGAGACTCCTCGCGGTCCTCAGCCGTCTCGCCGATCCCGACCAGGATACCGGTCGTGAACGGTATGGCAAGCCTGCCGGCGTTCTCTATCATATCTATCCGGATCGCCGGATCCTTTCCCGGAGAGTTCCGGTGCGCAGGGAGATCGGCGGTCGTCTCGAGCATCAGCCCCATGCTCGCGTTCACCCCGCGGAGCCGATCGAGTTCCTCGTAGGAGAGTATGCCGGCGTTGGTGTGCGGGAGGAGCCCGCGTTCGATCGCCGCAAGCGAGAGGTCGTAGAGATAGTCGAGTATATCGGTATACCCGATCCTGCTGAGCACGGCATCAAACCCCGGCACCCTGCCGGGGCGTTCCCCGAAGGTGAAGAGCGCCTCCGTGCAGCCCAGACTCGCACCTGCGTCCATGGTGCGGAGCGCATCATAGGGAGGCATGACGCACCCCTCCTGTACGGGCGTTCGGAAACAGCAGTATCCGCAACGGTTCCTGCAGACCGTCGTCAGGGGGAGGAACGCGTTTCGTGAGAAGGTGATCACGCGGCGGTGCATGGGTACATGTCGGCACTCTTCCACATCAAAGTTAGGGGCCGGGTACCCGGCAGAAAACCGTAACGATGCCTTTTTGATGCAGCCCCGACAACGGTCTTCCCGATGTACTTCCACGCGCTCATCCCTTTCAAGCCCGTCAACCCAAAGACACGCCTCTCCTGCATCCTCAACCAGGCGGAGCGGGAGGCGTTCGCCCGCTCGATGCTTGAGGATGTGATCGTTTCCGTGCTGAAATCCGGGTGCAGCGCCACCCTCCTCTGCACACACCCGTTCAAGCACGAGAACGCACTCATCGCCGTCAGGAAAGAGTCGCTAAACGATGCGATCAACTGGGCGCTCGGGCAATTTCACTGTCCTGCGCTCATCATCATGGCCGACCTGCCCCTGGTGACGGCAGGGGATATCCAGCGTCTGATCCGAACAGAGAAGGATATGGCCATCGTGCCGGGCCGGGGCGGCGGGACAAACGTCATATTCCTGAAAAAACCGCAGTGTTTCCGCGCCGACTACTACGGCGCAAGTTTCCTCGATCACATGCGGATAGCGGGAGAGTGCGGTTTTTCCGTCGATGTGATCGACTCGTTCCGGATGTCGACCGATATAGATGAGAAGGAAGATCTCGTCGAGATCCTGATCCACGGAAAAGGGAGGAGGAGCCGGGAGTACCTGGAGAGTTCAGGGTTCTCTCTTGCTATCGACGAGAAGGGACGGGTCGGCGTGCAACGCGACGCCCATAAAGAGGCACTCTGACGCATCGATTGTGGCGACCCCGGCATAATCGCCGACCGGGAGTCTAAGCCCCCGCACCACGGCTGCGGGGACGCACTCGTTTGCCTCCCCCATGACGAGCTCCGCGGCGGATGCTATGCAGTCCGCCACCGCCCGTTTGGTGACCTCGAGTTCGCGGCCGAAGAGATCCGGTCTTCCGCACTCGTCGAGCACCGACGGGACTCCTGAGCAACCTATGGCGACACCGCTGCATCCAAGGCGCATGGCGTGCGTCCTCGAGTCGATGACGATGACGCCGACGTCCGCCCCAGCCCGTTCCCTGATCGCCTTGCGTATCCGTTCTGCGGATGCGTCGGGGTCGGCCGGCAGGGGAAGGACGGTGCCGCTGGGTGTGTTCGAGGCGTCGATCCCGGCGTTCGGGAGGAGCGTCCCGTTCTTCATGCAGAGCAGGAACCCGGGGATGCCCCCGACGACCCGACCGCTCTCGCGGAGGATCACCTCGACGGCGCGGGGGTCCATACGATATCTTTCGGCAAGCCTGAGCGCCTCATCGGACGGTTCGATGGTATCAAGGTCTATGGCCCGCCCTTCGGCGGTGGCCACGGCCGACTCGGCGATGACAACGACATCCCCTGTGAGAAATCCCCTGCACTCTGAGTGCCCGGCCGCCGCGATGAGGTGATCCGTGACATCGTCGCCGGCGCGGATGAGGGCGGTCGCGAGGCCGTAGACCGAGAACGATGGCGGCGTCATGGCCTCCTCATCATACCAAAGACCCGCAGGAGGTCGGCGGTCTCGCGTATGTCGTGGCTCCGCACGATCTTTGCCCCCCTCTCCACCAGCATAGCCGTGACCGCAAGCGTCCCGGCAAGCCTCTCTTCCGGCTCTCGCCCGAGCAGATCCCCGATGAACGTCTTCCTCGAGACCGCGGCAAGCACCGGGCGACCAAAGGCTGAGAACGACCCGAAGTTCCGGCAGAGTGCCCAGTCGTCCTCGCTCGTCCTCCCCGGCACCCATCTCCCGATAGCAGGGTCGAGGATATACTCCTCGATGCCGAAGCGTGCGCACCGTGCCATAACCGTATCGAGCGCGGCGAGGGTTGCAGCCAGCCCGATCGCATCGCCGGGCTCCCGGACACCTGCCATGACGAACGCCGGGAGGCCGGAGTCGGCGATCACACGGGCGTGGCGCTCGCCGGCAAGGCCGGATATATCGTTTATAGCGTGGATATCGTGGCGGAGGCAGGCCTCCAGCACATCCGCGTGGCGGGTGTCCACCGAAAGGGTGATCCCGGTTCCGTCGAGTTCGGAGAGAGCCGTCTCCATCCGCGCCGTCTCATCGGCGATGGTGATGAGGGGAGAACCCGGGGCCGTGCTCCGCGCTCCGATATCTATCAGGTCGGCGCCCGCATCGATCATGGCAAGGGCCTGGTCGTGTACCCGATCCGCAGGGGTGTAGGAGCCCCGGTAGAACGACTCGGGGCTGCAGTTGATGACGCCCATCAGGCGGACAGGGGCGTCGCCGCCGATCCGGAGGCGGTTTATGGTGCAGTCTCGTCGCAGCATACCCTCAACCTGGCCGCCTTGAATGTGTTCTCCATCAGGGTTGCGATCGTCATGGGGCCGACGCCGCCGGGGACCGGGGTTATCGCCCCCGCCCGCTCGCGCACCGCCTCGAGATCGACGTCGCCACAGAGGTTGCCCTCTTTATCCTGATTTATCCCGATATCGATGACCGTTGCGCCGACCTTTACCATATCCGGGCCGACAAATTTCGCCTTCCCGACCGCGCTGACCAAGATATCGGCGCTCCTCATCTCATCAGCGAGGTTTGCCGTCTTTGAGTGGCAGATCGTGACGGTCGCGTCGGCGTTGAGGAGCAGGATGGCCATGGGCCTCCCGACATCGATGCTCCGGCCGACGACGACTGCCTTCTGCCCGCTGACCGGTATCTCGTACTCGCCGATGAGCGTCATGATCCCCTGCGGGGTGCAGGGGGCAAATATCGGTTTCCCGGCAAGGAGCCGGCCCAGGTTGAAGGGGTGAAACCCGTCCACATCCTTTATGGGCGCGACCGCATCGATGACGCGGGTGGCATCCACGATCCGGGGGAGCGGCAGCTGGACCAGGATGCCGTCGATATCAGGATCGCCGTTGAGGCACGCTATCGCCTCAAGCACCCTCTCCGTGGAGGCGCCCTCTGAGAGCTCGATCCCGACTGACCCGATACCGACGCGCTCGCATGCCCGATGCTTCATCCGGACGTACATCTGCGATGCGGGATCTCTTCCCACGATGACGGTCGCAAGGCGCGGGTAGAGCCCTGACTCGTCTATCTTCTCCTTGAGGATCTCAAGCCGCTTCTCTGAGATCGCTTTCCCATCAAGTATCATGCCACTTCAGGATAGAGAGGGTACTTGCTTGCGAGGGCAATAACCTCTCCCCTCACTTCGG
This sequence comes from uncultured Methanoculleus sp., assembly GCA_964413225.1. Taxonomy (GTDB): domain Archaea; phylum Halobacteriota; class Methanomicrobia; order Methanomicrobiales; family Methanoculleaceae; genus Methanoculleus. The sequence continues at coordinate 7,464 of CAYPRO010000019.1, read as the reverse complement.
CGATCGCCTTCTTTGATGTCCGGTCGCGGGCGACATCCTTCAAGACCCGGGCAATCCAGTGGCCGATCTGTTTCATCTCCTCCTCTTTCATGCCGCGGGATGTGACGGCCGGCGTGCCGATCCTTAGACCGCTCGTCACGAAGGGGCTGAGCTGCTCGCGGGGGATGGTGTTCTTGTTGACGGTTATGCCCGCTTCCCCAAGCGCAGTCTCGGCCGCAAGGCCGGTGAGGTGCTCGTGGTTTGCGGATATGCCCGTCAGGTCGAGGAGGATTAAGTGGTTATCGGTGCCGCCGGAGACAAGGTCGAGCCCTTCACCGGCGAGGACATCAGCCATTGTGCGCGCGTTCCTGATGATCTGTCCGCAGTAGTCCCTGTAGGCGGGGGTCAGCGCTTCCTTGAAGCAGACCGCTTTTGCGGCGATGATATGCATCAGAGGACCGCCCTGCATACCGGGGAATATGGACTTGTCGATCGCGGCGGCATCCTCCTTGCCGCACATGATGGCGCCGCCCCGGGGGCCGCGCAGGGTCTTGTGCGTCGTTGTCGTCACGATATCGACGACGCCGACAGGGGAGTTGTGGTATCCGGTCGCGCAGAGTCCGGCGATGTGGGCGATGTCGGCCATGCATCGCGCGCCAACGGCATCGGCAACTTCCTGAAACGCTTTGAAGTCGATCTCGCGCGGGTAGGCGCTTGCGCCGCAGACGATGATCTGTGGCTTCACGATCCGCGCCATATCCTCGATGACCGCGTAATCGAGCGTCTCTGTCACGGAGTCGACGCCGTAGTGGAAGATGGAGTACCAGCGTCCGGTTATGTTGACGGGCGAACCGTGGGAGAGGTGGCCGCCCTGGGTGAGGCTCTGGCTCATGATCTTATCCTTGTAGTTGAGGTAGGCGAAATAGACCGCCTGGTTTGCCTGGCTTCCCGAGTGCGGCTGGACGTTTGCATGCTCCGCCCCAAAGAGTTTGCAGAGCCGGTCGCGCGCCAGGTTCTCCGCGATGTCGTGGAACTCGCAGCCGCCGTAGTAGCGTTTGCCGGGGTAGCCCTCGGCATACTTATTGGTCATGATGGAGCCCGTAGCCTCGAGAACCGCCCTGCTGACGACGTTCTCGGAGGCGATCAGTTCCAACCCGTTGATCTGACGCAGGCGCTCGTTCTCGATGACGCCTGCGACTTCCGGATCGAAGTTTGCCAGATGAGACATGTAAAAAAAGGTTGTTCTGGCGATGTAATATTCTTTCTTTTGCAGAATTTATCCGTGCGGACTGCATATCCGGCGGTTGCCGGCGGAGCGTCCCTCACATTCGGATACAATGTAATCATTCTTCTTTTCAAAAATCCATAGTAATATTATTACGTAATTATTATCAAGGATTAATTCGAGGGAGACTATGGCGCAGAAAGATGCACGAATACGGTTCCTTGAGCGGGAACTGGCAGAACGCGAGAAGGAGATGGTGACGATGAAGGATTCTGAACAGCCGACGATACCGGACGCGGGCGATGAGCGCCTGCGCGATCTTGAGCGCAAAGTACAGGAACTTGAAGCCCTGGTCAAGGGCCTGACGGCGGAGGTCCTGGACCTCAAGTCCGTGGCTATGAACCTCTCCCGTGAGGCCGAGGTGCGTAAGGCCAGACCGACCGTGGTCGAGGCGAAGAAGGCCGGGGCGACACTTCAGGCGGAGCCCCGCTCTGCTGCCGAACCCCGGCCGGTGCTTGCCGCCGAACCCCGGGAGCCCGCGCGGCCAGCGGAGAAGCAGCGCACCCGTACAGCCGAGGACGACGCAAACATGGAACTCATCATGCAGAACGACGGGACGCTGAAGCCGGAGCCGCGGAAGTCCTCGGAGTACATCATAGCGAGCAACAAGTTCGGGAACGCCCCGGCAAAGGGCCGTGGCCGGGGTGGAAAATCGTCAGATCGGACGCTCTTTGTGGAGCAGAAGAAGCGGGAGGTCGATAGCGTCATCCAGGCTGAAGAGGACGATACCGTCGATCTCGATCGGTAGTCAGGGGAGCCCGATCCTTGTATATCACGCACCTTGAGATCGACAACTTCAAGTCTTTCGCGAGGAAGACGAAAATCCCCTTTTTTGAAGGATTTACGGTCGTCTCAGGCCCGAACGGCTCCGGGAAGAGCAACATCATCGATAGCATCCTCTTTGTCCTGGCCCTCTCGGGTGCGCGGGGGCTGCGGGCCGAGAAACTGACCGACCTCATCAACGTCAACACCGGAAAGAAGATCGCCGAGGTGACGGCGACGTTCTCGGATGGCACGACGATCCGCCGCCGGATCAAGCAGACCCCGGCGGGGTACTACAGTTACAACTACTTAAACAACCGCCTCTGCAAGCAGAGCGACGTCATCGAGTTCCTCGCAAAGATCGGGATCAAGCCGGAGGGCTACAACGTTGTTATGCAGGGCGATATCACCCGCATCATGGAGATGAGCGATACCGAGCGGCGAAAAATACTTGACGAGATAGCGGGTGTCGCCGAGTTCGACCAGAAGCGCGAACAGGCGTTCTCGGAGCTCGAGGTGGTCCGCGAGCGGATCGAACGCGAGGAGATCCTCTTAAACGAGCTCGCAGCTCGCCTGGACGCGCTCCAGCACGAGCGCGAGCAGGCGCTGGAGCACCGGCGCTGGCAGGAGGACCTGGAACACCTCAACCGCTGCCGGGGCGCGGCGCTCGTCCGGCAGAAGGAGCAGGAGATCGGCACCCTTCATGCGCTTGCGCATGACCAGCAGGAGGTGCTCGGGCAGACCGCCGGCAGAGCTGACGCCGTCCGGGCGCGGGCCGGTGAGGCGCACGAGCGCCGGAATGCGGTCGACGAAGAGATCAGGAGAAAGAGCGGCCCGGAGTATCTCGCGCTCGTCGGGCGACTCGAGGAGGCGCGCGGCGGGATCAAGGTCGCGGAGAAGACGATCGAGCGCCTCGCGGCCAGCCGTGACGAGAACCTCGAGACCGCCAAGCGTGTCTACATGGACGGCAGGCGCGCTGAGGCGAAGGTAGGGGAGTGTGCCGGACAGATCCGCACACTCTCTATCGATCGGGCGAACCTTGCGATGGAGCTTGCGACAGAGCGCGATCGCCTCTCAGCGGTCGAGGAGCGCATAGCAAGCGAGAGCAAAGAGGTCGAGGGGGTCAAGGATCAACTCTTTGCGCGGATGCAGGATCTTGAGAGCCATAAGGAGCTCCGGGCGAAGATCCTCCGCGAGCAGGACATACTCATCGAGAAGAGCCGTATGCGGACGTCGGAGAGGGAGCGCCTGGAGGTGCGCGCCCGCCAGATCGAGGAGGAACTGGCGAACAAACAGACACAATCCGCGGACTACACCTCCAGCGTGGCCGACTGCGAGGCAGAGAAGCGACGGATCGAGCGCGACCTCTCCGAGGCCGAGAGCACGCTCTTTGCGCGGCGCTCGGCCCTTGACCGGCTGCAAAAGGAGGTCCGTGAGAACCAGCAGAACCTTATGCGTTTTGAGGCGCAGCAGCAGGTACAGGGCGATGCCGGTGGAAAGGCGATGGATGCCGTCCTCGGTATGGAGGGGGTTTACGGCACCGTGGCGCAGCTTGGCCGGGCGCCGCAGGAGTACGCGACTGCTCTCGATGTGGCAGCGACGGGCCGGCTCCGCTGGGTGGTTGTGGATACCGATGCGGTGGCCTCCGACGCGATCCGCTACCTGAAAGAGAACCGTCTCGGACGGGCCACCTTCCTGCCGCTCAACAAACTCCGTCCCCCTGTGCTTGCGCCGCTTGAGGCGGACCCGGGCATCGTCGGCTACGCTGTCGATCTCCTCGAGTTCGACCCGGCGCTTGAGCGTGCGTTCAGGGTCGTCTTTGGTGCGACGGTGGTGGTGGATACCCTTGAGCGGGCGCGGCGGATGATGGGCCGCTACAGGATGGTCACCCTCGAAGGGGATTATGTCGAGAAGAGCGGAGCCATGACCGGCGGCGCGCAGCCAAAAAAAGTCCGCGGATTTGGTGTGGCGGTCGATGACGAGATTCTTCGGGTCCGTGCGACGCTTGCCGGCCTTGAGGCGGAGGCGGCGGAGATCGAGGCCTCGATACGCCGTCTTGCGGTGGCCGCGGAGGCGAAGCGAGCAGAACGCAGCGCTATCGATGAGCAGATTGCACGCTATCGCATGCTTGCTGAAGAGTTCGCAAAGCGGACGGATGTGCTTAACGGGGAGAAGCAGACCCTTGCGGAGACTTTGCGGGGGATGCTCTTTGAGGCAAAGGCCGGTGGCGAGGAGCTTGCGCGGCTCGAGGCGGATCGCGAACGCATCGGCGCCGAGATCGCTCACAGAGCGGAGGAGGTCGATGCCCTCAAGAAGAAGCTTGATGATACGGATATCCCCGCACTCACCGAAGACTACGAGGGCCACCGTAAGTCCGTCGAGGATATCGAGCGCCGGCTCCGAAACAAGGATGCAGATATAACCGACGCCAAACGTGAGCGACAGCATTTTGCAAACCGGGCCGAGGAGCTTGCTGTGGAGCGGGAGCGTCTGACGGCAAAGAACCAGGAGATCGACGGCGAGATCGCCTCAGCTACAGAGCAGATCGAGGGTCTGCGCCGCCTGATCGTTCAACTGGAGGCCCGCCAGAAGGAGTTCTCAAACGAGCTTGCCGGCCTGCACGGTGAACGGGACCGTATCCTCGAGGAGATCCGCGCGCTTGACCGCGAGGCCCTCGACCTTTCGGGCGCGATGGAGCGCACGCGGATGCAGATCGATGCCCTCATGGAGCGGGAAGAGACGCTGCTTGCGGAGCTTGCGGTGCTCCGTGAGCAGGCCGGCGATGTGGAGACCGACCTTGACCTTGCTGCCATAGACGCAAGGGTGGTGGAGGCCGAGCGGGCGCTAAAGAAGATCGGCGCGGTTAACATGCTCGCCATCGAGGAGTGCGATCGGGTCGCCCTGCGCGTCGAGGAGAGGACGGCAAAGAAGGAGGTGCTCTCGCGGGAGCGGATGATGCTGTTAGAGCGGATCGAGAGGTATGAGAAGATGAAGTACGAAGCGTTCATGACGGCCTTTTTTGCGATCGATGCAAACTTCCGCGATATATTTGCGCGGCTGACGGAGGGGAGCGGGAGGCTGGTCCTCGATAACGAGGATGACCCGTTTGCCGGCGGCATGACGTTTGCCGTCCAACCGCGCGATAAAAAGGTCCACCTCCTCTCCGCTCTCTCGGGGGGCGAGAAGTCGCTCACCACGCTTGCGTTCATCTTCTCGATCCAGCAGTATATGCCCGCACCGTTCTATGCGCTGGATGAGGTGGATATGTTCCTCGACGGGAACAACGTCGATCGGATCGCCTCCATGATCAGCGAATTTTCAGGGAATGCGCAGTCGATCATAGTCTCGCTCCGAAAGCCTATGATCGAGCGCGCCGATCGGATCGTGGGCGTGACGATCCGACCCGACAAGAGCACATACGTGACGGGCGTGCAGAACAATGGATGAAGAGCCGGTCGAGATCCTGGCGGGAATGGCCGAACGGGGAGAGATCGATCCCTGGAACGTCGATATCGTGAACGTGACGGATCGGTTTCTTGCCGAGCTTGACCGCCGGAAGGAACTCGACCTGCGGGTCTCGGGGAGGACGCTCTTTTATGCCGCGTGTCTGCTGCGCCTGAAGTCGGAGTATCTCGAAGGGTGGGGCGAGGAGGGGGGTGATGAGGCCTCTCCTGATGATGAGGATGGCGATGGCGTGCTTGAAGGGATCGATCTCGAGGCGGGCGATGGGGCCGAGCCCATAGGGCGCCTGGAGCGCGAGATCCAGCGCCGTCTGGGGAGAAAAAACCTCCGCAAACGGCCGCCGGTCACGCTGTATGAGCTGATCAAGCAGTTGAAGACGGCGGAGAAGGAGCAGCGCCGCAGGCAGCGCCGGAGGGTGCCGCTGGAGCGGGAGCCGGACCTCGATATAAGCGCCGGCGACGTGGTGGCGGTGGCGCACGACGAGGGTTACCAGAAGGCGGTCTCTGTCGTCATGGAGGAGTTTTGGCGCGCAAGTCAGGAGGGGGATGTACTGACGCTCGATGACCTCTCCGCGGCGATGGGGCGGACACGGCGCGATGTGTACATACCGCTCCTATTCCTGATGCTTGAGGGGAGGCTTGCGCTCTGGCAGGATGAGTTCTTCGGCGAGATATACATCGGCGACCACGTTCCCGAAGATGCTGTTGACGAGGATTGATCGCTCATCAGACTCTTTAAATCCATCAGTTCTTCGGCATATCTCTAAGGGGGATCAGGGTGAACCGCTGCGCGCGTGGCATTTTTCCATGCACCCTGTGATGGGTAACCGGGTGGCGGTCACCTGCTGGCCAGAGGTTCTATGCATGGAACCCGGGTAAACATATAAATACATCTGGCAGCAACCTGTTATAGTCAGGCTGGAAGGGGTTCGTGCCCGATTCTGCATTCCGATGCGGGATGCATGAGGCTTCCGGCGTTCATGGGGGTTCGAGCCCGGTGCTCGGATCCGACCGAGCAGGGAAATGTTTATATGACATTGGCACCTACATAGTAAGGCTGTGTTGCTGGGGTGTCAGACCGTGCAACCCGTCAGGGTGGTCTGGCCGGCGCCCCTCAACTGTCATGAGGGCCCAAGTCTCAACTCGGGCCTGATTCGGGGTGACAATGTTTATATATCCGGGGGTTCAACGGATATTCTCGCAAGGTGTGGGTCGCCCGTGTTCCGGGCACCATCGGGCCGGGAATATGTGATGAACTTCTGGCCCGAATCCCTGGAGGGAAGTAATGTTTATATGTGATGACTCACAAACATTAATTCCTGCACAGGTGAAACAGGGCCGCCGGGACCCCGGTTCCGGCGGATTCTGCGGCCAGACCGTGATTCCTCGCAGAATGCCCCGGAATGGTTCCTGAAGTGGGATGAGAATGTTTATATACTAAGAACAATAAACATTCTTTTCCCTACAGGTGAAATGACGGGGCCCGGTTCGGGTCAGACACCCTGTATCAAAACGGATATGAAGATCCGAACCTTCGGGCTCGGATCCGATGCAGGAAACGAATGTTTAAATACTTACAGAATAAACATTGTTTTCCTGTTGATGGAGAATCAACGCAACCGCGCTTGACGCGGGTTGGTTCTGACGTTGGCATTGGCAATGCGGAAATTTGTTCAGTAACCGCTAATTCCTCCCAAGTTTAGTAGTGTGCATACTTCCAAATTCTGGTTGATCCTGCCAGAGGTCACTGCTATCGGGGTTCGATTAAGCCATGCGAGTCGAGAGGGTTCGGCCCTCGGCGTACTGCTCAGTAACACGTGGATAACCTGCCCTAAGGAAGGGGATAACCCCGGGAAACTGGGGATAATACCCTATAGGTTACAGATGCTGGAATGCTCTGTAACCCAAAGCTCCGGCGCCTTAGGATGGATCTGCGGCCGATTAGGTTGTTGTTGGGGTAACGGCCCAACAAGCCAG
>CAYPRO010000018.1:0-41164 GCA_964413225.1 uncultured Methanoculleus sp. | reverse complement strand
AGATGTGGGACGACATCAGGAGGACGGTCATCGTCAACATGGACCTTGCCCACCAGACCCTGCAGAAGCGTCTGGGCAAGGAAGTCACCCCCGAGACGATCAACGAGTATCTCCACGTGTTAAACCACGCCATGCCCGGCGCGGCCGTCGTCCAGGAACACATGGTCGAGACCCACCCCGGCCTCGTCGACGACTGTTACGTCAAGGTCTTCACCGGCGACCAGGAACTTGCCGACGACCTCGAGCCGCAGTTCGTCCTCGACGTCGAGAAGCTCTTCCCCGCAAAGCAGGCCCAGGCGCTCTCCGCAGCCGTAGGAAAGTCCCTCTGGCAGGCAATCCACATACCGACCACGGTCTCACGGACCTGCGACGGTGGAACGACCTCCCGGTGGTCTGCTATGCAGATCGGCATGTCCTTCATCGGCGCTTACCGCATGTGCGCCGGTGAGGCGGCTGTTGCCGACCTCTCCTACGCTGCAAAGCACGCAGGCGTCGTCCAGATGGCCTCCCACCTGCCCGCGCGGCGTGCCCGTGGCCCGAACGAGCCCGGCGGCATCATGTTCGGCGTCTTCTCCGATATCGTCCAGGCAAACCGGAAGTACCCGAACGACCCCGCGAGGGCCTCCCTTGAGGTCGTCGGTGCCGGAACCATGCTCTTTGACCAGATCTGGCTCGGCTCCTACATGTCCGGCGGTGTCGGATTCACCCAGTACGCGACCGCGGCTTACACCGACAACATCCTCGATGAGTACACCTACTACGGTATGGACTACATCAAGGACAAGTACAAGGTCGACTGGAAGAACCCAAGCCCGAACGACAAGGTCAAGCCGACCTACGACATCGTCAACGACATCGCGACAGAGGTCTGTCTCAACGGCATGGAGCAGTACGAGCAGTTCCCGACCCTCATGGAGGACCACTTCGGCGGGTCCCAGCGTGCCGGTGTGCTCGCTGCCGCCTGCGGTCTCTCCAGCGCTATCGCGACCGGAAACTCAAACGCCGGCTTGAACGCCTGGTACCTCTGCATGCTCCTGCACAAGGACGGATGGTCGCGTCTCGGCTTCTTCGGCTACGACCTCCAGGACCAGTGCGGTTCCGCAAACACTCTCTCCATCCGTGGAGACGAGGGTGCGATCGGCGAGGTCCGCGGCCCGAACTACCCGAACTACGCCATGAACGTCGGCCACCAGGGCGAGTACGCCGCTATCGTCGGCGGCGCCCACTACGGGCGCGGCGACGCGTGGTGCTTCGACCCGCGGGTGAAGATCTGCTTCGCCGACCCGGCGCTGAAGTTCGACTTCGCCGAACCCCGCCGCGAGTTCGCGAAGGGTGCGATCCGCGAGTTTATGCCCGCCGGCGAGCGCTCGCTCATCATTCCGGCCCGGTAACCCCAAATCAACTTTTTTTTACTTAGTGTAACCCTATATGACTAAAAAGAGTATTCCGGGCGATTTTTACCGTTTCGTTGCGATATCGGCGCAACTTTTCGAAACCTTTAATTAAGTCATAAACAACTGTTAAATGAACCAAAAAGGTTTTGAACTTACACTCTGGTGCAAAACGTGCATCAAAGGAGGATGCTGAATGGAAGAGATCGTATTTGGCATCGGCATTACCGCATTGGCAGGTGCTCTTGCAACCGTAGCCGGCGCTGCAGAGGATACTGAGTCTGATATCGGATCACAGGGTGACCCGAACTCACAGGTTCAGCTTGCTCCGCAGATGGGATACATTCACCGCATATTTAACAAGGCAATTGCTGGTGAACCTCCCGCGTACGGCCTCTGGGTTACTCTGGGTGCAGGCCTTGCCTGGGCATTCATGGCGATGCAGATAAATCCGATACTTGCAATCGTACTAGGGAGCGCTCTTGCGGTCTTCGTGCAGGGCGTTTACGCGACAACCGCGTATCTTGGTCGTACTGCAAGTCTCGCCAAGTTTGGACAGCCGGTCTACATCGATATCTTGAAGTCGATGACAACCGTGACCATGGCACACGCATTCGTCGCTATCTTCACCACCGTCGCGATGTGCCACCTGATCATCAGCGCGCTCGGCCACCCCTTCCCGCTCCCGCTTCTCGGCCTCGTGTGGGGTATCGCTCTCGGCGCAGCCGGATCTGCAACCGGTAACCCGTTCTACGGAAAAGAGCGGCAGTACCAGGAGCAGAAATTCGGCGCGGGTGTTCCCATATCCGCGTCCGGCAACATCGTCCGCTACGCCGAAGCCGGCCAGCGGAACTCGCTTGACAACGGCTTCTTCAGCGCCAAACTCGGCGGCCCTGCATCGGGCGTCTGTTTCGGCCTGATCGTCTTCTTCGAACTCTGGCGCACCGTGGTCTTTGAACCATTCGCCGCCGGATGGGGAGCCGTCATCATCGGCGTCATCATAATCCTGATCTTTGCCGTCATTGACCGTTACATCGAGGTCTGGGCAAGGAAGACCTTCGGGCCCTACACGGTTCCTGAGGAGGCGTCATCATGAGCGCACTCGGCGGACCGAAACAGACTGCGGGCATACAGCCCCCGACGGGTATGGGCCTCGTTATCAGCATTGTTCTTATCATCATCGCGCTTGCGCTCGCCTTCTTCTTCATACAGATGGCCGGGCTGATCGCCCTCATCGGCATCATCATCGGCGGCATCCTGATCGGGTTTGGCGTCCACTTCGTCCCGGTCGGCGGAGCACCCGCAGCGATGGGACAGGCACCAGGTATAGCGACCGGTGTCGCGATGCTCGCAGCCGGTGCCGGGCTTGCCGGACTCTTCGGCGGCGCATGGGCTGTCCCGCTCGGGATTCCCGTCGCCCTCGCCGGCGGCGCTATCGGTGGCGGCCTCCTTATGGCTATCACCTGTACGATGGTGAATGTCATCTACGTCTTTGGCATGGGTATCCCATCGGCCTCGGGTAAGGTTGCAAAGGACCCGATCACGGGCGACACCTTCCCCGAGTATAAGAGCCAGGGCACCGAGGGGCACGGCCTCCCATTCATATCCTGGGTTGGCGGCGTCATCGGCGGCGCACTCGGCGGCCTTGGGGGAACGCTCATCTACATCGAGCTCCTCGAGATCTACCAGGCGCAGTTGCCAACGATCCTGAGCGCAACGGTCGAGCAGATCGCGCCCGTCGCCATATCGCTTGCCGGCATCTTCGCGATCGGTATGTTCCTGATGAACGCCGTGCTTGCGGCGTACAACATCACCGGTACGATCGAGGGGCCGCACGACCCCAAGTTCAAAAGGTTCCCGCGGGCGGTCATAGCGGCTGCTGTGGCATCGGCTGTTGCAGGCATATTTGCAATCGGGCTGGTAGGACTGGTGGGGGTGTTCTGAATGACAGTAAAAGTTGAAGTCGGAGCAGGCGGCATCCCGCACAACCAGATCCTGATCTACGGGCTTGTGGGATCGTTCGTTCTCGTCTACCTGACATACCTGAACCAGATCACCGGCACACAGACCTTTGCGTTCTTCGGCGGGCTTGCCGCTGTCGCTGCGCTCATCTGGGGTACCGACACGATCAAGCACCTCTGCAGTTACGGTCTTGGTACCGGTGTCCCGTCGGCAGGTATGATCGCACTCGGGTCCGGCGTCATAGCCGCGCTCTTTGGCGCCACGACCGGCATCTTCGCGCCGATCGTTACAATCATCGTTGCCGCAGTCATCGGTGCGGTCGCCGGGGTAATGGCAAACCACGTGGTCCGGATGGACATCCCGGTCATGATCGTCTCCTTGATCGAGCTTGCGATCGTCGGCGCTATGACGGTTCTCGGCCTTGCGGCCATGGCCTGCGGAACATTTGAGTTCACCGGCATGATCACCGGCACGACCGTCATCCTCGGATTCGCCGTAAAGAGTTACAGCGCTTCCCTCATCGGCGGCAGCATCATCGCCGTGATCTTCATGCTCGGCGCGATAGCGATCCAGCACTCCTTCAACGCCTGTCTCGGGCCGGGGGAGAAGCAGGACCGGACGCTCACGCTCGCCGCAGAATGCGGGTTCCTCTCCATGATCACCGTTGCGATCATGTCGTTTGCGTTCGTCGCGCTCATCCCTGCTCTCATATCGCTCGTGATCGCGATCATAGGGTGGCTCTACACCTACACGCAGTACATCGCGCTCTCGAAGCGTGACGCCTACGCGTGGCTCGACGCAAAGCCAATCCTTGAACCCAAGGGAGGTGCCTAATGGCATACATTCAGGTGCTACCCGAGTTTGGGCTGGTCGTCGATCCGATGGTCGGTGTCGTCACCACCGCCGGTGTCTCATACACCCCAGTGCTCGAACAGGTGGCGGAACTCGAGAAGATCACCGACGACCTGGTCGGCATGCTCTCTGGCGAAGGCAACTTCCTGGCATCGTTCCCGAACAGGGATGGTGTCCTCAACATTGCCGGAAGCGTGACCGCATTCTGGTATGGCATGGCAATCGGCCTTCTGGTTGCCGGTGTCGTAGTATTAGGACTGCTGTGAGGTGAAGAACATGGTTGAGAAGAAATCACCGGCCAGCGGATGGCCGATCGTTCAGGGCGACTTCCACACCGGAGACGCACAGAGTTGCGTTGCTGTCGTCACCATGGGATCCCACCTCGACGAACAGGGCATCTGCGATGCCGGAGCGGCAATCGCCGGGTCCTGCAAGACCGAGAACCTCGGCCTCGAGAAGGTCATAGCAAACGTCATATCCAACCCCAACATCAGGTTCATCCTCTGCTGCGGTACGGAAGTGAAGGGCCACCTCTCCGGCCAGAGTTTCATCGCTCTGCATGCTGGCGGTGTCTCCGGCGGTAAGATCGTCGGGGCCCAGGGAGCCATCCCGTTCATCGAGAACCTCTCCGATGAAGCGATCAAGCGCTTCCAGGAGCAGACCGAGATCGTCAACATCATGGAAAGCGAGGACATGGGAACCATCAAGGCCAAGATCAGCGAACTCAAGGCCAGGGATCCCGGTGCGTTCGGCGCAGAACCCATGATCGTTGAGGTCAAGGAAGCGGGCGGTGCGGCGGAAGAAGTGACCGGCGAAGTCCAGCCGCTCTCCGGCGAGCTGGCACTGATACATGCGCGGATGAAGATCATCGAGCGGATGGTCACCGATATAGGCTACCGCAACAAGTTTGCCGCTGGTGTCTACTCGGGCAAGGTTGAGGGTATCATGATTGGCCTGATCGTCTCGTTTGTGATCCTTGGATTTATCCTGCTGGGGTGATATAAGTGGCAGAAGAAGTTAAACAGGCAGGCCCCATCCGGATGACCGCAATCAACAGAATGATGAATGCCATCCGGTACAAGGCACAGATCCTTGCCCGCACGACCAAACTCGAGTCGGGCATCATGGGTATGGGATTCCTCGGGTTCGCAGCCGGGATTGCCATAGTCATGCTCCTGATCCTGATTCCGGCTCTTGCGCTGGGGGCGATCTAACATGGTTGAGAAGAAATCACCGGCCAGCGGATGGCCGATCGTTCAGGGCGACTTCCACACCGGAGACGCACAGAGTTGCGTTGCTGTCGTCACCATGGGATCCCACCTCGACGAACAGGGCATCTGCGATGCCGGAGCGGCAATCGCCGGGTCCTGCAAGACCGAGAACCTCGGCCTCGAGAAGGTCATAGCAAACGTCATATCCAACCCCAACATCAGGTTCATCCTCTGCTGCGGTACGGAAGTGAAGGGCCACCTCTCCGGCCAGAGTTTCATCGCTCTGCATGCTGGCGGTGTCTCCGGCGGTAAGATCGTCGGGGCCCAGGGAGCCATCCCGTTCATCGAGAACCTCTCCGATGAAGCGATCAAGCGCTTCCAGGAGCAGACCGAGATCGTCAACATCATGGAAAGCGAGGACATGGGAACCATCAAGGCCAAGATCAGCGAACTCAAGGCCAGGGATCCCGGTGCGTTCGGCGCAGAACCCATGATCGTTGAGGTCAAGGAAGCGGGCGGTGCGGCGGAAGTTGCCGCTGCAGGTGCAAACCCGCAGTTCCTTGAGATCGAGGAGCGACTCAACGCTATCGAAGAGAGGATCGAGTTTGTCGATGCAGAGATAGCCCAGCGCGTCGGAAGAAAAGTCGGGCGCGATATCGGCATCCTGTATGGACTGGTTGCAGGTTTGATTGTATTCATGATGTTGTTGGTGTTACTGCCCAAGTTAGTTGGGTACCTGTAAGGAGGATTGACGAATATGTTCAGATTCGAAAAAGAGCAGACGGTACACGACTTTAATGGTACCAAGATCGGCGGGCAGCCTGGAGAGTACCCGACCGTGCTCGGTGCATCCATATTCTACAACAAGCACGAGATTGTTCTGGATGACCACACCGGAAAGATTGACAAACCCACGGCAGAAGCGCTCTGGAACCGTTGTCAGGAACTCTCGGACCAGACGGGCATCCCGCACTTCATCCAGATCATAGCGGAGTTCGGCGAGGCCTTCGAGAGCTACATCGACTGGTTCTGTAGCATCGACGACAAGACCGCGTTCCTGATGGACTCTTCCGTCCCGGCGTCGCTTGCCCACGCGTGCAAGTACGTCACCGAGGCGGGCATTGCGGATCGTGCGATCTACAACTCGATCAACGGTTCGATCGGACCGGAAAACATCGAGGCGCTGGCAAAGAGCGACGTGACCGCCGCGATCGTCCTGGCCTTCAACCCCGCCGACCCATCGGTCGCCGGCCGCGAGAAGGTTTTAGTCGAGGGCGGTGTCGCGGGCCAGGAGATGGGGATGCTTGAGATCGCGGAGAAGTGCGGTATAACCCGCCCGATCCTCGATACCGCAGCAACCCCGCTCGGCCTTGGGTCCGGCGGTGCATACCGTGAGATCCTTGCCTGCAAGGCGATCCACGGTCTCCCCACAGGTGGGGCTTACCACAACATGACCGTCTCCTGGACCTGGCTGAAGCGATGGAAGGGAACGAAGAAGGTCCCCTCGCAGCAGCTGGCCGGCCTTGAGGGCAAAGATAACCTCATCAAGCAGATCACGCATCACTACCTCGGTGGTCTGGATGGAGTTCGTCAGGCGGCCTGGTCCGCACCCGATATAGGGTGCAACATGATTGCAAGCACCCTTGGTGCCGACCTGATCATGTACGGCCCGATCGAGAACGTTGAGGCGATGATCACCGCACAGGCCTACACTGACATCGTCGTGCTGGAAGCGGCGCGGGATCTCGGTATCGAGCCCAAGGTCGATACTCACCCACTCTTCAAACTCGTCTAAACCCAACCTCTTTTTTTAGCCTCGCAGAGCGGGTTAAAGGGTCAAAGAAGAGTGGTTTGCCAGGAGTCAAAGGCACTCCTGTCCTGCTACTCAGGGTAACTCGATATGCCCCGCAATCCGGAGTTTCCCGCCCTCGAGGTAGTGGAGGACCGCCGTATCCCCGGGGAGGTATATGAGATCTTTTTCCAGGGCGAGCGTGAGCGTCGGTTGACGCCAGTTGCCGTCGTCCCGCACCACCTCCACACGCGCCGGGACAAACTGCATCCAATGACCGATGTGGAGGACTGTTCCTGTTGCAAGCGGTGCCGGCCAGTATTTGACAAGGGTTGCCCGGGCTTCAAGGGTCGTCCGGGTCCGGATCTCGGGATCGTTAGAGAGGACAAATCCCCGGTCGAGGTCGTCGGACTCGATGTTCTTGAGCGCGAGTCCCACGCGGTCGCCTTCAGTCGCCCAATCGAAGTCATCGTCGTGCTTCTGTATGGAACGCACCGTTATAGCCTGCTCCCCGGGATAGACCTTCAGGGTATCGTGTTTTCTGATGCCGCCCCGCACGACGCCGCCGAGGATGACCGTCCCGATGCCGCGGACGTTGAAGTGGTGGTCGATGGGTATCGATCCTGCGATGCCGGCGCCGGGCGGGACGGAGGGGCGGGCGTGCGCCTCGCAAAGGAGACGGTCGCGCAGAGCAATCGGGTCGGCATCCACGAACTCGTAGTGCTCGAGCACCGTCCCGCGGAGGAGCGGCATGATATCGCGGGGGGTGAGGTAGTTTTTGAGGACAATGTAGCCCTGCTCTACCCGCGCCTCATCGAGCATGAGGATCCACTCCCCGAGCGTCGGCGTGATCTCGCCCACCACGACGAGGGCCGTATCCGCCATCGATGCGGCATAAAAGAGCGGGGCCAGACGCTCGGGGTACCGGGTCGGTTCGATGAGGGTGACGGTATCGTCGCCCTTCTTCAGGTTGTAGAAGGTGATATCGGATGTCGTGCCTTTCTTCCCGAGGTCTTTTGCATAGTCCGCGGGCCCCAGCACGGCGACATTCAGGTTGCCCATATGCCAGATCATTTGGTCATCCGGGAGCATGAGGTTTACCCATGCCGCCTGCGGCGATAGGTTCGCGCATCACGGGGATCCCTCGCGCATACACCAGATCCGGGGAGGAGACCTGCACAGATAACCCAAACAGATTTTAACAAAGTAAACTTAATTTTATATATCTATGCGGAGATCGGCATCGATCACCATCCTCACGCTCATCTGCGTGCTCCTCATCAGCATGGCTTTTGCGGTCGCTCTCGGACCAAGCGAGGTCTCGATCGGATCGCTCTTCACATCGGAGAGTGCGTGGAAGATCTTCTGGGAGATCCGGCTCCCACGGGTGATCGCCGCGACGGTTATCGGATGCGCGCTTGCCGTGGCGGGCACGACCATGCAGGGCCTCTTCCGAAACCCCATGGCGGATCCCTACATCATCGGCACATCCTCAGGCGGGGCGCTCGGAGCAACCCTTGCAATCGTCCTCTTTGCCGGTGCGGGACGGTCTGTGCTTGCATTCATCGGGGCAATGGCCGCCACGTTCACCGTATACTTCATCGCCCGTAAGGGGGGCAAGATCCCGGTCGAGACACTCCTCCTCTCCGGTGTCGCCCTCGCGACGCTTCTTTCGGCACTCCTCTCCTTCCTCATGTACACCGCGGGACGGAGCCTTCACCAGATCATGTTCTGGCTGATGGGAGGATTCTGGAACATATCGTGGGATGATGTCATCATCGTTCTTCCCATACTGGCCGGATGTCTGGTCATATACCTCTTTTCGCGTGATGTCAACATACTCTCTCTCGGTGAAGAGGATGCAGTCCATCTGGGCGTGAATGTCGAGCAGTTGAAACGGATCCTCCTCGCGCTCAGTGCGTTTCTCGCCGGAATAGCCGTCTCCGTGGCCGGATCGATCGGGTTCATCGGTCTCATCACGCCTCATGTCATGCGCATGATCGTTGGACCCGACCACCGCATCCTCTTTCCTGCGGCGGCTCTTGCCGGCGGAATCCTCCTTTTATGGGCGGATACGCTCACGAGAACGTTTACGAACGACATGCCGGTCGGGATCGTCACCGCCTGTTTCGGCGCGCCGTTCTTCATATACCTTCTGCGGAGCCGGATGAAGACATGAAACCGGTCGAGATCATCGATATTGACGTCTCCTACGGGGCAAAGAAGGTCCTTGAAGCGATCACTCTTTCTCTTGGGCAGGGCGAGACCCTCGGGATCATAGGACCGAACGGGTCGGGAAAGACGACGCTCTTAAAGGCGATGAGCCGGATCGTCACCCCCGAAAGCGGGGAGATCTATCTCAACGACCACAACCTGCAATCGTTCGGTTTCCGGGAGATGGCGCGGCAGATCGCCGTCGTGCCGCAGGATATATCCATAGGGTTCGATTACACCGTGCGCGACATCGTCATGATGGGGAGGCATCCCCACATAGGGAGACTCGCCTCCGAGACCGGACGGGATCACGAGATCTGCGACCACGCCATGCACCTTGCAAACGTCGCGCATCTTGCGGGATCGTCGGTCCATGAGATAAGCGGCGGTGAACGGCAACGGGTGCTCATAGCCCGGGCGCTTGCGCAGGAACCGAAGATCCTTCTCCTCGATGAAGCGACCTCGAACCTCGATATCAGCCACCAGATCGAGATCTTGAAGATCATAAAGGATCTCGCCAAGAACATTACGGTGATCAGCGTCTTTCATGACCTGAACCTGGCCGCATACTACTGCGACCGCCTGATCATGCTCAAAGACCGGCGGATCTTTGCCGTCGGCGAGCCACGGGATGTGCTGACCCGCGAGGCGCTCAATGCGATCTACGGGATCGATATACTGGTAAAGACCCACCCCCTGACCGGAAAGCCCTACATCCTCCCTGTGTACGGGTGCGACACAAAAGAGCAACCATGCAAGAGCATACACGTCGTATGCGGCGGCGGCACGGGCTCAGACCTCCTCTACGCCCTCGACAAGGAGGGATTTTCGGTGAGCACGGGCGTGTTGAATGTCTTTGATACCGATTACGCAACCGCAACAGCTCTTGATATACCCTGCGTTACCGAGGCGCCCTTTGCTGCAATCTCTCCTGCGGCCCGCGATAGTCTCGCACGGTGCATCGATGCCGCATACGCCGTCATCGTCACGGCGATGCCCATCGGACAGGGGAACATAGAGAACATAAGGATACTGGAAGATTACCGGGACAAACCCATCATCATCTTAAACAGCGGCGACGGTTCCCCTTTCCCGGATTATACCGGCGGCGAGGCCGAAGCGATCGTCCAGAGGTTGCTTGACCGGGGAGCGACCCCGGCGGAGCGGATCGAGGAAGTTTTACGGATCCTCGGAGAGCAGGGATGAACCGTCCGGCACCGATCGCCTGAAAAATCAGACCTCGTAGGCCACGAGCGAGAGTTTCAGATCCTGCTCGAGGGCCTGAATGCGTCTGAGGTTCTCATCGCTTAACTTCGAGTATGCAGGTTTTACGTATGCAAGGAGCGTTACGCCAAGCTCGCCTTCGCAGCGCTGCACCTGCTTCACCTGCTCGGGCGTCAGGTTTGCATATCCCATAGCGTCCAACGGATCTCACCCGGAACCATACGTGCCCTTCACGCATATAGAGATTGCGCAAACCCTCCCACACCGACGGTAAACCCTGGCATACCGTTTGCCCGGGTCGGGGAAGATCCCACACTTTTCCTGCAATCCGGGATCTCGGTCGACCATCTTCTCCGGAAGCGCAACCCCCCTCTTATGTGGGCAGGGCAGATGAGTCGGTATATTATTGTGTTAGAGCAAACATGCTTGCAATGGTGTTGAAGAGATCTCTATCACTCATACTCTCGATGATCATCGCATCGCTCGTTGTTGTCGGAACTGTAAGTGCATCGCATCCGGGTTTTGATGATATCGGGAACCAGGCTCCGGTAACAACGGACGGCGGCGGGCGAAGCGTTACGGTGACCGACGACACCGGAAAGAGCATCCTCATACAGGGAGAACCGCAGAGGATCGTCTCGCTTGCTCCTTCCAACACCGAGATACTGTATGCCCTCGGGCTTGAGGATCGCATCGCCGCCGTCACCGAGCGCTGCGACTACCCGCCGGCAACAGCCGGTAAACCGAAGGTGGGCGGTTTTAGCACCGTCAACGTAGAAAAGGTGGTCGCCATGGAGCCAGACCTGATCTTTGCCGCGCCCGCAAACACCCAGGAGATCATAATCCGCCTGCGCTCCCTCGGTATGACCGTCGTC
The DNA here is from genome assembly GCA_964413225.1 of uncultured Methanoculleus sp. GTDB lineage: Archaea > Halobacteriota > Methanomicrobia > Methanomicrobiales > Methanoculleaceae > Methanoculleus. The sequence continues at coordinate 29,646 of CAYPRO010000018.1, read as the reverse complement.
GTCCTCGACCCGCAGACGATCGATGATGTCCTGCGCGACATCGATCTCGTCGGGAGGGCGGCGGGAGAGGAGGAACAGGCGTCGGCGCTCATTGGAGAACTCCAGATGCGCATCAAGGCCGTCACCGAAAAGGTGGCCGGGAACCAGATCGGGCATCCATCCGTCGCCCACATCATATGGCACGAACCGCTCTGGATCTGCGGTCGGGATACGTTCCAGAACGAGGTGATAACGATGGCCGGCGGAGCCAATGCGTTTGGCGCGGCCAATGGCTGGAGCATCGTGAACCTCGAGGAGTTCATCACGACGAACCCCGACTGCATCTTAGTCAGCTCGGGCAGCGGCATGGATCGGGACGAATACGACGCCATATACAACTACATCATAAACGAACCCCGCCTGCAGAGGCTCGATGCGGTCAGAAACGATCGTGTCTACGTCATCGATGCGGATGTCGTCAGCCGCGGAGGCCCGCGGATTGTGGATGCGCTGGAGAAAGTTGCGGGCTACATCCATCCGGATGTATTCGGAACAACCGCTCCGGAGAAGACTCCGGCACCTCAATCGCCGGGGTTCGGGGTAGTGGCGCTCGTGGGTGCGTTGTTCGTCGTCTTCATGCTCAGAGAGAAGAAGTAGGGCAGTAGCGGCGCAGAGTGCGGCACGCGCCTCTGCGCGCCGGTTATACCCGTCGGTGCGAGCTCGATGCGCGCCATGCCGCCCGGGTCAGCGGGTTTGACGATCCCACTCCCGGTTCTGGCATAAAACCACCAGATCAGGACTGGGGTGCTCCGAAACGGCGTACCGGTATCAGAGAGCCTCCTTTGCACCCGGCCAGAAATAACAAGTTCTTTTTCATTATAACAATATAAATTTGTAAACTTTTATTAAGTTACAGCAAGTGTACTTGTACTAATGAGGTTGAATCGATCACCATGCATCATCGGAACTGTCATGCTCCTGCTCATGCTTGTCGGGGTGGCGAGCGCATCATATCCGATGTTTCACTGCGACGAGCAACGAACCGGCTACGTATCCGAGGACGGGCCGCAGAATAACACCATCCTCTGGATAGCAGAGACCGATGAATTTGCCGACGGTTCACCGGCGGTGCACAACGGAAAGGTCTTCGTCCCGACCTGGCCGGACATGGATCCCGGCAAGATCGGCAAGATGGGACTCGTCTGTTACGATGCCGCTACCGGGGAGGAACTCTGGACGAACGAACTCGGCAGCGCCGGCGTCGGTTCGGTCTCGGGCGCCGCCATCGCCGATGGCCGGGTCTACCTCGGCGGGATCGACGGGAAGCTCTACTGCGTCGATGAAGCGACAGGGGAGACTCTCTGGGAAAGCAGCCAGATCGACGCCACCGGCTACTTCGGGCTCACATCCTCGCCCCTCGCCTATGAAGGGAAGATCTATGCTCTCTCAACCTCCGACGGCGTATTGCACGCCTTTGACCCTGACGGCACCGTAGCATGGATTTTTGAGACAGGTGACGGTGTGTCCTTATTCACCTCACCCGCAGGCTACGATGGCAAGATATACTGCGCAGGAAACGAGAGCCAGGTCTTCTGCATCGATCCTGAGACACAGAGCGCTGTCTGGATCTCCAACCCGGGCGGGTCGGTGAAGTCTTCCCCGGTCATCGGTGAGGACGGAACCGTCTACTACACCACAGATTCGCTGTGTTGCGCTCTCGACGGCACCACAGGCACGGAGTTATGGAACAGTTCCGTGGCCGGGACGACGGCGACCCCCGCCCTTGCCAGAGGGCGTATCTATGCAGGGGCCTCCGATGGCCTCCGCTGTCTTGATGCGTCGACCGGTGAGGAGGCATGGCGCTTCCCGGCAAAGGGAGTGACCGTTGCACCGGTCGTAGCGGGAGACCTCGCCTACATCGCGACCAATGAAGAGACCGGCACTGTGTATGCGGTAGATGCCGGGACCGGCGATGAGGTCTGGTCATATACCCTCGACGCTCCGGGCGGCGGCGCGTATGCTGCATTCTATGCCTCTTCACCTGCGGTATCTGACGGTGTCCTCTACATCGGCGCCGAAAACAACCGTTTTTATGCTTTCGGGGAAGGATCGGTATCACCTACCCCAACGCCGGTGCCCACGCTATGGAACGGGACCGTGACCCTGGCAAAAGGAGAGACCTTCACGTTCACCCCCTCAAACAACGTCTCGGCCTCATACACGATCAACCGCACAACCGACCTCGGGGCTCTCAGTGCCGCCGCTGAAGCCGGGAACTTCACCTTCAACGCCTCCGACGCCTGGTATGCATCCTACGGTTCGTTCATGCTCGATGATATCGCCGGCATAGCAAACGAAGATTGGACGCAAGAGAACGCACGATCCTGGAGCATCTTCATCAACGGTGCGGCGGCACCCGCTGGGCTCGGGGCAAACACCCTCGCAGATGGCGACCGCCTCGCCTTCTACTACTGCCCTGCGGATCCGACTACATATGCACCGCTCATCGACCAGGCCGGGTACGCCGTCGCCATCACCGTCTCCATCTCGACAACGCCCATCCCACCGGTGCCCACGCTATGGAACGGGACCGTGACCCTGGCAAAAGGAGAGACCTTCACGTTCACCCCCTCAAACAACGTCTCGGCCTCATACACGATCAACCGCACAACCGACCTCGGGGCTCTCAGTGCCGCCGCTGAAGCCGGGAACTTCACCTTCAACGCCTCCGACGCCTGGTATGCATCCTACGGTTCGTTCATGCTCGATGATATCGCCGGCATAGCAAACGAAGATTGGACGCAAGAGAACGCACGATCCTGGAGCATCTTCATCAACGGTGCGGCGGCACCCGCTGGGCTCGGGGCAAACACCCTCGCAGATGGCGACCACCTCGCCTTCTACTACTGCCCTGCGGATCCGGCTACATATGCACCGCTCATCGACCAGGCCGGGTACGCCGTCGCCATCACCATCTCCATCTCGACACCGGGGGGCAATGATGGCGGAGATGACAGCGGCAGCGATTCTTCACCCTCCTGGATCCCCGTCACCCTCGAATCGGGCACGTTCAACATCACCGCGAAAAACAGCAAAAAGATCCACACGGTCGACCGACAGACAGCGCTGGGCGCTCTCGACGCAACGGGGATCCCCTATACCATCGACGATTCGTACTACCTGGAGTACGGGTCGCTCTTCCTCAACTCCATCCGGGGCAGAGCGAACGAGGGGACGAGCGGCTGGATGTACCAGGTGAACGGTCAGAGCCCCGCCGTCGGTGCGAACACATATACGGTCACGAACGGCGATGAAATCATCTTCTTCTGGAGTGAGAGCATGAGTTCGACCCCGGCGACATCACCGGATATCGTCTCGATCCGGGTTACGATCCCGACATCGTCCGATTCGGGATCAGATTCACCCGACAGCAACTCCGACTCGCCGGGCACCACGTCTGAGGGATCCGGCTCGTCGGGAACAGTTCCGTCATTCTACCTCGGCCTGCCGATCGGAGCCGTCGTCGAACTCGGAGAGTGGGGTCAGGTCTTCTCGTTCGATGTCGGCCGGGGGAGCACGTCCGGCGAAGAGGTCACCATATCGGGGAACTCCTTCATCATCAAGCGGAACGGGCTGACCATGGTTCTTGATACCCAGGGCATCAATGAGAAAGACGGTAAAGCCACAGGCCTGATCAAGGGGGTCAGGGCAGCGATCGAACCCGTCTCGGCCAACATCGGCACGATAGGTACCGTCACCGCATCGCTGGACCTGAACCTCACCGGCATACCGGGAGACGGCCGCATCGATATCTCCTTCAACGAGACCCCTGCTCCGGGTGTGGCAAACGCTTTCCACCTCGCCGCGGTGGAGAACGGCGAAGAGATCGATGCCCTGGCGTATACCATAACCGTCACGCGGACCAACCTTGAGAACGGCGAAGATATCGCCGGCGCGGTGATCCGGATGAGTGTAAGCCCTGCGTGGGTGGAAGAGCACGGGGGTATAGATGCCATCAGGATACTGCGATCGGCAGAAGACGGCACATATCAGGTGCTCAACACCCGGGTTGCCGGGACTGATGGGAACGGGAACCTGATCGTCGAGGCGATCTCGCCCGGCGGCCTCTCGGTCTTTGGGCTTCTGGCGGTCACGCCGGCATCTGTAACACAGGGCGCCCCGGCAAGCACCGCTGCCGCTACTGCCGCTGCCGTTACCGATGCACCTGCTGCAGCAGGATCACCGCCGCCGCTCTCGCCACAGTTCATCGTCGCCGGCGCAGGCGCGGCATTGCTCATCGGAGCGGTATATCTCATCGCCAGGCGTAGGGGGCAACCATGAAACACATCATCGGCATCCTGCTCATCCTCCTGCTCTGCATCGCCTCCTGCAGCGCCTATCCTCTGAATCCGGGTGACCCGGCCGTACAGGCATCTTTAGACTATCTTCGCAGTTGCCAGAAAGACGACGGCGGCTTCGGGGAAGCCGGGCGCGAGAGCAGCCCCGGCACAACATCATGGGCGATCATGGCGATCGTCGCCGCAGGTGGAGATCCGCATACATGGATAAAGAACGGCAACTCGACCATTGACTACCACCGATCGATGAACGATGAGATCCTGGCAAAAGGAGGAAGCGTCGATGTAGCACGCACAATTCTGACGCTGGTCGCGGTCGGAGAGGATCCCAGCGCCTTCTGTGGAACCGATTACGTTGCAGAACTGAGATCTCACGTAAAAGCCAGCGGTCAGGCAGGGGACCACGTCTACACGACCATCTGGGCGACCATAGCCCTCGCCTCCGTCGGCGAGGATGCCAAAAGATCGGCCGACTGGTTGATATCCCGGCAGAACGCCGACGGCGGCTTCCCCTGGACATCTGGCGCCGAGAGCGATCCCGACGATACGGGTGCCGCACTTGAGGCGCTCGCAGCGGCAGGCATCCCCCGCGATGCGCCCGCGGTGCAGAAAGGTCTTGCATACCTGAGGGGGATGCAACAGGATGATGGCGGTTTCCACTACGGGGGGACGAGCGCTACAAACACCGCATCGGACGCCTGGGTCATCCAGGGTATCGTTGCTGCGGGAGATAACCCCGCGGAGTGGAGGGTGGGTGAGACGAGCGTGATCGACCACCTCGCCGGCATGCGAGACCCCGACGGTTCGTTCCGCTACACCGCGTACGTGACCGACAGCCCCTGCAGGATGACCGCAAGCGCAGTTCCTGCACTCCTCGGTAGACCATATCCGATACTGCCCTCACCGGCCGCACAGGCATCATCCGTCGTATCCACGTCGGGCTCCACGACCGCCGTCCCGACGGCATCCCCGGGAAAAGCACCCACTCTTGCAGCAGCAGATCCCGGCGCGAGAACCGTCACGGTGATCGACGACTTCGGGGAGAGCGTCACCATCCGGGGAACACCGCAAAGGATCGTCTCACTGGCGCCTTCCAACACCGAGATACTGTATGCCCTCGATCTCGGGGATCGGATCGTCGGCGTCACCGATTACTGCGACTACCCCGGAGAAGCCAGAGATAAACCGAAAGTCGGCGGATACAGCACCATCAACCTCGAGAAGGTGATCGCAGCAAAGCCCGATCTGGTTCTTGCCACACTCGGCAACACGGAAGATGCTATCAACCGCCTGCGAAGCATGGGGATGACCGTTCTCTCCCTCAACCCGCAGACGGTCGAAGATGTCCTGCAGGATATCGAACTCGTTGGAACGGTAACCGGGCAGGAAGAACAGGCATCGGCGTGCGTGAAAGAACTCCGGGCCCGCATACAGGCTGTGACGGAGAAGATAGAGGGGCTTTCAGAAAAACCGTCCATCGCCCATATCGTCTGGTACGACCCCATCTGGGTCAGCGGCAACGAGACGTTCCAGAACGAGGTTATCACGATGGTCGGGGGAACCAACGCATTCGGTTCGGTTGAGGGATGGGGTATCGTCGGCCTTGAAGAGTTCATCACCACGAACCCGGATTACGTCTTTGTCAGCTCGGGCGATGGTATGAGCGCAGGAGGATACGATATCGTCTATGACTACATCATGAGCGAATCCAGGATGCAGAGGCTTGATGCCGTCAGGAACGGACATGTTTACGTCGTCGACGCTGACGCCATAAGCCGCGGGAGCCCACGGATCGTGGATGCACTCGAGGAGATGGCGGTCGCCCTCCACCCGGACCTCTTTAATACGATCCCGCAAAGAGAGGCTTCCGTGGCTCAATCCCCGGGATTCGGCATGATCCCACTCGTCTCTGCGCTGCTCGCCGTTCTCCTGATCAGGGCGAAGAGGTAGGAAGGGACGGTGCGGAATGCGGCCAAACCCACTCTTACCCCTCTTTTTTATGGCCATCCTCGCAAGCGGCTTTGCATGCCCCGCCCAGGGGCAGACACTCACCGGAGAAGAGATCTGGCAGGCCGGCACCGGCGATCAGGTCCGGGGGGTTATGTTCTCGGAATACAGCCTCTCCTGTGCCGCGATCACGGGGGAGAAGGTATACCTCTTTGACGGGAACGGAACAATGCTCTGGAACTACCCGGTGTCGTGCGGCAGGAGTGTGGCCATAACCCCCGACGGCGAACGTATAGCAGCCGGAGGGGATCATCTCCTGCTCTTTGATCGAAGCGGGGAGGTGCTCCACCGTTATACGCCTGCATCCCGGATCCTGGGGATCGCCATCACCGCAGACGGAAGGACGGTCTATGCAGGAACCGGTGCCGGCCTTCAGGTCTTCTCCGCCGAGAGCGAATTGGCGACCGCCGGAACCATCTGGCCCTCCGGTACGGAGGATCCCATCGGAAGCGTCTCGATAGACGGAGAAGGGTCGGGTATAGTTGCCGGCGGCGACTCGGGAAATATATACTTCTTCAGCCAGGACGGGCGGCTGCTCTGGAACTACAGGACGGGCAACAGCGGCATCCGGGTGGTCATATCCCATGATGGATCGACAATAGCCGCAGTCTCATCCCGGCAAACCGTGTACCTCCTCAACAGACACGGTCGACTGCTCTGGAAGTCCCCGGCAGACGGCAGAGCCGTGGATCTCTCGCTCTCCGAAGACGGATCGACTCTCGTGCTGGCGGGAGAAGGCATATCCGTGCTCAAACGGGATAAAACAGCCCTGTGGCGGGGTGTGATCGGAGAGGATATTCGATGCGTCTTTGCCTCTCCCGACATGACCCGCATCATCGCCGGTGCACTCGACGGAACCGTATCGGTATTCAGGCTGCAGCCGGAGGCCCACGCCACCGACACGCCATCACCAGATGCCTTCTCCACCACCAAATCCCCTCAGACCTCAGTTGCCCCTGACAACGGGCAGATAACCCCGCCGCAGGGCACGGCCCTCTCCCCGGCAGCGCCGGTTGCCGTGGGCGCATGTGCTGCAGCGCTGATGTGGCGGCGAAGAGAGAGGCGGTAGGCGATCGTATGCCTGCAAAGAATTCTATCGGCTGCTCCACCTGCTGTCTGATGGATCGACCTCTTGAGGATGCGCTTGACCTCATCATCGACCATACAGGATTTGCGGAGATCCTCTCCGACGGCCCTCACGATCTCTTTTCGTGCGAAGAAGTCTGTCACTCATTCGATCTCTGTTACACGGTCCACGCTCCGGTCGCAGATATAAACATAGCGTCCGAGAACGAGCATCTGCGGAGGGCTACCATAAGGGTTCTTGAGGATCTCGTAGAGATCTGTGATCGGTTAGGGGCCAAACAGCTGGTCATCCACCCGGGGCATATCTGGGGTGAGGAGATGCAGAGCATAGCCGGGCAGGCCCTCGACCGCTCGCTTGCCGACCTCGCTGCCATCCAGCCGGACGTAGGCGTCCGGCTTGCCATAGAGAATATGGGGGCGTGGGATATATGTTTCTTCAGGGAGACGGGGTTCCTCGACCGGCTCGCCGATCTCGGCCTCGGGTTTGCCCTTGACGTGGGGCACGCCCACGTGAACGGTAACCTGGAGGCGTTCCTGGAGCGAGGAGGGGCAACCCATGTTCACCTGCACGACAACCACGGTATCCGGGACGAACACCTGGCATGCGGGGAAGGGGAGATTGATTTTGGGCGGATCATGGCGGCGCTTCCCCGCAGTGTCACAAAGGTCGTTGAGCCGGTATCGTTCGGGCAGTACGAAAAGAGCCTTGCCCACCTGAGATCGGTCGTTCCCTGAGCCTTCAGGTGCTCCGCCCTATCAACCGCTCCACAGCCGTGCAAAACTCCCGAAACTGCCCTGAAACCTTCGGCCCCGAGGAGCCCGGATAACCGTTTGCTCCCCGAGCGGCGGTACGGCGTCCATCCATATCCAGCAAAAGGTGCCAGTAGGTGACGTCGCAGCAGGAGTAAGCGGAGACGTACTCCGGCTCCCACCCCCGGACACCGAGCCGGTCGACGGCTTCCCGGAACCGCGCCCACTTCTCCGGAGCGGGCGACGCCTCCATCACGACCCCCGAGTAGCCGCCCCCACTCGCCCGCTCATGGAGGAGCCGGCCATCCACGAGCCTGACGTAGAGGGACGGCCCGACGCTCCCGCCGATGTAGAACTCAAACACCTCCGGAGGTGCACCGTTGCGCATATCAGGTTATACGACCAGCGCGACCAAATACCCAGCGGCGAGGAGCCCCATGCAGCAGAACCCGGCAAGATCGGCCCTGCCCGGGCAAGGTCCGCACATAGGCGTAGGCCTGCCGGAACGGTAACCCCGCAGATCGATGGTCAGCCCGAGGATCGTGGCCTTCCCGAGGGAGTTTGAGACCAGGGGGATGATGATGGGAAAGAGGCCCCGGACTTTGCCGGCAGGGCCCTTCCCGGGGTTGTAGCCCCGGGCAACCTGCGCCTCATGGATCCGCTTCCCCTCAAGCTGCAGGCCCGGTATGAACCTGAGGGCTATCAGGAGCATGAGCGTGTAATCGACGGGCACCCTGAGGCGATCCATGATGTGGATGAGGTCGCGCGGCTGCGTCGATATGACGAAGAGCTGAAACGCAAAGAGCATCGCCGCGAACCGGAGCGACATCGCGAGCGCAAGGTCGATTGCTCCTGCCGTGACGGGGAGCGCCGGAGAGATCAGGTAGCCGAGGGTCTCCCCGCTCCGAATGGTGAGGACGGTGAGGAGGAGAAGGCTTGCCGCAAGAGAGAGGAGGAGGGGAACCTGCCGGAGGAGGTCGCGGGCAAGCCCGCCCGCCGTCGCTACGGCCACGACCGCCCCGACGAGGAGAGCAAGCATCACGGTATCGCCCGTCAGGACAGCAAGCGCCGTTATGAGTGTGGCGCCGGCCAGTTTGGTGAACGGGTGAAGTCGGTGAAAGGCGCTCTCCCGGTTGACGTACTGCATGATCTCGGGCATGGTTCACACCCTCACGCGTCCCTGCTCCATCCTGACCAGGCGGTCGGCATATGCCCCCCCGATATCCAGATCGTGGGTCACCATGACGATCGTGTGGCCGGCTCCCCGCAGGCGGTCGAGGATCTCCATGACCCGCGCCGACTCCCGGGCATCGAGCCCGGTCGTGGGCTCGTCGAGGACGATCACCTTCGGCCTCATGGCGATGACGCAGGCGATTGCCAGGCGCTGTCGTTCGCCCCGCGAGAGCGACCGAGGGTAGACCGGCTTTCGGTGGAGGAGACCGACCTCACGGAGGGCCGCGTCGACCGCCTGAGCCGGATCGCCGGGACCGATGTTCTTGAGCCCGAACGCCACCTCTTCCTCGACGGTATCTGCAAAGAGCATGGCATCGGGGTTCTGAAAGACGAGGCCCACATGCCGCGCGAGTTCTGCGACCGGGATCTTCGCGGCATCGAGTCCGTCAACGGTGACGCTCCCTTCTGTGGGGCGGAGCAGCCCGTTGAGGTGTTTTATGAGCGTCGTCTTCCCCGATCCGTTCTCACCGACCACGGCCACGATCTCGCCTTCGGCGACCTCGATATCGACTCCACCGAGGGCCGTCACGTCGTCGTAGCGGTGGACGAGCCCCGGGATGGATATGACGGGCGCCGCTTCGCTTTGGGAGAACGCTGTGCGAGCATGACGCCGGACGCCACCCTCCGTATGGGCCCCAGGCGCGGGAGCCCCTTCGTGCGCGATCGCCCCGTCCTCGACGACGACCATCCGATCCGCGATGGCGGCAAGCGCATCGAGTTTCTGTTCGACGATGAGCACGGCCTTACCCTCATCCGCGATATGCCGGAGGAGGGCGGATACCGCGGCGGTCGCCTCCCTATCCAGTTCGGCGGTTGGTTCGTCGAGGATGAGGATATCCCTGTCCAGGGCAAGGGTTGCGGCGATGGCGACCCTCTGCTTCTGCCCGCCGGAGAGGGTGTGCGGGGCCCGATCCCCAAGATCTGCTATCCCGACCGCCTCCATCACGTGACGGAGCCTCCACTGCATCTCTTCCAGAGGAACGCCGAGGTTCTCAAGCCCGGAAGCGACCTCCTCCTCGACCGTCGTGAATATGAGCTGGGCGTCGGCGTCATCGAAGACCACACCGACGTGCCTCCCTATACCGGCCATGCCCGGGTAGTCCCGGATGTTCTTCCCGAGGATGGTTATCCTGCCCTCGAGCGTGCCGCCGTACTCGTGGTAGAGGATGCCGGACGCCGCAAGGCAGAGGGTTGTCTTCCCCGCTCCGGTAGGGCCGGTGACGAGGACGATCTCCCCCCGCCGGACATCAAGGTCGATCCCGCTAAGTACCGGTGCACCGGAACCAGGATACGTGTAGGAGACGCCCGAGAGCGAGAGAGCGGTCTCAGGAGTCATCGACCGGTCCTGCTCCCCGCACCGGGGCAGCCTGCAGGAGGAGCGCCCGCGATGCCGGCACCGCGAGCACCTGTGCGACGATGGCGTTGACCGCCGCCGTGACGAGGACTATCGGCATGGTGACCGCAAGGAACGCGCCGGCGGTGCCGAACGTACCGAGGATCATCGGGGCCACCGCAAAGAGCGCGATGAAGACGAAGGAGAATCCGCTTGCGAGAGTGGTGATGAGCGCCGTCACGGCGGGTGCGAGAATGAAACGCTCCTTTAACAGCAGACAGGTCGCAAGACAGACAACCGCGCCGATAGGTTCGCTGACAAGGTTTGCCGGCGGGAAGATCGAGTGGCTTATGAGGGCGCATATAATACCCGCGACAACGCCGATCCCGAGCGCCTCGCGGAATGTGGGCACGACGAGGATGATGGCCAGGCTATAAAAGGCGATAACAAGGTTCGATACGATGGGGCCGGGGATCAGGAGGGAGATGTACCTGATGATGGCCCCTACGGCAAGAAGTGTGCCGACGATTGCAATATCTCTTGATTTCATGGTATCTTTCTGGTATGGTAACCGACTGGCGATGCGGATTTAGAGGTTGTTGAGTCCGGCAGAGACGCCAGCGTGGCTGCGAGATGGGCCGGACGATAGATCCCTGAATCATTTCAAACATCATTGTATAAAGTAATACATTATTGTATGCATAAATACTTTTTGAACGGACAGCCGCCATACGGGACGCGGCAGCGGGCGAGTTGCCGACTGCGGTTCATGCAACAGCAGGCACAGGCGGCACCTCTCCGCAGGCATAACAGCGGTGGAGCATCCTCACCGTGACGGAGATACCGCACATCCCGTCACGGGAGGGCGGCATGCACCTTGACGAGCAGCCGGGTGCCCGCCTTCGGCTCGCCGCCGCCCGGGGTGAAACGTGTTCCATCCAGGGCGGCAAAGATCGCTCCTATGGCGTCGGCATGCGACCGACCGTAACCCCCCTCAAGCACCAGAGCAAGAGCCGCAGGACTCGCGTCAGCCAACATCCCGGTCAGAACCCCGAAGTCATCGGGGCGAAGTTGCATCGAGCCGATCGGATCATCGAAGAGCGCATCCTGTCCCGCCGAGACCACAACGATATCCGGTTCGAACCGCCGGATGGCCGGTATAAAGACCTCGCGAAAGACCAGGGCATAGTCGGCGCCGGTCGAGCCCGGTTCAAGCGGCGCGTTGATGGTGTATCCGGCACCCCGCTCGTCCGGCCAGCCGGTCCCGGGGAAGATCCCCATCTGGTGAACCGAGCAGTAGAGCACCCGGTCAGAGGCGTAAAACGCCGCCTGCGTCCCGTTCCCGTGATGCACATCCCAGTCGACGATGGCGACCCGGTCGACCCGGTCGAGCGCCCGCGCCGCCGCGACGGCAACGTTGTTGAAGAGGCAGAACCCCATCGCCCTATCCGGCGTGGCATGGTGGCCCGGCGGACGAACTAGGGCAAAGGAGTGCTCGCCTTCAAGCGCTCGCTCCACGGCCTGCCATGCAGCCCCCACCGCATAGAGAGCCGCATCGAACGATCCCGATCCGACGTATGTATCGGGATCGATATACCGGGTCCGGCCCGGGGGGCACTCCCTGCAGAGCGAGCGGATGGCCGCAACATGCTGGTGAGTATGCACCCGCTCGAGGTCGCGGGCCGTCGCCTGCTCAGGCGCATATCGCCGGACACCGGCCGGCACACCGGCAAGCGCAGCCTCAAGGCGTGCCTGTGACTCGGGGTGGCCGGGGTCGTCATGACCAGCAAAGGCATCCCCCGTCACGACCGAGCAGGGCATAGCGATCGAAGAAGGATCGCCGGCACCGGTTATGAACCTTACCCGGCATGGATGGTTGCCTTCGATACACGGGGCCATCCGGCAGGCGCCGGCCACGGCCGCCTCAGATACGTCGGCCGGGCCCGGGGGTGCCCCAAAAAGACATCCTATCCCTGATCGGCCGGATGCTCATTTATACGAGGGGGTGATAATAGATGTACATGACCCTGTGCGGCCTGATCTCCCCGTCATGCGTCTATGCCTGCACCCGGTTCCGCGTCCGCAGGACAAAACTCCTCCCCCGTGAGGCGTACCTCCGCCTCATGCGGATGGGCATACCGGAGGTCACCACCCACCTCGGCCGACAGGAAGATTACCAGGAGATCATGGATCTCGCCGGCGACTTTTCCGGCGCCCAGCTCATCGAGGAGGCGGTAAACCGCAGTCTGGCACGATCGTTTCGGAGCGCCATGGCGATCTCCCAGGGGGATCTGCGCACCCTGACAGGGGAGTACCTCACCCGGTGGGATATAGCAAACGTCATGGCCATCCTGAGGGGCACGGTGCATAATATACCCCGACAACAGATTCGCGATCTGCTAATACCGGCGGGCGAACTTGATAGTGCTCTCCTCGATCACCTCCTCACCCTCACACGGTGCGGCGCTATACTGGAATCGCTCGAGGGCTGGCGGCTCTATCCGGTCCTTGCAGAACACTACCGGCCCGGCTGGAAGAAGGGCATATTTGCCCGGATTGAGGACGACCTCTACAGGCATTACTACGCCGGGCTACTCGGCCTTGCCGCATCAGGGTGCAGCGGCTGCCAGGAACTGATAGCCTACCTCCGGTTCGAGATAGATATAACCAACATGAAGAATCTCCTTCGGCTCCACTGCGCAAGGGAGGTATGCGACATAACTGCCGTCGACCGGACCATGATCCCGGGCGGCAACATACCGACCGATCTCTTCCACCGGCTCTACGGTATCGGGACGGAGGAAGAGTTCATCCACGTCTTTTTACAGACGCCGATCGTCCCGGTTCTGACCCGGGCGGTGCGCGAGCTCCGGAAGAGTCCGGACTTCTCGAGCATGGACGCCGCGGAGATGGTCTGGCGGCGATGGCACCAGCACCTGCGACCCGCTCACGAAGTAGAGATGGCGATCACCCGTGCCAGGCTCCAGCAGATGGACTCCCTCTCCCGGCGCCACCCGTTCTCGGTCCTGCCGGTGCTTGCGTACCTTGAGCGGAAAAGGTACGAAGTCGCGAACCTGCGGGCGATCGCACGGGGGAAGGCGTTCGGTCTGCCAACCGACCGTATATGGCAGTATATCGTCCTGTGAGGAGAGACCATGCCGATCGACGACATCAAACCAACCCGGGCCGGCCTCCTGATCGTGAAAAAGCGAATGGCGCTTGCGGAGCGGGTACATGAACTCCTCTCGATGAAACTCGATGGCATGATGCTGGAGCTGATCAGGATCACTGACCGGGCCGCACTGCAGCGCCAGAAACTCGAAGAACTCTATACCGGAGCCCGGGAGATGGCGGCAATCGCCTCCATGATGGAGGGGGCGACGGGAGTGCTCCTTGCGGCGCTCTCGGTGGAGACCGTCCCGACCTACACGGTCGGGCACAAGAACGTCTTTGGCGTGCAGCTTCTCGATCTGGAACCGGTGGCGGTAAAAAAGACGCTTGATGAGCGGGGATACGGCGTCCTCGGGACATCGTCGGTCATCGATGATCTCGCCGATGCCTACGAAAACCTCCTTGAAGCGGTCATAACAAGCGCCGAGCTCGAGGGGAGCGTCAGGCGGCTGCTCGATGAGATCGAGCGGACCCGTCGAAGGGTGAACGCCCTTGAGTTCAAGGTCATACCGGAGCTTACGGAAAAACGCCGGTTCATCGAGGACCAACGCGATGAGATGGAGCGGCAGGAGTGGACGCGGCTCCGCCGTATCAAAAAGATAAAGGCAAAGAGGGCGGAGAAACGTTAGAGGGCGCTTTTCTGCCGCGCAAGGCATGCAATCGCCGCATCCACAATCGCAGCAAGAGCATCCACGCCGAAGGTCTCGGAGGAGAGGACGATATCATACGGTGAGAGATCGTTTATATCGATGTCGTAGTAACTCCTGTAACGAGCGGCCTCCGAGCGCTGCCGGTTCTCGGTGTAGATCCGTGCTCCCTCCTCGTCCATGCCATCACGCCCCGCGATCCGCTTTGCCCGACAGGCGATCGACGCCGAGAGCCAGATCCGGAGATCGGCGTTCTCGATCATCCGGCCCGAGAGCCTCCCCTCGACGATGATGCCATCCGATCCTTCGCCGATCTCTTTTTGCCGGGCATCGATCATACGGTCGATTGCGGGATCGCTCTCTGCAAACCTTCCAAATCCGGCAAGATCCATGCCGTGCTCCCGGGCGAGCTGACGGAAGACTTCTCCTGCAGATATGAACTCAAGCCCGTACTTCCCGGCGATGGAGCGGGCAAGCGACGTGGTGCCGCTCCCCGGAGGACCGCTGATGGTGATCCGCATCAGAGCCCTCCTATGTTGAGCGATTTCCTTATCACCTGGCTGATCGTCAGCGAACAGAGCATATACCAGAGGATCCAGGCCGGAACGATCCAGAACGCAATACTCGAGAGCGTGACGGCCCCGATGTAGGGCATAACTATGCCGCTTGCTATGGTGGCCGGTGTGCCGACCGCCGGGAGTCGCAGGAGGAGCCAGAAGAATATAGGCACCGAGAGGATGAGGATGATCGCCATCGGGGTGAACTGCTGGCGGGACATGTCGAGCTGGTCCTGCATCATCCGCTCCTGCTTTGCCTGGAGTTTCTTGATCCTTTTCTCGTCCCCGGAGAGCTGGGCCTCTCTGAACTCCTTCTGGAAGGCCCGCATCTTCGTCTGCGTCTCCTGCATCTTCTCGTAGTCGATGGTATACTTCTGGACGAGCGACGAGTAGAGGCCGGTGATGCTTGAGAGGATCATGATCATGACAAAGAACGGCACGCCGAAGTCGTCGATGAATGGTCCAAGCAGTATGTTCATCCCCTGACCGACCGTCACCCGTATCCACTCGATGCCGTAGGAGAGCATAACGAGCATGGTGAAGACGATAGCGATCGTCGGGCCATGCTTCTTCAGGTCCACCATAACAAGGTTACCTCAGCACATCCGCCAGGTCATCGATGCCCCGCTCAAGGAGGAAATTCTCGTTTCGGACGATCTTGATGGTACAACCGGTATACATAGCGTACGCCGCGCTGACTGCACGGTTGAACTCCTGATGTTCGGCGATGGCCCGGGCTCCCTCCATATCCCGGACTCGTGAAGCGTCACCGAGCCGGCGCATAAGGATCTGGTCCGGATCGGTCTCCACCAGGACGATGATATCCGGCATCAGCTCCCTGAGCACCCACTCAGGCAGCCCCGCGAGGAACCCCGCCGGGGTCTTGACACTGCTGTGGGTATCGACTATGATGTTCGCATCGGCGCTCATGGCAGCGATCTCCGATGCCGCCGCCTGTTGGAGGCGCTTCTGGACATCTTTTCCGAGTTTACGCATCTCGTCGCGGTTCTCGGCGAGGTTCTCTTTCCTCGCCACGTCGAACATGAACGTTCCGAAATTGACGGCTTTATACGCGACGCCTTCGGCCGCCAGCCGCTCCATTGCTCCGTTGATGACAGTGGTCTTCCCGACGCCGGGAACCCCCGTCACGACGACTTTCTTCCCCAACTCTATCACTCCGTTTATGTTGTGTTCCCTGCAAAATAAATCCACGCTCAGAAGAGTAATGCCTTTCGGAATCAACCGGAGCCGGAACGCCATGAGAGCCCCATCGGAAAAGGACATCTGGCTAGGCCGCCATAGCAGAGCATGGAGGGTCTGGATGTAGCGTCTTTCTCCTGCAGAGGCCGGAAGGTGGATACAGCCTTACAATCATCCGGCATGATGCAGCATTGCGCGTAAAAAAATAGCCGGGATTGGATCGACCCCGGCAGAGGCGCTATAGGCCCCCTGACTTACTACTCTTTCCCGAAGAATCCCCGCATGAACGGGTACATCTCCATGATCTGCTGGCTTGCAATCTCCTCGTAGAGACGGTATGTGATGCTCACTGCAAGCAGCAGCCCCGTCCCTCCGACCGCGCCAATCACACCGAAGAGGTTTGCGACGACCGAGAGGATACCGATGAACGCACCGCCGATGATGGTGATCCTCGGTATGTAGCGGTCGAGGTACTTCTCAAGCACCTGCTCGTTTCGGCGGTAACCGGGGATATGCATACCGCTCCTCTGGATCTGCCGGGCCACGTCTTTTGAGTCGAGGCCCGCAGTCTTGATCCAGAAGAGAGCAAAGATCGCGCCGCCGATCACCATGATGCCGATATCGATGCCCATCCGGAGGAGGATCTCCCAGGGGGCGTGCCCGAGGTCGGCAAGCCACCACATCCAGTCATGCGGCTGGTTGATGGGAGCGATATACCACATCAGGCCATTTATAGGGTGCTGGTTCTGGAACTCACCGAAGATGGTTATCCCGGCGTTCGAGAGGAACATACCGATCATCTGTATGTTCGCCTGCAGCACCCGGACGAGGATCATGGGGAGAACGCTTGCGTATATGAGTTTCACCGGGAACCGTGCCCGGGCGCCCCGGACGGCGGTATGGGCAAGCGGGATCTCAACACGGGTCGACTCCACGTAGACGATGACCAGGAAGATGACGATCGTCGTTATGAGGGCAAGCACATCCGTGCTGAAGTACTCAAGGAAGTTCGCCCCCGATGTCCCGATGGCGAACAGTCGCGGGAAGAATCCGATCGGGAAGGGATCGGTACCCGTCTGCCAGTTTAAGAACCCGTTCACGAGGCCCTGAGAGACTCCTGCGACGATGAAGAGCCCCACGCCTGATCCGACGCCCCACTTGGTGACCACCTCATCCATCAGCACCACAAGGAGGCCGCCGATGCAGATCTGGATGAAGATCAGAAGCGAGACCGCAAGCATGTTTCCGCCGAAGAACTGCGTTGCCACCGACGGATCGGGCATCATCATACCGCTCAGGACCATAGGGAGCGCCTCGACGATGATCATAACGAATATGAGCATCTTCTGCAGGCCCATGTACATGACCTGGCCACGGGTATCGCTTGTATCGATCTGCAGGATTCCGGCACCCTTGAGCAGCTGCAGCACGATCGACGCGGTGACGATCGGCCCGATACCAAGATGCAGAAGAGAGCCGCTTGCACCGGCAAGCAGGGCGCGGTACATTCCAAAGATATCCTGTGACTGCAAAGAGAGTCCAAAGATACTGATGTTGGTCAATGCGAAGTAGAGGAGCAGGATTGCAAGCGTCCACACAAGTTTGTTCTTGAAGTGAACGTGCCCCTCCGGACTTCTGACTGCAGGCATCGCTGCAAGGAAGGGTTCAAATCTATCCAGCAGATCTCCCATGGTTTCACCTGAAAAGAAGATCAGACGGTCGTTGCCTGACCGCCCATCTCCTCGATTTTTGCCCGGGCCCGTTCTGAGAACGCCCGGGCGGAGATACTCATCCTGTGGGTGACTCTTCCGCCGCCAAGCACCTTATCGATACCAAGCCCGGTGGCGTCGAGGGCGATGAGGTCGCCCTCCTGGCTCGCAAGCCCCTCGCGGAGCAGTACCTCAGCCATCTGGTCGATCTCCCCGACATCGAGGGCGGATACCGGCACGGATGTCTTACTGATGAACCCGTGCTTGCCGTTGGATATCTCGCCCTTTAAGTAGAAGTGGGAGAAGCGGTGGTCCCGCTGCCCGGCTCTACCCCGTCCACCCCTGTTGCCGGCGCCGCGCCGGTTCTTGTGCGTGCCGCCGCCACAGGTCCGTGAACCCCTGTATTTGGATCTCTTGTTTACGGGCATCAGTCTCACCTCATCTTGTAGAGGAGATCGTTGATCTCGGGCCCATAGTAGCCGAGAGCTCCACCCTGCTGAAAGGTTCGCTTGATGGTTTTATAGCCCTTTCGTGGTGGGTGTAGCCGGAGGACCGGCTTGATCTCAGCGAGATCACAGATCGTGGTCTCACCGCTGCAGAGCGCCCTCGCGAATTCATCGATGCCTGCATACGGGGTATGCGCACTGACGTAGTTGTCGGTCAGATGCTCGTCCCCGGTCAGCCTGCCCCGGGTGCGCAGAAGGGTGGCCAGGGTCTCTGCGTCCACCTCGCCGTAGGCCACAAAATCCTTCACCTTGCGGATCATGCCGAGATACGCCGGCGTATCGGGCACGAGGACGCAGTGGTTGACATGGTGCAGACGGAGCATCTTTAACGTATCCTTGATCTCGCGGTTGGTCTTGACCACACCGCGCACCTGCACTACAGCATACATCTACTCTGTCCCCCCGATCCTGACGATCTTTGTCTGCCGGAGCGCCTCAAACGTCGCCCTGGCGTAGTTGATCGTCGTCCGGGTCTGCCCCCGGTTGAAGGCCCAGACGTCCTTGATACCTGCAAGCGTCAGAACCTTCTTTGGTATATCCCCGGTCACGAGGCCGATCCCCTGCGGGGCGGGTTTCAGCGTCACCCGGACGCTGCCTGCCTTGCCGGTCACCTCGATGGGGATCGAGTGAGTGGTATCACAACCGCACTCCCAGCTCCCGCATCCCCGCGAGACCTTGATGAGGTTCACCTTCGCATCCGTTATTGCCTTCTGGATCGCGTTTCCGACCTGGGCATCCTTGCCCTGGCCGAACCCGACGTAGCCGTTCCGGTTGCCGACCACCACGACGGTGCGGAACTTTACACGGCGACCCGAGTCCGTCATCCGCTGGACCATGTTGATGTCCAGCACCTCATCCTCCAGGTCGGGCAGGAGGAGATCGACGATCTGGGGCTCCTTGATCGGTCTGCCGCTCGCGAGCACCTCATCGATGCTGGTGATCTCGCCTGCGGCGACCATGCGCCCAAGACCGGTGAGCGGAATCCATTCTTCCTGTGTGTATGCCATTGTCACACCAGCTCCTTCTTGATAGCCAGAGCCACAGCCTCTACATTCGCCACCAGGTTGCCTGCCTTCTCAGGGGCATACCCGGCGATGTGGGCACCCTTGAGCCGCTCCTCATCAGGGAGGATTGACTCGCCGTAGGGGACATCAAGACCGCCGTCCACCGCTCCCTTGAGGGCGGCAAAGACACGCGCTCCGGGTTTTGCCCGGGCAAGCCCGATATCCAGTATACCTTCTTCATACCCTGCGCTCAGCGCCTTGACTGCAAACAGCATCCCGGTCAGGTAAGCGGCCGGGGTGCTCGCAGTCGATCCCTCGTAGCCGTAATTGGCAAGCTCGGATGAGTATGCAGCCACAAGTGTGCGGTCTCCCTCATTCTCGGGGACGACCAGCTGCACGATGATCTGCCGGTTCGTCTTCCGGACGACCATTCTCGGGCTGCCTGACGACAGAAGCGCCATCCGCTTGTAGTAGTCTGTCCTGCCCTCGTGCCTTCTCCGGAAGGGCACAAAGTATCGTGGGCCTGTTGCCATTATCTCATCCTCCCTGCCGTTATCTCAACCTGGGCCTCAAGATGCGCCACGCTCCGGAACTGTCCTCCGGAAGCCCGCCGATACATAACACGGTAGAGGCTCCGCTCTATCCTGCCTTCTGCGCGCATATCGCGCAAAACACGGCGTTGTGCCCGGATCCTGCCGATCCACGTGCGCTTGCTCGAGGCGCGGGAGCCAGCGGCGCCCTTCCTCCGCCCCGGTCCTTTCCGATGGCCGTAGGAGCGCTGTGCTATCCGCACACGTGCCCGGCCACGACTGTTCCCCTTCACGGCATGAGCCGTGATCGCACCCTCACCGATGAGATTGCGCAGGTCACTCCGGGAGATGGCCGCCTCGATATCGGTCTGGCGATCGGGATCAAACCAGATACGGTTGACCCCGCACTTGAGGATGGCGGCTGCCATCCGCTTCTGGTTGGCAAGATCACTCATCCTCGTCCACCTCCTCTTCGCTTCCAGCAACCGCTTCCACCGCACGGGCAAGATCTTTTGCGTTCAGCACCTTGAGCCCCAGTTCCAGGGCCCGGGTCTGGATCTCCCCGCGCTTTCTGTTGCCAACGGAACCGCCGATCCGGATAGCCTGGCTCTCCGGGTTCAACCCGGCAAGCTCTGCCGGCGTAAAGACCCGGACCTCCTCATAGCCGCTTGGGTGCATGCCGCGGATTGCGGCAGGGCTACCGTATCCCGGCCTGGGAAGCACACCTTTTGCGCTGAACTGCCGTCTCTGTTTGCTGTGCAGACCACGCGGCCGCCGCCAGACGTCGTCGAGTTTCGCCTTGCGGTGAAGTCCTCGCCTCTTGAAGGCGGGTTTGTTATGCCGGGTGCGGACGCGGATCAACCTTCGTGTTTCGTCCATTCTCTTCACGCCCTCTCGGTGATGTATATACCGTCCTGGAACACCCGGGGATCACGCTTCGTGATCTTCGTCGCGTGTTCGATGTTTGCGGCGGTGTTGCCCACCTTCTCCTTATCGATACCGGTGAGAGTAACCTCGTCGCTCCCGACCCTGACGGTGACGCCCTCGATGATCTTCGCCATCCGGGGCTGCTTTTCGCCAAGGAAGTTGCCTATCTCAAGGAGGTTGCCCTGCACCTTGAGCTGGATAGGAAAGTGGCTGTAGACCACTTTCATGCGGTACTCGTAACCTTCGACGACACCCCGGATCATGCTCTTCACATGCGCCTCGAGCGTGCCGCTCATGGCAAGGAACCTCTTCTTGTCGGATGCCGTGGAGACGACGACTTCGCCGTCCGCGACCCTGATATCGATCTGCGGGAAACGCATGTCACGGGACAGCACACCCTTCGGCCCCAGGACCGTGATTATGCTGCCTTCGAGTGTGACGTTCACACCGGGAGGGATCTCGACCTGTCGTGTTATTCCCATAAGCCTCTCCTCCGTCAGTAGACGTATCCCAGCAGCTGCCCGCCGATACCCTCGCCCCGGGCCTGCTCGTGGGATATGACGCCCCTTGAGGTCGAGACGATCAGGATACCAAAGTTCTTTGCGGGGAGGTACTGCGACTCCCAGTATTCCATATCGCCCATTCCCACCGAGAACCGGGGGGAGATGGCGCCACACTTATTGATCGTCCCGGAGAGCTGGACCCGGAACTGGCCGCCACGGCCGTCGTCGATGAACTCGAAGCCGCCGATAAAGCCGTTCTCCTGCATGACGCGGAGCATTGCGCCCAGGAGCTTGCCGGCCGGTTCGACAATAACCTCGCTCTTTCCAGCGTCGCCGGCATTCTTGATCGTGCTCATCGCATCTGCGATTGGATTCAGTCGTGCCATATTCTCTCACCCCTAGCTCATCTTCTTGAAGCCCATCTTCCTGGCCCACTCGCGGAAGCACTGGCGGCAGAAATAGATGCCGTATTTACGTACAAGGCCCTGCTTCCGGCCGCAGATGCGGCACTCGTTCGCGCCGCGGCCGAACTTCTTTGCGCCCTTGCCCGGAGCAGATGCGCCTGACTCTTCTGCCATACCTTACACCTCCACCTGGTAGCACTCGCGCATGAACGCGATGGCTTCCTCCTGATTCACCTTCTGTTTTACCGGCAATTTTCTGCGCTCGGCGCTTCTCCGTGCGATCCGCACGCCTTTGCGCTCGAACACCACGTTGACATCCATGCCGAATATGCCGATAGCGGGATCATAGGCCATGCCGGGGAAGTCCGTGTGCTCCTCGATGCCGAAGGAGACGTTGCCGGTTCGGTCGAACTGCGAGGCGGCAAGGCGCCGCTCGATGATGTCAAGCGCGGTCTCGATGAACTTCTCGGCGTTCTCCCGGCGCAGGGTGACCTTGCACCCGATGGGCGCGCCCTTCCTGATGCCGAATGCCGGTTGGGTCCGCTTTGCTATAGTGCGGACGGGTTTCTGGCCGGTGATCTTCTTCACGAGATCCTCGGCCTTGACCAGCCGCTCACCGCTCTCCCCGACGCCCATATGCACGACGACCTTATCGATGT
Source organism: uncultured Methanoculleus sp. (assembly GCA_964413225.1). Classification (GTDB taxonomy): domain Archaea; phylum Halobacteriota; class Methanomicrobia; order Methanomicrobiales; family Methanoculleaceae; genus Methanoculleus. Next base: position 7,083 of record CAYPRO010000018.1, on the reverse strand, counting down.
AGATATCCTTCATCGCGCTCATGTCGAGGCCTCCAGTTCGGGTGCAATCGCAGATCGGCCGACCATGAAGACGTACTCCTCTATGGTCTCAAACCGCTCACCGGTCGAGTCGTCTATAAGGATAACCCGGTTCGGGACGGAACTTGCGGTCTTTGTGATCTCGGCGATCCTCGCGACCTTTCCGGAGTGCTTCCCGCCGACGATCATGGCCACGTTGCCTTCCGCAAACGGGAAATGATCGATGATCCGGAAACGGTCTTCGCTGCCTACACCCAGGGTCACGACGATGGAGTCTTTTGTCCTGTAGGTGTTGTCGGCGAGGATGTTTGCGCCGAACGCAAGGTTCAGCTGCACCCTGCCGCCGTGGACCGTGGTCTTGTTCCTGACCTTGCAGAGCCGGGTCTTTGCGGATGCCGCTGATATCTCTACGGCGATAAGGTTGCCCCGTTTGTCGAGCTGGATGCGGTAGTGCTTCCCGATCTTCGGGATCGAGACGATGTCAAAGACGCCAAGACCCATCTGGGGGTTTTTGCAGGCTCGCCCGTTGACGATGATGTCGCGCTGGTGGAGGATCTTACGGACCTCACTGGCATTCTCCGCAAGGCCGATGTGCTCGCGGAGCCAGACACCGACCGGCAGGGCTCCGGCGTTGTGGGGGCCAGGGGCGGTCTTCATGACGAATTTCTGTACTTTCTTCGGTATATGCCAGGATCCTGGCGCTACCAGTCGCTTGAGATGATTGGACATTATGCTCCGCCTCCGAGTCTCTCCTCGCGGAGTTTATCTTTCAGGTTGAGCTTCGTGATCTGCACGTTCGAGGGATCAATCGGCCGGGGAACCTCGGTTCCATCGGATTTGGTCACCATCACGCCGTGCACGATCAACCGGAACATCTTCATATCGACCGCGTCGACGATGCCTTCTTCTTTGGCGAAGTCGCCGCGGAGCACCTTCACGGTGTCGCCCTTGACCACACGGGTTCTCCGAACGTTGTACTTCCCGCGGAGTTCAGGGGCAAGCGATGCGGAGAGGAAGTGGCCCCGGGTGTGGTTCGGCGCGTTGTAGCGCGCTTTACGCTGTTTTCTCGGTTGTTTGCTTGCTATGCGTACCATCCTTCACCACACCTTACACAATGATCGTCGCCATGGAGGCGATCTTTGGGAACCGCTCGGCAATCTCGCGGGGGACTGGCCCCTTGATCTCGGTTCCCTTCGGTTCGCCGCGCTCGTTGATGAGCACCATGGCGTTATCCTCAAACGAGAGCCGGATGCCGTTTGGCCGGCGGATCTCTTTTTTTTGCCGGATTACGACCGCCTTCTCAAGTTTCCTCCGCATGTCGGGGGTGCCCTTCTTGACGCTCACGGTCGCGACATCGCCGACGCCCATGCAGGGCTGCCGCCGCCGGACACCGTGGTAGCCATCGACCGAGACAATCTCCACGAGGCGTGCGCCGGTGTTGTCAGAGCAGATCATCCGGGAGCCGGTGGCGAGGGCGCGCGGAATGGTCGACTGCATTGCCTTCATTCCTTCATCACCTCGACCACAACGAAGTTCTTGGTCTTTGAGAGCGGGCGGCACTCCGCGATCCTGACCACATCGCCGACGCCCGCGTTGATGCAGGGCGTGCTGTGGGCATGATACCGGGACCTGCGCTTCTCGTATCGTTTGTATTTCTTGACGTAGTGGAGGAACTCACGCTCCACGACGACGGTACCGTTCATACGGTCGCTCACGACTTTGCCGGTAATCACCTGGCCGCGTACCGGTAAAGTGCCGTGAAACGGACAATTTACGTCATCACATTCCGTCTCCGGAACAGCGACGTCTAACCCAATGTTTCGTGCCATTATTCATCCTCGCTTATTGATGCGCATGCTGATCCGGCGTTCCGGTTGTGTTTCGAGGCTTGAACCGTCGATCTCGACGGTTGTGCCATCAGGAAGCCGGATGCAAAACACGCTGAACCGTTTTGGAATCCGCGTCTCTCCTCGCCCGGTCAGGATGATCAGGGTGTTTTTAGTCTCATCGATGATGCGACCGGACACTCCGATATGACCGGGGTTGCTTGCGCGGGCGACCAGAACGTCCAGGCCGATCAACTCGTGCCGCAGGACGTTCTGGGGAGAGATCATGCGGTCCTCCGTGCGTTTTTCTCGGTTCGGATACGCGCGATCGTCCTTCGGACCTCACGGATTCTTCCGGGGTTCTCGGTGGCACCGCCGGCGCTGACCTTTCCCCGCTCCTGGATCAGTTCAAGGGAAAGTTTCTGCTCCTGCTCGAGGAGCTCGACATCGGAGAGCTGTCTCACTTCCTGTGCGCGAAAGATTGCCATCTACCTCTCCTCCATGTACTCCTCGCCGGGGATCGCCTCGAACTCCTCCTCGAACGCCTCGTCACCGACCTCCTCGGGCTCGGCAGGCTTTGCCGGAGCCGGCTTTGGCGCGGGGGCGAGGACATCGAAGGTGTCGGGCAGCCGCGCATCCGGCGGGACGATCTTGACCTGGACCCCGATGGTCCCGAGTTTCTTGATAGCGATGGCGTAACCCTTCTCGACGATCGTCTCGCTGGGTTCGCCGCAGTGCTTGACGTATCCCTCGGTGAACTTCTGGGTCCGTGCCCGTGCACCGGTCAGCTTCCCGGCGACGATGACCTCGCAGCCAAGCGCACCGGAATCCATCACCCGGCGGATCGTGCTCTGCCCGGCCTTCCGGAAGTACCAACCGCGCTCAAGAGCGTTTGCAAGCCTCTCTGCCATGATCTGGGCGTTGAAGTTGGGGTTCTGGATCTGCTGGACCTCCACCTGCGGGGATTCGATATCGTAGGTGGTGGCAAGGTCCTGGGTGAGCTGGTGGACCAGCTTGCCGCCTTTCCCTATCACGATGCCGGGTTTCTCTGCAAATATGGTCACCTGGGTGCCAAGCGGCGTCCTTGCGATATCCATACCGCCATACCCAGCCCGCTTGAGTTCCTTTGAGAGGAACTTCTCGACGCGGACGTTGCGCACGCCGTCAGTGATAAACTTCTTCTCTATTGCCATTACGCCACCTCGGTCACAACGATCTCGATGTTAACGGTCTCCCTGCGCTTCGGTGTGGCGCGACCCATCGCGCGCGGGAAGAACGCCCGGAGACCGCGGCCCCTGTTGGCGGCGACGTGGTCGATCCGGAGGTTTTCGGTATCAAGGCCGATGTACTCGGCGTTCTTCTCGACGGCCTTGAGCAGCCGGATGTAGGCCTCCGCGGCCTTGACGGGGTAGCGGCCCGCTGCCCACCTCTCAAGGCCCTTTTTATGGGCGACGTTCCGGTTGAACCGCTTGAAGGGGATGGCCTTCTTCAGTTCCACCACATCGGCAAGGTATGCCTTTGCCTCAACGGTGGTCATATCCCTGATGAACCTGGCAATCTCGATCGAGTGCTTGGGTGAGACTGGAAGTTCGTTCGCCTTTGCGCGAGCGACGGTTTCACCCTCAATCTTTGCTGAATATTCAGTCCTTGCCATAGCCATCACTTCAGCGGTACGTACTTGCTCGACCGGGTTGCACCGATACCGGCGCTACCGTGGGAAACCCTCTTGCGGGTCAGTGCAAACTCTCCAAGGTAATGGAATACAGCCTCGGGCTGAATATCCACCTTCTGGAACTCCTTTCCGTTGTGGATGAGGATGGTCCTCCCTATCATCTCGGGCATGACGATCATGTCCCGCAGATGGGTGCGGATGGCCCCATCTCCCGATCGGAGATCAGCAAGAAGTTTCTCGTGCTCCCGGGAGAGACCCCGGTCAAACTTCCTGCGTGCCCGGGCCGGCATGATCGGCAGCAGCTCGGAGAGAGCCATCTGCCGCAGGTCCTCAACGGAGTGGCCGCGATAGGTGAACTCCTCACGCCGCCGCGGCATTCGCTTCTGTGTCTTCTTTGCCATGATTCACCCCTCACTTCTTCCACTTGCCGGTTCTCCGGGCGGCAATATGCCCTACCTTCCTCCCCGGGGATGTCCCGTGGGATACGGTCTTTGGCCGCCCGCAGTGCTGGTGACCGCCGCCACCGAACGGGTGGTCGATGACGTTCATGCAGACACCCTTGACCCGGGGCCACTTCTCAGCGGAGGACTTGACGTGGAGATATTTCTTTCCTGCCTTGGCAAACGGTTTTTCGCCCCGTCCGCCGCCGGCAACTATACCGACTGTGGCCATGCAGACGCCGCTGAACCACTTGTTCTTGCCGCTCGGCATCCTTACACCGACCCTGCCGTCGTCGGCCTTGCCGATGACGAGGGCCTGGACGCCGCTTGCGCGGACGAATTTGCCGCCGTCGTTCGGGCGGGCCTCGATGTTGCAGATGTAGGCTCCGACCGGGATCTCCTGAAGAGGCAAGGTGTTCCCGTTCTTAACGGCGCCTCCCGGCCCCCAGGTGACCGTATCCCCGACACCGAGCCCTTCTGTGGCAAGGATGTAGACCTTCTGGCCATCTTCGAGCCTGGTGAGGGCGATCGGCGCGTGACGCGCGGGGTCGTGCTCTATATCGACGACCTGCCCCGAGATCAGAGCGGTGTTCTTCCCGGCGTGCCGGAGCTCGGCCTTATACCGGTGCGATGGTGCCCGGTAGGTTGGGCCACCTTTACCGCGGCTCTGCGCTATAATTCGATGTGCCATCGTCACTCACCTTACATTATCCCCAGCCGGCTGAGGATCTCTTCAGCCGCTTTTGCATCCGAAAACTGTACAATGGCCTTCTTTTCGCCCTTCATCGTCATCATGGTGCGGATCCCGGCCACTTCCTGCTCGAAGGCCGACTCCAGCTCGTGCTTGATATCCGACTTTGTGGCATCCCTCTGCACGATAAACTGGAGTTTGTTCTCACCTTCGAGCATCATCGTTGCCTTTTCAGTAACGAAGGGGTATTTCAGTATCATGAGAACTCCTCCAGTCTTCTGATGGCAGATTCCGTCCAGACAGTCAGACGCCCTGCCTGCGTGCCGGGTGCGAGCAACTCGGTGTTGAGCTGATTGACCGCCACGACATCGACGCCGGCAAGGTTCCGGGCAGCCCGGAGCGGTTCATTCCCGGTGACGATGAGGATGCTCTTGCGCTGCTTGTAACGGCGGCCACGCATGGTGCCGCGCCCTGCACGGACCTTTCTGCTGCCCTTCGCCCGCTCGACGTCGGCATAGACGCCAAGTGCGGAGAGGGCCGCAATGACATCGCCCGTCCGGGCGACCTCTTCGAACCGGTCCTCAAATATCAGCGGGAGGTCGCCCTCAAAGAGGTGTCCGCGCCCGCGAACGAGGTCCTGTGATGTACTGGCTGCGATTGCAGATCGGAGGGCCATCTGTTTCTCTTTTTTGTTGATCTCTTTGATGAGGATCTTTGCGACCTTTGGAGGATGGGCTGCACGCCCGCCGGTTGCCTGAGGAACCCGGGCCACTCTGCTGCCGTTCTTTAACCGTGGGACCTGAGCGACGCCCCGCCCGCTGCCCCAGGACTCTGCCGACGTGCGGAGGCCGGCATAGGGGTCTGTTCCGTGCGGCTGGAACCGGGTGCTCTGGAGAGCAAGGACTGCCCGCTTGATCAGATCGGGCCTGTATGCTTCGTTGAATAGTTCCGGGAGATCGATCTCGTGGTCAATCTCACCCGTCAATGTTCGAACCTGTGCCTTCATCGCTGTTCACCCCTGCTTGCTCTGCGCGCTGACAAAGTTGATCGCCGGCGTGCGGATGGTGTGTTCACCCTGCCGAATTGCCGGCCGTATCCTGACGAGACGTTTGTTCGGCCCGGGGACGGAGCCCTTGATCAACACATACGGGCCGCGCACGAGGCCGTAATGGAGGAAACCGCCTGCCGGGGTTATATCGTCACCGTTCGTGCCGATCTTTAAGATGCGTTTGTTGAACTCGGTGCGCTGCTGGTAGCCCATCTGGCCCATCTGGGGCACCTGCCACCGGACATGGTGCGGGTGCCAGGGACCAAGGTTGCCGATGTGGCGCTTCTTGCCGCCCCGGGAGTGTTTCCGCTTCCGGACCTGGACACCCCAGCGCTTGACGGGGCCTTCGGTGCCCTTGCCGGTGGTGATGGCGGTCACATCGACGTACTCGCCGACCTTGAGGTTTCCGGATATGGTGACCTCTTTCCCGAGGATCCCGGCAGCGTAGGCGATCTGCTCGCCAAGGCTTCCACCGGCTATCCGCATCTCCATAAGGTCGGGGACCTTCTTCGGGACACCGGTGATCTCCATGGGCCGGGTGTAGGTGAGGGCGTAGAGTTCCGTGACCCTGTTCTCGCCGATTGCGGCCCGGATGGCCTCGAGAGCCGCGGCGGTGTCGTGATTCTTCGGGACGTTGATCCGTCGGGACAACTCCTCATCGATCTCGGTCGTCCAGGCTTCGGTCAGCGCGTGCTTTCCGTAGGTGTCCTCGCAGTATGCGCGCACGCCTGCCACCCGCATGGGGGGGACCTCAACCACGGTCACCGGCACCATCACGTCCCGGCCTTCGGTGGGGCTGCTCTTGTGGTCATCCACCATTATGACGTGGGTCATCCCCACCTTGTAGCCTGCAAATCCCTGCACAGCCGGGGCTCCCCTGTACTCCGGCCATGAGCCATACCGGGGAACCGGGCTTTTTGCCCGTTTCCGCGGGCTATACGCGAGAGAACCTCTGCGTGGCCTGTTAATCTTCGGCATGTTTCAATCAACCCTTCGTGCGTTGTAGTCTGATGCACTGCTCTGCAGGCCTGCTACAGGGCGATGCATGGCGCCGAATCCCGTGCCGGATGTACCGGCACGATCGGTCTTTCGGCGAACCCATGTCGGGCAGGACATCGAATACCCGGGCGAAAACGCCCGGGCGTGAAGGGAAACAGTTGATGGAGGCAGCGGATGGTGAGGGCGAGATCCGTCTCCTGCTCCCTCCCTCTGCTGCCAGCCCGGGTGTGCCACCCGGGTACGCTCCAGTCGTCGCCAATAGATCCTGATTCTCTGACGCTTCCGGGGATTCACCCCGGAACCGGGCGCGCTGCACTGGCGTTGGCCCAGCGTCTCGATCAGATCCAGCTCCTGTCATCCCGTTGTGACGAGCACAACTCCTCAATCGA
>CAYPRO010000017.1:0-45579 GCA_964413225.1 uncultured Methanoculleus sp. | reverse complement strand
CTGTCGCGCGCGACGGCGGTATCGCCATGATCGACGCGCCGACCGGGAGCGGCAAATCGAGCGTGGTCTCAGCGCTCCTTGCGGAGAGCCGGGGGCGCAAAGTGCTCGTCGCCGTCCGCACCATCAGCCAGCTCTCGACGTTCATGCGCGAGCTTGAACTCATACGGAAGAAGCGCGGCGACCTGAAGTTCGCCTACCTCATCGGCAAATCCAGCATGTGCCCGCTCGGCGGCGAAGGAGATGTCTACCGTCGGTGCGAGGGCGTCAAGGCTTTCTCGACGGCGCTCATGCGGGAACGGGCGCAGAAGGGATCGCTTGTCCCGTCAAACGACCACCATATCAAACAGCAGATCCGTAAGATGGACCCTGACCACCCGCTCATCTGCCCCTACTTCATCCGCGGCAAATCATTTGTCGAATCCTCTGATTCGGGGCTGAAGATGATATCATCGGCGGTTCTGCGCACCCGGGCCGAGCGGGTGAGCACCGAACTGATCTGGCCTGACCAGCTTGCCGGGTTCTGCGGCGACATTTGCCCCTACGATATGATGATGCACGCCGCCCGGGACGCCGATGTGATCCTCGTGAACTTCTATCACCTCTTTGACGATGCCATCCGCGAACAGCTCTACCTCTCGCTCGGGATCGAGGGGAACGATGCCATGCTTCTCATCGATGAGGCCCATAACTGCGGCGACGTCGTCCAGAGCATCGAGAGCGTGACGATCGAGGAACGCGACATACTGCAGGCCGGCCACGAGCTTGCCGGCCGGCGGCGAACGCAGCAACAGGCGGATGCCATCACCCAGATCCTGCCGCAGATCACCCGGTTCATGGAGGCGCTCAAGGCGTCGCATGAGGTCGAAGACTGGTTCGACCCCGCCATATTTCAGCGGATGATCCTCGCTGGAACGCTCTACCAGAACGTGGAAGGGGTCGTCGATGATCTCCTCAAGATCAGTGAGGGGATACGCGAGAAAAACATGCAGGCGGGCGAGTTTCGGGAGAGCGCTATAGAGCGGCTGACCGAGTTCTTCTACCGGATATTCCGATCCGCCGCCGACCCGGCCTACCTGACGGTCTACCGGAAGGCAGACGACGGCACGGTGGCGCTCGAGGTGAGGAACATAGACCCGAGCACCAGACTCCAGGACATCGCTCAGGCACATGCGTGCTGCGTCCTTATATCTGGAACACTCTCTCCCATAGAGAGCTACCGGCGCTACTACTTCGGCGATCTTTCTGTCACCACGATATCTCTCCCAAACGCCTTCCCGCCCGAGAACCGCCGCATCCTCTGCGCCGACGATATCACCACCGCATACTCCATGCGCCGGGATAAAGAGAACCTTGCGCGAACCGAGGACTACATAACCACGTTTGCCGCCATCCCGGGAAACCTCGCCATATACTTTCCCTCCTACGACCTCCTCAACATGTTTGCAGAGCGGTGCGCCCCCAGGATCAGAAAAAAACAGATCTACGTCGAGTCCAAAGATACCGCTGCCTCCGCCGCCATGCTCCGGGAGTTCATGGCCCTCCCAGGAACAGGCAGATTCGGCATCCTCTTTGCCGTCTGCGGCGGCAAGTGGAGCGAGGGCCTCGACTATCGGGGCGAGATGCTTGCGGGAGCGCTCGTCATCGGTCTTCCTCTCGCACCGTTCAACCGTGTTCGCCGGATGGTGATCGAGTACTTCCGGATGAAGTTCGGGGCGGAGGGTGAGTTCATCAGTTACACCCTCCCGGCGATCAACCGCGCCCTCCAGGCGCTCGGGCGGGTGCTCAGAACGCCTGATGACCGGGGGATGCTCATCATCGGAGAGAGGCGGTTCCTGGAGCCCCGCGTCCGTGCCGGCCTGCCGCCGTGGATGCAGGAGGAGATGACGGCCTGCACCATCGATCTCTTCAAAAAGGAGGCCGGTAGATGGCGATCGTGACAGGGTCATGCCGGTTCGGCCTCTGGCACATCCACGTGGCATGGGAGGACGATATCGTATACCGGGTGCGGTTTGCGCGCGCCGGTATAGAGGGGCCGGTTCCTGATGCGATCCTGCTCTACTGTTCCGGGCGGCAGGGGGATCTCTCCTCACTCCGGAGTATTGCAACCGATGGAGAATCGGCATCTGCCGCTATATACCGCGCAGTTCGCGAGATCCCTTACGGAAAGACCGCAACTTACGGCGATATCGCTCGAAATATCGGAACCTCACCCCGGGCCGTCGGATCGGCTATGGCCAGGAATCCGACACCGCTCGTCGTACCCTGCCACCGGGTCGTCGCAAAGACCGGCATAGGCGGGTTCTCCCCGGACCTTGCCATAAAGGAGGCGCTGCTTGCCATGGAACGCCGGCATATGGGAGAAGTTAACAGGTAACTCTGCCTACATAATTACTCAATGAAGATCGTGGTCCTGGGTGCGGGCGCGGTCGGCCGGACCATCGCCGCGAAGTTATCCCGTGTCGCAGAGGTTCATGCCGCCGCCAGGAAGCGGCACGCGGATGCCGTGCGGGAGCAAGGCCTCCTTATGACCGGTATATGTGGAGAGAGCACCTATCGCTTCAGCCGCTCTGAAGACATTCCTTTCGCATGGCAGGCCGCCGACTACTACATCATGACTGCAAAATCCACCGATACGGAGGCGGTCTGCCGTCAGTTTGCGGATACGATGCGGGGGCGCGATCTGATGAGTCCCCAGAACGGGATAGGAAACGAGGAGGTCATCGGGCGGTTCACCGATGGGATCACCGGAGGGGATGACCATAACCGGGTTTGAGGGGCGGGGCTATGCGGCGGCCCATGTCTCTGTGGAGGCGGTGCCCATGTGGCTCGGCCGGTTCCCATCCGGCACGGATGAAGCGGTCGAACGTCTCGCAGACCTCCTGCTTGCGGCCGGCATCCATGCGGAGATGACCGATGTTATAAGGAGCAATATCCGGTATAAGACTCTCTACAACTGTGCGCCAAACTCACCTGGCGCCATCATGAACGTCCCCTATGGGGCGTTCTTTGATCCGCACGCCCGGGCGTTCATCGCCGGGATCGTCGGGGAGGTCTACCGGGTGGCGGAGGCCGGGGACGTAACCCTCTCTCCGGCGACGCTGGAAGTATACCCAGAACACCTCAAAACCGCCCGGCTCCCTGCTACGGCCGCCCACCACCACTCATCGATGCTCCGGAATCTCACTCGCGGGAGAGATATCGAGATCGATCTCATGAACGGCGCCGTGGCTGCCCTCGCCCGGCGGCACGGCATCGACGCGCTCTATGACGACTGCCTGGCCAAACTGATCCGCTTCCGGGAAACGGCTCTGATGGTTGGATGAATATGCGTTCGGCGATCATCCTTGTGGGCGGAGCGGCACGGCGTGCAGGAGGGCGGGAGAAGTATTTTTTCACGTTTCAGGGCAAGACCTTCATAGACCGCCTCATCGATACCCTGCAGGAGGTGGCCGACGAGATCGTCGTGGTCGCACGGGATCCGGAGCAGTGCGAGCGGTTCATCCACCTCGACGGCGTCCTGTGCATACCGGATATAAGGAGGGATCTCGGGCCCATAGGCGGCCTGCACGCGGGGGCGCTTGCAGCGCACGGTGATTATGTATTCGTTGCCGCCTGCGATATGCCCTGCATAAGCCCTGCGGTGGTGAAGATGCTCTTTGATGCCGCTATAGGTTACGATGCCGCAATACCGAGCTGGAACGCCGATATGCTTGAGCCGCTCCATGCAGTCTACAGGAAGAGCGCGCTCCTCACCTACCTTGAGGAGCACGAGTCCCTCTCGCTTCGCGCTATGGTCTGGAGCCTGAATACCCGGTACGTGGATATCGCCATGATCCGCGAGATCGATCCCGACCTTTTGACGTTCACAAACATCAATAAGATCGAAGATCTGCACCTGATCGATCCGCCGGCGGAGTCCGGGCAGGAGGATGCGTGCAGGTCCGGTCTGGAACCTTCCTGATCCGCTCGTAGGGGATGCCGGCCCTCATACCGCGCCAGTCCCCGGTTCCCGGTGCTAAATACTTAAGGAGATAGTCCCGGACCCCGGGGTGCCAAAAGATCGCTCCCGGATGGGTTGCACAGGTGCCGGTGGGCTGTCAGGGAAGGTGCTTCTCCACCTCAACCGCAAGGTTTATAACTGTTATCCGTGTAGTCAGGGCCTGATGTCATCGGGGGAAGTGACTTCAACCAGATCTACCAGAGAAGGATGGTTTGGCACCAGAGTAACGTCATCCGCACGCTCTGACCGCAGGGATTTTTGGCCGGGCGCCTCAAGGCTCCTTATACCTTTCCTTCTGTGCTGCACCCTTGCCGCCACCCTGTGCGGGCCTGTATCTGCCGATGAGGGAAAATATGCTCTTTTCTGGGAGAAGGGAGCCGAAGATGCCGTCAGCTCCGTGGCGATCGCACGTGATGGCTCCACGATTGTTACCAGCGCAGGTCTAACGGTCTCTCTCCTGGATCGGGAGGGCAATCTCCTCTGGAAGACCACGGCCGGTTCCCATGTGCACGGCGTCGGCATATCGCCCGAAGGGTCACACATAGGTGTTGCCGCGGATAAGATCTACCTCTTTGATGGTGATGGAAACCTCATCTGGACCGAGAGGACGGGATATATCTACCGGGGCGTGGCTCTCTCGTCAAACGGCACTTACATTGCCGCTGCATGCGATAACGGTGCTATATTCATATTTAACCAGGACAGAGAGATGCTCTGGGACTACGACATGGGTACCGACAGTTACGGCATCGCCATATCGGATAATGGCAGGAGGATCGCGCTTGGATGTGATAACTATGGGGTCTACCTCCTCAACAGCGGCGATGGGGAGGCCTGGAGCTACGGAACCGGCAAGCGCGTGAATGGCATTGCCATCACTCACGATGGCCGGTTCGTGGCCGCCGGCTCTCTCGACCGGTGCATATACCTCTCCACAGGTGAAGGAGAGCACCTCTGGAAGTACCCGGTCGCAGAGGCCGTAATCTCAACAGCGCTGACAGATGAGGCACGCGAAGTTATTGCCGCATCGGGGAGGACGATCCATATCCTCGACCACCAGGGGGCCGAGCTCCAGAAGATCACCCTTGGCGGCCGCGTGGAATCGATCGCCGTGACCCCCGACGGTCGGTTCCTTGCCGTCGGGAGCGGCGAGGGCGATCGGTCCATCCGCCTCTTCACAAACGATGCTGCCCTGATCGAGCATATGGGCTCAACGGAACTCACGGTGAACGGGACCGAGGAGAACGTGACCGTCACCGCGATCCCTGCCGGTGAAAACCCGGATACAGCGGCGAAGGCGAACGCCCCGGCCGGGGAGGTCTCTATCTTATCGCAGGTGCGCGGGTGGCTGGAGAATATCTTCTCCCTTCTCTTTGAGCCCCAGGAGAATTTCCTTGCCTGACCTCAGTCAGGATCGGTTCGGCACTTATCACCCCCCCCGCTTTTTTGCATCTGTTCAACACCCGGAGACCATCATCCCCTCTCTTTGAGGCGCTCGATCCCGAGAGCCCCCGCGTACGCAAACGTGCTCACGAGGACAATCGTCGCCCCCGACGGGACATCGAGGAGGTAAGAGAACCAGATCCCCGCGACGGTGAAGACGATGCCGAGGGCGACGGCAAGGAGCATCATGCTCCATATGCACCTTGTGTAGAGGCGGCTGATCGCCGCCGGGAGTGTGAGGAGCGCGATCACGAGGATGATCCCCACCACCCGTATCAGCATCACCACCGTGAGAGCGATCAGCACCAGGAGGAGGAGGGAGAGTCGTTCGACCGGGAGATTCATGACCGTCGCGTAATCCGGATCGAACGTTATCGCCTGGAGCTCCCGGTAGAGGAAGGCTACAACGGCGACGATGACGGCTGTGAGGACCGTCATCAGGAGTATATCCCCCCGCGGCACGAGGAGGATGTTCCCAAAGAGGTAGGAGAAGAGATCAGGGGCAAACCCCGGCGTCACGTAGACGAAGAGGATGCCTATGGCCATCCCGGCCGCCCAGACCGCGCCTATGAGTGTATCCATCTGCTGCCGGGCCCGGAGCTGGAGCGCCCCCATACCGAGCGCTGTTGCCACGGTGAACCCGGTGGCGCCGAGGAGGGGGTCTATACCGAGGAAGTAGCCAAGGCCTATCCCCCCAAAGGCCGCATGCGATATGCCGCCGCTGACCGATACCATCCGCCGCACAACTACGTATGTGCCTATGATGCCGCATGCGACGCTTGCGAGCATACCGGCGATGAACGCATTCCTGAAGAACTCAAACCCGAGCACCTCAAACATGCTTATTCCTCCTTTGAATGCTCTGGGAATACCCGGTGTGGCACACCGTGGGCGATCAGGTCCACCGGGCAGCGGTACGCGGCCTCGATCATGTCGGGGGTTATATCATCGGTGTGATGCGTATAGAGGCGCCGGTTCAGGCAGGCGACGTGGGTCACGTGCCCCGGGAGCACTCCGATATCGTGGGTCACGAGGACGATCGCCATCCTATCGCGGAGCCCATCAAGAACTCCGTAGAACTGCGCCTCCGTCGGAGCATCCACGTAGACGGTCGGCTCGTCCAGGAGGAGCACCTTCGGGTCGCCGGCGAGCGCCCGAGCGATGATCGCCCTCTGCCGCTCCCCGCCCGAGAGGTCGCGGATCTGCCGTTCGGCAAGGCCGGCGATGCCCATCGTCCCGAGCGCCTCATCCACGCGGGCGCGGTCTTCTGCACCATAGCGGCGGGGCCGGCGGGTAATGTGGCCGAGGCGGCCGGAGAGGACCATCTCCCGGACAGTTATGGGATAGTCGAAGTCAAACGTCCGGAACTGTGGGACGTAGCCGAGATCCCTTCGCATCGCCGCATCGCTGCTGCCAGATATCCGGACCTCCCCGCGGCAGGGGGCGATGAGGCCCAGGATCACCTTAAGAAGCGTCGTCTTTCCGCCGCCGTTCGGCCCGATGATGGCGTGAAACTCGCCCGGGCGTATGGCGAGGTTCACGTCCTCAAGGACGGTTCGGCCGCGCAGACTGACCCAGACATCGTCGACCTCTATGATGGGGTCGACGTTCATGGTCCGCCGCTCTCAGCAAACGCTACAGCCACATGCCGCATATTCGCTATGTAATCCTTTGCAAGCGGGCTTACAAGAACCACGGTGCCGCCGATCTCACTTGCAATCACCTCTGCGCTTCGGGGAGAGCGTTCGGGCGACACGAAGATCACACGTATCCCCTCCTCCCTTGCCTGCCCGATGAGGTGCTCTATCCTCTGCGGGGAAGGCTCCTTCCCCTCGTGCTCAATAGGAACCTCGGTCAGATCGTAGTCCCGGGCAAGGTAGGCCCACGCCGAGTGGTAGACCATGATCTTCGTCACATTAGATTGAGCGAGAGAGCGGCCGATCTCCTCATCCAGGGCATCGAGCTCCTCAAGGTAAGCACCGGCGTTCTGGCGATAATCTACGGCGTTCTCGGGGTCGACCCTGGCAAGCCCCTCGCGTATATTTTCGACCATCACCTTTGCATTCCGCGGCGAGACCCATACATGCGGGTCCGTCCCCTGGTGACCGTCATCGTCGGCCGATATAAGGTCGATGCCGCGCGAGCAGTCGACTATGAGCATGCCCGGGTTCTGGGCGGCTATCCTGTCCTTCCAGGCGAGCTCGAACTCTATCCCCGACCCCACCACGGCATACATATCGGCATCTGCGAGATCCGCAAGGACACCCGGCGGCGGTTCGTATGTGTGCATGTCGGCCCCGGGCGGCACAAGCAGGACGACACGGACGTGATCGCCTCCCACCCGTTCCACGAACTCCTGCTCGGGCGGTATGGTGACCGCGACGACGATCCCCTCATCCTGCCGGTGGCGGTCAACACCTGTGCATCCCGCCATAAATACAGCGATCAAGAGGACTGCAATGAGTGAGCAAGAAGCGATAGTGCTTCTATCCAGTGGTTTCATCTCTCCACCTCAAATTTGGCCTGAGCCTAAACTTTCATCTGCCCGATCCCTTGAGGGCAGCAGCAGTGATCGTGCTCTATCTCCCCGCACCCGCTCATCATAGGGTGTCCAAGCGACGTGCATATCCTGTTCGTGAGTTCTTTTGAGAAGCATTGTTCGATCTTTTTTGCCTCAGTGCAGGCCTCGTCGGGCGCAAGGCCGTAGCGGCTGAGGACGAGAGCGACGATCCTGTGGCGGCGGATCAGGAATCGGGCGTACTCGGCGCCGAGATGGGTGAGCTGCACCCCATGGTAGGGCGACTGCTCTATGTAGCCTGCCTTTGCTATATCTGCAAGCGTCTTTGTCGCCGTAGAGGGCGCGACCGAGAAGTGGGCAGCAACCTCGGTCGTCTTCACGATATCGCCCTGCCTGTATATGTACTGGAGGTATTCGGCCTTCTTTGAAGAGAGTTCGTGCCCGGTGATCTCCTGCATGGGAGAGGATGGATCTCTCCAGGGGAAAAGTTTTCGGTGCGGCTAAATATCCTGATCGGTCCCGGGCGGGATCACCCTGCCGATGACGTAGTGCCGCCGGTTCTCTGTGATCACCGCCCTCCCGGAGAACCCGAACGGCAGGTCCTCCTCAATGATGACGTTGAGGTAGAAGGGGTTACGGCAGACGGTCGAGGAGGGCGCGTTCTTCTCGGTCACAACGATCGGCGTCTCCCGACCTATCCAGCGCTCGTTGTAGCGGTCGTATATCCGGTTTGCCTCGGCAAGCAGCGCCCGAGACCGGTCTTTTCGTATACGCTCGGGGAGGTCTCTTAAGGCTGCGGCGGGCGTTTTGGGCCGCCGGGAGTAGCGGGTGACGTTCACCTTCACAAACGCCGCCCGCCGCAGGAAGTCAAGCGTCTGCCCGAACTCATCGTCCGTCTCCCCGGGAAACCCGGTTATGAAGTCCGACGATATCATCATATCGGGGTATTGCTCCCGGAACAGATCGACGATCCGGATGACGTCGGCTGCGCGATAGCCACGCTGCATCCGCTCGAGGACGGCATCGGAGCCCGACTGGACGGGGAGGTGGAGGAACCGGAACACCTTATCGCTTGCGAAGATATCGATGAGGGGCTTGAGGATCCCGAGCACCGAGGCCGGGTGCATCATACCCAGACGGACAGCGAATTGGCCGGGAATCTCCATGACCGTCTGCAGAAGGTCGGGGAGCGACTCGCCCCGGTCGATCCCCCAGGCGGCCACATCCTGCCCAGTCAGCTGGATCTCATAGGCCCCCGATGCCACGAGGCGCCGGACGGCATCGATGATCTCTTCGCGAGAAGCGCTCACAAGCCTCCCCCGCGCAAGCCGGGTGATGCAGTAGGTGCATCGGCCGAGACATCCGCTCGCCACCTGCACCACACCGATCGCGCCGGCGCCACGGCTGCCGACGCCGCTGGAGCGCTCGTGGATCTCGGCCGGGAGGATGACCTGTGGTGTGCAGACCGACCGGATCGCCTCCATCTGCACGAGGGGCATGCACCCCGTCACATAAAGGTCCCGGCCGGCAAACAGGGCGAGGCGCCGGAGCATCTTTCGCTCGGTCGCCTCGATCACCGTGCAGGTGTTGATGATAACAGCATCCGCCTCGCCCAGCCCGGTCTGAATGCACCCAAGTCCCTCCAGTATCGCCGCAAGCCTCCGGGTATCGGCATGGTTGTATGTGCATCCGTATGTCTCTATGTAAATCTTCTTTCCCCGCAGATCGTCGATTGGAATGTTAAACGACCCTCCCTTTCGCGGCCGGCTCCGCGCCGCAGGTCATCCTCCCCGACCAGAAGGTATCCTGCCATCCCCCGGTCGATATGCAGCAGAGCACAATACTTAACCGCTAATATTACAATTCCTTTACTCGATGATTAAAATAGGGTTGCTGGGATGCGGCAACGTCGGGCGCATCATCGCCACGCACGCCGAAGGCATCCAGATCGTTGCGGTCTTTGATATCATCCCGGGGCGGGCGGAGGGGCTTGCAGTGCTATGCCATGCCCGGCCATACACGGACTTTGACGCCTTCATGCGGGAAGACTTCTCGATCGTAGTGGAGGCCGCCTCGATCGATGCCGTCCGCCTCTACGGTGAGGCAGTCCTCCGGAGCGGGCGGGATATCATCGTCCTCTCCGGGGGAGCGCTCGCAGATGAGGAGTTTCGCGAACGCCTCATCGAGACGGCACGGACAGCGGGAAAGAAGATCCGGATCCCGAGCGGCGCCATAACCGGGCTTGATAACCTCAAGATAGGCCAGGTCTCGCCGCCAAAAAGGCTCCTCCTCCGGACGACGAAATCTCCCAGATCGCTTGGGCTCTCTGTTGCGGCCCCGACAGAGGTATTTAAGGGGCTGGCGCACGATTGTATAAAGCAATACCCCAAGAACATCAACGTCGCTGTGGCTCTGGGACTCGCTGCCGGTCGGGATGCCGATGTGGAACTCTGGGCCGACCCCGCAGCAGAGAGGAACATACACGAGATATTTGCCGAGGGTGACTTCGGGGAGATATACATACAGGTCAGGAACGTCCCGAGCCCCGACAACCCCGCCACAAGTTATATGGCGGCCCTCTCCATCCTGACGCTCTTGAAGAACATCGATAACCCTCTGGTGGTGGGCACATAACAATGGAAGCAAAGATTCGTGCGCTCAAATCCCAAAAAAACGCAGTCATCATGGCGCATAACTACCAGCCTCTGGCGATCCAGGCACTCGCCGATGTGGTCGGCGATAGCCTCGAGCTCGCGGTGAAGGCAAAGGAGACCGGAGCAGACCTGATCATCGTCTGCGGTGTCCGGTTCATGGCCGAGACGGCAAAGATATTGAACCCAAACCGGAAGGTCATCATTCCGGTAGAGGATGCGGGGTGCCCACTTGCCGATTTCCTGACTCCCGACCTTATCCTGGAGGCAAAAAAGCGATATCCCGACGCCGCCATGGTCGTCTACGTCAACAGCACGGCAGAGAGCAAGGCGCTCGCCGACATAACCTGCACATCCGCAAACGCAGTCAGGGTGGTTAAGTCCCTTGAGAATGAGACGATCCTCTTTGGACCGGATGCAAACCTCGCGGCATACGTCCAGCGTGAAGTCCCCGAAAAGACGATCATCCCGGTGCCGCCCGGCGGCCACTGCTACGTCCACACCGGGTTTACCCTTGCCGACGTCGAGGTGGCGCACGGAAAGGGCGGCATCATCATATGCCACCCGGAATGCCGGCCGGAGGTTCAGGAACGGGCGGATAGGATCGCGTCCACGGGGGGCATGGTCAGGGGCGCGGCCGGCGCGGGTGAACCCTGGTCGGTCTTCACCGAGCGGGAGATGGTCTCCCGCCTCCGGGTGCTCTACCCGGGAAGGGTTTTTTACGAGAAACCGGAGGCGATCTGCGCGGATATGAAGAAGATATCCCTCGCCGACCTCTGCCGGGCGCTCGAGTGCGAGGAGCATGAGGTCATCCTCCCCAGAAAGGTCATGGATCGGGCGCGCCGGGCGCTTGAGCGTATGATCGCCGTGGGGGCATGAGAACGTATGATCCCTATCGAAGATCTTCTCCGGTTCATCCGGGAGGATGCACCGTGGGGCGATGTCACATCGGAGGCGATCGTCCCCGATGTCATCTGCCGGGCGGTTATCAGGGCAAACGACCCCGGAGTCGTCGCAGGGCTCCAGGAGGCGCGGGCACTCTTTGAACACTTCGGTGTCGCGGTTACCGGGCGCTCCGCTGACGGCCTGAGGGTAGCAGCGGGAACGGTCCTCCTCGAGCTCGACGGCCCTGCGCGGGCGATCCTCCTTGTGGAGCGGACGGCGCTCAACATCATCGGGCGTATGAGCGGGATTGCGACCCGGACCCGGGAGGCGGTCGAGGCCGTCCGGGCGGTCTCGCCGGATCTCAGGGTCGCGGCGACCCGGAAGACGGCCCCGGGGCTCCGGGTACTCGACAAAAAGGCGGTGGTGCTCGGCGGAGGCGATCCGCACCGCCATACCCTCTCGGATATGGTTCTGATAAAGGATAACCACCTTGCCCTGGTGCCCCTTCCCGAGGCGATCCGGAGAGCAAAGAGAGGGAGCCTCTACCGGGTGGTCGAGGTTGAGGTCGAGACAATCGAGGATGCGGTTGCGGCCGCCAGCGCCGGCGCCGATATAATACTGCTCGACAACATGACGGTGGGTATGGTCCAGGAGACCGTCCGGGCGCTTGCCGGGCGGAGTCTTCGGGACCGCCTGACCATCGAGGTCTCAGGGAGGGTAGAGGCCGGCGACCTCGCCGGGTATGCCGCGGCCGGTGTCGACATCATCAGCATGGGCGCACTCACCCACACGGTCAGAAACTTTGACGTGAGCCTGGATATACTGAAGGGCATGAGCACGGCTCGGATTCCATAACCGGAGGTATCCGGGAAGAGATCAGGATGCTTCCGGCATATCCTCCATCGCGAGCTCATCCAGGAACGGCATGACTCCTTTGATGTACGGCGTGGGCTTCCCCTCCCGTACCCCGATCTCTCCGTAAGCGACGATCTCCACGACCAGAGGGAGCTCATCCAGGCGCCGGATGAAGAGGGGGTCTGATTCGGTGGCAAATCGCAGGAATGCATCCAGTCTGATGAACGGGCGCTCCAGGTCGGGAACATCGCCATATTCCTGCAGATCTTTTCGAAGCGTGGAATCTCTGGCCAGATCTTCCTCGAAGTAGAGGTAGACATGGAAGTTGTGCCGCTTGCCCATCGTGTCGAGCTCTCTGATATCGATCTTCGCTCCGGGGGCGATGCCGAGGCGCTCCAGATCCGGCGGAAACGCCGTACCCTCCAGTGTACCGGTCGGACTCTCCATACTATGGTGATGGGGGCGATAGTAGAAAAAAGCACCCCCGGGGGGTAAAACCTTATACTCCGGCGCTCCTGAGTGAGCGCGAGGTGGTCTATGACCGGAAAAGATACGCCGATACCGGGGGGAGATGCCATAGACCTCGAGAGCGAGACGAAACTCCACAGACACCTCATGATGCTGGAATCAGGAGATCTCAACCAGCGCTGGCGTGCTGCGGATGCGCTCGGGGAGATGGGCGATCGCCGTGCTTTGCAGTCACTGATCCGGGCGCTCTCAGATGAGTATGCCGATGTCCGGTGGAAGGCGGCAAGGGCGCTCGGGATCATCGATGAGCGCGAACCGGTACTCCCTCTTATACAGAGCCTGGAGGATGATAGCCCCTGGGTCAGGGAGGGGGCGGCGTGGGCGCTCGGGAAGATAGGTGATCCCCGGGGCGTCGAACCGCTGAGCCGGTTGCTTGCCGACGAAAAACCCCGGGTCCGCCGGGCGACGGCGCGGGCGCTTGGCCGGATAGGGAATCCGCGGGCCAGAGAACCACTGATGCGCCTCCTCGGCGATCCCGACCGCGGCGTCAGGCTTGCCGCCCGGAAGGCGCTCGATGATATAGGGACCGAGCGGGAGATCCCGAGTGTCTGATGGGCCGCCCTCCCCGCAGCCAGCCGGCATACCGGGAGCCACATGGCATGTCCGCCCTGTAACAAAAGACCTGTCCTGACAACCACGAAGTGCGGGGGCGGTCTGATATATGTTCTCAATCCAATAACGGCTTCTTCTACCTGCCCGGATGTTACGATTGATTTATATATCAGGCCTTCTGGAAACTTAGTGAATGGACTTATTCATGAAGTGCGCCATCGAGGAGGCGGAGGCCGGCCTGCGCGAGGGCGGTATACCTATAGGATCGGTTCTTGTCCGCGCTGGCCGCATCATCGGCCGGGGACACAACCGCCGCGTCCAGGACGACGACCCCCTGCTCCACGCCGAGATCGACTGCCTGAGGAATGCAGGTCGGATCGGCAGTTACGCAGATTGTACGCTCTACTCGACGCTTATGCCCTGCTACCTCTGTGCGGGAGCGGTCGTCCAGTTCGGTATCGGGAAGGTCGTGGCCGGGGAGTCGGCAAACTTTGCGGGGGCCCGGGAGTTCCTTGAGTCCCACGGGGTCGAGGTGATCGACCTGGATCTCGATCTCTGCAGGACGATGATGGCTACGTTCATCGAGGCGCACCCCGATCTCTGGAACGAGGATATAGGGGAGCTGTGACGGGAGGGCCATGGCTGACAGCGTGTTGACCCGCCATGCCGCCACCGCCATCGCCGGCATCCTCATCGGGGCCGCTCTCGCCCTTGCGGCCGCCCCCCTGTTCGCCGGGCCCGACGCCGGCATTGACCGGGATATGATCTTTCAGGTCTCGACGATCGATGCGCTTCTCCAGGGCGTCTACGACGGCAGCATGACGCTCGATGAGCTTGCGGTTCACGGAGATATCGGCATCGGATGCGGCGACCGCCTGGATGGGGAACTCATCGGCGTCGATGGCGAATGGTACCTGATCCGGATCGACGGGCGGGCCTACCCTGTCGCAGGAAGCGTGACGACGCCGTTTGCGACCGCGACGTTCTTTGATCCGGACATGAGGATCGCGGTCAGGGAGCCCATGAACCTGACCATGTTTTGGCGTTATCTTGAGGCGGGGCTCCCTTCAGAGAACCTCTTCTACGCTATCCGGATAGACGGCACCTTCCCGCAGGTGGTGACACGGAGCATCCCCATACAGGAGAAACCCTACCCGCGGCTTGTCAGCGTGACAGCAAACCAGACGGTCTTTACGTTCGAGAACACCACCGGGACGCTCGTCGGGTTCTGGACACCTGCCCTCGCGGGAGGGATCAACGTCCCGGGCTATCATCTCCACTTTATAACGAGCGATCGCACCGCCGGCGGGCACCTGCTCGATATGACGATACCTGATGGCTGCAGCGTGGAGGTTGACACCACGGCAAACTTCACCATGATCCTCCCCGCCGGCGACTTCATGACTGTCGACCTCTCAGGGGATCTCTCAGGGGACCTTGAACGGGTGGAGAAGTAGTTCCCCGGAGGGAGCCCGTCTCCCACTCTTTGCACGAGATCACGCTGCCTGCATTGACTCCTTCCGGCGACCCCATCTCGCCCGCGCTTCGCGCTCCCCCCTGCCCCCTCTCCGGACAGAGGTAGTCGTGGTGATACCAGGCGAAGGCCTTATCCGGGGAGAACGAGCCACGCGCCGGCTCCCCGGGGGGGTCGAATATCGCCCGGAAGTTCCATCCCGGCTTTATGCCGGTAGAACTCCCGGTGCATGAGGCCGCATCGGCCGGCCGGGAAAAAATATATTATCGTATGATGAGCAGCGGAGGCCTTATATCACCGCCGATATCCTCGAGCAGGGCGCCGATCCGGGTCTTCCCGCTTCTGCCGAAAGCGCCCATGACGACCAGCCCGTATTCGCCGGAGTTCGCCTCCCTGATGACCTCTTCTCTTATGCGGCCCTCGACGATCTTTGATGAGCACTGGACTTTCTCCTCTCTGGAACGGGAGAGGATGCCGGCAAGGTCTGCCTCTGTGCTCTTACGCATATCCGCCCAGATCCGGCCCTCGTAGTCCTTCAATCGGCCGCACATGCCGCTCTGGGTACAGAAGTTGAACGCCATCGCTTTGGCCTCCGCGATATCCAGCACCGAGAAGAGGACCACCTCGGCATTCTTCCGCCTCGCCACCTCAACTGCATGCAGAGCCGCTTTCTGGCTCCACTTCGAACCATCGATCAGAACGAGAATCTTCATGTCGCTCACATCCCAAATGTCAGCCAGAGCATACCAAACCCAACTCCCACCGTCACAAAGAGCACCAGCATCCCCACCTTCAAAAAGTCGATGAAGGTTATGCCGATCCCCTCGCGCTCAGCGATACCGATGACGACGACGTTTGCCGACGCCCCGATGGCGGTGCCGTTCCCGCCAAGACAGGCGCCCAGGGCAAGCGCCCACCAGAGCGGGTAGGCGTCCATCGTCGTCCCGAGGTCATGGATGAGCGGTATCATCGCCGCGGTCAGGGGAATGTTATCCACGATCGCCGAGGCGAGGGCGGCAAACCATGTCACGATGAACATCGCCTCCCCGGCCGACCCGACGTTTGCAACCATGACCGCGGCGATGCTTGATATGACGCCGGTCTCGACGAGGGCGCCGACGATGATGAAGAGACCGCCAAAGAAGAAGAGGGCCGGCCACTCAACCTTCTCAAATATCTCCTCAGGCGACTGCCGGCTCCAGAAGAGGAGTATCGCCGCCCCGATGAGGGCCACCTCCGCAGGCTCAAGCCCCATCACCGGGTCGACGAACGGCAGGACAACATGCAGGATCTCACCGATACGGTCGTGGATGAAGAAGAGGATGACTACAAACGCTATGACAGCCACCGACTTTTGAAAAAGTGCTCTATCAACTATCGCCGCCCGTTCATCCAGATTGTTGAGTGTCCTGATCATCTCCTGCCGCTCATCGGGGTTCACCCGCATGGATCTGCCATATATGACGTACATCATAAGGAGGAGGATCACCATATCGACGGCCATGATGGGGCCGAGATGGATCAGGAACTCATTGAACGTCAGGCCGGCCGATGATGCGATCATGATATTCGGGGGGTCGCCTATAAGCGTCGCCGCCCCGCCGATGTTCGAGGCAAAGATCTCCGTGACTAAAAATGGGATGGGGTTGAGGTCCATCACCCTCGTGACGTAGAGGAGCATCGGCGTGAGGAGGAGGACGGTGGTGACGTTATCGAGGAACGCGCTCACCACCGCGGTCACGAGCGCAAAGAGGACAAGAACCCTGATAGGGCTCCCGCTCGCAAGTTTCACCGTCTTGATAGCGATGAACTCAAAGAGGCCGCTCCCCCGGGCGGTATTGACTATGATCATCATACCGAGGAGCAGAAAGATCGTCCCGAAATCGACATGCTCAAGGAGCCCTTCCCAGGGGACGATCCCGATGAATATGACGATCGCCGCCCCGAGCATGGCAGCGACCGCCCGGTGAATCCGCTCATCGATGATGAGCGCGTAGGTGAAGAGGAAGACCGCTACGGCGATCAGCGCAACAACATTCATCGATGCACCCGTCAGTAGATGAGCGCCGGGGTCTCCACCCGCTGACAGATGCGCAGGACGATCGGGCTGACCGATGTATCGGTAGACTCACCATCGGCATAACGCCGGCAGAGCGCGACCATGCCGTGGTTCTTCGCCATCCGGACGACGTCATCGCCCTTATGCCCGACAAACATCCGTGTCTGGACTGAGAAATCGTGGTCCTGGAGTTTTGCCGCGGTTCGGTCGAGAAGTTCCCGACCGTACTCCTCCTTCTTTGCCCGGAACTCTTCCGTCGACGCATGGTTGAGCGCCTGCTCAAGGAGCTCGATCACCCCGGCGTCGGTGATGTAGGCAAGTGTTATGGTGGCGTTATAGGCGGAGAGGACCTCGATCGCCGCATCAGGGATATCGTGGACAAAGAGGTCGAGAGGGATCAGGATCGACTGGATCTCCGGGACGGACATCTCTCTGTCGGTCAGCAAAAATTCGCTATAATCTTTGAGGATCGACTCGTAGCGCCGACCGGCGATATCCTTGAACTTTCGCTGGATCAAAGAAGAAGAGTATCCCATTGTAACTCACCTCTACATTTCAAGAGATTCAGGTTAATACTTTTCCCGCAGGGCTCTCTTTGGGGCATCCCGCAAGAGGTGCCAGCCCTCTGCTCCTCACCCCATACGCCGGGAGCCAGCTGCCTCACTGCAGGCCGGACAGAGCATCTTTCGCTTCCGGTCCAGCTCATCTAAGGTTCGCGGCCGGAACATTACGCACTCGGGGTCTATGCAGTGCCCAAGGCCGAGGAGATGCCCGACTTCGTGCGCTCCCTCTTTTGCGGTTCGGTCGATCAGGTCAGTATCGTCCGGCGTCCTGCCATAGTAACCGTTATCGAGGCGGGCAGTCGAGACGACGGCAACGCCGCTTACCGGTCTTGCGAGGCCGAAGACGAAGTCACACCCGTTGACGTAGAGATCGCGGGAGGTGACGAGGAGAAGGGGGCCGGCAACCTCGTACCTGCGGGTGAGGGTATCCTGCAGGCGGTCCAGTATTTTTTGAGCATCGTGCTGGTTGCGGTTCCTGTCGTAACCGTCGATGAGGAGCGGATACTCGATAAACCTGGCCTCCTCCCCGAGGATCATCGTCATCATCCGGGCGACCGGGAGCTCGATGCCTTCCGGAGCCTGCCGATCCCAAAGAATATTGATGCCCATTATCTAATCTCTGGGTAATGCGTCACTATAAACGTATTGAACGGGGTATTGGGGAATATATCATCGACCACTACCGGCGCGCCGTGGAGGTGGGCATCGGCAACAACCCCGATGCCGCATATGTTATCGCGGCCGCTGGCGGCCTTCTGCACTGCACAGACATCCGGCCCGGCATCCGCCACAACGGGCTCACCGTGGTGACCGACGATATATTCGAGCCTGATCCCGGGCTCTACGCGGGCGCGGACCTGATATACGCCGTGCGCCCCGGTGTGGAGATGGTCCCGCCGCTTATAGCGCTTGCTTCCCGGATAAACTGCGACCTCCTGGTCTACCACCTTGGGTGCGAGATATACAGGGACGGCGGTGAGCTTGTGAACTCCGGCCCGGTTCTCCTCCACCGCTATCACCGCCGCCTTTAAAAGAGCGTCGCCTGGCCCTTCGGGCGATCCTGGCGCGCTTCTTTTGGAGGATCGTCTTCTGGGGTCTTTTTGCCGGATGTCTTCTCTCTGACAGGCGTTTTCTTCTCTTTTGCCTTATCTTCTTTTGCCAGATCCTTGACTATCTTTGAAGCACGGGCCTTGTCGTGGATGAAGAGGTTCAGTTCGTCGGCGTCGAGCCCGAACTCGCGAACGTAGCCCTTCGGATTCTGCTCGACGAGGATGGCGATTGCGGTGAAGAAGTCTCTTCGGAGGGCATCCTCCGGTATGTGCGTCATTTCGCTGAGTTTCCGCATCAGACCCGCCCGCACCGCCTTCTGTTTCTTTGATGCCCCCATCTTCTGCCAGCGCGGCGGAGGCATGATGCGGCCGCGGACGCCGCGCCCGCTGGCGGCGTCAGCGACGCCGAGGAGCATGACCGCGCTTGCATATCGCCAGAGGGTGTAGTACTGCCGCCGGAACGTCCGGCCGATATAGCCGTCAGCCCGCGCAAGACAGGCGTAACCCTTCGCGCGCGATGCCATATCGGGGATATAGTCTATGTTCCCTTCGAGCCATTGCACGATGGTGTCGGGTGTATCCTCGACCTCCACCGCCATGCGGAGCAGATCGATGTCCCTCTGTCCCTTGAAGACTCCGCCGACGAGTTCGAATATGGTGGACCGCTCATCCTTTGCGGATGTGTGGACATCACCCGCCGCAAGGTGCTCTTTTCCTATAGCCGCGGCGTGGAGCATGTTCACCGCCGCCCGCATATCGCCGCCAGCGCGCCCGGCTATATCGTCGAGTGCGGCGGGATCGCATGCTACACCCTCTGCGGCACATATGTGGCGGAGGCGGGGGACGATCGAGCGGGCCTGGAGCGCCCGGAACTGCACCGGCTCCGCGGCCGCTTTGAGGTCCCGCGAGAGGGAGTAGTAATCGTTTGCAATCAGGATGATCGGCTGGCGGGATGCCGCGATGATATCCACGATCGCCTTTGCTCCGCCCCGATCGGCCTGCCCGTGCAGGTTGTCGGCCTCATCGAGCAGTATGAGCTTTCGGCTTGCGCCGGAGAGGCTGGCCGTGGTCGACCCTGAGCCTGCCACCCGCTCGAGGGCCGACTTCGTCCTCTGGTCGGAGGCGTTCAGCTCCACCACCTCCCAGTTCATATCGTTTGCAAGGGCGTATGCACTTGATGTCTTGCCGATGCCGGGTTTCCCGTACAGGATGAGCGGCTTTTTCTGCCGCGACCAGTCCCGCGCCCACTCGTACATCTGCATGACGGCGCTGGTATTCCCCACAACGTCCTTGAGGTGTTGCGGCCTGTACTTCTCCGCCCAATCCATGTTGAACTATACGACGCGGCGCGTCAAAAATACAACCCCGCCGGGAGTACACTTATTCTGAGCGGTGCGGCGAGATATCCGCGAGGGGCATATTTTAGATCCAAACCGGGGGTGCCTTTCTGCCGGCTATCGGTTCTCAGAGCAGAGTGCATAATACAGGTGAATCAAATACATTATCTCTGATGAAACAGAATACCATAAAGAAAAGTGGAGTGTTGGTGTTCTCGTGGTGAAAGATTGCTCCACAGATACGGTAGCACAGGCCGTCAGGGAGTATGAAGGCGTCACCCGAAAGAGGGCAATCGGGGATATGGTTCGGTCTCTCCGGATCGAGAACCCCGATGTTGTCGCCTCGTTTGGCGAAGACGCCGCAGTCATCCGGCATAACGGAGAGGATGCGCTGCTGCTTGCGGCAGATGGTATCTGGAGCAAACTCATGGAGGCGGACCCGTTCTGGGCAGGATACTGTGCCGTGCTCGTAAACATTCACGATATCGCCGCGATGGGTGGGAAACCCGTTGCGATGGTCGATGTCCTCTCTGTTGCGGATGATGTAATCCGCGACAGTGTGACCCGGGGCATGGCCGCCGCATCCGCTCAGTTCGGTGTCCCGATCGTGGGCGGGCACCTGCATCCCGAGACGCCATACAACGTCGTGGATGTGGCGATCCTCGGGACGGCCAGGATGGATCACCTCATCTTCTCGGATACGACCGAGGAAGGCGATCGGGTGGTCGCGGCGATCGATCTCGACGGCCGGATTCACCCATCGTGCA
Source organism: uncultured Methanoculleus sp. (assembly GCA_964413225.1). Classification (GTDB taxonomy): domain Archaea; phylum Halobacteriota; class Methanomicrobia; order Methanomicrobiales; family Methanoculleaceae; genus Methanoculleus. The sequence continues at coordinate 24,898 of CAYPRO010000017.1, read as the reverse complement.
GTTTCAACTGGGACTCCGTCACGATGAAACCGGCAGAGGTGGTGCGGGCCCAGATCCGGGTGATGGAGGAACTCGGAAGAGATCATCTGGTGACGGCCGGCAAAGACATCAGCAACCCTGGCGTCATCGGAACGCTTGGCATGCTCCTTGAGATGAGCGGGAAGGGCGCTGTAGTCAACCTTGAGGCAATACCCCGGCCGGATCTCTCAGCGCTCGATCTCCCCTTCGAACAGTGGGTACGCATGTATCCCGGCATGGGGTTCATACTGACCGTAAAGGAGGAGAACGTAGAGGAAGTCTGCCGCCGGTTTGACGATGTCGGCATCACCGCAGCTCTCATCGGAGAGGTGAATGGGGGTCGGAAGCTGACCGTCAGGTACCTGGGCCGGGAGACGCAGGTCTTTGACCTGGACCAGGATGGCATCATGCAGATCTTCTCGCCAGGGGATGCATGCCGGTAACGGTCGGGCTGGGTGCGGCATCCCCTGATGAGAAGATCCTTGCTACCATCCGGGCGGTCGGCCGGGAGGTCGATCTCATCCTCTTCTCCTGCCCGGGAACCGCCGGCACGTTTGAGGAGGCGGTCAGGGTCGTTGAGGCAGAGCGACCGCATATCGCCCTCGTCAGGGCTCTTGCCGCCGGTGAGATCGATGCTGCGGTCAGGGGCACCCTGCCGGCGTCTTCCACGCTTGCGGCCCTCAAAGAGGCTGCCGGTGTCGATCACCTGGAGCGGATTGCCCTCCTCGAGACCGCCGATGGGCACCTCTTTTTTCTCGCCCCGGTCGGGGTCGACGAGGGCTGGACGGTCGCTGAGAAGGTCCGGTTCGTTGAGTGCGGCCGCCGGATAGCCAAGAGCTTCGGACTTCCCGGGGGGGTTGCGGTTCTCTCAGGCGGGAGGCTCGGGGATATAGGGCGGCACCCGGCCGTCGATCGGACGATGGCGGACGCCGAGCTCGTCGCCCGCCTGACCGGGGCGGAGCATACCGAGATCCTGATCGAGGAGGCAGCGAAGCAGTACGGCGTGGTCATCGCCCCCGATGGTATATCGGGGAACCTGATCTTTCGTACGCTTGCATTCCTTGGATTGGGGTCAGGACATGGTGCCCCGGTGGTAAATATCGATAAAATTTTCGTGGATACATCGCGCGCCTCGCCAGATTATACGAATGCCATAATGCTCGCGAAATCGTTAGCAGAATCCCGGATATCCTGAATTATACTCCTTTTTCTAAAAAGAATGATTATCGACGTTCTTTTGATTGGTACAATATTATGCCCGATATCGGGATGCCATGCCCAGAAGCATCTCCGATAGGAAAGAGAAACGCAAATTTCCGAGATAATCCCGAAATATTTAAATATTAACTCATACACCTCTTTTTAGAGGTGAAATTTGATTATGGCAGATTTACCTATTGCTGCGGTTGTTCGGATCGCAAAGAAGAATGGTGCTGAGAGGGTCGGCAGCGATGCCGCTGCTGCACTTGTCGTGAAGGCTGAGGCGTATATCGCCGAGCTGACCAAGGAAGCCAACAGGCTTGCCCAGCACGCGGGGCGCAAGACGATCAAGGCTGAAGATGTCGAGCTCGCGGTCAAGTCCGCGTAACCCGGCCTGTTCTCTCTTCTCTTTACCGGGGGTCCGAAAGACCCCCTTCCTGGATCTGTCCCGGAGGCGAAGCCTTTTCCCGCCCGACATACTGTCGCGATGCGGGTAGGGTGTTCATGCCAGCGATGGGCGTCAGACGTTCTTACCGTCGATTTCAGCCAGGTTGTGCCGGGGGCAACGAGTGTTTAATGTCGTGCGTGAAAATAGGCCCTGCAGGCCGATACGGCGCTTACGCGGAGATACTCTTTGCCATCTGTTACTGCACTCCGCCGGCCTTCTCACACCCATCCTGCCGGCGATCCCAACCCAACACGGCCTTCACACAGGGGATACTCATGCGCTACATGCCAGCATCCCCTCACCCGGCCCGGCCTTCGGCCCCTCCCGGGGGTTATCTTTGCGCCGGCACCTCCCGAAGACTAAAGTATCACCTGGAAATTCCCCGCCGGCCTCCATCGCCCCTCATGGTGAGGGTGGATGGCAACTGTCGCGGCCCTTTGCACGCGGGGCAAGCCGCCATACCCGGCGTTTCGCTAACGCAGGCGGCAGGAGTGCGTGAAGCGCCATGATCTCATGTGAGATTGCGCAATGGAGGTGATACAAAATGGTGCGCTCACGCTCCGCCACTCGTTTGTGAGAAACCGCATAATACCGGAGTTACAGAGGGAAGCGGCATGGAGAGCGGCAGCGATAGGATACGGCAGTATGCCGCATGCATCGGTGAAAAGAAAGATGGGCCCGATGCGATTCGAACGCATGACCTCCCGGTTATCAGCCGGGTGCACCACCGGCTATGCTACGGGCCCAACAGGACTACCTTACAATATCCGCCATCATAGCACTTAACTGTTTTGGCTTGTACCCAAAGCGCTATGTTGAAATCCGATGATAGAAGTATAGTTGTGTTGAATAATGGCTGTACGATACTTACTCGGGAATGAGGGCATCGCTCATGCGAGCCTTGAGGCAAATGTCGATTTTGCCAGTGGTTACCCGGGAACACCGTCCTCGGAGGTGATCGATATCCTCCGGGTGCAGGAGGAGCGCCCCATAACCGTGGAGTGGTCCACAAACGAGAAGGTCGCGTTTGAGAACGCTCTCGCCGCTGCATGGTGCGGTCTTCGGGCACTCTGCACCATGAAACACGTCGGCATGAACGTGGCGGCCGATCCCCTGATGACGAGCGCATACACCGGGGTGACCGGCGGGTTTGTCATCCTCTGTGCAGACGACCCCTTCGCGCACAGTTCCCAGAACGAGCAGGACACCCGGCGCTACGCGCACTTCGCCCGGCTCCCCTGCCTTGACCCAGCATCGGTCCAGGAGGCGCACGATATGATGCGGGATGCCTTTGCCCTCTCCGAGGAGTTCGGTCTTCCTGTGATCTTTCGGCCCACAACACGGATATGCCACTCAAAGAGCAACATCGATCTCGGCGAGATCGGCACCGAACACCGAACCGCCGCCTTCCAGCGCGATCCCCGCCAGTATGTGGTCATACCCGCGCACACAAGGGTGTTGCACAAGAAATTGAACGAGAAGCAGCAGATGCTAAAGGAGCGACTGGTCGAGCTCGGCTACAATCGCTACACCATCCGGGGCAGAACCGCCGTCATAACGAGCGGTGTTGCAGCCGCCTACGTCCAGGAGGTGCTCCCCGATGACGTTTCGCTTGCTATCATCGGCGCCTATCCGATCGATGAGGCATGGCTTCGGGACCTCGTAGACCGGCACGAGAAGATACTCGTCATCGAGGAGCTTGCCCCGGTCGTCGAGGAGGCGGTTCGCCAGGTGGCGACGAAGACGGATGTCTTTGGGAAGATGGCCGGCACGGTGCCGTACGAGGGGGAACTCACGCCGGCAACCGTCGCCGCCGCCATGCGTGAGGCGGGCATCACCCCCACTGTGACCTACCCGGCGGCCGCACCCTCCGGAGGGGTGCCGCCCCGGCCGCCGATACTCTGCGCGGGGTGCATGCACAGGCCAACGTTCTACGCCATGCGCAAAGTCTTCCGCGACGGCATATACCCAAGCGACATCGGGTGCTACACACTCGGCCTCCAGCTCGGGGCAGTGGATACAACCATATGCATGGGCGCCTCGATCACCATCGGAAGCGGCATAGCACGGTCGGGGGAGGCGCGCCCTGTGATCTCGACCATCGGTGACTCGACGTTCCTCCATACCGGTATACCAGGGCTCATGAACGCCGTCTACAACGGCGCCGATATGGTCGTCGTCATACTCGACAACCGGATCACCGCCATGACCGGCCACCAGCCAAACCCCAACACCGGACTGACCGCGACCGGGGATGCGAGCATCCCCGTATCGCTTGAGGCGATCTGCCGGTCATGCGGCGTCTCCTGGGTCGAGACCGTCGATCCCTATGACCTCCCCATCCTCCTCGATACCTTCCGCCGGGCAAAGGAGCAGAAAGGCGTCCGGGTCATCATAGCCCGGCAACCCTGCGTCATAACCGCGCGGAGGAGCGGGATCAAACGCAAGGCCTACGCGGTCGATCCGGAGCGGTGCACCGGCTGCGGCGTCTGCCGGGCGTTCGGTTGCCCGGCAATAGCGTTCTCCGGGAAGAACGCGGCGATCACCGACCTATGCGCCGGCTGCGGCGTCTGCGCGGACATATGCCCATCGGGTGCCATCGGCGTGGAGGGACGGCAATGAAACCCTCGTTCGATATCCTGATCGTCGGCATAGGCGGTCAGGGAACCGTCCTCGCCTCAAACGTCCTCGGTGAGGCGTGCATAATAGAGAACCGAACCGTCCGGAGCGCCGAGACCCACGGCATGGCGCAGCGCGGAGGATCAGTGGAGAGCCATATCCGCATAGACGGGAGGTTTGGCTCCCTCATCGTGCCGGGGACGGCCGACCTCCTGATTGCTTTCGACCTCCTTGAGGCCCTCCGCTACCGCCACTACATCCCGGCTGGAGGAAGGCTCATCGTGAACCGGCACCTTGTCGTCCCGACGTCGGTCTACCAGCAGAACCTGGACGTGCCCGACGAGGAGGACATACTTGCCGCGCTCTCCGATATCGACGTCACCTGCATCGATGCCGCAGGCCTTGCTGAGGAGGCGGGGAGCATCCTCTCGCAGAACATAGTCATGCTCGGGGCCGCGTCATGGAGTATCCCCCTCCGGCCCGGGACACTCGAAGAGGCCGTGCGGCGGTGTGTTCCAGGAAAGACCGTCGATATCAACGCCGCAGCCTTCCGCCTCGGGCGGGAGGCGCTGGCACCCTGACGGGAGCCCCACCACTTTTTTGGCCCGCAACCTGTATTACCCCCCCTGCCGACCTGATACGGATGAGCGCGCGGGATGTCGTTGAAGGATCGTTAACGGTCGATGATGCCGGGCGCGAGCGCCAGCTCGCTTTCTTCCAGAATCCCGGGGTGCCAGATCCCATACAGGACCTGATCGAGGCCTACATAGAGCAAAAGACGGGGAAAGCGTGGGACGATCCCGTCGTCCTCGACCGGATGGCAAACGCCATACTCGTCCAGAAGAGCAGGTACTGGAAGGAGCAGAGGGGGAGTTACCGGAAGGCCTACCAGGTCTTCGGCTACCTTGCCTACCACGCGCCCGTCTACATGGTGCAGTTTGAGCATATACTCTGGCAGATCATCAACCTGGGGCTCGCAAAACCTCACATGCACATACTCGATATCGGCACCGGGCCCGGGGTCGTGCCGCTCGCCATAATCGATCTCCTGGGAAGGATCGGGAACGCCTCGGCGGAGATCTACGCCGTAGAGCGATCGGAGGAGCATATCGAGGCCTACAACGCCCTGGTCCCGGCCTCCGCCGCGGCGATTGCAGGCAAAGTACTGGTGAAAAAGCCCATTCAAGGAGACATCAGTGATATAACAGGCGAGAACCTGCCCGATGGTATAGACCTCATGGTCTTCTCAAACGTCCTCGGCGAGCTCCGCCACATGGATATAGGACAGCGCGCCGATATGGTCGTCGCTCTTTCCAGCCGGCTTTCATCCGACGGGACGATCGTCATCGTGGAACCTGCCGACCTTGCGAACTCGACCACGATGAGGCAGACCGTCCGCGCGATAGCCGACCGAGGGCTCACCATCCACAGCCCCTGTTCGTTTATCCGGGGCACCGCCTGCAACCCCGCGCGCTGCTGGACGTTCGAGCAGAAGGGTGAGATCCAGCCGACCCGGCTGATGGAGCGCCTCGCGGAGGGAAGAGACGGTTACCGGTTCATGAACGTCGATATCAAGTACTCTTCGGCGCTTCTGCGAAGGGATACTCTAATGCAGCGTGCCTGCCATGTCCCGCCGGAGGCGAAGTTCGCCCGCCTCTCTCACCTCCGCCGGCACGTTGACAGAAAGATCAACACCATCGCCGCGCTTATGTCGGGAAACCTCGGCGATGATAGGACGAAGATATACAGGGTCTGCGACGGGACGCCGGCAGATCCGGTCTATGTCGTAGTCCCCGCAACCCTCCGCGGCAGAAACCGCGACGCTCTCCAGGATATCCCCTACGGTGATATAGTCCGGTTCTACGGTCTCCTCGTCCGCTTCAACAGGGATCACGGTGCGTATAACCTTGTCGTCCTGCCCGGGACCCGGGTAGAACCGGCCAGTTGTCCGGCGGGAGATGGGGGTGCTATGGAGATCCTGTAACCCGCGGAAAACTGTGGTGAGAGTGACCGGCCGGGGTTACTGCGCCCCCCCTCACGCACGGAGAGGGTGAGGCTGAGCAGCACTACGGGGACGCCGGCGGGTGCGTCTCCCCCCCCGCACTGAAGGTGCGGGCACCCCTGAGAGCGGAGAGCAGAGCGCCGTAGCCGAGGCTCATGGCAATGGCATGGATGACTATACCGAGCAATGGTATGGCAAAGAGTATATGCAGGATCACAAACCCGATGACGAATATCCATATGCTCCCCGGCCTCCGCCCCGCCCGTGAAGTTATGACATCCCCGAGGGCATACGCGACAAAGAGAGGCGATATCAGCATGGCGGCGAAGAATAGCAGGCCAAGGAAGAGTGCGATGGGGATACCTATGATGGTGATGGCTATGATCAGGAGGACGAATATCGTTACAAAATGAGCTATAAACCCGAGGATCGTGAAGACGACCGGGCGCCTCTCAGTCTCGCGGACCACTGCAATGAACGGATCGGAGACGAACCTGACAAATATGAGGCCGAGGATGAGGGATCCGATAGCAAGAAGCACCAGGAACAGGCCGGAGAATAGCGGACTTGCCCTTTCCTGCTCTTCAAACGTCACGTTCCCGGCCGTGCCGGTATTATTGAATGTGCTGGCCGAGACGGTGAGGTTCCGCATGACCGAACCCTCGTTTGTGACATCTCCTCCGCTGAGCACCGCATCCCTCTGGATGACCGCGCCACTCCCTACCCGGATCGAGCTTCCGGTGATCAGGATGTTCGTTGCGTTTCCGTTCACCTCTATATCGCCCCCGGCGGCGATCACCTTCCCGCCGGCGTCGCCGTTTATGACCAGAGTGCCTCCCGCGGCGATGATATCTTCCCGAACCGGCGCGTTCACCACCACCGTGCCCCCGGCGACCGTCAGGCTGTCGACCGGGGCGTTGATGGTCACGACTCCGCCCGATGCTATAACGTCGTCTGGGATGGGGGTATCGACCTGCGGTTGAGCCCCGCTGAGGAATGTCAGCGCCTGGGCTCCGGACGGCATGAGCAGCATGAGAAGAATGACCACGATTATGTGTCTCATGAGGGAGAAGAGAACGCTCCCCCTCAAAAAGGTTCGTGCGGGGAAGAGATCAGCCGATAATATGGCCCAAAGAAGGGTTCTTCACCCGCAGGATATCTCCGCTGACAATCCGGGCGCCATGAGCCCCTGCCCGCTACACAAGCTCCAGGAGGCGGCGCTTGAGTTCCGAGATCGCCTCGCCCTTTCCGCGGATATCTGACTCCTGGAGAGAACGGATATTCTCCTCCACCGATGCCGTGAGCCACTCTTTTGATATGCCGGACGTCGGGAAGAGTTCCTGCCACTCAGCAGACCCAAACGGTATGACCTTGACCAGTTTCCCGAGTATGTTCCAGTCGACTATCCTGTAATCCTCCCCCGTGCTTGTATCCTCGACCTGGATCGACCTATCAGCGTTGCACCTGAGAACCCGGCCGTGTATGACGTAGACGCTCACCTCACTCTTATCGGTGAAGGTGACCTGGACAACATCACCCGGTTGCGGGCTCTCGGGCACCATATAGAGGTTGATATCGCCCGGGTACATAAGGTCCGGCTCGTACCTGTCCGCAATACCGATGTATCCGGTGTCGGAGACATACAGTCGGAGGTACTCCTGGTAAAACTTCCGGATGATCCAGTAGACCGCCCCGGGATGTGTCTCGGCCAGTTTCAGGAGGAGGTTGTGGATGGCGCTCGGTATACTCTCAGGCCGGTCCAGAACCTCACGTGCCAGCCTCTCATACGCCTCTACGACTCCCGCATCAGTCTCTTGTGCCCCTGCCATATTGATAAACCCCGGCGCATAATGCCGGTTATAGGATAAAAGTGTTCCTCCGGGTGATTCGGGTTCGCCGCCCGGCCCGATCCTGGAGATCAATTGCTCCCGTAGAAGTTCCGGATAGGAAAAATCGCCGACGGTCATCGTGGATGTTCACGGGAACGCCGGGGAGGGAAGAACTACAACGCTTATATTCGACCTTGACCATACAGTAAAGCAGAGGATATTGATATGGGTGGAATAAAGGAATCTACGTATCTCGATGTCAAGAAGGCCCTCTCCCGGCGGTTCTCTCCCCAGGAGGGGTGGCAGTATGCATGGTATCCTACCTACGGCAGTGTGCAGCCGGAGTGCATGCTCTCCCGTCGGGCCGCCGGCAGGACGGAGCGGGTGGTCGTGGGTGTGAAGATGGCCCCCGAAATCCCTGAGGGCACCGCCAGGGAACTCCTTGCCCAGCGCCAGGCTCTCGCCGCAAGCAACGTCAGCGTCGATAGGGCGGTCTTAGTCGTGCCCGGCGGGGCGAACGTATCCCGGGTTCCCGAAGGGGTCGAGGTCCTTGAGATGGGCGACTGGCAGATCGTCGGCAAACGTATTGCCTGGTCAAAAAATGTCGAGCGTAGCGCCTTGCTCGATGAAGAGCGCACAAAGAGGGGCTTTGCGTAAATCGCCGGCACCCTCAAATTTTTTCTTACATACCAAAATCAAAGAGCGTCGTCCGTGATGGGTCGACATCGTGCCAGTCCCACCCGAGTGGTTCGATGATTCGTGATATGGGGCCTTTAAGCGTCTTATCAAGCATCGTCTCCCAGTCGACGACGAACTCCGGCGGCACCTGGTCGGCGTACTCGAAGTCGATCACATCCGTGCGTGGGTACTTCGCCGTGACGGCCTTTATGTAGACGCGTTTGGGTTTGCTGCCCCGCTTGAAGTCGGTTCCGAGGAACTCGTTTGAGTACCTGGCGCCCCGTATATGGGCATCCTCGTTCTCGTAGCTATCCAGGTTCTTCCCTATCCCGCCGGGGATGCCGGTCTCGTCGAGGGAGTACTCGCCACGGCGATACTTTCTTATGACATCGCGCAGGTACGCCTGTACGCCCCCGAATGCATCCCCGCGGAGGATCATCTCGATGACGGTACGCTGTACCTCTCTTGTGATCTGCGGCGAATCGCTCCGCCGGATCTCAAACCCGACGACATCGATCTCGTCGATATCCTTGCCCTCCTTCCAGATCAGGTGTCCGGCATAGCGCTTCTTCTTGCCGGCCTGGAAGAAGCGGCGGTAGACCTTCTCGAACTTGATGGAGAAGTAGTGCGTATCGGCGTTGAGTTCGCTCTTTGCAAAGTCGCTGTAACTCGCGTTCAACCGGGCCTCGATCGCCTTTGCCGTTGCGATCGTCTCTTCAAGGCTCCCGGGCGGGATCTCGACCATGCAGGAGTCTGTGTCGCCGTAGAGGACCGTGTAGCCAAGCCCGGTTATGATGTCGCGGGTATGCCTGATGATCGCCCGTCCTACGGATGTGACGGCCGATCCTATCTCCCGATCGTAGAGCCTGAATCGGGTGTAGCCCGATACACCGTAGTAGGAGTTCATGATCACCTTCAGGACGTTCTGCTGGAGGTCGTAGAGGACGTACTCCGGCGACCCGAAGGGATACTGGTTACGGAGGCGCTTGCGCGCATCCCGCTCCATGAGAAGCTCTGAAAGGATGCTCCTTGTCAGCCCGTCAGGCTCGCGGGAGAACCGGATGCCGTTTGGGGCCCGCAGTTCGCCGTCGGGGTTCTTCGTCTCGGGCGAGGCGTTTATCGTCATCATCGCCATAGGGTAGAGGGATTTCAGGTCGAGGACCACAACGTTCTCCCGAAGGCCCGTTGCGGGCTCAAAGACAGTCGCCCCCTCAAACTCATCGCCGGCGGCAAGGCCCTTTGATGGGAGGATGAACCTGCCCGATGCCTTCCTCAGGACGTATATATCGATGACGTTTGATGAGTTCAGAGTCCGGTCAAGCGGACATCCGACGTAGCGGGCGATCTCACGGTAGAAATCGATGATACTGTTCTTTCGATCTATCCCGACGCAGAGCTCGACATCGCGATAGTTGTACTCCACGAGCCGCTTTGGATCCAACCGCCAGAGATCGGTGATCGTCCCGCTGTAGCGGACCTTCGTCTCCCCGAGTTCCTCTCCGGCAACCGCGTCAAGCCGGTAGGATTCTTTCTGCGCCTGGTGCATCTTCCGGTAGGCGCCGAGGAGGTCGAATATCGATCTCCCGCGGATGGCGTTACGCTCCGTCTGGCCGGGGAGGCGCGCGAGGTCCTCGCCCTTGAGGTTGAGCGCCGCCATCCTCTGCAGTATGTAGGGGATGTCGAACTCGACGAAGTTCCAGCCCGAGAGTATGTCGGGGTCGCGCTCCCTGATGTAGGCGGTAAGCCCCTGGAGCATGGAGGCCTCATCGGGATAGCTGATGACCCGGTGGCGCTCATTGATGCAGAGGCAGGGTTCATCACCCGCTGCTTTATCGGAAAGCCAGAGGAGAGTCGTGTAATCCTCTTCAAACGAATCGTAACATGTGATGCATATGATAGGATCGCGCCCGGGTTCAGGGAATCCCTGTTCGTCCACGCACTCTATATCCATGATGCATGTGCGGGCGGGAGCCTTGATATCCGCCGGCGCAAGGTCGCTGTAATCGATATCGAATGTATCGCCGGGCAGTTCTACGCCGGCGGTAAGGCCGCAGTCTATCATGAACCGGGTGGTGAACGGTATATCGGCCTCGTAATGCTCTTTGAATGTGTCGCGAATGCTACGGACATCGCCGGGGCGCCTGGTGTAGAGCCGTCTGAGAGGTTCGCCGCGGATGGAGCGATAGGTCGTGCCGGGTTCAACCTCGACCCCCTCCTGGAGGGGGGCGGCGCTCACCAGCCCGGTGGGCACGTAGAAGTAGGGCCGAAAGCCGGTCACGTCGATCCTTGCCGCCCTGCCGGAGGCGTCCCGACCAAATATGTGGATGACCGGCATATCGATGCCGATGCTGTACTCCACCTGGTGGATGCCGATCCGGATCTTGCCAAAATCGCTCAGGGTAGCCGGTATGGTGGTGCATGACTCCAACGTCGGATCAGTCATCAAACCTCCTGCAGAGGCCCTGCACGAAGGCTCCCGCCTCTGCCATCTTTGCAGTCTCCCAGGGATCGAGGTCCCATTCCTCTATGCCGAGGATGCCCTCACGGCCTATCCGGGCCGGGACTCCTAGCGAGCAGCCGGAAAAGCCATACTCGCCGTCAAGAACACATGAACAGGAGAGCGTCTCGCGCCGATCCTGTAAGATCGCACGCATCAGCATAACGATATGGTATGCGGGGCCAAAGACCGTACCGCCTTTGCCGCGGATCACCTCCATGCTTGCTCCCCGCATATGCGAGAGGATGGCTTCCCGTTTCACGGCATCGACATGGGTGCCAACTTTTGAGAAGAGCGGCACCTGGTGTTCGCCATGCTCGCCGAGCACCCAGGCGGGTCCTGGCATCCCCGCCTCATGGAGGAGGCATGCAAAGCGGGCGCCATCAAGCTGGCCGCCAAAACCTATGCAGCGTTCCCGGTCGATCCCCATCATCTTCCAGAGGGCATAGTTGTTTGCATCCATGGGGTTTGTTATGGTTATGGTGATCCCGGGAAAGTCCTTGAGATGTTCGCTGCATCTTCTCACCACCGGTATGTTCGCCTCAAGAAGGTCCGCCCGGGTCTTTATCTCGGGCGTCCTCGGGGTTCCTGCCGCAAATATGAATATATCGGCGTTCCGCATCGCCGCCGTATCGGTGGTGATCGTAACGTCGATGCCTGTGTGCTGCAGGTCGAGCACCTGGGCCCGGAGGATCGGGTCATATGCATCATAGAGGATGATCTCATCGACGAGGCCGAGCGCGGCGGAGAGAAATGCTGTCTCGCCCCCCACCTTTCCTACACCAGATATTGCGAGCGATGTCATGGTATCGGTCCTGTGTGGATAGTGGCAAAAGATTGTGCGTGCAAACGGCCCTGCTACACGGAGGGTAACGATCCGGCTGGAAGAAGGGCATCTTGCCGTCTTTTTGTGCCGTATCCGGGCTCCGGCGCGGGTGGAGCAGATTTCTTCTTTAGTACAGTTGGCGCGAGGGTATAATAATACATCACTCCCACCTTTTTTCAATGGTTACACTGTATCCAGGTTCTGTCGATGTCGGGGGCGTCCGGTTGAAGAACCACCTCGTGCTTGCGGCCGGCATCCTCGGGACCACCGGGGCGTCGCTTGCCCGTATCCTCGCAAACGGTGCCGGCGGCGTGGTCACGAAATCCATCGGCCCGGCCCCGAAGGAGGGGCATCCCGGGCCCTGCCTGATCGTCGTCGATGGCGGCATAATCAATGCCATGGGGTTGCCAAACCCCTCGGCTGCGTTCGTGGATGAGCTGGCCGGCCTTGCCGGCGAACCGGTGGTCGTGAGCATATTCGGGGGGACGCCCGAGGAGTTTCGGACGGTCGCCGGGTGGTTTGCCGGTAAGGTCTCCGGGCTTGAGCTGAACCTTTCCTGCCCCCACGCTGAGGGTTACGGGGCGGCGATCGGGAGCGATCCGGCTCTCGTGGAGGAGTGCACGAGGGCGGTTGCCTCAATCGGTCTTCCGACATGGGTGAAACTCACCCCGAACGTCGCCGATATAGGTGAGATCGGGGCGGCCGCGGAGCGCGGGGGAGCGGATGCAATCGTCGCGATCAACACGGTGAAAGCTATGCGCATATCGACATCGCTCCGCCGGCCGGTGCTCGGAAACCGCTTCGGCGGGCTCTCGGGGAAGGCGATCTTTCCGATCGCCGTCCGGTGCGTCTACGATCTCTACGAGGCATGCTCAATACCTATAATCGGGTGCGGCGGCATATCCACAGCCGATAACGTCGTCGAGATGATGATGGCGGGTGCGAGTGCAGTCGAGATTGGGAGCGCCGTTATCGATGACATCGGCATCTTCTCCTCTATCGCAGAAGAACTCTACAGCCATGACGGCATCGATGCACGCGATGTCGTGGGGTGCGCCCATGTATGAGCAGATGCCCATCGGGGTCACAATTAAAGAGATCGTACACGAGACACCATCGATAAGGACGTTTGTCTTCGATCGCAGTATGGATGCCCGGCCGGGCCAGTTCGTTATGGTCTGGGTGCCGGGCGTCGATGAGGTCCCGATGGGCCTCTCCTCCCCATCCTCGATAACCGTCCAGAAGGTCGGGGATGCGACCGCCGCCCTCTTTTTGATGCAGGAAGGCGACCGGATCGGTATCAGAGGCCCTTACGGGAACGGGTTTTCAGTCTCCGGAAGGACGCTTGTCGTCGCCGGCGGTGTCGGTGCCTCCCCGCTTCTGCCGCTCGTCGAGGGGGGGCGGGTGGATACCTTCCTCCTCGGTGCCCGCACGGCCACCGAGCTCCTCTTTGTCGATCGGATACGGAGTGCGGCGTCTCTGATGGTCGCGACCGACGACGGCACGGCCGGCCACCACGGGTTCGTGACGGGTCTTCTCTCAAGGATGGATCTTGCCGACTTTGCCCACATATGCGTCTGCGGGCCCGAGGTCATGATGGCGGCGGTGCTCGCAATCCTCGACCGGGAGGGGTGCGCGGAACGTGGTCAGTTCTCGATGAACCGCTACATGAAGTGCGGTGTCGGCCTCTGCGGTTCGTGCTGCACCGACCCGTACGGTCTCCGGGTCTGCAGGGATGGGCCGGTTTTCTCAGGCAACATCCTGCTCGATAGTGAGTTCGGGCGCTACGCACGCGACGCGAGCGGGCGGCGGCAGAGGGTTTAGGGGGGCGGCGGCCAGGGGCAGCCGCCATAGCCATCCATCGAAACCCGGGCGGGTTACTATCGCCGGGTATTCGATCGGCACAAACCGCCCCGGTCTCCTGAACGCATCGTACTCCTGGATATTCTCAAGTTCGAGAGCCATCCAGGGCCATTTTCGGGGCCTGATCCCCGCAAAGCCAGAGGTTTGCCTACCGGCATATGCTGCTGTGATGCCCTGCCTCCAGCGCGAGGATCAGGATATACTCGCCCTCGACGGTGAGCACGGCCCGGTACTCACCCACCCTGAGGCGGTAGACCGGTGTCCCGGAAAATCCGGCCAATTTTTGCAAATGCCCGTAAGGGTCCTCCCGGATTTCGGTGACTGCATGGATGATGCGGCGAGCCGCCCCGGGCGGGATCCTGCAAAGATCCCGCCGGGCCCGGGCAGTATAGGTGACCGTGCCATTCCTCATCCATGGTCCGGCTTTTTGGGGATGTGGCGGACAACTATAGAGCCAGCGGAGAGAATATCAACCCGACATTATGGGGAGTCCAGATCAGGCCTGAATTCGGGGAGTAACGGCTTCACGATCTGTGCACAGAACGGGTCGGAGAAAAATGTGGCAAGTGAACTATCCAGATCCTCTTGGGCGGGGCTTCCTGATTCATCGATAATGCAGGGATTGGATCATATCGCGCAGTTCACCGCCGACGACGTTAGGTATGGTCTGTACTCGCTATTTCGTAGGTGTAAAGCGCTTCGGGATGCATCAAGGCTTCCAATAGAGGAGAAGGTTATAGTTCCCATATCGGCCAGGAGGAAGCGTGCGCCGTGTGGGGTCTGGTGTGCGTCGAATGCGAGTTTGACAAAGTACTTCTGGTGTTCCCAGAGGCCGAGTTCCCGCCGGTAGACCGGGGACTCGATGACGGCGGCGGCGGGGTCCGGGTCTTTCTCCCATTCCTCGATGGATGGGATGACTGTCCGGCGGGCGATGCGCCCGATATCTTCGATGACGAATTCGGAGAGGCGTCTACAGTCTTTGTGGTTCCAGAGGGCGTCGAACTCCTCCTCTACCCACCGGACAGCCTCGGGGGAGTCGTCTTCCCATATGAGTTCATAGTTGAGGCGCCATGCACTTTTTGACTCGTTGGCGCTCCCCATGAACGCTGTCTTTGTGCCGTCGGCGCGGGTGATGATGCCGGCCTTGCCGTGGATCAGACCGGAGGCCGCGTCGGGGAGAACCCGGACTTTCAGTTTGCCGGATGTCAGGTAGTCGTGGAGTTTCTGGAAGCGTGACCGGGATCCTTCGCCGAGTTTCTCGGGTTCTGTGGCGCACCACTCCTTTCTCATGGCCCCGGCAGCTGCCGGTTTGGTCATGACGTCCATGGCGTCCAGCTGGGAGTTGCAGACCATCCGGACGGTTCCGGTGATCTGGTCGAGGTTCTCCCCGGCCACTTCGAGGATCGATGAGCTGAAGTAGCCAGCGATGCGGTTGTAGGCAAGGGCACCTTTCAGTCGGTCGTTGAGGAAGGAGGTGTCGAGCCGTTCCCGGCGGGCGGGAGAAGATGCCGACGATCTCCTCCTCGGTCTTCGGGAGCAGGCCGATCGGTTCTACCAGTTCGCCGTACTTCTCGAACACGTCACCGGTATACCCGATAGCCTCTATCAGCCCCTCGCTCACGGGAACGGCCCCGGCCAGGCCGGATACAACGTACCTGCGCAGCTCTTCTATAAATTTTCGAAACGTCAAAAAGACCAGACCGTGCCGGTTGAAGACCTCCGCTCTGAGGACGAGCGAGGGCAGCCGGCCGGGGCGCTCCTGAACCTCGTGGGCAAGCCAGGAGAGAAGAGAACTCTTTCCGATACCGGGCCGTCCGGCGATCACCACCGCCCGCCCATGCTCTCCCGCCCCGGATATGGCGGCAAGGAGCCGTTTACGCTCCTCTTCCCTGCCGCAGAACTCCCCCGGGGGGAGAGGGAGCATACGAGACCGTCTTTGCCTGCTGCATCGTGTCCATGATCCTGCCGATCTGTTCGGATCGGATATATTTGAGTGTTCTGGCAGGAAGGTCTTGACTGGAACAGTGATTATGGTTCCGGGCGATATCCCATTAAACACCCATGCCCGGGCAATGATCAGATCGTGAGTCCGGCACACTCTCCCGCCCCACGCTGCTTTGAGTCGGGTGCGGGCCCTCTACGGCTGCGATCGAATGCAGGGACTTTAGCACCCTCTCAAAAAAAAGTCACGGCGAGAGGGGGGAGCAACCCCCCGCCCGATACCCCGCGTTCTTCAACGAACCTGCGTGGTCTTCATCCTCCACAGATAGAGGATGATACCGATCGCGATCAGGGGGACGACGACCCAGATGATCCACGGGATCGTGGGTGCCACGGGCGTCTCCTGGACGATCCGGGGCATGAAGAGACTGTAGACGCTGAAGTGGCTGATCGCGGCGGAGACCTGCACGTGGGTCTCGTTCCTCTCGATCGATGTTATCGGGACGGTCTCCCATACGCCATCCGGCCCCTGCCACATGACCGCGACGTTCTCCGCATCAAGCGTTTCCCAGGTCTCGATGGGGACATTGAATGTCAGGATGATCGGCGGGTCGAAGGTTGCGCCGTCTGGCTCAACGCGGTAGGCATACTGCCCGAAGTAGAACGCAGAAGCATCGTCGTCCGCGGCCTCTCGCGCCGCGCCAAGGTTGACCGTAGTTATCGGTGTGATGACGATCTCCCGTAACGGGGCGCCTGATGCGTCCAGAGCCACAACGCCGTCGGGGACGGTCAGGACGCCGACGCCGTCCGGGGCGGTGATCGCGGCGGGCAGGTTGGGTGTGCCGATGACTGGTTCTGTGGACTGTCCGGGCTCAGACCCCATGGGGGATGCGGGCGTTCTGCCGCCGCCACCGCCACCGCCACCGCCGGAGGTGACGGTGACCGCGCCCACCTTCGTCGTGACATTCCATCCGCAGGCGTTACTGGCGTTCAGGGTGACTGTGTAGGTGCCGACGGCCGTGTAGGTGTGCACGGGGTTCTGGTCGGTCGAGGTGGCGCCGTCGCCGAAGCTCCAGAGCCATGCGGTCACTGCACCGGTAGAGGTATCGGTGAACCGGACACTGAGCGGTGCAGTGCCCCGGGCCGGGGCCAAGGTGAAGTCTGTGTTCGGGGTGAGTTTCAGCGGGTGGTAGTCGGTGCCGAAGCCATCGATCACAAGCGATTCGTTGCAGATGCCTTCATATTCGCTCTCCGTGCCCCATTCGGATACGTTCTGCGCAGGGTCGGTGAGCCAGAGGTTCCCTCCGATATACGGCCCGCCGATGATGTTTGCCCCCTGACGAGGAGTGTCGTTCAGGATGGCGCTGGAACTCAAAGCCTGGATATTCGTCGGGTTATTGAAGCAGCAGTTGGTGATGAGGGCGTCGTTGGATTCTTCGAAAAACGCGCCTCCGCCGTCGGCGGCCGTATTGTTCGTAAACGTCGCGCCCGTCAGGGTAGCGTAGCTGGAACTGTTGAAAAACGCGCCCCCGCCGACAACTGCCGTATTGCTCGTAAACGTCGTGCCCGTCAGGGTGGCGTTATCGGAATCCCAGAAACATGCGCCGCCACCGTCCTCTCCCGCCGTATTGTTCTCAAGCGTCGTGCTCGTCAGGGCGGCGTAGTGAGAATCGATGAACCACACACCGCCGCCGTACAATTCTGCCGTATTGTTCTCAAGCGTCGTGCTCATCAGGGTAGCGTTGCTGGAATAGTAGAAACACGCACCACCACCGCCGAGATTTGCCGTATTACTCGTAAACGCCGTACCCTCGATATTGGCGTTATTAGAGTTCCAGAAATGCGCGCCGCCACTGGAATCGGCCATATTACTCGTAAACGTTGTGCTCATCAGGGTGGCGTTCTCAGAGTCCCTGAACCACGCGCCGCCGCCTTCTGCACGTGCCACGTTGTCCATAAACGTCGCGCCCATCAGGGTGGCGTAGCTGGAACTGTTGAAATACGCGCCGCCGCCGTACAATTCTGCCGTATTGTTCTCAAACGTCGTGCCCGCCCTCAGGGTGGCGTTGTTGGAATACTCGAACAACGCGCCCCCTCCATTGTTTCCTGCCACGTTGTCGGCAAATATCGCGCCCGTCAGGGTGGCGTTCTCAGAATCCCAGAGACATACGCCGCCACCGTCCTCTCCCGCCGTATTGTTCTCAAGCGTCGTGCTCGTCAGGGTGGCGTTGTTGGAACCGATGAACCACGCGCCGCCGCCGACCAGACCTGCCGTATTACTCGTAACTGTCGTGTTCGTCAGGGTGGCGTTGTTGGAATAGTAGATACACGCACCACCACCGCCGAGATTTGCCGTATTACTCGTAAACGCCGTATCCTCGATATTGGCGTTATTAGAGTTCCAGAAATGCGCGCCGCCGCTGGAATCGGCCGTATTACTCGTAAACGTTGTGCTCATCAGGGTGGCGTTCTCAGAATTCTCGAAATACGCGCCGCCGCCTTCTGCACCGGCCACGTTGCCCTTAAACGTCGCGCCCACCAGGGTGGCGTAGTTGGAGCGGTTGAAATACGCACCACCGCCGTCATTGTCATCGTCGTTGCCTTCTGCCGTATTGCCCTCAAACACCGTGCCCATCAGGGTGACATAGTCAGAGTACCAGAAATACACGCCACCGCCAGATTTTTTCGCCGTATTGTTCACAAACGTCGTTCCCGCCTCCAGGGTGATGTTGTTAGAGGCCAGGAAGTACGCACCGCCGCCGAATTTTGCCGTATTGTTCGTAAACGTCGCGCCCGTCAGGGTGGCGTTGTGGGAGGAACCTGCGAAATGCGCGCCGCCGCCCTCTGAACTTGCATTATTGTCCTTAAACGTCGCATTTTCCAGGGTGACGTAGTTAGAGTAGGCGATATATGTGCCGGCGCCGAATTTTGCCGTATTGTTCTCAAACACCGTGTTCTCCAGGATAGTGTGGTTGGATTCGGCGAAATATGCCCCGCCGCCGCTATACACTGCCGCGTTGCCCGTAAACGTCGTATTCTCCAGGGTGGCGTGATCAGATTGACCAAAATACACACCTGCGCCGAAACTAAGGTCACCCACTGCCGCGTTGCTCTCAAACCTCGCGTTCGCCAGAGTGGCGTCGTTGGAATTGTAGAAACATGCGCCGCCGCCGTTACGCTCTGCCGTATTACCTTCAAACGTCGTATCCTCGATCCGAACGTCATCAACATACCCGACATAGAGCGCGCCGCCTCGGCTGCTTCCGGTCACCTCATTCCCGGCAAATATGCAGTCAGTGATGGTGAGGCTATCGAGATGTTCACTCTCATCCCCGATGGCACTAATCCCGGCGCCGCTTCCACTCACCTTATTCCCCGATATGTTGAGGCCGGAGAACGTCGTGTTATCTGCAGTGACGGTGAATGCCCGGGTGCCTGAAGCACCGGTGATGAGGGGCGCTTCAGGCGAGCCCTCCCAGCGCCTGACGGTTACGTCCGAAACACCGATGGTGAGCCCGCCCTCGTAGGCCACCCCATCGCCCCAGATGCGGATGGTGTCGCCCGCGCTGAGCCCGGGGATATCAAGAAGACTGGTGATGTTATCCCCACCCGCTACATGAGATACATTCCAGACCAGCGATCCGCTGCCCCTGACCCCCATGAGCGACATACGGGAGATCTCGGGCTCCGCCGTTCCGGTGGGAACCGGAGTCACGTCATCCCTGGAGAGTTCATCGCCCGCATCGTCAGACTCCACTAACCCGTCGTCCCCGAAGGGTTCATCGCCGGTCATGTCCCCGGCATCGTCGGGCTCCATCGTTTCAGTGGGCAATAGAGTCACGGTTGCGTTCACCGCACCCTCCCCGGGATCGTCGCCGGGGATTGCTGCCCCCCCGACTAACAGCACCGAACCGCCGCACAGCAGGTGCCGGAACGGATCTGGAGCGCCGCCCAGGCCGATAAAAGAGATTTCCGACTCAACCGCCTGCACTGAAAAGATGGTACCGGAGACCAGCACAAGCAGGGAAAGAACAATCAGCCCGCGATGCAACGCGGTATCTTCATTCATATATTTTATAATCCATACAGAGTTTAATAAGTGCCGAAAACGATCGACCGCTCCCATAGTATACTCCCAAAAAGACCGCTCCCCTGAAGGCGCCGGGCAGGGGAGAATCCGATTTCTCGCCCCCCGGCACTTCGCTCACCTGATCGAGATCATCCTCTGAAAGCCCATCCATCAACTTCTGGTGCCCCGGGGGCTGCCGATCCCGCTTTTGGTCGCCATGCGTGGCGATATTGCTCGATTGCAGATACTAAAATGAGTGAAGCATTGTGCCTGCCCCTCCCGAAACATCCTGAACAAGAACCACGCACGGTGTGACCGATGACATCGAGAAGGCCGGTGCGGTTTTCATCATGGCGATATACGGCGCCCCGGTGGGAGCCGGGGTTAACGAGCAAAACATCCGGAGCCTGAAAAACCCTGAGGGTGCCGGGGAGATGCGCCCCGGCTCACTCCCGCACAACCGTCACTCCGGGAAGAGGCGATCCCGGAGCATCGCCCGGACCAGAGCCCGGTAGCGGTTCACGATCAAAAGGTCGTTCTGGAGCACCTCGTAGACCTCATCCAGATCCAGCCGGCGGTAGAGGTGGACCAGAACATTCCGAAAGCCCGCGATGTCTGAGAGCCGGGTCGAAAGATCTTCGGGGACCATCCCTTCGTCGCACAGGATCATAAAACTCTCCCGGTAGGTCTCAGGCCGCCGGGAGGTGGAGGAGGCAGCAACCAGATGGTTGGCGATATCGATCGATGCCTGAATGCTGACGAGGAGCGCATGCAGCACCATATTCCGTTTGTCCAGGTCGGTCTTCAGTTCGGAGAGGGGGATGGATCGATAGCGATCCCGGGTCGCCCGCTGCCTCGTCGAGTTCCCGGAGGTGGCTGAGAACCCTTCATCCCTGGCCATGTTCAGGCCCTCGTGAGCAGAACCCGGTCGAACCAGTCGAGCGTCTCTGCGTAGTCAAGGTAGAGGGAGAGCACGCCCGCCTCGTACCGGACGTTCAGTTCCCGGTCGCGCAAGAATACGGGTCGACCGGTCTTGATGACCTCGTACTGAAGCGAGATCGGGGCGGTGTTGAGGATCTTCACATCAGCCTCGAAGCGGTAACGAAACCCTCGCTCGAGTTCCCGCTCGATCGTTCGTGCAAACCGCATCGCCTCCCCGGGTGCGGGTTCGCCGGTGGCGAGGATTGCCACATCCACATCGCTGAAATCTTCCTGCAAGAACGTTCCGAAGACATACCCCACCTCGATCTCGTCAAACCCGGCGAGGATCGTGCGGATGGTGCGGAGAACCTCTTCTTTCTCTTCCGCATCCAGCAGGTGGCGCCGTCTCATATCGTTGTATCTCTTCTTGCATTGCATATCATTCTTTTCTGCTTATCCCGGGGGGCAAAAGGGGCGGGACGCGAAAGCCCCGGCCGGCGGGGGCAGGGGTGGATGCAGTTCCTCCACCGCTGGAAATATTGATGTTCTCAAAAATTACAGTATACCGTATGCCGGTAAATACAACGATCAACGTGGCCCCGGAGGTGAAGGAGAGGCTCTCCCGGCTGAAAAAATACCCCCGGGAAACGTATAATGACGTAATAGACCGCCTCACCCGGGACGCCCTCCAGGACGCCGCCGAGGAACTGACGGATGAAGATATCCGCGATATCGAAGAGGCGATTGCAGATATCAGGGCAGGAAGGGTCTACACGACAGAAGAACTGATGAGAGAATTAGGGATTGGCTGAATGCCGTATACAGTGATCTGGACTGAGAAATCCCTTAAAAACCTGAAACAGCTACCTCAAAAGACAG
Organism: uncultured Methanoculleus sp.; assembly: GCA_964413225.1. Classification (GTDB taxonomy): domain Archaea; phylum Halobacteriota; class Methanomicrobia; order Methanomicrobiales; family Methanoculleaceae; genus Methanoculleus. The sequence continues at coordinate 3,108 of CAYPRO010000017.1, read as the reverse complement.
TCCTGAGGATCATCGCATCCGTCGAGAGAATCCGTGGCGACCCCCCGGCTCACCTGCAACAATTGCAGGGATCTCCATACTTTAAATTGCGGGTTGGAAAATACCGTGTCATCGTGGATCTGAAAAGAGAGACTATGATCGTATATGTGATCAAGGTCGGGAAACGGGGGAATGTGTACAACAGGATATAACATCCTCCTGATTTGATACCATCATATCACAAATCGATACGAAGTTTTTTGTCTTTTTGCAGACCTGCTCCCTTAATTCGCGGGGTTCTCGGGGCGGAGCGGGGTAGTTCACGCTGCATCGATGGAATTAAATAAAAACCTTATCATAACACTACCTAGGAGCGATTACTCTTTGGAGGCATGGTCGTGCAAATTTTCTTCAACGTTGAATTTGATGGGGAATGGTGGTGCGCAAGCGCCCGTGCGCCGGGGAATTTGATCTGCACACAGGGTGAAACCATCGGGGAACTCATCAATAACATCCTTGACGCAACGTCACTTCACTACCACGATGTTCTCAAAACCGGGGAGCGGATCACCATAATAACGACCTACAGATCAACGCCGTCCAGTCCCATCCCGCAGACAACCCCGAACTTTGAATACAAGGTCGATCTCGTTGCCGCGGCACCCGGTTGTTAGTGGGGCAGATGCTATCAAAGCGTTTACCAAAATCGGGTTCTATCCTATCTCTCAAACCGGCAGTCATGTCCACCTGCACAAAGAATTTACCAAACACGGCCCATTAACCATCACGGCACCCCTTCACCGGACACTTGCTGTGGGGACGCTTAATGTTATTGTTTCTGAGATCGCGCGATATGAAGAGATTCCTAAACAACAGATATTTGAGCTCCTTCGTTGAGTTGCAGTCCTTGTTTTACTGGAAAAACCGTATGCTACATATGAAAACAGTGACGATAGCGCCACTCAAACCCGCCGGCCGGTTACATCACTTCCCCCGGCAGATCACTTCCCCCACCCGGCCCCCCTTCCCGCGCCCGGGAGGCTGCCCCTCAAAAGCCTCGTCCTGCGCCTCCATCCGTGCGAACGCCCGGTCGATCCACTTCGTGTCCCGGTTCGTCTCGTAAGACCGGGCTCCCGGATGGTCTTTTCTTCAGCCATCTCGGTACCCCTCCTGGAGGGCAATAGGGAGTCGCAGAGAAAAAAACTGACTGTATGAGTTACACTGAGAAATCCCGGGTGCGAAAAATATCTGTCCTGCCGCTCCTGCCCGGCCATCCGTCGAGGATTGCCGTCGGGAGTTGCCTGTCCGGATGCGGGTAAGGCATTCGTCACCATCTCCCCGCGACCGGCCGCCGGGGAAAAGCGTTATCCTTACGGCCGGGTAACAGGGGTATGATACGGTATGCTTACGGCTGACGGCATCCTCGGGGCGCTTGTAGAGCATCGGGAACGGATCAGGAGCCTCGGTGTCCGGCGGATCGGGATCTTTGGATCGTTTGCCCGAGGGGAAGAGCGCGAAGAGAGCGATATCGACATCCTCATCGAGTTCAAGGAAGGAGGGCGTTCCTTTGACACGTACATGGACCTCAAGTTCTTCCTCGAAGATCTCTTCGGGAGGAGAGTTGACCTCGTCGATCGCGATGCCATAAAACCGGCTCTTGCACCGCACATCCTCCGGAGTGTTCGATATGTCCCGGGAATATAACCTCTATCTCCGCGATATCCTTGAGGCTATCGGGAGAATTAACCGATACACCCAGGGAATGGACTACGAGGAGTTCCTGGCAAACGACCTGATGCAGGACGGAGTCATCCGCAACCTCATGGTCATCGGTGAGGCCGTGAAGCTCATCCCCGAACCCCTGAAATGTGAACACGCTGATATTTCCTGGAGAAAGATTGCAGGGATGCGGGATATCCTGATTCGTAACTATTCAGGGTACCCGGTGAGCTGCCGTCGGCATGAAGAGCGTCCCCTCGAACACTCCTCTCAGTTCCGGTAATGCGGGGCGGTCATGTTTCCTGACCGTCGATATGAACCCTCGGACCCTGCAAAAGTTCATAGCACCTTCTTCACTTCGAAATGTCCCGGAGATCTTCTGCTTCACCTTCATCATCCGGAGATCTCGTTCAGCCTGATTATTGGTGAAGGGTATGGTGAAATCCTTCATGAATCGCAGGATATCCTGTTGGTAGGTGCGACAACGATCCAGGAGATTCTTCGCTCTCGACTGCTTCTTTCTGCCCCGTGTCCCTTGCTTCTCGGGAACTCCCGAGGCTTTTGCCTCTTCCTCCCCTTCGTCGAGGATCATGCGATATCGCTCTTCGAAGGCCGCAAGTCTTTCCGGCATCAGGGTGCCCTGATCCTCTTGTTTTGCAGCATCCACCGCTCTTTTGATCTCGATCAGGAGGCGCCTCAAGGCTTCGCTCCACCGATGCTTGTAGTTCTCTGAGATCCCCTGGAGTTCACGCATGAGGTGAGCGTTACAGATCGCATGACTACTGGAGTACTTGAAGTATGTCGCCCAGAAGTCATGGATCATCGTTCCTCGAAACGCAGGAAGGATCCTCATGTCATCCGTTGCCTGTGCTCCTCGTTTCCGATGATATCCGTAACAGGTGAGCAGATCGGTACAAGCCACATGCAGCCAGTGCCGGGTGCCGCACACCTTCATTTCATGCCAGTTTCATCGACATGGAGAACCTGTGCATCCTGCAGGAGGTTCTGGATGTGCTCTTCCACTCCTGTCAGATTTTGAGAACACTCCTCCACGGCTGCAACCACCGTTGCCGGACTCAGCGAGTGGCCGAAGAGGTCAAAGACCATCTCTGAGGCTCGTTCATACAAAAGCAGCTGGTAGACACAGAAGTAGACCAGGAGGGTCTTCAGGTTGGTGCCATACTGCGCGGGCTCGCGTTACCTCAGAGGGAAATTCAGCCCGATGGAAACACTTGCAGTGGGGACACCATTTGTACTCTACACGGTGTTCGGTCACGGAAAACCGAAGGGTAGGGAGATCGAAGACCTGGCGACAATCTACAGCAGAGGGGGCAACATTCTCCAGGGATGCTCCACACTGAGAGCAGGTGGAAACCCTATAGACAATGACCTCATCCGGATTCGGGACCG
>CAYPRO010000016.1:0-46886 GCA_964413225.1 uncultured Methanoculleus sp. | reverse complement strand
CCGCACCTATTGGGTGGGGACTTCCCGCTCCGCCCCGAGAACCCTACGAGTTAAAAGATCACCTGGAGGAACCCGAGCGCCACGAGCAAGAGGAAGCTTGTGACGATAACCCATCCCAGCGTGACGAAGAAGATCGACTGGAACTTGTTCCAGCGCAGAAGCCACCCGATGACGACGCTGGAGTAGAGGCCAATCACCGGGAGCATGGGAAGGATGATGAGCGTGGCTGCGCCGTATTTGTGTAAGATCGGGTACCTTGCCATCTTCTCTTCCGTGCTCTTGGTGAAACGCTTGACTCTCTCTGACTGTTCGGCAAACGCATCCAGGATCTCGTAGATGGCAAGGACAATCCCGAGTTCTACGAGCGTCATGACGATCAGGATGAACAGCGGGTTCAAGTTGAGCCCCATACCGACGAAAACGGCGTTGGCCTGGAGAACGAGGGTGGAGATGATCAGGGTAAAGACCCTCCCGGTCGGGACGGAGAGGATAAGGCCGAGCAGTACGGGGATCAGGGTGGCAACAACAAAGGCGATGACGATTGCCTTAAACCCCTTTCGTATCCCGTTGATTACCTTCGATTCACCCATCGTTCCACCCGAATGCCGCGAAGGGATGGATCCCGGAGATCTTACGCCACTGGCGTGCCGTAAGATGCGCGCTTTGTTATATGAACCTTGCCCCCGGATGTTTCGTGCCATATCCACCATGCACCTGCAGCAATCACGGCGGTGAAGGCCCCTCTGCACCATATGAAACCAGGGAAACGATGACAACAATCCCGGGGGAGGAAATCAGCGATGCTCTCAATATATATTTATACGGGCTTGCAGAGTGCCTCTGCATGCGCCGCTGTTGGAGTCGTTTGAGCATTTTACTTACATCGTGCTCATGGCTTTCCTGGTGGTGGTACTGCTTCTTGCCCTCTTCGAACTGGGGTGGCTGTTGCTCACAGGACTGTTCGAGGGGCCCCTCTATCGGCTTACAAGCCAGAAGCTCTTCGACCTCTTCGGGTACTTCCTGCTGATCCTCATCGGCCTGGAACTTCTGGAGACGATGAAGGCCTACCTCGAAAGAAGAGAGTTCCACGTCGAAATCATCATCCTTGTCGCGATCATCGCCATCGCAAGAAAGGTCATCCTCCTCGGTTCGACGACCGCAGGCGAGCTCATCGGAATAGCACTGATCATCATCGCCCTCTGCGGCGGCTATTACCTCATACGCCGGGCAGAAATGCCGCATCCGTTCAAGCCTGAGCGACGCGAAGAACCGTGATACCTATCTCCGGGCTACAGGCTTAAGTACCTGAGTTGCAACTGAGCGTGATGACACCTCCGGTAGTCTCCGATGACGGCGTATACCTGTTACTTCGTAAACTTCCACCTCTCTCTGCGGCGGAGGTCGCTCTCTTCCCCCTCCACGACACGATACCGAATCTCTCTTATCCCGGCCCGCCTGACCGAATTCGACAGAGGCCCCGTATGCCGCCGACCCACAACGGGGAGGAAAGCCCCTATGGCATCTGAACCCGGCCATGTCACGGGGTTCGTCCTCGTCGTCGCCGTAATTGCCGCCATTGCCGGTATCCTCTTCGGGTTTGATACCGGCGTCATCTCCGGGGCGATCCTCTTCATTAATGAGGAGTTCAGCCTGACGAGCGTCACGACCGAGGTAGCGGTGAGCTCCGTGCTGATGGGCGCGATCCTCGGGGCGCTCTTCGGGGGACCTTTCTCGGATCGGATGGGGCGCCGCAGTTCCATCCTGGCGGCATCGCTGATTTTCATCGCGGGCACGCTCGTGGTCGTTCTCTCCCCTCTCTTTTCCATATTCATCATCGGCCGGATCCTGATCGGGATCGCGATCGGCATCGCATCGTTCGTCGCGCCACTCTATATCTCCGAGATTGCGCCGGGGAACATCCGGGGCGCCCTTGTTTCGCTCAACCAACTCTTGATAACGGTTGGCATCCTGGTCGCTTACGGCGTGAACTACTACTTTGCGGCGGCCGGTGACTGGCGGGCGATGTTCTTCGCGGGCATGATCCCGGGCACGGTCCTCCTGGTCGGCATGTTCCTGATGCCCCGGAGCCCCCGGTGGCTGGTATTCATGAACCGTCCTGCCGATGCCGCAACCGTCCTCAGAAAGATCCGCGGCACCGCCGACGTATCGGATGAGCTTGGGGTGATCGAAAGAAGCGTACGGGCGGAGGGGGCGGGGACATGGTCGGATCTGGTCGCGCCCGCTGTTCGCCTTCCCCTGCTTCTGGGCGTGGGCCTCGCGGTTCTCCAGCAGGCGACCGGGATCAACACAGTCATCTACTACGCACCGACCATCTTCCAGTTTGCCGGCCTTGCGGAGGCGACGGCCTCGATCGCCGCGACGATCGGGATTGGCGTCGTGAACGTTCTGATAACTCTCATCGCCATCTGGCTCGTCGACCGAGCTGGGCGCCGCCCGCTCCTCCTCTGGAGCCTTGCCGGGATGGGCATCGCCATGCTGCTCCTCGGGGTCGGGTTTGCCCTCAAGAGCAGTGACATCGGAGGGGCGGCCGTCTCGCTGGGGCAGATCACCGCAGTGAGCCTCATCATCTACGTCGCCGCCTTTGCACTGGGCCTCGGCCCGATATTCTGGCTGATCATCGCCGAGATCTACCCTCTCAACGTGCGGGGGCTGGCTATGAGCCTCGCGACGGTCACGAACTGGGCCGCAAACTTCGTCATTGCAGTAACGTTCCTCTCGCTGGTGGACCTCATCGGGGAGTCCGGGGTCTTCCTCCTCTACGCCCTGATTGCCCTGTTCGCGTGGCTCTTCGTCTTCAAACTCGTGCCGGAGACGAAAGGGCTGTCTCTTGAGCAGATCGAGACGTACTTCCGGTCCCGCGGGCGTTCGGGTGGATAACGGGAGGCCCGGCGGCCTGCCGGTCAGGCAGGGCCGGATTCAGGCTCCGGGCTCCGGGGCACCGGACTTGCGGGCAGCATGAATGCGGCTACGAGACCTACCAGGGCAAACAGCACCAGAACAACCAGGGCGAGGGCGTAGCCCAGATTCCCCTCAACAAGGCTCGACACGATAACGGTTCCGGCAATGGCCACGCCGAACGAGGAGCCCAGGTTTGAGACACTGCGTGACAGACCCGATATCTCCCCCTGGTCTTCTTCGGGGAAACTGGACTGGACGACAGTGACCGAGGACGTCAGCATGACCCCAACGCCTATGCCGACCAGAAAGAGGCCCGGCACGAACGTAAAGACGTTCGAGGTCTCCCGCACCAGCAGCAGGAGGAGGAGCACGCCGACCACCGTCACGATAAACCCCGCCCGGATCAACGTTGCCTGGGACCATCTCCGTGCCAGCCTGCCAGCGGCCATCGAGGAGAGCAGAATGCCAATCGTCGCCGGCGTAAGGATCAGGCCTGTCTCGATTGCGTTGTAACCCCGCACGGTCTGCACGTAAACGGAAATCACAAAGGAGAGGCCGAGCAGGACCAACCACTGGATATTCTGCGTGACGAGGCCGAGGTTGGATGTGCGGTTTCGAAACAGCCTGGTGGAGAGCAGGGGTTCTTTACCCGCTCTTTCCATGGACTGGATGTGTCGGAAGAACAGGATCAGTAAAACCGCCCCGATAAGGACGAAGATCCACACCGGCGATATGCTGCCCTCCGGGATCACGACCGTGTTGCCGATGATGAAGTCCTGACTGGCCTTAAACCAGCCGTAGGTCGAGGCCTGCAGGATGCCGACCACGATAAAGAAGAGTCCTGCCGCCGAGAGAATGGTTCCAACGATGTCTAATTTTGGTTTTGGACCCTGAACGCCAGGATCGATGATCTTCCGGCTCTGGATGATGACGATGCCGACGACAAGGGCCTGCACGACAAAGGCCGCCCGCCAGCTGATCGCGGTGGTGATGATCCCGCCGATCAGAGGGCCTGCGGCCGCTCCGATGCCGCCCGCCGCGCTGATAGCGCCGAAGGCGCGGGCGCGTGAGGTGAGGTCGGGATAGAAGACTGTTGCGAGGATGTACACGGGCGGGATCAGCAGCGCGGTCCCAATGCCTTCGAGGAGCGAGTAGCCAAGTATCAGGACCCCAAGCCCCGGCGCCGCTGCCGCTATCAGCGCCCCCACGCCGTAGACCAGGAGGCCCCGCCGAAACAGGAACGTACGGCCCAGGATATCCGTCAGTTTGCTGCCGGGGATCATCAGGGCCGCCATAGTCAGCGTAAAGACAGCGATGGTCGTCTGGACGCCGCTCACCGTCGTCCCCAGGTCGGCGGCGATGTTGCTTATGGCCACGTTCATGTTCGAGGCAGCGTAGCTGCAGATGAACTGGGCCAGCGCAAGCGGCAGGAGCACGCCCTGCGGGGCTGCCGCCGGTGCCTGGGAAGCCGGATCTGCGGAGGTACCCATCATGTCAGCCCTCGATTCGATGCATCAAAAGGAGAGGGTGTATATAAATTCAGTAGATCGGCGTTCCCGGCGGGCAGTGCATCTCCCGTTCGAGAGGAACGGGTGAACGGCCCGGCAGTAGCGGCAACGGGGCCTCCCGGTCAGCCCGCCGCACCGGCCGGCATCCTCCTGCTCTGCTTCCTCATCCGGTCTTCCCGGACGGCCTATGAGATGAAACCCCCGAATCCCGCATACACAGGGGATGAAACGCCGCATGATGCCATTGGGGTAACCCGGAATATAATTCTTCAAAAAATATATCATGTAACGGATAGTCTGGCTCGCGCATGACACCTGCAACGTTTGTACCCGGTACATCCGAGGGCCGGCGGCTGCTCGAGATCCGCGCCAGCGGTATTCCCTGGCACCGGTGGGGGCCTTACCTGAGCGAGCGGCAGTGGGGAACCGTGAGGGAGGATTACGGGGAGGACGGCAATTCCTGGGCCTACTTCACGCACGATCAGGCCCGGTCCCGCGCCTACCGGTGGGGGGAAGACGGGATTGCCGGCATCTCGGATGATGTCCAGCACCTCTGCTTTGCACTTGCTTTCTGGAACGGTGCCGATCCCATCCTCAAAGAACGGCTCTTCGGTCTGACCAACGGCGAGGGAAATCACGGGGAAGACGTCAAGGAGTACTACTACTACCTCGACAACACCCCGACGCATTCCTACATGAAGTACCTCTACAGGTACCCGCAGGCGGCGTTCCCATACAACGATCTCGTGGAGACGAACCGGAAGCGCAACCGGTATGATCTGGAGTACGAGCTCATCGATACCGGGATATTCGACGGCGACCGCTACTTCGACGTTTTCGTAGAGTACGCGAAGGCGTCCCCGGAGGATATCCTGGTGCAGATAACCGTCCATAACCGCGGTCCGGAGGAGGCATCCCTGCATGTGCTGCCCACCCTCTGGTTCCGCAACACCTGGTGGCAGGGCGGCGGCGGAGAGAAACCGACCCTCCGGAAGGCGGAAGGCCCGCCGGGGGTCGCCGTGATCGCGACCGGCCACCCGGATCTCGGGCAGCGTTACCTCTCCTGTGAAGGCGTCCCCGACCTGCTTTTCACCGAGAATGAGACCAATACGGAGCGTCTCTTCGGCACCCCGAACGGCACGCCGTTCGTAAAAGACGGCATCAACAACTACGTCGTCGAGGGGCGCACCGATGCCGTGAACCCGGAAGGATCCGGGACAAAATCCTGTGCGCACTACAGGTTAACCCTCGGTCCGGGCGAGATGCAGAGGATACGGCTGCGGCTGAACCAGACCCCGCCTTCCAGAGAGGAGGCACCGTTCGGGAATCCCTTTGAGAACGTGCTCGCAGAGCGGCAGAGGGAGGCGGACGCCTTCTATGAGAACATCACCCCTCCGTCGGTCGGCCCCGATGCGGCGAGCGTGATGCGCCAGGCACTCTCCGGGATGCTCTGGACGAAGCAGTACTACCTCTACGAGGTCGACCACTGGCTCCGGAAGCACGGCTCGGATGCCGCCGCAGGCCGACAGATCTCCACCCGGAACAGTTCGTGGTTCCACATGGTGAACGCCGATATCATATCCATGCCCGACAAGTGGGAGTACCCCTGGTATGCGGCATGGGACCTGGCATTCCATACTGTTGCCCTTGCTATGGTGGACCCGGACTTTGCCAAAAATCAGCTCGACCTGATGCTGCGCGAACGTTACCTGCACCCGAACGGCCAGATCCCGGCTTATGAGTGGAACTTCAGCGATGTCAATCCCCCCGTGCACGCCTGGGCCGCCCTGTTCATATACCGCACGGAGAAGGAACTCCTTGGCACGGGGGACGTAGAGTTTCTGGGGAGGATGTTTCAGAAACTGCTGATGAACTTCACCTGGTGGGTGAACCGCAAGGACCGCACCGGCCAGAACGTCTTTGAGGGCGGGTTCCTGGGGCTCGACAACATCGGGGTCTTTGACCGGAGCGCCCCTCTGCCCACGGGAGGCTACCTGGAGCAAGCCGACGGGACGGCGTGGATGGCCCTTTTTGCCCAGACCATGCTGGACATTGCCGCCGAACTCGCCATCCACGATCCGGTCTACGAAGAGATGGCGACCAAATTCTACGAGCACTATGTCTGGATCGCATCAGCGATGAACAGTATGGGCGAGAACCAGGAAGGCATGTGGGATGAAGAGGACGGTTTCTACTACGACCTCCTCCGCCTGCCCGACGGGAGCGCGACACGGCTGAAGGTGCGATCCCTGGTAGGGCTGTTGCCTCTCGCTGCAAGCACGGTCTTTACGCAGGAGATGATCGAGCAAATGCCGGACTTCATCAAGCGGGCTCAATGGTTTAACCGGTATCATACACGTATGGCATCCACCATCTCCGACATCGGCCGGCCCGGCGTCGGAGGTCGGCTCCACCTCTCGCTGCTCACCGAGGAGAGGCTCCAGAGGGTTCTTGCGCGGATGCTGGACGAGAACGAGTTCCTGAGCGATTACGGTATCCGGTCCCTTTCCCGCACACACCTGGAGAACCCCTACATCTTTCACCAGGACGGGCAGGAACACCGGGTGCAGTACCTGCCGGGGGATTCCGATTCGGGGATGTTCGGCGGGAACTCCAACTGGCGGGGTCCGATCTGGTTCCCGGTGAACATCATGCTGATCCGGGCGCTGCTCAACTTCTATGCGTATTACGGAAACGATTTTACGGTAGAATGCCCGACCGGGTCGGGGAACCGGATGAACCTCTACCAGGTGAGCGAGGAGATTGCACGACGCCTGACCCGGGTGTTCCTCCGCGATGAAAGCGGCCGCCGTCCGGTCTTCGGGTACGCCCAAAAATTCCAGGACGATCCCAACTGGCGCGACCACCTCCTCTTCTACGAGTACTTCCACGGCGATAACGGGGCCGGGATCGGTGCCAGCCACCAGACCGGGTGGACGGGGCTCGTTGCCCGGATCATCCAGTTGTTCGGGTACATGAGCCCCGAACAGGTACTCGGGGAGGAGGCGCGGAAGCTTGTCTACAGGAGAGAGGATTCTGCCCCCCGGCCGGTAGAGGGACCTGCTGCCCGGTAGTTGGGACGGTACGGCCTGCACGGGAGGGGCCGCGGATCGTGGCTGGGCGGTCCGCAATCCCCCTCACTCCCGCAAATCCTGCCCCACACACCGGGTCGTCCCGGCAGAACCGGGGTCCGGGGATGGTGGAGATACATATATATGGCGGCACCGTGCCCTCCGCACGGTGTTGTCATGGTTAACACGCAGTTTGGTGCCGGTACCTATGAGTCCGGCGCCGCTCTGGCTTCGTCACGCTGGCTCGTGCTGCTGCTCGGCATCATCGCGGTCCTCTTTGGCGTTCTCTTCTTCATTTACCCGATCCCGACGCTGACGCTCCTCATCACATTCCTCGGCCTTTACTGGCTTTTCAACGGTATCATCGTGCTCATCGGCCTGGTTACGGATAAGACCGGCCGGGGCTGGAAACTGCTCATCGGTATCCTCGGCATCCTTGCAGGAATCCTCGTGCTCACCTATCCGCTCTACAGTGCTGTTCTTATCCCGACTGTCTTTGCCATCATCATCGGCGTGGAGGGACTGGTCATCGGGGTTGCCTACATGGTGCAGGGCTTCTCCGGTGCCGGGTGGGGAGCGGGGATCCTCGGTATCCTGAGCGTCATCTTTGGCCTCGTCCTGATCGCAAACCCGCTCGTCGCCGCGGTCGGTCTGGTGCTGCTCCTTGCGGGGATCGCCATCGTCGGTGGCATCGCGGCCATCGTCGTTTCGTTCCGGCTGCCGGGGTGAAGGAGGGGAGGGGCCTGATCAGTGACCCCGACCTGCAGGCACGACCTCCTCCCTCTTTGACTGTAATACCTGGTTTGCCGCAATGCCCAGGGATAATATTATATAAGTCACGTTATCATTCGGCACCGGGCAGTCATTCTGCCCGGGAGATGGATATGAAAAAAACGGGGATACTCTTCATCGTGCTGGCCCTCGTCATGGCCTGTATCGGTGCGGGATGCGTCCAGCCTTCGGAACAAGAGGCGGAGGCGCAGCTCTGCAAAAATCTCGGAGAACTCGGAGTAGCACTTGAAAATATGGAGAACACCAGCCTGAGATCTTCCGTTGGAGATATCCGGGATGGGTGGGACCAGGTCAAGTCCGCCATGGAGAATGTCAGGAAATCCTCAACCCAGGTCACCAGAATCCGGCTCGATAAGCTCAACACGGCATATGATAATCTCGGCCGGGCCGTGCAGGATCTCCCCGATGATGCGACAGTCCCTCAGGCCATTCAGACCCTCCGCCCGGAGATACAGGCCGTCCGGGACGAACAGCAGAACCTTCTCGCAGACCTGAACTGCACAGCGCAGTGATACCGGCAGGGAAATCGGCCGGATCCGGCAGTATCCGGGGGTGTCGCATAGCGGCCGAACTAAAGAGCCCTGGGATGCCGTGCGCTGATGACGATGGTCACTGCAACGGTCTACCTGAGTGTCTTCACCAGTTGGATATCCGGCAGTATGAGAATGGAGTGGCGTGATGAGCGGGTCTGATGGCGGGGGGTGCCTCGCCTTCCACGTCATGGCAAAACCGACCGGCGCACGGTGCAACCTTGCCTGTGCCTACTGTTTTTTCCTGAAGAAAGAGCACCTGTACCCGGACAGCAACTTCCGGATGACCGATGAGGTGATGGAGCAGTTCATCCGCCAGACCATCGAGGGACATCGCGTACCCCATGTGACGATTGCCTGGCAGGGAGGGGAACCGACCCTGATGGGGCTGGACTTCTTCCGGCGCTCTCTGGAGATGCAGAAGAAGTATGCAGGGCCCAAAACCCGTATCGAGAACACGTTCCAGACAAACGGCATCCTTCTCGATGACGAATGGTGCCGGTTCTTCCACGACAACAATTTCCTGGTCGGCCTCTCCATGGACGGCCCGGGAGAACTCCATGATGTCTACCGGAGAGACCGGCAGGGTCGCGGCACGTTTGACCGGGTTCTCAAAGCCGCCCGCCTCCTCCAGAAGCACCGGGTCGAGTTCAACATCCTCTGTGCGGTCAACAGGACGAACGCCGACCATCCGCTGGAGGTGTACCGGTTCTTCCGCAATGAGCTCGGTGCGCCGTATATCCAGTTCATTCCCATCGTAGAACGGGTGAATGAGACCGGATTTCAGGAGGGAGATACGGTGACCGGCCGATCCGTTCGGCCGGATCAGTGGGGACGGTTTCTGGTCGAGATCTTCGATGAGTGGATCAGAAGGGACGTCGGCCAGATCTTCGTTCTGAACTTCGACGGGGCGCTCGCGGGCTGGCTCGGGATGGCAGGGGCGAAGACGCAGACCGCCCCTGCCTGCGGCCTGGGGGTGGGACTCGAGCATAACGGCGACCTCTACTCCTGCGACCACTTCGTCGAACCAGACCATCTGCTCGGCAACATCCTCACGACGCCGCTGGTCGAGCTTGTGAGTTCGGAGAAGCAGCGGACGTTCGGGGTGGCCAAGCGTGATACACTCCCCCGGTACTGCCGGGAATGCGGGTTCCTCGCCATCTGCAACGGAGAGTGCCCGAAGAACCGGTTCATCCAGACACCGGACGGCGAGGGGGGCTTAAACTACCTCTGCGAAGGGTATACCGCATTTTTTTCCCATGCCAACCGCCCGATGCGGATGATGGCCGACCTGCTCCGGCAGGGGCGACCCGCGGACGGGGTGATGCCGATGCTCGCCGCGGAGGAGAAGACACGAGAGAAGAGAACCACAAAGATCGGCCGGAACGATCCCTGCCCCTGCGGAAGCGGTTTGAAGTATAAGAGATGCTGCGGGCTCATGAGCCGTTAACGATTCATGCAACGCTGCAGTATCGAGAGAAAAGATATATGGTATGAACGTCCTTGAGCAGGCTGATGGCTGGGATGTGCGGATATGCCGGAACTGCGTGATAGAGCCTCCGAACAACCGATCAACCAGCTCAAGCGGTCGATCAAACCGCCCCGCTCTGCCGCGGTCGCCGGCATCCTGTTCGCCGTCCTCTACGGCTCGGCCCTGGTGCTCATCGTCCTCTCGATTCCTCCCTACGCCATCGCCGATAGTGACTGGGTGCAGACTCACGCACAAATGGTCGAACTTGCGTTGTATCTGGTCCCGTTCGCCGGGATCGCCTTTCTCTGGTTCATTGGTGTGATCCGGAATCAGCTCGGCGATGCCGAGGACCGGCTCTTCTCCACGGTATTCCTTGGGGGTGGCCTTCTCTTCCTGACTCTCACGTTTCTCGCGGCGGCCTTCGTGGGGGGGCTTCTGAGTAGCTATGCCATCATATCGAGCACTCTGATAGAGAGCGGCGTCTTCCTCTACGGCCGGTCGGTGATCTACCAGGTTCTCAACATCTACGCGATCCGCATGGCGGGCGTGTTCATGATCTCCCTGGGGACAATCTGGCTTCGCACCGGGGTGATGCACCGCGCCTGGGCTATCGTGACCTATGTGCTGGCGCTGATTCTGCTGCTCAGTATCGGCTTCTCCCTGTGGGTGCTCCTGATATTCCCGGCATGGGTGCTTGCGGTCAGCGTTCACCTGCTCGTCCTGGATCTCCGCACCCCCCCCGATGCCGCAGACGGCGAGGTGCGTTGAACGCTGGTGCCGCATGACCCCTTCGAGGATACGGCGGGCCTGGATCCGGGATGCTCGGGATCGGATGCGGGTGAACTTCTGGTTCATTCCCCTGCAGATGTCGTTTGGCGCGGTCATCCTCGCCTGGACCCTGCTCTGGGTGGACGCCCATATTTCGGGCGATTTTACAGCGATCAGCCGCCTCGTCCTGATGGGCGGCGTTGCCGAGACGCGCATGTTCCTGATCAACGTGGGCACGACTATTCTCCTCACGGCCGGTGTGGTCTTCACCTTGCTCACCCTGCCGCTCTCCACGATGGCAGCCCAATATGGTTCCCGATTAATCCGGCTCTTCGTGGGCGATCGCACGACGCAGTTCGTCCTGGGCATGTTCGTGAGCACGGTCGTCTACAGCTGGGCCGTGGCCGAGTCCCTTCCCATGGCGGAGGAGGACTGGAAGATACCGCAGCTCACCCTGACCGCAGGGGTGCTCCTGCTGTTCGCATCCTTCGCCTCACTGATCTTCCTCGTTCAGCACCTGAGCACCATGATCCAGGCCCCCACAATCGTGGCGAAGGCGGGAGCGGAGCTGCAGGACGCGATCCGATCTCTAACTCCGGAAGGGCGGCGGAGCGGGCCAGCCGGGAACCAGTCCGTGACGCCACTACCCCTCATGGCGGAGACCGGTCGCCACCCGGTGAGGATGATGGAGACAGGCTACATTCAGTATATCGATCACGACCATCTTCTGGCGGTCGCGGACAGGGAGGACACCATCATCGAGGTGCAGAGAAAGACCGGCGACTTCGTCGGGCACGGTGTCGTCGTCGCCCACATCAGGCAGGCTGGGCAGGTGGGCGCCAGGCTCGATAGAGAAGTTCGGCGGGCCATCCACATCGGAAACCAGCGTTCACCCGTCCAGGACGTCGCCTATGCCATCACCCTGCTCACGGAGGCAGCGTTGCGGGCGATGTCGGACAATGATTCCTACACGGCGACGATCTGCCTGGATTATCTCGGCGAAGGCCTGGCGCTGTACCTCCGGCAGGGCGGACTGGCCTCCCACTACTACGACCGTTACGGTCGGCTCCGCCTCGTGCTCGAGTCAGTGACCTTTGACGAACTCGTCAGCGCTTCCTTCGACATGCTTCGCCATGCAGGGCGGAATAGTGCCCCGGTCCTCCGCCATATGCTCGACGTGATCGCGGCGGTCGGCACCGATATCCGCTCTCCCGGCCCCTGCCGGGTCCTGCTCCGCCAGGTCTCCCTCATCCGGGAGGAAGCCCGGGCAAGCGGCCTGATAGACGAGGACCGGCGCTCAATCTGCCGGAGCGCGGATCACCTGGAGACAGCACTGCCGTGTGCGAGCTGGAAACAGCCCCCCGGCGCCACGGTCGGGGACGAGTGACTGAGATGAACGTGACCCTGAACGCTGCTGTGGATGTCGGTGCCCGGCTGGCGGAAGCCCTTATTATTCTCATGGTGACCGCCCTCGCCCTCGTCGCCGCCCGGGCCACTATGCGGCGATGGCTCTGGCCGGCGCTGAGAAAATCGCGCCTTGCACCGAGCCCGGAGATGCTCTCGCTTGTCGAATTGCTCGTCTACCTGTCCTTCATTATCTTCGGCCTCCACCAGGCCGTCCGGGCCGTCGCACCGGGCGTTCTTCCCTTCGAATATATCTTTTTCCTCTTCTACTGGCTCCTGGGAATCTACTTCACGGTACGCCTCGTCTCTGCCACGGCCGATTGGTACCTGGGTGCGCTCGCCCCCCGGTTCGATGGAACCACCCACGAAAAGGCCATACCTCCTCTAAAGTACATCCTGTATATCATCATCTTCACGCTGGCCTTCGTTATTCTCATGGACTTCTTCGGTATCACCAGCGCGGCCCTCACCACAAGCCTCGCCGCGCTCGGCGTGACGACGCTGGTGGTGGGGCTTGCCGCCGAGAACATCATCAACGATGTCATCACCGGGCTTGTAATCCGAGTCGACCAGCCCTTCCGGCCGGGCGACCGTATCGAGATTATGGAGCTGAATACCTGGGGCGATGTCCAGGAGGTAAGCTGGCGGTCGACCCGCATCCTCACCCGGGATAAACGCATGGTCACGATCCCGAACTCTCTCATCGGCAAGAACCTCGTCACGAACTACTCTATCCCTGACAAGTTCTTTCGGGTCGAGACCGACGTGGCCGTGGCGTATGGGGCGGATATCGAATACGTCCGGCGGATGATACGGGAGGCCGTGGAGGAGCAGGACTGGGTGGTGAGGGACAGGCCGATCCAGGTGCTGCTCTGGGAGTTCCAGGGCACCGGGGTGCTGATCCGGGCCAGGTGCTGGATCGAGGATTACGTCGATACCCGGATCGTGGTGGACCAGCTGAACACGGCGATCTACCGGCGTCTCTTCGAGAGAGGTGTCGTCATGGGGCCGGTATCGGATGTCGTTCTCCATAAGACAGGAGGCGAAGAGCATGGAAAGGGCGAGTGATTTCTGCAGATACGGCCTCATGGCTCGACAACGAAAGCACAATAGGGGGAGTGAACAGAGCCTCTGACCCGGCAACCGGAAGATGGATACCACGAGGCAACTCCTTCTCCTCGTACCCTGGCGTGCATCGGATTCACGGTCACAAAAAAGAAGTTTTCAATGAAGTTTACTGCTCCCCGCCTCCTCGAGCTGCCGCAACACGGCGTCCAGGTTGAACGCGGCCGGTTTCTGGCGCGGGGGGAACTTCGTGAACGCCTCGATCTCCGCTGCGACGAGGGCCTGCATGCCGTAGATAAGGTATGCATGGGAGATCATCCAGTCGTAATAGGTGTTCGAGTTCTCGTCGGCCCGCTCGAACGGGTCCCGCCGCAGGTTGAATATCTTCGGGATCCGGAGCGGTACAAACGGCTCCATCCAGGTGGCCAGCTGCTTTGCTCGCTGTTCCATCAGCACTGCCTTCCAGTCTTTGTGCCGGATGCCGAGGATATCACCGTCGTCGCTGATGTAGAAGAAGGTCTGCCGCGGGCTTTCCGCCACTTCTCCCGTCAGGTACGGGAGCATGTTGTATCCGTCGATATGCACCCTGAAGGTCTTCGATTCGACACGGTGTCCTTCGAGGAGCTTCTCCTTGATTGCAGGCTCGCCGGCGGTGGCAAGGAACGTCGGTAGCCAGTCCTGGTGGGCGACTATCCCGTTGAGCACGGTCCCGGGCTTGATCTTCCCGGGCCAGCGCACGAACGCCGGGACGCGCCATCCGCCCTCCCAGTTCGTGTTCTTCTCGGACCTGAACGGGGTGATCGCGGCATCCGGCCAGCTGTTGAAGTGCGGTCCGTTGTCGGTCGAGTACATCACGATCGTGTTCTCCGCTATACCGAGTTCATCTATCCTGTCGAGTATCCGCCCGATATTCTCGTCGTGGGCTACCATCACGTCGTTGTAGAACCCCTGACCGCTCTTGCCCTTGTGCTTCTCGGCGCAGTGGGTTCGGAAATGCATGGCTGTGGTATTGTACCAGACAAAGAAGGGTCTGGCATCCCTGTGCGCTTTTTCTATGAACTCGAGGGCCCGGTCGGTCACCTCTTCGTCGATGGTTTCCATGCGATCTATCGTGAGGGGGCCCGTATCCTCGATCGTCTGCCCGCCCCGGCCGTCCGACACGGCGTGAAGGACACCTCTCGGCCCGAATTGCTTCCGGAAGGTCGGATCCTTCGGGTAGTCCGGGTCTTCGGGCTCCTCCTCGGCGTTCAGGTGATAGAGGTTGCCGAAGAACTCGTCGAACCCGTGCATCGTCGGCAGGAACTCATCCTTGTCGCCGAGGTGGTTCTTTCCGAACTGGCCTGTCGTGTACCCGAGCGGTTTTAAGAGTTCCGCGATGGTTGGATCTTCCACCTGAAGGCCGATATCGGCGCCGGGCATCCCGACCTTGGTCAATCCCGTCCGGATCGGGTTCTGGCCGGTGATGAAGGCGGCGCGTCCCGCCGTGCAGCTCTGCTGGCCGTAGTAGTCAGTGAAGGCGGCGCCCTCGTTAGCAATGCGATCGATATTGGGCGTCCGATAGCCCATCTGGCCCCGGTTGTTGTAACTGATGTTCCACCAACCGATATCATCTCCCCAGAGAATGAGGATATTTGGTTGTTTTTGTGCCATATAGTCCCCCCTTGAGGATCTGTCCACCTATCAGTGGGTGCGTATTTCATGGTTTCGGTCAAGCAATCCAGATCCCGAAGAGCCGTGGCATCGCCATTATTGCAGCCCTTCATTCTCCAAAGAGAGGACGACCGTCGTCGCGGGAACCATGTGCGCCAGTGCGATGACCGGCGCTCTGGTAAAAACGGAATGTTGTGGCCCTACTGAGCAGGTATCTTCTGTTTTTCCTGCTGGAATTCTTCCTCCGTCAAGGCCCCCATCTGCTTTAGTTCAGCCAGTTCTTTGAGTTGAGCCAGTTTCTGCTCCGGGGTTATGCCTGTAGGGGCAGGAGCGGCCTGTACCTGCTGCTCCTGTTGTGCTTCCTTCTGCATCCCTTTCTGCTGCATCCGCTTACTGATAGCCCGGGAAGTTATAGTGGCCGTTCCGGCAATCACCGCTGTACGAGCCACGACCGGCAGGGTCGCGGCACGTTTGACCGGGTTCTCAAATCCGCTCGCCTCCTCCAGAAGCATCAGGTCGAGTTCAACATCCTCTGTGCGGTCAACAGGACGAACGCCGACCATCCGCTGGAGGTGTACCGGTTCTTCCGCAATGAGCTCGGTGCGCCGTATATCCAGTTCATTCCCATCGTAGAACGGGTGAATGAGACCGGATTTCAGGAGGGAGATACGGTGACCGGCCGATCCGTTCGGCCGGATCAGTGGGGACGGTTTCTGGTCGAGATCTTCGATGAGTGGATCAGAAGGGACGTCGGCCAGATCTTCGTTCTGAACTTCGACGGGGCGCTCGCGGGCTGGCTCGGGATGGCAGGGGCGAAGACGCAGACCGCCCCTGCCTGCGGCCTGGGGGTGGGACTCGAGCATAACGGCGACCTCTACTCCTGCGACCACTTCGTCGAACCAGACCATCTGCTCGGCAACATCCTCACGACGCCGCTGGTCGAGCTTGTGAGTTCGGAGAAGCTCCGAACCGTGAGCATGAGGTTCTTTGCTGACGAATGAACGACTGTGAAGATATGATCTGGAGGATGCGCAGGAATGTAAGGCCTAATTCACGACATTCGACCATTTTATCTGGCGGTTTCCTCATCTGATAACGCATATATAATAGATTAAATATTACTGGCCTACCCCCTTCCGCATCGCGCCCGCCGCCAATAGACATTGCCAGGGCATCAGTGACAGCTGGATGGTCACCTCAAGCGATCATCGCTCCTATTACATCGAACTTCCGGCAGATGCGGGGGTGGCTATCGAGAATCACGCTTCAATCGGAGGTATACCATGGCAAACCGGAAGATTGTCCCCGGTGCCAGATAGTATCTCGAAAAGGAGAGAATGTAATGACGGAATATGCAGAACGGCCCATCGGGGTCACCATTCTGGCCATACTGGCCGGAATTTTAGCAGTAGTCAATGTCATCATCACGCTGCGGTTCCTGGGATTCTTTCCCTGGCTGGGACTGCTGGATATACGCATCTTCAACCTCTGGTATGCGCTGATCTACGGTCTGCTCGCCTACATCTGGTTCTGGGTTGCCCAGATGCTCTGGCGGGTTGAACACCAGGGCTGGACATTCCTGCTGATCATCACAGTCTTCAACCTGCTTATGAGTTTCACCACAATGCTGACCGGCGGTGCATGGTATGACAATAACATTGCCGTGCTCCTGAACGCCCTGATCCTGATCTACATCATGCTGCCGGGGGTAAGGAGGGCGTTCGGGACGGATTGAGGCCTGTATTTTCAAGAGAAGGTATGGGAAAACGATGAATTGTGAAATGAAGAGATGAACGAAATTGCCCATGACGCCGAATGGTACATTCTTGAGGCGGGCTTAAGTGGTGCACGGACTGCCGGGGTGATGAAACCGACAGGGAGCCCACCGCAGTGCGCGAAAAGTACAGCAGGTATTCCCGACAGTATCCCCATCATGCGGGACGATATGACTTTCGACGAGGTTGGATTCTCCCATGTCCGTCAGAAGATGCGCGGTCTCGAAACGCCAGAGATAAACAGACTGGCGCTCGAAAGCGCTTGATTGGTCGGTAAAGGCAATCCGGAACGAACCCTGTTCCTGCGGGAGATGGTTGGTGCGTTGAAAAATGATGGTTTCAAGAATAGTTTGGGTCCATACATCGCACGTGCGGAGTCTTTTATGAAGGGTGAATCCGAATATCCGGTTGAGTTCAAGGGGTCTGGTTATGAGGGGTTCATCCTGCTCCTCTCCGCCCTGTCGATCTTCAATATAATCTTCATCATTTTCCCCGGCCTCAGCCCCAATGCGGCTCGGGTTGTTCTCATCGTAGATCCCGCCCTGTCATTTATCTTTCTGCTGGACTTCCTCTTCCGGTTGATCACGGCCAGATCAAAGATGCAGTACTTCCTCCAGAACGTGGGTTGGGCGGACCTCCTCTCCGTGACGCCGGTTCCCGGCATGAAGTTCTTCCGCCTCTTCCGGATTGTACACGACGTCCGGCTGATACGCACGTTCGGAACCGAACGGTTACGGTATGAGTTCTCCGAACAGAGAGCGGAAGGAGCGCTTTTCTCCGTTTTTTTCCTCATTATTCTCCTCATCGAGGTGAGTGCCGTGCTCGTGCTCGGTGCGGAGGGCACTGCCCCGGATGCGAACATCCGGACGGCGGGAGACGCACTCTGGTGGGCATATGTTACGATCGCGACGGTGGGTTACGGGGATGAGTACCCCGTCACCGCACGGGGACGGATCGTGGGTGTCATCCTCATGACCGCGGGGATAAGTGTTTTCGGAACGCTCGCCGGGTTCCTCTCGAATAAGCTGACGGCACCCCGGAGAATGCCGACGGAGAAGATCGCACCGGCGCAGGGCAAAGAGCACGGGGCCGCGAACGAGTTTCGGGAGGTGCTTGCCCGTCAGGAGGAGATGTATCAGGAGATTGTCACGCGGCTTGAGAAGATCGAGCAGGCGTTGGAGATCGAGCAGGCGTTGGAGATCGAGAAGGGCGAAGAGAATGAGCGACTGCCGTGAGCGGTCGGCCTGTATGAGAACCTTGAAAGTAGTATCCCGCCCCACTCGCAACCAGCCCGGCAACCTCCTCCAGATTCTTCTGGCGAGGGGTTCGTGCCCGTGGATAGAATACGCCCGCATATGGTTAACCGGGCACTGCGCGATTGAGAACGGTGCCCAAAAATGAAATCTCCGTCGCCTCCTGCTCATTGGCGTCGGCATCCCGCGGGGCTCCGTTCTCCGGGAAACCCGGCACCGTTCCGATGCGGTTTGCCGATTTCGCCACTACAATTCCAGGGAGATTTATTCTCACCGATAATTATAATTGCACCATAATATAATCGGCGTCGACAGCTGTTCGCCCCGGCGTATCTCACCCGCTCGATCACCAGGCTTGTGGCGACCCGGCCCGGTGAGCCGGAACGGGGTCGTGGGGACGACGGTTCGACGGTATATGATGTGATACCCATGATGCGAAGGAGAGCTGAAGGCGGCCCGCAGGCTCGCGAAGAGGCCGGCGGGACACACCGCTATAAGATGCGCGAGAAACTTGTCTCCATCGGGGACGACTACTGGATTGAGGATGCGGCGGGAGAGCGAGCGTTCAAGGTGGACGGAAAAGCGCTCCGCGCGAGGAACACCCTGATCATCCAGAATAGGGAGGGGAAGGACCTCTACAAGATCCAGGAGCGGATGCTCCGCATCAAGGATACGATGGAGATCGAGAAAGGTGAGGGCGGCACGGCCGCGACAATCAAGAAAGCGCTGATTACGCCACTCCGGGACAGGTGGACGGTGAGCATCCCCGGACAGGAGGACTGGGAGGTGCAGGGCAACATCCTCGACCACGAGTACCATATCGAGGCCGGGCGCCGGGAGCGGGTTGCTGAGATCTCAAGGAAATGGTTCCGGATCCGGGATACCTACGGTGTGGAGGTGGAGCCGGGTCACGACGATGGGCTCGTTCTTGCCGTGACGGTGGCGATCGACCAGATGGCACATTGATCCAGGTTACAATGGATGAAGAAGAGAGGAACGGGAAGGCAACCCATATTGTGCCAAAAGGGGAATTGGAAAATGGCTGAAGTTATATATGGACCGATGCAGCTTCTGGTCATCGGGTTCAAAAATCCGGATTTCCATGGTCAGATCCGACAGGCGATCGGATCTGCGATGGAAGCAGGTGTCGTCAGGCTGATCGACGCACGATTTGTCTGGAAGGATGCAAACGGCGATGTCGAGGCCCTGGAAGCCACGCAGCTCAGTGAGGAGGAGCGGCAGCGCTTTGGCGCCGCCATCGGCGCACTCATTGGCCTTGGAGCCGGCGGCGAGGAGGGGGCACGAACAGGTGCGGAAGCCGGTGCCATGGCAGCCGCCCAACGGATCTTCGGTATGACCCGGGAAAATGTCCATAAAATTGCGGATACCATCCCGAACGACAGCGCTGCTGCGATCTTCCTCATCGAGCACCTCTGGGCAAAGGATTTCAAACAGGCACTTCGCGATGCCAACGGCTATCCTATCGCCGATGGTCTGATCACGCCGGAAGCCCTTGTGCTGGCCGGAGCGGCACTTCAGGAAGCGGTCGAGGCTGCCAGCTCGGAAGAGCAGAAGAAACCGATGGCGGCACCGATCGCCCGGTGAAGTATGCCGAGCTTTATCTTGCTGTACGCCACACGGGCGGGGGCGGGCATACAGGCCTTGCCCTCCAGATTACCTATCACCTGCAGGGAACGGAAAAATGCATCTGCCGGGAGACTCCCGCCCCCTCACCCGTAGACCGGCGCTCCTTTCTACTGGATAGCAGACATGATGCACTACGGCAACATTAATAACCACAGTGATAAACAAACACATCACTCAAGGCGGGTGGCAATATGTAGTAAGCATCCGTCTATCGGGAAGTAATGAATATGGTTTCCCCGTTCATTCTGGTCAACTTAAAGACCTATCAGGAAGGTATGGGCCACAACGCCCGCCGAATCGCTGCCGCGGCCGAGACCGTGGCAAAGGAGAGCGGAGCCGTCATCGGCGTCGCGCCGGTCTTCACCGAGATCCGCCAGCTGAGTCAGCACCATGCTATACCAGTTTACGCCCAGCACATCGATGCGATCACCCCCGGCGCCCATACCGGCCACATCCTCCCCGAGGCGGTTCGGGCGGCAGGCGCACGCGGCACCCTGATAAACCACTCCGAGCGCCGCCTCACCCTGGCCGATATCGACGCCTGCATCCAGGCCGCCCGGAGACTCCACCTCGAGTCGGTCGTCTGCACGAACAACGACGCAACCAGCGCCGCAGCCGCAGCCCTTCGACCCGATTACGTCGCGGTCGAACCCCCGGAGTTGATCGGGAGTGGGATATCGGTCTCGAAGGCTGATCCCGGGATCATCGAGCGATCCGTCAACGCTGTCAGAGCGGTGAACCCGGATGTGAAGGTTCTGACCGGGGCGGGCATACAGGGGGGCGAATGCGTAAAGATCGCCCTCGACCTCGGGACATACGGTGTCCTCCTTGCCTCAAGCGTGGTCAAGGCCGCCGATCCCGAGGCGATCCTCAGGGATCTCGTATCCCAGATCTGATACGGAGATCAGGCGTCACGTTATAAGCGATATAAGGTCGTGCTTGGTTATGACGCCCTGAACCTTCCCCTGCTCGACCACGATTACCGCGTGGTTGTGGTGCAGGAGATGGACGACCGTATCGATGGGCGCCGTTGGTGGAACTGTCGGGAACCCCGGTTCCATGTAGTCCTGCACCAGTCTTCGGTGCGTCTGGTGGAGCCCGCCTGCCTCCATGGCGCTCATGATGGCCGATTCGGATATGCATCCCATCGGAACCCCGCTCTCGAGCACCGGCAACTGGGATATGCCGTTCTGGCCCATGATCTCGACGGCGCGGCTGACAGGATCGTCCGGCGTGACGGCGAACACGGGCGTATTCATCACATCGGCTGCCGTTATCGTCGAATGTTCCGCCGCCTGCAGGACCTTCACGATCTTTGCAAGTGTACTCACCCTCGGGTCTACGCTGCCCGCCTCGATCCGCGCGACCATGGATTGGCTTATCCCGGCCATACGGGCTACATCTGCTTGTTTCAGACCCATGCGGAGCCTTTTCTCCCGCAACTCAGCCGGGGTGGGTATCTCCATATTATTACTATAGGTAATTTTTTCACTTATACATTTGCCCACATCCCCCCGCCCCCTGCCGTGAACGTAGCGGTGCAGTCACGGTAGTATCGCGGCCCGTCACCCTCCCGGACAGGTTGATATAGCGCACGGTTCCATGGAGTGACATGGTTGTAAACATTGAAGAGCAACAGAAGGTTCTCGCGAAGGTCAGGGAGACCCTCTCAGCCTACCACACCCGCGATGCCGTCAAGAACGAGCTGAAGTCTCTTGGGTTTGACATCAGAGCAGAACACGGGGATGTCGTATCCCTGGAGAACACATCCGCCGAGCTCTTCGTTCAGCTCTTCGCAAACGATCGGGGCGATATCGTCGATACGCATGTCGTGACGTTTGAGGAGATTGAACTCAAACCGCCGGCTAAAGAGTAAGATCCCGTAAACCAGATATCACGAAAAGTGGCTACAATAGCAGGAGTGGGAGGAGTAAGCCTCCTTCTGTTCTGTGCGACATTCAGCTACGCGCCATACCCGGGCGGATACCAGACGATCCATTGCCCTGTTCTGGCTTGCACCCGCAGGGATTCATCGTTTCATCGTATCCCGCCGCTACGTTCAACGAGTTGCGCGGAGACCCGCGCCGCTTGCCCTCCGGATGGGGGCTCGGTCGTTTCATCACTGACGGCGGGCCGTATCGTTTCTGTGTCATTGCCGTGACTCTCGCCACCCGCACTTGCATGCGGCTGCGTGTCTGGCCGGTGGGAGGACTTTCCTCAGCAGCACAGGAATGTGCCACCGTCGGCCGCACTCTCCCTCTCCCGTATACTATGGGGCGCAGTTGATATATATCAGTACGGTGATCCGCGAGGACCCACTCCCGGCATCCGGCACTGCGAATTCCCCCGGAGGCTACCGAATCAGCCGCGCATATCCCCGAAGTTCCAGATAGATTTATATGGTCTATCTCTGTTCTTACCTTCGGTGTTATCACCATGGGGGGAAGTGAGGCATCTAACCAGCTGGAGCTTGCGGCAATTTTTGTGGCATTTGTTGCTGTCACGACGCTCTTTTCGTTCATGTCGCTCGGGGCGGGCGTTATGGGGGGCGGAACCCCGGATAGTACGGGTGTGTATCCGGTCCTGACTGCCGGTGAACCGCGCCTTGCACCGGTCGGAAACATCACCGAACATTCGCCTGTGCCAGAAAATCCCGGTACCCGAACCGATCTCCTGGCCTTCGCCGTCACCAATACCGGTGGGGAGGGGAACGTCGACCTCTCCCGGGCCACCGTGACGGTTATGGCGGGGGATTATCTCGAAGTTCTCAAGTGGTCAGATGATATCCCTCTCATGCCGGGCACATGGACGACGGCGCTGCCCCGGGATGATGCCGGCGGCATACCCCTCCGGGCCGGGGAGGAATGTGCGCTCTATATCCGCCTCGATCGCCCCATACCCGCCGGGGCGCCCCTGGCCGTCAGGGTGCGCCTTCCGGGCGATCTGCCCTGCCTGATCACCGGGCGGGTCGGGACATTCGTCGGCGTCGCTACATCTTCTCTTCCACAAGACTAAAAGTATTCAACATCATACGCCCCATTCTGATGGAAATGCTGACCCCCGAAGAAGGCAGAATGGCAGTTCGTCTGGCACGGAGCGCCATCGAAAAGACCCTCAGCGGTGAACGGGCGACTCTGCCCGATCTCCCGGCGGTCTTTTACGAGAAACGTGGCGTCTTTGTCACGATCAAGCGGCAGGGAGATCTCCGTGGATGTATCGGCCTTCCATATCCGGTAAAATCCCTTGCCGATGCGATCGTCGAGGCGGCCGTATCGGCAACTCTCGAGGACCCCCGGTTTCCGCCGGTATCGCGGTCGGAACTCGCCGATATCGATCTCGAGGTGACGGTGCTCACGCTTCCCCGGCCGCTTGACTGTGCGCCTGAGGAACGGCCCGGTTGCGTCGAGGTCGGGAGACACGGTCTGATCGTCAGCGGTCTCGGGAGAGGGGGCCTCCTCCTCCCCCAGGTTCCGACCGAGTACGGCTGGACAGGCAGAGAGTTCCTCGACCAGACCTGCGCCAAAGCCGGACTTCCTCCCGGATGCTGGAAGCGCAGAAATGTCACCGTGCTGACGTTCGAGGGGCAGATATTCGATGAAAAGGCGGTTTAACCCGAATGGCAATTACGTTTGATGTCATACACAAAGATATAGCAGGAAGGGTCGGCAAACTCAGGGTGAACGGCAGGACTGTCCGGACGCCAGCGCTCCTCCCGGTCGTCAACCCCCACCTCCCCCTCGTAACCCCCCGCGAGATGCAGGAGATGGGTGTCGAGGCGCTGATAACGAACGCCTACATCTTCCGGCGGAGCACGGAGTTCTGCGATCGGGCGCTTGCACAGGGGCTTCATAGCGTTCTCGACTTCGACGGCGCCATCATGACGGACTCGGGTTCATTTCAGCTCTCCGTCTACGGCGAGGTCGATGTGAGCAACCGGGAGACGCTTGAGTTCCAGCAGGCGATAGGAAGCGACATCATCGTCCCCCTGGATATACCCACCCCGCCGGACGCGGGCCGTGAGAGGGCTGTACAGGAGCTTACCATCACAATGGACCGGATCCGCGAAGCGCGGGAACTCTTCCCCGACGCAAACCTCGCGGGGCCGGTTCAGGGCGGGATCTTCACCGACCTTCGCGAGGAGGCCGGGCGGGCTGTCCGGAGTCTCGATCTCGCCTTTGCTCCCATAGGTGCCGTTGTGCCGCTTATGGAGAACTACCGCTACCAGGATCTGGTACGGGTCGTCCTCGCGGCCAAACGCGGCCTCTCCCCGGCGACCGCCATCCACCTCTTCGGCGCAGGCCATCCGTCGATGTTTGCCCTTGCTGTCGCGATGGGCTGCGACCTCTTTGATTCGGCGGCATACGCCCTCTTTGCCCGGGAAGGGCGCTACATCACCCCGCATGGGAGTTACAAGATCGACGAACTCGCCGAGCTCCCCTGCCCCTGCCGGGTCTGCCGCTCGATGACCGCCGACGAACTCCGGAAATCCGACGACCGGGAGCGGCTGCTCGCCCTCCACAACCTCCATGTCACTCTCGCAGAGATTGCCCGCATCCGGCAGGCGATCCAGGATGGGACTCTCTGGGAATTGGTCGACGAGCGGTGCCGGAGCCATCCGCGCCTGCTCGCCGGCTACCGAGAACTCCTCACACACGCGGTCGATCTCGAACGCGACGACCCTGTCTCCAAGCGCCGATTCTTCTACCGGGGTTCAGAGTCCTGCCGGAGAACCGAGGTGCTCCGGTATCACAGGATCATCCCCCGCATCCCCCTGGGTGAGCGGGTGCTGGTGACGTTTGATGGGCGCGCAGTCCCCGGGTTTGATACTGTGCTGAACTTCAAACCCCCCTTCGGGCCGTACCCCACAGAACTTGCAGAGACGTTTCCGATAGGCCAGAGCGAGATCCCGGAATGGGACGACGATATGGTCAGATCGGGATGTGCCGGGCTTCGTGCCCTGATGGAGGCGCACCCGGAGAGCAGGTTTGCCGTCCGGTGCGGCGATGCGTGGGTAAACCTTGTCCGCGAAGAGGTTCCGGGTGCGGAGGTGTACCGTGAGCAGGTATGAGGCGACGAAACGCGACGGTCTTGCGCGGATTGGAGTCTACGAGGAAGGAGAATCGAGTATCTCACTCCCCGCCGCCCTCGATACGGATGCCCTCTTTTCGGCGCTCCACGAGCGTTCTCTCTCAAACGTGCCTCTCTCCGCCGACCCGGCGTTTGTCCGGGACTACTTCTCCCCCGGCGAGGGGCAGCCGGTCGCCGTCCACCCTCTCGCGGTGCCGGCGGCGGAGTCAGGCGACTGCATCTTAGCCGCGAACTGGCATACGGCGTTGAAGAACCCCCGGAACTACGCAACGTGGCTTGCGGCCTTAAAGGAGAAGATCCCGCCGGATACCGCATGGTATGCCCCGGCGGCTGCGCTCCCCTCGACCGCCTGCCTCCTCGTCTACTCGGGCTTCGACCTCTTCGACTACCGGGCGGTCGACCTTGCATCCGCGCAGAAGAAGTTCTGCCTTGCCGAAGGCGAGTTCCCGGCAACGCTCATGGCGAGCGGAGTCTGCGGGTGTGAGGGGTGCCGGGACGGCGATCTCGTGCGGCACAACCGTCTCGCTCTCGACTGCGAGATCGCCCTCGTGCGCCACTACATCGAGAGCGGACGGCTCCGGGAACTGATGGAGTCCCGGTGCCGTGCGGACGCCGAGCAGACGGGCATCCTTCGGTTCCTCGACCGGAACTATGCTTTCATGGAGCGCTCCCTCCCGGTGGCGCGGGCGGTGCCGATGCTTGCCGCCACCGCCGAGTCGCAAAACCGCCCGGAGATCCGCCGGTTCGCCGACCGGGTGATCGAGCGGTTCGTCCCGACCCGGACCGACGTTGCGGTCCTCCTCCCCTGTTCGGCGCGGAAACCTTACTCGCTCTCCCGGAGCCACAAACTCTTCATGAACGTGGTGGACCGGCGGGCGCACGAGCTGATCGTCACCTCGCCCCTCGGGCTCGTGCCGAGAGAGCTCGAGCGGATCTACCCGGCAGGCCACTACGACGTGCCGGTGACGGGCTACTGGGACCGCGAGGAGTGCACCTTCATCGCCGATATACTGATCCGTTACTTCGCCGCACACCCCTACCGGCGGGTGATCGCCCACCTTGACGGCGGCGCGCTCACCGTCGCGGAGATGGCGGCGGAGGCCTGCGGCATCGACCTCGAGGTGACCTGCTCTGGCCACCCGGCGGCGCCGGAGTCATTGCGCACGCTCAACGCCGCCCTCGAGGGCGAGCGGCGGGTGCAGACCGATATGGTCAGGGGCACAGTCTCCTGGCAGTTCGCGACCGATATCAACACAAAGGGGCTCCAGGTCCGGGGGAGGAGCATGCAGATGGCGGTTCTCCGCGGAAAACAGCAGCTCTTCAGCATCGATGCCGGGACAGGGCTTTTCCGCCCGACGTTCGAGGGCTGGGACCTGATCCCGGAGGGCTACCGGGTCAGGATCGATGCATTCGTGCCGCAGGGCGATGTCCTCGCGCCGGGGATCACGGCATGCGATCCCCGGATACGGGAGGGCGACGAGGTGCTCGTGGAAGGCCCGCTCGCCATAGCCACCGGGCGGGCGATGATGGGCGCGGACGAGATGCTTCGGTCGAAGCGCGGTGTTGCGGTGCGGGTAAGGAAGGTGAAGAAGATTTCAGGGTAATGATACAGGCAGCCCGCAATGAACGAGGCCTACCCCTGCCCCGGTGGGTGGAGGACGACCGCGGCGTTACCAGACATTGCCACTGAAGTCACGTAAATCGTCGGGGTTATCGATGGTGATATGTTGCGCCGGGACCTCCGGGATGCTCTCGGCCCAAGGAACAGCGAACACTTCAGGAAAGTATGGAGGTATATTTATGGAAAATTTTATGGAAAATATTGCAGTCGTTGGTAGCATTATTATTGCAGTCATTGTTACCATTCTTGTGGGGTTTGTGAGTTCAAGCATTTTCGCTGGCTGGATAAATGCGCCGGAACTCGGAGTAGTCGTCGCTATTGCAACAATGGGGGCTTTTATTTTGTGGGCAATCTACCATCCAAAGGACAAGTAAAATTGGACGGCCTTATATTCTGAATATTGATTGCTCTGCCCGGTGGCAGTAAAGAAAAAATCGCTGAATAGGTAGACGTTTTGCCACGCTCCCTTTTGTGAACTACCCCGCCCTTCAGGGCGGGGCTTCCTGCTTAAACCCAAACCCTTACTTCTTCGGGACGAGTTTCACCGCCGTCCCGTAGGCGAGGAGTTCCGCCGCGGTCGTCATCGTCTGCGACGTCGTGAACCGTATGTTCACCACCGCGTCGGCCCCAAGATCGCGCGCGGCGTTTGCCATCCGGTTGTATGCCTCCGTCCGGGCATCGGTGAGCATCGACGTATACTCCTCGAGTTCGCCGCCGATAAGGCTCTTCAAGCCCGCCGTTATGTCTTTTCCGAGATGTTTCGTTCGTACGGTGTTCCCAAAGACCACGCCGAGGATCTCCCCCGCGGCATAGCCCGGCACTTCTGCAGTCGTCGTCAGTATCATGTGTTCACTCTCCAATCTCCTCAATGATCTCCTCGCGCCCCTGCCATACGATCAGCGCGATGCCGATCACGATGAGCGGGACGCCGTATATGAGGAGGAACGGGAGCCCGAAGACCGCGATGAGCGCGATCGCTATGCCGACGGCGGTCAGGGCAACCCCCCAGAGGATCTGGCTCCGCATGTCTAGATCTATGATGAATAAATGGATAATCATTCGTATTTTCTGCGCCCGACATATGTTTGCCCCGACCGCCGCCGGGAGTATTCATACCGGAGCAGCTGCAGTAAAGAGGCTGCAACCACAATATGTACGAAGCGTTAGATACAATTCAACGTTGAGATCGATCAGGACAATTCAGGAGTGAAGCGGTTGTATAAGATAGAAACGGCGACGAAACTCGCCGATCGGGTTTACGAATACTGGATACGTGCACCGCAGGTGGCCGCGCACGCACGGGCAGGCCAGTTTGTCATCCTGCGCCTGCACGAGGCGGGCGAGCGGATACCGCTCACCATCTCCGCGGTCAGAGGGAACGCCGTTCGGGTGATCTTCATGACCGTCGGCAAAACGACCGAGGAACTTGCGACCCTTCGTCCGGGCGAGAGCATCAGCGATGTCGTGGGCCCGCTTGGGAGACCGAGCGAGATCGCAAACTTCGGTACCTGCTGCGTCATCGGCGGCGGCGTCGGGATCGCAAGCACGCCCCTCATCGCAAAGGAGCTCAAAGAGGCCGGTAACCACGTCATCGGGATCATCGGCGCACGAAACGCCGATCTCCTCATCCTCGAGGATGAGATGCGGGAGATCTGCGACGAGCTCTACATAACGACCGATGACGGGAGCAAGGGCGTTCACGGGTTTGCGGCCGACGTCCTGAAGAAACTCCTCGGCGAGCAAAAGATCGACCGGGTCTGGATCATCGGTCCCGCCATCATGATGAAGGTCACCTCCGGCGCGACGGTGCCCTATGGTGTGAAGACCTACGTCAGCTTAAACCCCATCATGGTCGACGGGACGGGGATGTGCGGCTCCTGCCGGGTGACCGTCGGCGGCGAGACGAAATTCGCCTGCGTCGACGGCCCGGAGTTCGACGCTCACCAGGTCGATTTCAATGAACTGATGCAGCGGCAGCGGATCTACACCGCTCAGGAGAAAGTCGCGCTCGAGCGGTTCGCCGAGCACCGGTGCCGGTGCGAAGAAGGAGGCCACCGCCATGGGTGACCGGCCGGCCGACGTCCGGGTCAGGGATTTTCGCGAGGTAGACTGCGGCCTTTCCGCCGACGAGGCGATTGCCGAGGCCGAACGTTGCCTGCAGTGCAAAAAACCTCTCTGCGTTACGGGCTGCCCGGTCTCTATCGATATCCCCGCGTTCGTTCGCGAGGTTGCGGATGGGAACTTTCCCGCGGCCGCCCGGGCGCTCAAGGAGCAGAATATGCTCCCTGCCATATGCGGGCGGGTCTGCCCGCAGGAGACGCAGTGTGAAGGGGTCTGCATCCTCGGCAAAAAGGAGACCCCTATCCGGATCGGTGCGCTTGAGCGGTTTGTTGCCGATCGGGAACGGGAAAGCGGCGCAAAACTCCCCGATGTGGCAAAACCGACCGGGAAGCGTGTGGCGGTCGTGGGGTCCGGCCCGGCGGGGCTGACGGCCGCGGCCGAACTTGCCCGCGCCGGCCACGCCGTCACGATCTTTGAGTCGCTCCACGAGGCGGGCGGCGTCCTCACCTACGGCATCCCCGCGTTCCGCCTCCCAAAGGATGTCGTCAGAGCGGAGATCGACCAGGTTCTCGCCCTCGGCGTCCGGTTGAAGAAGAACCACGTGGTGGGAAGAAGCGTCAGCACAGACGAACTCCTCAGATACGATGCGGTCTTCCTTGCGACCGGTGCGGGGCTCCCGGCGTTCATGTGCATCCCGGGCGAGAACTTAAACGGCGTCTACTCGGCAAACGAGTTCCTCACACGGGTGAACCTGATGCACGCCGAGGCGTTTCCCGAGTTCGACACGCCGGTCCTGCACGCCGCCCGCGTTGCGGTGATCGGCGGCGGCAACGTCGCGATGGATGCGGCAAGGGTCGCCCGCCGCCTGGGGGCGAAGGTCTCGTTGATCTACCGGCGGGGCGAAGAGGAGATGCCGGCACGGCGGGCCGAAGTCCTGCATGCAAAGGAGGAAGGGATCGAGTTTTTCACCTGCACGAACCCGACCCGGATCCTCGGTGAGCAGTGCGTCACCGCTATTGAGTGCGTGAAGATGTCCCTCTGTGATCTGGATGCAAGCGGCCGCCGGTCGCCGGAGCCTGTTCCGGGGAGCGAGTTCACCCTCGACGTGGATATGGTCATTCAGGCGATAGGGACAAGCCCGAACCCGCTCCTCGTCTCCCTGATACCGGGCCTTGAGCGCGGGCGGAGGGGGAACGTCGTCGTCGATAAAAACGGCCGGACGTCCATCCCCCACGTCTACGCCGGCGGGGATATAGCCACCGGCGCCGCGACGGTGATCGAGGCGATGGGCTCGGCAAAGCGCGCGGCCGCGGCGATCGACGCGATGCTCCGGGAAGAATAATAGTTTCGTATGAAAATGACCCTGGGCCATTTTCATCCGGTGTGCCTGTGGCCTCCACAGGCATCATGTGGTTTTTTGAGTTTGTCCTGATCGGCCCCACCTTCGAGGAGCCATTGCACAGCCGGCCCGGTGCATATGCTATATCGTAACCCTTTACTCCCCGGTCGCCCCAATTTCAGTACCGAAGAGAAAACCCCATGCCCAACCCCGATACCGCAGAACGCCGAACCGTCCTCATCGTCGCCACCCTCGCCGCGTTCCTCACCCCGTTCATGGGCTCGGCGGTGAACATTGCGCTCCCATCCATCGCCGCCGAGTTCGCTCTCGATGCCGTCTCGCTCAGCCTCGTCGCCTCATCCTACCTCCTCGCGACAGCGATCTTCCTCGTTCCACTCGGACGGTGTGCCGACATATACGGGCGCAAATGGATCTTCACCCTCGGCATCATCGTTTTCACGGTATCGGCTCTCCTCTCCGCGCTTGCAACGTCGGGGCTTGCACTCATCCTCTTCCGGTTCATAGAGGGTATAGGAAGCGCCATGATCTACGGCACCGGTATTGCCATGATCACATCGGTCTTCCCGCCTGAAGAACGGGGGCAGGCGCTCGGTATCAACGTCACCGCAGTCTACATCGGTCTCTCCATAGGGCCGTTCCTCGGCGGCTACCTCACCGAACTCCTCACCTGGAGAAGCATCTTCTTAACAAACATCCCCCTCGGTATATACATCATCTACCAGATCCGCCACCACCTTGCCGCGGAGTGGGCCGACGCATGCGGAGAGCGGTTCGATATCGTCGGTGCGATCTTTTATGGTGCGATGCTCTTTGCCGTTATGTACGGGTTTTCACAACTCCCCGGGATCGATGGCGTTGCGGCAATCGTCACCGGAGTTCTCCTTAGTCTGGTCTTTTACAC
The DNA here is from genome assembly GCA_964413225.1 of uncultured Methanoculleus sp. Lineage (GTDB taxonomy): Archaea > Halobacteriota > Methanomicrobia > Methanomicrobiales > Methanoculleaceae > Methanoculleus. The sequence goes on along the minus strand of CAYPRO010000016.1, from coordinate 16,002 downwards.
CTGGGAGACCCGGACGCCGGCCCCGGTCCTCAACATACCGCTCCTCGCATCGAACCGGGCGTTTGCCCTCTCAAACCTCGCCGCCCTGATCAACTACGGGGCGACGTTTGCCGTCGGATTTCTCCTCTCCCTCTACCTCCAGGTGGTCAGGGGGCTTGACCCCGGCACCGCAGGGCTCATCCTGATCACGCAACCGATCATCCAGGCGATATTTGCCGCCCAGGCCGGACGGCTCTCCGATAAGATTGAGCCCCGATACGTCGCCTCGGTCGGTATGGCGCTCACCACCATAGGCCTTGCCCTCCTCACGTTCCTGACGCCGGAGACCCCGATGGAGTACATCATCGCAAGCCTGGTCCTCCTCGGGTTCGGGTTTGCCTTCTTCTCCTCCCCAAACACCAACGCCATCATGACATCGGTCAGCCGGCCCCTCTACGGCGTCGCATCGGGTATGCTTGCCACCATGCGGACAACCGGCATGATGTTCTCGCTCGGGTTTGTCACCGTAATCTTCGCCGCCCTCATCGGGTCGACACAGATCGGCCCGGAAGTCCGGGAGCCCTTCATGGCAAGCCTCCATGCGGCATTCACCGTATTTACTATCCTCTGCACCCTGGGCGTATTCGCTTCGCTCGCCCGCGGCAGGGTCCGCGGATGACCGCCCCTTACTCCGCGACGCAGTAGACGTAGTAGATCCGCCGGCCATCCCTCGCGACGACGTCCGCCCCGTGCACCTCGTTCTCGAATCCGGGAAAGAGGGTATCGAACTCCTCAAGAGAGACGAGGTAGTCGACGATCGCCCGCGTGGCCGGACCACACCGCTCCCCGGGCATGATCACCGGGATACCCGGCGGGTAAGGAACGACCATCGCCGCGACCGTCCTCCCCTCAAGTTCGCTTGCGGGCACCGCCGTCACATCGCCCCGCACAAGGCGGCGGTAAGCCTCCGCCGGCACCATAACCGGTTCCGGGAGCGTCGCGTATACCTGTCGGACAAGATCGGTGATCGATTCATCCCTCAGGTAACCGTGCATCTCCTGACAGAGATCGGCAAGCCCTCGCCCGGCATACCGGGAGGGGTATTTGCGCACCAGATCGGGAAAGACCTCCTCAAGTGCGCTGTTCCGGTCGTAGAGAGCCTTGAAACGGAAGAGCTCTGCAAGGAGCGTCCCCGACTTGCCCTTCGTGATCCCGAGGGTGAAGAGGACCAGAAACGAGTAATACCCGGTCTTCTCGACGACGATCCCGCTCTTCCGCAGATACTTCGTGACGATGCCCGCCGGTATCCCACGATCCTCCATATCCCCGCCCGGCCTGATCCCCGGTGTAAGGATGGTCACCTTGATGGGGTCGAGCATGGCGTAGCCCTCCTTGATCCCATCGAATCCATGCCACGTATCGTAAGGACTTAAGAGCCAGCACCCGGCGTGGTTTCTGAGGAGAGCATCATCCGCCTCTCCAAGCGGCCTCTCCGTCTCCTGATCCATGATGCAGTCGGGTTGCCAGACGGTGAACCACCAGTAGTCATCCTCGGGAAGGGGACCAGCCCGGATCTCTTCTGCCACCGTCACCATCTTCTTCCGAAAGACTATCGCCTCCTCGATCGCCTCCTCGATGAGGAACCTCCCCGAGTGCCCGGCCATCATCCTTGCAGCGACATCGAGGGACGCTATGATGGTATACTGAGGGGAGGTGGAGGTGAGCATCATGAACGCCTCGTTGAACCGCGGGTGATCGACAGGCCCCCTGCCCTGCCTGACGTGGAGCATCGAGCCCTGCGAGAAGGCGGCGAGGACTTTGTGGGTCGACTGGGTGGCAAAGACTGTCGGGCCGATCTCATCGGCCCTGTACATCCCGAACCTCCCCGCATAGAGAGGGTGGAACTTCGCGTAACCGGACCACGCCTCATCGTAGAGGATATATGGGACTATATTCTGCAATTTCTCCTCGATCTGTTCTGTGCTGTAACAGATCCCGTCGTACGTGGAGTTCGTGATCACGGCGAGTCTGACCGCCTGCGATGCCGGATCCTCTATGAGCGGACAATCCCGGATCTTCTCCCGGATGACTGCGGGATGAAACTCGCGGCTGCGGATGGGTCCGATGATCCCATACTCGTTTCTGGCCGGTATGAGGTAGACCGGTACTGCGCCGGTCATGATGATCGCATGCATGACGGACGCATGACAGTTTCGGTCGACGAGGACGATATCGCCGGGAGTGACTGTCGCGAGCGCGACGATCTTGTTTGCCGCCGACGTGCCGCCGGTGACGAAGTATGTCCGGTCGGCCCCAAAGACCTCTGCGGCCTTCCGCTCCGCCTCTCCGACGGCGCCGGAGTGCTCAAGGAGCGAACCGAGTTCCGGAACCGAAGCCGAGAGATCGGCCCGGAGAGCGTTCTCGCCGAAGAAACTGTAGAAGACCCGGCCGGCAGCGCTTTTCAGGAACGCGACACCCCCCATGTGGCCCGGCGTATGCCAGGAGTACCGGTACTCCTCGACGTAATCCATAAGCCCCTGGAAGAACGGCGGGAGGACGTCGGCCAGGTAGTTCTTTGCCGCTCTCTTGATGTGGCCGGCTATGAACCCCGGAGTATCCTCGAGTTTCCATATGTAACCATCGATCCGGGATATGACATCGAGCGGTATGGCGGATATAGCGAGTTTCTCGGTGTTCAGGAAAATCGGTATCTTCGGGTTTCTCTCCCGTATGAGATCGATGACATCCCGCGCGGTGAGCATACCGTCTGCAGCCGCAGGCGTGAGTTCCCAGTCGATGATGATGCAGCTTGCATGCGGGTGCGAGAGGAACGCGTGAACACCGTCGCGGGCGGTCAGGGCTTCGATGACGATAAAATCATCGGTTTTCAGTTCTTTCACAATCTCTCGCGACGCCCGGCCCTCCGCGGTGTCCGAGTGCAGCTCATCGTCGATGATGAGAACGGGGAACTCCTCCAGATAGTCCATGCGGTCGTACTCCTGGATGATACTCTCCGGGGGACTCTTTAGAATGTTGCGATCCGACCCCTCGAGTTCAGGCGGTACCCCGGTATCATCGGTCGGCCCTTCGGATTGCCGCTTCCGGGTGCCCCCCAGTCTTGATGGTTCTGCAGACGAGGGCGAGCCCGGATCGTGCGCGCTACTTTTCCCACATCACAAGGATACCCCCCCACCAGCCGCGGATCATGCCGGCGACAGGCAGCCTGCTCCCCTGGCCCCTGCTCTGGGATATGCAGGCCGGCAAAGGTAAACGTCTCACCGTAGTTGACGATCGCGCCGATCCTGTCGGTCCACCCCGGATTTTGGTAGTATACAGGGTATCCGCATCGTGGATCCCCGATACCGTCCTTCCCGCGCCGCCCGGTCGATGGCGATCTCGACCTCCACCGCCGCATCGTTATCGCGGTAAATCCAGCCTTAGTCTCGTGAATTTTCGCTAAGTGGCGGGCATCCCTCCCGTTTTGGTATGTTTGAAAGATTGCACACCAGAAGGATCATCCGGTCAGGACATCTGGCGAATTCTATCCTGATGAAAAGTGACATTTTCCCATTAAAGGAAGATCAGGCGCTTTAGATGGTCTCAACCAGAAAAATGTTCCTGGTCGACGACCTTTATATACGGAAACAACAACCTACCTCTTATGAGAGGCGAGGGCGCAAATCCGCCGGCGGTCTGTCTGGGGTTCGACATCCATTATCCCTGTTATCTCAATCCTGGATTTCGACCAGATATGGTGAAGGGAAAGAGAAACCCAAAAGACAGTTACTTTAATCCGGAGATGAAGGAAGATCTGAGACGGGTCATTGACCGGTCCTTCCGTCCGGCAACGGAGATCCTCATCGATCTCCTTGATGGCGGACTCAGGTGCGCCCTCAGTATATCCGGGGTGATGGTGGAGCATCTTGAACGATGGTATCCGGAGACGCTCGAACTCATATGCCGTGCGGTAACCCACGAGAATGCCGAAATCCTCGCAGAAACCTACTACCACAGCGTTGCAGGGCAGTTTGCCGACCTTTCGGAGTTCGTGGATGAGCTCCTGATGCACCGTGACCTGATGAAGGAACACTTCTCGGTCGTTCCGACCACGTTTGCCCATACCGACTACCCCATCACCCCCGCCACTGCCGAAGCGCTCGTCGATGCTGGAATCGAGGCGGCCATCGTCGAGGGGGGCGGTCCGCCCGCCCCCGAGAAAGACCCAAACCACACTTACACCTACCGGGGCCTCCCGGTCCTCGTCACCCACTGCGATCTCGCCGACGACATCGCCGTGCGATTTCCCATGAGGGAATGGGATCGGTGGCCGCTTATGGCCGACCGGTATGCAGAATGGCTCGCCGTATCCCCGGGCGACTGCGTCACGCTCCTACTCGACTACCGTATCTTCGGGGATACTTTCGGTCCCGAGACAGGGATCCTCGAGTTCCTGCGTGCGCTCCCGGCAGCCCTTGCCGGGGAGGGGATAACGACCATTCACCCATCCGAAGCCGTGCGGACCATCCCGCCGCAGGGGGAGATCGGAGAGACCGGGGGGGCGGCGGGTCCGCAGAGGACCATCCTGCAGCAGTCCGCGCTCGAAGCCGTTGAGGAGGCGGGGAGCCTGGTTGCAGATCGGGCGGTCTGGCGCTGCCTCCTTGAGACTGATCATATCCGGAGAATGGCCATGCGTTCTGCCTCGTGCGGAAAGCCTTACCACGCCGTCAGCCACCAGGCAACCTACGACTACTTTGCCTCATTTATGCAGATCCTCTCCCACGCAGAAGAACGGTCTGCATCCAGCGCACGATCACCGAAGGCTGCTCTCTCGCTCCGGTGCGTCCCTCCTGATAAGGCGTTCTCCTTCTCGTCGTATGATAGGCCGGCCGGATATGCCGCCCACAGCCTGCAGGAACTCACCAACATGCTCGAATTTGCTCCAGACGATGTCATCCGGCACCACGTGGAGCGGGATGACTTTTACACCTGGATAAGCCAGGTCATCGGCGATGGTGCGCTGGCAAAGAAGATCCGGGGGGTTGGTGACCGAAGCGAGCTCCGTTCAGCAATTCAAAAGAGGATCGACGAATTATGGAAACGTATAAGATAGCATTCTTCTGCTGGGAGTCGCTCCACTCCCCGTTCAAGGTGGGCGGACTTGCGCCGGCGACGACACACCTTGCCGAGCACCTTGCCCGGAGAGGGCACGAGGTTCACTTCTTCACCCGGGGAGAGGTCGGGGATGCGGAGATCAACGGCGTCCATTATCATTACTGCCGCCCTTATGGCGACAACATCGTCGAGTACTGCAAAACCATGAGCAGCATGCTTGTGGATATATTCCGCGCCTGCGATACTCCGGCGTTCGATATCCTCCACTTCCACGACTGGCATCTCGTCGAGGCGATGCATACCCTCCGTGACCGAAACACCATACTCTCTTACCATTCCACCGAGTATGGGCGGCACGGCGGGAACTTCGGCGGGTGGTGGGAGTTTAAGGAGATATCGGGCAAGGAATGGTATGGCGGCTACATAGCAAAAGCGGTCACGACCGTCTCAAACTCGACGAAGACCGAGGTGATGTGGCTCTACAACGTCCCCGAGTGGAAGGTCACCGTCATACCGAATGGTATCGACCCCGATATCTACCATGTCCGTGTCGACCCCGGTGAGGTGAAGAAGCGCTACGGCATCCATCCGCTTGCACCTGTCGTCCTCTTCGTCGGACGTCTCACCTACCAGAAGGGGCCCGACCTTCTCATCCAGGCCATCCCCCGGATCCTGGCCACACGCTGGGATGTGCAGTTCCTCTTTGCCGGCACCGGAGATATGCGCGGCTACCTCGAAGGGATGGCCCACGGCCTTCCCGTGCAGTTCCTCGGTTACATCTCGGATATGGAGCATATCCAGCTCTTGAACGCATGCGATCTCATCGCCATACCGAGCAGGAACGAACCATTCGGGCTCGTCCTCACCGAGGCCTGGAGTGCAGAACGTTGCGTCGTCGCGACCGATGTCGGGGGACTCTCCGAGAATATCGATAACTACATAAATGGGATCAAGGTCCCCGTCCGGCCGGACTCTATAGCCTGGGGGATCTGCCACCTCATCGACGACCCGGCTTACATGCAGAACCTCGGGAAGGCTGGCCGCCGGAAAGTGATGGAGAAGTTCCGCTGGGACGTCGTCACGGAGAGGACGCTTGGCGTCTATAGAAAGATTCTTTTTGGTGGCCCCTGATCCCTGAGGGGGAGACCATGCAGCAGGCGCCACCAGATATCACAAAGACCCGGAGTCTCATCACCGACTACGACATCTACCTCTTCCGGCAGGGAAGCCACTCCCGCCTGTATGATGGGCTGGGATCGCATCCCGTCATCGCCGACGGCCAGAGGGGAACCTTCTTTGCGGTCTGGGCGCCGAACGCGGTGGAAGTCTCGGTCATCGGTGACTTCAACGGGTGGAGGGCAGGCGAAAGTCTGCTCTCGGTACGGAGCGATGGTTCTGGCATCTGGGAAGGATTTCTGCCGGATGTAGGCCACGGAGCGCTCTACAAATACAACATCAGGAGCAAGTACAACAACTACTCTGTTGAAAAAGGCGACCCGTTCGCCCGTTTCTGGGAGATCCCGCCAAAGACCGCCTCTATAGTCTGGGACCTTGCCTACGCATGGCGCGACCGGGCATGGATGCGGGGACGCGAGGAGGAGAACTCCCCTGATGCCCCGATATCCATATATGAAGTGCATGCGGGTTCGTGGCGAAAGGTGCCCGAGGAGGAGAACCGGTCCCTCAGTTATCAGGAAGCGGCAGATAAACTCACAGAGTACATAGTTGATGCCGGGTTCACCCACGCCGAGTTCCTCCCCATAATGGAGCACCCGTTCTACGCCTCCTGGGGCTATCAGACACTTGGTTATTTCGCCCCCACGAGCAGATACGGCACCCCGCAGGACTTCATGCATCTCATCGATAGTCTCCATCAGCGTGGAATAGGGGTGATCCTCGACTGGGTGCCGTCTCACTTCCCCGCCGATGGCTACGGCCTCTCCTACTTCGACGGCACCTATCTCTACGAGCACGCCCTCCCCGGCCAGCGCTACCACCCCGAGTGGAAGAGTTACGTCTTCAACCTTGGAAGAAGCGAGGTCCGATCGTTCCTCCTGAGCAGCGCCATATTCTGGCTCGAACGCTATCATATCGATGGTCTCCGGGTCGATGCGGTCTCCTCGATGCTTTATCTTGACTACGCGCGAGGTGCGGGGGAATGGACACCCAACATATACGGCGGGAGGGAGAACCTCGATGCCATAGGGTTCCTCAGGAAGGTGAACGAGACGATCCATGCGAACTATCCCGATACGCTTGTCATAGCCGAGGAGGCGACCTCCTGGCCAGGTGTGACCGCCCCGACCGCGACCGGAGGGCTCGGGTTTGATCTGAAGTGGAACATGGGCTGGATGCACGACACCCTGGACTACTTCGAGATCGACCCGGTCTTCAGGAAGTACCGGCTTGATCTCCTCACGTTCAGCATATGGTATGCGTTCCGCGAGCGTTACATCCTCCCCCTATCGCATGATGAGGTCGTCCACGAGAAGAGTTCGCTCATCGGTAAGATGCCCGGCGATGAGTGGAGGAAACGGGCAAACCTCCGCCTCCTCTACGGGTACATGTTCACTCATCCCGGGAAGAAACTCCTCTTCATGGGAGGTGAATTCGGGCAGTGGTCGGAGTGGAGCCACGATACCGGGCTTGAATGGCACCTCCTGCAGTATCCATCTCACCAGGGGATCCTCCGGTGGATCGGGGATTTAAACCGCTTTTATCGCCGCTCACCCGCCCTCCACGAGCGGGATGCTGATCCGGAGGGGTTTGAGTGGATCGACTTCTCGGATGTGGAGAAGAGTATCGTCATTTACCTGCGGCGGGGGTATGCTGGTGACGATGTCGTCCTGGTCGCCTGCAACTGCACCCCGGTGCCACGCTACAACTACCGGGTCGGTGTCCCGTTCGGCGGGTTCTGGGAGGAGATGCTCAATAGCGATGCGGTCGAGTACGGCGGGAGCGGTGTTGGAAACCTCGGGGGGGTGAAGGCGGAGCGGGTCCCGGCGCATGGCCGGCAGTGCTCACTCTCACTCACCCTGCCCCCGCTAGCGGTCGTCATGTTCGCTCCCGAGGGAGTGTGATCGATGGATCGCGCCATATGCATCCACGGCCATTTCTACCAGCCCCCGCGGGAGAACCCATGGCTCGGCAGTGTCGATGTCCAGCGATCCGCCGCCCCGTACCACGACTGGAACGAACGGGTGACTGCTGAGTGCTACAGGCCAAACACTGCCGCACGCATACTTGATGCGGGAGGCCTGATCGATGAGATCATCAACACCTACTCAAAGATCAGCTTCACGGCCGCGCCGACACTTCTTGCCTGGCTCGCGCGGCACGACCCGGTGGTCTACCGGGCTATCGTTGATGCGGATCGGGAGAGCCGGGAGCACTACACCGGCCACGGGTCAGCGATCGCCTCCTGTTACAGCCACCTCATCATGCCGCTTGCGACTCCTGAGGAGAAGCGGATCCAGATCGCCTGGGGTATCCGTGATTTTATTACGCGGTTCGGCCGGGAGCCCGAAGGGATGTGGCTCCCGGAGACGGCGGTCGATATCGAGTCTCTGGATATGATGGCTGCCTCAGGGATCCGGTTCACGATCCTTGCCCCTCATCAGGCAGGGATGGTGCGGGCGATTGGGTCAGAGGAATGGATGGATGTCTCTGGCGGCCGGGTTGAGACAAGGATGCCCTACGTCTGTCGTCTCCCCTCGGGCCGGAGCATAGCCGTCTTCTTCTACGACGGGGCGATCGCCCGCGACGTCGCGTTCGGGGATCTGCTCTCCGATGGACGGCGCTTTTTCGAGCGGCTGACGGATGCGTTCTCCCCTGGCCGGAGGTGCTCGGAACTCGTGCATATCGCGACCGATGGGGAGACCTACGGCCACCACCGGGAGTTCGGGGAGATGGCGCTCGCCTACTGCCTCCGGATCATCGAGGCAAGCCGCGATGTCCACCTCACGGTCTATGGCGAGTACCTTGCCGCCCACCCGCCCACGCACGAGGTCGCCATCCGGGAGATGACATCCTGGAGCTGCGCTCACGGTGTCGGGCGCTGGCGGGATGAGTGCGGGTGCCACAGCGGTATGTGTCCTGGCTGGTCGCAGGCATGGCGCAGGCCGCTCCGGGAGGCGGTTGCCATGGTTCGCGATGCCCTTCTTCCCCGGTCTACGGAGGCACTTATGGCCCTCCTCAGAGATCTCCCGGTGGCCCGGGACGATGCCGCCGGACTCGCCATCAACCAGTGGTCGGATGAGGCCGCGGATGGGTTCTTCCTGCGACATGCTCTCCACGATATTTCGTTAGAAGAGCGATGGCGGGTGCTTGCTCTCCTCGAGATGGAGCGGCAGGCGATGCTGATGCAGACGAGCTGCGGCTGGTTCTTCGATGATATCGCAGAGCCGGGAAGCGTTCAGGTGATGCGGCATGCAGGCCGTGCTATGGATCTTGCCCGGCAGGTTCTCGGTATCGACCTTGAGCCGGCGTTCATCGATATCCTCCGCCGTGCTCCGGTGAACGATCCCGGGTACGCGACCGGCGCTGCGGTCTACGAGACTTCAGTCCGGCTGGCGTCTGCAGACCTTGCCAGGGTGGGTGCGCTTGCCGCATTCTACGCACTCTTTGAGCTAGAGTCCCCCATGGTCGCGTCAGGGATGTACGCCATCGCCGGAGACTGGTCATACCGGTCGGATCCCGGTGATCGGCAAAGTCTCCTCGGGACCGTCCGGGTGCAGTCCCGGGTGACGGGAGAGGAGGCGTTCTTTGATGCGGTTGCATCCTTTGCTGGCATGGATCGTATCGTCATCGGCATACGGGAACCAGGTGGCGATGAGGCACTCCGGATGGCGTGTGAGGGGGTGACGGGGACCGGGTGGGCAGGGGCGTTTGCCCGGGTTTACACCGCCTCTGACCTCTCGGATGAGGAACGGTGGACGGTCGCCCGCCGGGCTCTTCCCGGCATCGACTCGGCCGTCTGCGCGCTCTACCTTGATACGGAACCGCTGCTTCGTGTGCTCGAAGATCTCGGGATCCCCCGGCCCGGGGCTGCTATCCTGCTCCGGGAACACGCAGGCACAAAACGGCTGCTCGCGATGATCGAGGCCGGGTGCCCCGATCCGGATCGCCTTGCGGCGCTCGTCGAAGAGATGCGGGTAGAGAGCCTCAGGCCCGATGTATCGGCACTCGGGGAGGCGGCGAGCAGGCGGATCGCGGTTGCTGCCGATGCGGCAACAGCCCGGCCAGGGGATCCGGCGCCGTTTGAGGAGATCATCCGCACTGTCCAGTGTGCGAAAGTTCTTGGGCTCCCGCTCACTCTATGGGAGAGCCAGAACGTCTGCATCGGTATGCGTGAGCAGTATACTGTGGTACAGAAACGTGCCGGCCGGGGAGATAAGGATGCGGAACGGTGGGCGGAAGCCTTCAGGAGGGCGGCGATATGTCTTGGCGTGAGAGTGGCGTGAGGGGGGATGAGGCGTGAACCGGCGGGGGAGCGGGGTTCTCCTGCATATAACATCCCTGCCGTCGGCGTATGGCATCGGTGATATCGGGCCTGCGGCACGCCGGTTCGTGGATCTTCTGGCAGGGGCAGGACAGCGCTACTGGCAGATCCTTCCCCTCAACCCCACGTGCCCGGCGTTTGGTAACTCACCCTACCAGAGCAGATCGGCGTTTGCCGGGAACACCTGGCTCATCAGCCCTGAGCAGATGGTCTCTGATGGTTTCCTCGCTCCGGAGGATATCGCCGACCCCCCGGCCTTCCCTGAGGGCCGGGTGGATTACCAGGCGGTCTTAGACTACAAGAACAGCCTCTTTGATCGTGCGTTTGCGCGGTTCAAGGGAGACAAACCGGACTTCCGTTACAGTGACTTCGCGGCCGAAAACGTCACCTGGCTCGATGATTACGCCATATTTGTCGCTCTCAAGGATAGGTTCGCCGGAAAAGTCTGGGGCGACTGGCCGGTCGGTATACGGGATCGACATGAGGAGGCTTTGAAAAGATACGGCACCGAACTTGCGGATCCAATCCTCCGGGAGAAGTTCCTCCAGTATATCTTTGACCACCAGTGGCGTGTGTTCAAGAACCATTGCCGTGATCGCCATATCCAGATCATCGGCGACCTCCCGATCTACGTCACCTACGATAGTGTCGACATCTGGGCAAACCCGGACCTATTCAAACTGGACAGTCAGAAGAAGCCGACGGTCGTTGCGGGTGTTCCCCCGGATATGTTCAGCGCGACCGGGCAGCTCTGGGGGAACCCGGTCTACAACTGGGACGTGCACCGCGAACAGGGGTTCCGGTGGTGGGAGAGCCGGATCGACCATACCCTTGCCCTCGTCGACCGGGTGCGCCTTGACCACTTCCGGGGATTTGTGCAGTTCTGGGAGGTGCCGGCCGGGAGTGCGACTGCACAGAACGGACGCTGGGTCGATGCGCCCGGTCGGGGTCTCTTCACTCTGTTTACGTGGAGTCGCCCATGCCTCCCATTCATCGCTGAAGACCTCGGCTACATCACCCCCGACGTTCACGAGATGATGACGGACTTCGGGTTTCCCGGGATGAAGATCCTGACATTCGGGTTCTCCGGCAATATCGCACAGAGCCCTCACGCGCCCCACAACATTACGAGCGGATGCGTCGCTTACACGGGAACGCACGACAACAACACGGTCAGGGGATGGTTCGAGCACGAGGTCTCCGGCGATCAGAAGGATCTCATATTTCGCTACATCGGAGGATCGATCGGCACTGACCAGATAAACCGGATCCTTATCCGCCTTGCGATGATCTCTCCTGCTGAGACCGTGATCATACCGATGCAGGATATCCTCGGCCTCGGTGAAGAGGCGAGGATGAACCGGCCCGGCACGGCAGAAGGGAACTGGGAGTGGCGGCTCCTGCCCGAACAGGCGACTGAACAGGTCATGCGGGAGTTTTCGGAGATAACCGGGATCTACGGAAGGAAATGAGGGAGAGATCGGCCCCGGGCGGTTGAGCACCACCCACCCCCTGCCTCTCCTCCGATGGAGAGGATGCCGGGCCTGAGTCTTCCCCGGGCTTGCCGGCACAGAACCGGGTCGGGGTGGCTATCGCGCCGGCTCCCACAGAAGAATATCCGTATTCTGTTCTCCAGTATCTCTACCCCGCCTGCGCCTCGCGCTCCCCCCACCCCTTCTTCGAGGGTCGAGGACCACCCTGGCGATATCCGGGAATGATGCTGGCGGCGATTTTTTGAAAGAACGGGCCGAAGAGGGCCAGGCTCCGGCGCCCGGGCGGGCATGCCTGATCCCGCATCAGATCTCGTATCCGCCTGCAATCTACTCCGATAAAACCGGAGTATCTAATGTTTTTTCCTAAATTAATGGGTGAGGACAAAAATCCGTAGACATATATAATAATAAACACGGACAGTATACTATTCAAGAGGGGCAGATTTCATGGAAGACTCTTTACGTAGTCAGTATGCTCACATCCCGGAGCGGATCTCCGGACTCGTCGATCTCGCATATAACCTCTGGTGGAGCTGGAACCCGGAGGTACGGACGCTCTTCAAACAGGTGAACCCTCAGGCGTGGAAGGAGAGCATCCACAACCCCGTCCGGATGCTCCGTGAGATGCCGCTTGAGTTCTTGAAACGAACCGCGGAGAACCCTGCTTACCTTCGCCGTTACGATATCGTTATGCGCCGATTCAGGGAGTACCTGAATACTACCGGGACCTGGTTCTCTGGACAGTACCCCGGCCACCGTTCACTCACCATCGCATACTTCTCGGCGGAGTACGGGCTTCATCACTCGCTCCCCATATATGCAGGCGGACTCGGGTTTCTTGCCGGCGACCACCTGAAAGAGGCAAGTGACCTCGGTCTTCCGATGGTCGCCGTCGGGTTCATGTACTCGCAGGGCTATCTGCACCAGCAGATCAACTCCGACGGGTGGCAGGAAGACATCACCGAACCGCTCGACCACGATATGGCGCCTATCACCCGGATGCGGGATTCGGCCGGCGAAGACCTGGTTGTTCAGGTCCCGCACATCGATCCGCCCCTTTACGTCGCTGTTTGGAAGGTCGATGTCGGCAGGATACCGCTCTATCTCCTGGATACGGATATCCCCTGTAACGATCCCCGGAATCGGGGGATATCGTCCCGACTCTACACGGGGGATCAGGAGCAGCGCCTCCGGCAGGAGATCGTCCTCGGCATCGGCGGAAGAAAAGTGCTCCATGCTCTCGGCATCGAGTATGCGGCGGTGCATCTCAATGAGGGACACCCGGCGTTTGCGCTGCTTGAACGGGTCCGTGAACGGGTCGAGCGGGGGATGGACTTCTGCGAGGCGCTCGAACAGGTCAGGGCTACGTCCGTCTTCACCTCGCATACGCCTGTTCCCGCGGGACATGATATCTTCCCCGTCGATCTCATCGACCGTTACTTCAGGGCCTATTACCCGGCGCTCGGTATAGACCGAAAAGAGTTCCTGCAACTCGGCATCCACCCGCAGCTCCCGAACTCGGGTTTCAACATGACCGCGTTTGCCCTGCGCGCGTCGGCGCACCACAACGCCGTCTCGCGGGCGCACGGGAGCGTCACCCGGCAGATGTGGAGGTGCCTGTGGCCCGGGGCGCCTGAGGCTACCGTGCCCATCGATCACGTCACCAATGGCGTTCACGTCCCGACCTGGCTGAATCACCGGATGCGGGGCCTCTATGACAGGTACATCGGGCCGACATGCCCGAACTGGCTTGCAGAACATGATGATCCTGCGATCTGGGAGTTCATCGACGAGATACCGGATGCCGACCTCTGGTATCTTCACACCTGGCTGAAGGCGAAGCTCTTCAACCGTATTCGTGAGCAGGAGAGGCTCAGGTGGGCTGTTCAGCCCGGAGGAGGGACGCTACATCCGGCGGTCGGAGGAGCGTTTCTCAACCCCTCCGTCCTGACGATCGGGTTTGCCCGGCGGTTCTCGACTTATAAGAGGGCCTATCTCATCTTTGAGGATCTGGAGCGGTTGAGACGTATCGTGAACAACCGGTGGTATCCAGTCCAGATCATATTCGCCGGCAAGGCCCACCCGGCGGACAACGAGGGAAAACGGGTGCTCCAGCAGATCTATCGCTACGCGCAGCAGCCTGAGTTTGGGGGACGGATCGCATTCGTTGAGGATTACAACGAGAAGGTGGCTCAGTACCTGGTGCACGGCGTCGATGTCTGGTTAAACAACCCCCTGCCCCCGATGGAGGCGAGCGGCACGAGCGGCATGAAGGCATCGCTCAACGGAGTGCTGAACCTCTCTATCATGGATGGGTGGTGGATCGAGGGCTACAATGGCAGAAACGGCTGGGCGTTCGGGAGTGAGGCATCCTCCTCGGCGAGTAGGGATGCCGCCGATGCCGCGTCGATCTACAACCTCCTGGAGAAGGAGATCGTCCCGCTCTACTACGATCGCTCCATCGACGACATCCCTCACGGCTGGGTGAAGGTGATGAAAGAGTCGATCAAGAGTAACGGTCCACGGTTCTCGGCTCGCAGGATGGTGAAGGAGTACGTCACGCGGTATTACCCCTCCCTCCTGAAGGCCGCCGATGCGGGGTATATCCGGACACCGGGAGAGGTAGAACCCGGGGCACCGGCCTGGGAGGTGCGGGTGCAGGGGAAGGCCAGGGAAGAGGGCACCTGATTTCCTCTCCCGTTCTCGGGGGTTCATCCTGACTACGGGGTAGGTTCCCTGCCAGCAGAAGGCCGGCCGCCCTTGCGACAGACGCGCTGCCGTGCCTCCTGAGATACCGCCTCAAGCCCTCGCTCCTCGTGCGGGGACCTTCCCCCGGCCTGTGCCACACGCTCCCGGGTCTCGCCATTTGCAGCCTCAAGCCCCCTTACCCTGTGCGGGGCCCTGCCGCCGGCACACGCAACCCGCCGCCGGGTCTTTGGGGAAGCGGCCTTGAGCCCCCGCTCTGCATGCGGCGTCGTCCCGCCCATCATCGAGACACGTTTCCTTGTCGCTTCGTCTGCAGACGCAAGACCGCGCCCCGCCATCTTCTTTCTTCCGGCCATACTGACTGATCCTCCGGGTTGCTCCCATCTTGTGCATCCGTATCCTCTGCGCGGCCTGTCGGGCTCTCCGCGGGGATGGCCGATGCTTCCAGACCCCTGCCGCGCCCCGACCACCAGGTCCGCGATGCGAGCAGATTATAAAATATTTCCGGCTACACAGACCGTCACACTCCTCCCCGCCAGCATCCCTGCAGTGACGCAAGGGTGTGGCAGATACGGCGATGTGGTCGGCCCCGGTCATCTGCCTGAAGGCCTGCCCTCACGGCGCCTTTCGGAAAGTAAAAGGGAGGCGGTAGAATGAGTATCCGGAGGGTCACGCAACAGGACGGGATGCCCATCGGTGAGATGACCGGGACCGGGGGATTGGCAACCTGCAGGAAGAGGCTGTGTCTCACTGCAGAGAGTTACGCCATCGCCGAGGTGATCGACTCCCGGTTACGGATGAAGCAGAGGGGCGGGCAGTTCCCCGGAAGCCATGCGGGTCATCCTGTTCACCATGCAGGCAGCGTCGAGCGTAACGGCGCCAGTGAGCAGAACGTTCATGCTGATGCATACCGATCGTACGGCAAACCTTGCCGGCGCGATCCACCGGGATTTCGGGGAGAAGTCCGGGTAATGCCCGGTTCTGCCGGTGGCCGGCGGCATCGTCTCGATCGCTGTTGAGATGGTTTTATCTTTTGGGGGTGAAGGGGGCGTAGCGGGAAGACCCCGGTCGCGAGATCGGGGACGGGCGCTCCGCCCCTTCGTCATTATTCCCGGTGAGTTACCAGAAGAAATATATCGTTGTAAGGACAGGTAGTACCTGTATGCTTCAAGCCCACAAGTATCGGATGTACCCATCTCAGGAGCAAATCTC
>CAYPRO010000015.1:31726-47162 GCA_964413225.1 uncultured Methanoculleus sp. | reverse complement strand
GCTTGAGATCATCGATGACTGCAAGAAGAGCCGGGATATCTGCCACGGTGTACTGGGAAAGAGGATGTTCTTCAACACCCATCCTAGAGGAAGGAATATCAGCAGTCATTAAATTTTATTTAGTCATCATTATAAAAAGATCTTTCGGTTTGGGCTGAATAGTTACGTTAATGTAATCTCGATCAGAGATCGGGGAGGGGCGGATCACGGAAATATATTTGGCAATTATTATATATTGTATTTTTGGTGCTTGACCGGAAGTGCGTAACTCCTAACTGATCAACCTGGTGCTCCTGCTCGCATTCGCCTAGAAGTTCTACCTGTACTGGATCATGGCGTCGTTCATCTTCCTGATGACGAACCCCTTCCTCCTCCTGCTCCCGACCAATATGGATGACCTGAAGTCATACATCAGGCATCTCATCGATCTCAAAGATCGCGAGAGAAAGAGCCTTGATGAGATTCTCTCATGGGAGAGTTTTGAGAGAGGCGCCACCGTCCCCGCCGAGATGATAGAGAGGCTCAAGGGGCTCACGAGACAGCGGAGCGCCCTCTACGAACTCGGCTGGAACCTCTTCTTCATCAACTGCCAGCCTCTCGCCCCGGGTTTTTTCGTGCTCTTCTCCCTCTCGTCGGTGTTCGCGCTTCTCGGCTGGCTCATCGAGGGCGAGTTCGCTCCATACTCCGCCGTGATCGTCATCATCCAGTCCGCCGCGATCATCGTCTTCTACAGCGCGATCGTATATGTCCAGCCGTACTCGCGGGGTTTTTTTGCGGGGATGCTCGGCATGCAGTCCCGTATCAAAGAGCGGTACAACGAGGCCTGGACGCAGGGGCTCAGGTATGCGCTCACCGCTGCCGTCGTGATAACCATCGCCGGCATCATATCCATCGCGGCGATCGTTCTCCCGGGAGCGACCTACACGAGTTTCACCTCCGCCGAGGCCGATATCGAGGTCGGGATCGGTATGTTCGCTCTCATCTTCCTGACGCAGGTGATCGTCGTGCGGCATCTCCAGGGCGGGTACAGCCGCACGCTTGTGCATTCTCTCCTCTCGTCCAGGCTCGAGACGATCCGCGATGAGGTGCTCCCGGCCGTCAGAGACCTCGGTCCGGCACCGGAAGGGGGTGCCGTGACACCGCTGATGGTTGAAGAAAGCGAGAGGATAACCCACGACCTCGCCCGGTACCGGGCGCTCAGGATCGACTACGCGTCGCTCTTCGGCTACTTTCCCGTCTGTATGGTGACGCCGGACGTCGGTGCCGTCATGCGCCTTGCCGGGGCGGAGGATGGCGGCCGCGGAAGGGATCCGGTCGGCGAGGCGGCGGCGGTAACGGTGGCAGCGAGACGGAGCGCACCAGCACCTACCGGATGAGGATCAGGAAAGACTTCGAGGATTTCATCGTCTGCGGGAAGAGTCCCGAGACCATATACGCCCAGATGATCGAGATCACCGCAGACGGCGAGGAGATCGAACGCGACGATCTCACTGCAGCGCTCTCGATAACCTCCGGCGGCGCGCTCCGGGTCGAGGACCAGACGCTCACCGGCGGCTTCATGGGGGCGTTTGTATCCGCAGATGAGTTCGAGACGGCTGAAGAGGGCATCGTCAGGGTATCCTACACCGGAAAGGGCGGATCGTTCACGAACAACATCCACTTCCGGATCATCGGCAAACCGCGGATCAAGTTCCCCGAGCAGAGGGAGGCCATGGATATGCGGTTAAGCGTCCTCTACGGCGACAACATAACCTACGATGTCGAGGTCGAACTCGCCGACTTTATAAACCCGCCAAAAGAGGTCACGATCAAGCAGAACGACGATGCGCCGTTCACGACCTCGCTTGAGCGGATCGATGAGACGCACTACACGGCAAAGATCGTCAACACAAGCCCGCTCCCTGAGATGGGGGCTCCGGTGACGATGCACGGCGCCCGGGTCATTGCAACCTACGGTGATGATGGGGTTGTTGTGGATGTTGAGGAAGGGTTCACGGTATACTTCTACCCCGAAGGTCTCAGCGTCACCGACATCGTCTACGACAAAGATGGACATGCCCAGTTTGCGGCCTACGATGACACCAATACGGAAGAGGATGATGTTGCAGCGACCGGGTTCATCGTAAACCTCGCCGTCAGGGTGACCGAGGACGGAAAAGAGGTGGTGAAGCTCGTGGACGGGACGGAGTACACGCCCGAGTTCGGCGGCCTCAAAGGAACCGACCCGAGAACGGAGCACCTTGCCGCGAAGTTCAAGTACACCATCGAGAAGAAACCGGACAACACCAACAAAACCTACAAGTTCACCCCCGCCCAGCAGATCGGCGAGGACGAGAAGAACCCGTACTTCCTGGAGCTCCCGATCACCTGCGAGTACGATAACGAGACCTATGAACTTGCGCTCCCCATCCGCCTCATCGGGGATAAACTCGGGGTGAGAAAAGATCGCGAGACCGAACTTGCCCTCTTAAAGATGAGGATTCAGAAGTTCGGCATCAATCCGGACACCGCCCGGTTCCTGCGGGAGAACGTGCAGAATTTCACTGCCGCCGAACTCCGCCTGATGAGCAAGAAGATCGTCTACGACTCGATCGTCTACTACACCCAGGAGTCTGCGGACTTCATGGAGACCGCCGACACCATGGACAACTGGATCACCTTCCTCTCCGTCGTGAAGTGGTTCGGCGACCAGGCGTTCACGTACCTTGCAACCATCTACACGGGGCCTGCGGGAGAGGCGATCCTCACCCCGACGAAGGAGCTTACGGTCGAGTTGATCGGCGAGCTCTCGGCAGATTTCTTCATGGGCAACGGGGTGAACTGGGGCGAGATCAAGGTCGGCGTGCATATCTCTGAGATGATCGAGAACTACGCAAAGTCGTGCTTTGAGGATCTCGCGAAGGCGAACCCGAAAAAACTCGCTCAGCTGATCGCGGGGCTCTGCGTCTTCAACCTGGTGCGCCACTACGCATTCGATCTCGACGAGAACGGCAAATGCAGTTTCTACAACGCGATCATATCATCGTTCTCCGACATATCGCTTGAGTTCTTCAAGGCCAAATTCGGGGACTTCCTCAAGGGCAAACTCGACGACCCGACTTCAGGCATCTCGAAGCTCCTTGACTCGTCGGCGGTAAAGATGCTTGAGGGTATGATGCCTGAAGGCAAACTCGCGGTTCCAGGCGTGAACTCCCTCACGGAGGACGTAGCGATAGGCCCCATCCTCCAGAAGTACGTGGAAGAGATATTCGGCTTCGGCGCGTCCTACGTGACGGAGGAGTTAGGAAAGGCGGCTGCCGAGACCCTCTTTGTGAAGGTGTCGGTGGATATTCCTGATTCGGACAGGACGGTCGACTGGTATGTCTTCATAGACCCGATCAAAGCGGCCGACAAACTCCTGGACTACATCTTCACGTCGCTCTATGAGACGTTCCCATTCCCGACTGCGGAACTGGGGCCTGCCGCTGAACGGCGCGATCCCCTCTACATGGACCCGAAGACCAATCAGCGGATCGGGTAATCCCCTTTTTTTCCCGGATGGTTGCGGGGCAATCTCAGCAGATGCAGCCCTGTGCATGGTGAGTATTGCCCGAATCAGGCCAACCTATATAGGGGTGTGGAACCTGGTGCATCCACCCGGTGCGAGCGGCCCTAGAGTGAAGGCGGATGGATCGTCGAGAAGCGGTCGTGCAGCACCTGCTCGGGATACGGTTATCCGTAACAAAACGGCCGTGCTGTAACCCTCAGGCCCGCCTGCCGGGTCAATCCGGAGAGATTCCAGATGGGTGATGTGTATGGGAAAGATTGATCTTCATGCAGCATGGGGGAGCCAGGCGGCGCCCGGCCGCATCCTTATGTGCGGCCTGGTCTTTTGTATGTTGCTTTTAGCGATACCTGCCGGGGTGGCGGGTGAGGTTGTTACGTTCCAGGATACGGGCCTTGAGGATGCCGTGCGCGATGCGCTGGATAAATCCAGGGGCGACATTACGGATGAAGATATGGCTGCACTCAGCGTTCTCGATGCGGATGATAGCGATATCGACGACCTGTCGGGGCTTCAGGCAGCGGTCAACCTGCGGGGTCTCGACCTTGACGGTAACAAGATCAGCGATCTCGGGCCTCTTGCTAACCTGACAAACCTGCGGGACCTCGACCTTGACGGTAACGAGATCAGCGACATCAATCCCCTTGTGAACCTGACGAACCTGCGGGACCTCGACCTTGACGGTAACGAGATCAGCGACATTAGTCCTCTTTCGAACCTGACAAACCTGCGGGACCTCGACCTTGACGGTAACAGGATCAGCGATCTCGGGCCTCTTGCTAACCTGACAAACCTGCGGGACCTCGACCTTGACGGTAACGAGATCAGCGACATCAGTCCTCTTTCGAACCTGACGAATCTCCGCGACATCGATCTCGACCACAACGAGATCCGCGATCTCGGCCCGCTTGCCGCCGGGAGCGCGTTTGGCTCAGGTGACTCTCTGGAGGTGCGGTATAACTTCCTCAACCTCACCCCGGGGTCCGATGCGATGCGAGATATCGATGCGCTGGAGGAGAGAGGGGTGGATATCAGTTACATACCGCAGCGTGGGTGATGGTTTTACCGAGTAGTTCACAGTAAACTCCAGGCGGCGTAAGGTACGGAGCGGGATGTTTCGGTCGCAGCCGCCCCGCCGCACCGGGTGCCGTGCCTCTACCGGTGGGGCCGGTGCCGGCGGCAGCCCGGGGCACCGTAGCGGAGTCCGGCTCCATCGTGCCGGGGATGTGAGCCTCGCCGCACCGGGTGTCGTGCCGACCCTGTCCGGGGCACGGGTGCGTCAGGGCATCCGGGCGAACGTTATCCGTTACGCGGGCGTTATAAAACGGGGTTAGTGCTCGTTGTCATCTTATATTCTGAGATCCACGAGGGTGGGGGGTGTGTATTCACCCCTCTTCGCACCCTTTGTTGTTTCACATGAGGGCATTCTGTCCGGGGAGAGCAGTTTACCCCCACGGCCTGATGTATGCAGAAAGCCTAAAAAACCGGTGCGTGGTTTCGCTCTCCTGGATACGGCTTTTCCCGAGTATCGCCATGCACTGCCCCTGCCCCCGAGGGGGGCGGGGGAGGAGCGCGAAGCGCGGGCGGGGTGGGGGATAACGGAGGACGGATGAGGGGCGCAGTTTCAAAGGGAGATCTCGGGGCGATCCTCGCCGAAGAAGTTGGTCGTTACTCGCCCCGGGATCTCCAGATCATCGGAGGACGGTTGTATGCGGAGATGATCCAGCTGCCCGCTCCTTACCAAAACCAGATCCGCCCCTACATCACCGAACAGTTGTTCGGTGCTCACCATCACCTCCTCGCCATGTACCGGTCGGGCCGGTTTTCATCCATGACCGAACCAATCACCGACCGAGCAACGTTCGTCGAGTTCTGCGATATGATTCCCGAGGGGTGCTTTCGGTGGGATGAATCTCTCGAACGGATTCCGTTTCGCTATACGCCCTGGCATCGAGCCTTTTACTACCTGATATCGGCTTTCACGATATTCGTGCTCGACCGCCCGGGTCACCCGGTGGGGATGCCGTTCCCGGGAGGGTTCCGGGTCGAGGAACGCAACGGTTCGTTCTATTGCCTTATCCGCGACCGTGAAAAAGAGGTTCCGTTCTCGATCTGCAACTTCTGCCCCGCCCTGCAGGCTGAGGACAGGTTATTCCGGGTTTTCAGTTGCGCGGGATTATCATGAGAGAACTTCGCTCTCGTCTCGTTTACAATATCTATCAAAATGTAACAAATTGATAGATAATGATAATAAGGATCGAAACGATATGAAGTTCAAGCATGAAGCTCCCTCACACTCCAAAGTACTCTCCAGCAGATGTAAAAGTGGCCTGGGAGTACGCAGATGCTGGGGATGTCATCGACGCAGTTTTCAAATACAACAAAAAATATCTGCACTGGGATGAGTTAAAACGGCGCGATCTTCCGATAGATCCCCTCCATGTCTGGATACTGATGAAGACCCTCAGAGAGAAGGACATGAAGTATGTGTCGTTTGATGATCTTCGGTTGAAATACAATCTTCTGGATGATTTCCTCGAAAAACTTCATTTCCTTGATAAATCGGCCGCGGGAAGCATCTCATCCGACCTCGATTCGCTGCCCCAGGACAGGGACCAGTTTATCATCAATTCTCTGATGGAAGAGGCGATTGCATCGAGCCAGCTTGAGGGAGCGGCAGTCACGAGAACTCTTGCAAAAAAGATGCTTCGCGAAAAAAGGAAACCCGCCACGAAAGACGAGAGGATGATCCTGAACAACTACATCACGATGAAGAGGATCACTCAGATAAAAGATAAAGACCTGACCCCGGAGTTGATTTTAGAGATCCATAAGACCATCACCGGCGGCACGCTCGAAGATCCCGGCGACGAAGGAAGATTCAGGGATAACAACGATATCAGAGTCTTTGATTTAAGAGGAAATGTTTTACATACGCCCCCCGATTTCGCGTTAATCGGAGAACTCATCGAAAAACTCTGTACATTTGCAAATAATGACGGCGAACAGTTCATCCATCCTGTAATCAAGGGCATCATCCTGCATTTCCTGATCGGATACATCCATCCATTCAATGATGGAAACGGCCGGACGGCACGGAGCCTCTTTTACTGGTACATGCTCCGGAAGGATTACTGGTTGTTTGAGTACATGGCGGTATCGAGAGCGATAAAAGACACGAGGGGGCAATATAATCGCGCATACCAGTATACCGAGAGCGACGAGAACGACCTCACGTATTTCATCCGCTACAACCTTGCCGCAGTAAAGACCGCGGTCGACAATATCCAGAGGTATATTGAGAAAAAGCAGGGGGAAAGCAAGCAGGCGCTAGCTATTCTTCAGAAGAACGAAGGGCTGAGTCTTCGCCAGGCGGAGATCGTCAAATCCCTTATCAAAAATCCGGGTAAGCCGGTCACGATCAAGGAGATCGTCGAGACATACCGTGTGGCGTATGGAACGGCGAGAAACGATCTCTTCCATCTCGAGGAACTGGGTTATCTCGCGAAGCAGAAATCGGGCAAGGAGTACATCTTCATCTTCAGGGGTTTGAAAGAGTGAACTTCTGATGCCGTTCAGATACCTATGGTTATCGGAGTTACTCCTGCTCGGCCAACCGAACCGCTACCCGCATCATCTCACGCCCACGTTGCGGCAGCTCTTCGTGGCCATCCATATACCGATGAAAACGCAGTGCATCCTCCCCGGTCAGTTCCAGCCCAAGTTTCAACGGCTTTAGCATGATTTCTCAATCGTCGTTCGGTGAAATATTATTATCGAAATCAGTAGTCCGGATCCTTTGGCTTTCCCTCTCATTAGAGTCGATTTGGGGAATCCCCCATATTATCCCCAATGTTTGGATTATTTGGGGCTTAGGTGAATCGACCCGGAACAAATCCACGTATCGCGTTAGCAAGTGCCCCACGGGCATCGCTGCCGCGAACTACTAACCTTAACTCCCGAACTCTTTAGGCGTATGTCTATTCATCTACCGCCTTTCCTCGGGCATTCTCTGATTTAATTGTCTTTTCGTTCCTGTTCACGAGCGAGATCCTTGAGCATGAAATAATCCTCCTCGTCGAGCATTCGTCTTCAACCGGGTACTCAATGGTACCGGAGTGGGGAATTTTATTCCGACAGAAGTGGGGAATCTTACACCGACGAAAGTGGGGAATTTTAAACCGACGTTGACACCCGGGCTGATGCCGCGACACATTCGACCGGATCACCCTATCGGGCCGAATGTGTTCGGGACAGAAACCGGTGGGGAGGCTATCAGATGTGGGCGCTAATGGTAACATATGGGATGCGGTGGGGAGTTGAAGGGTTCTTCTCTGCCATCAAACGGATCTCCGGAGAGAAGGTGCAGGCAACATCATGGGAGGGGATGATTCGCGAAATCCAGATGAAAGTGAACGGCTACAATAGGATGCTGGCTTTATCGGGAGGGAGCTCGATGGAGGAATTGTGCAACACAGCATCTTAAATCTATCATCCGTGAGATTTTCTAACATCTTTTCAGATCGCCCCTTCTTTCTCCCGTCACCGGTTTCCCGCTTCCCCTCCCGGTTCGACCGGACCCGCCGACCTTTGCGGGATGAGCCCCCCCTGCCGTTTGTGCCACAGGCGGTGGCACAATTCCATCACCCACCTCCGGATACTCACAAAAGAAGGCGAGCATCCGCCTGATATTTTGCTCTGAAAAGCCCTTTACTTCCGGCAGTTCGTTCTTCAGCGCCGAAGAAAGGCGCGGGATGACCGCAGCCCCCCACCCCTCGGTTTTCTGCCGCTCGTGAATGATCCGGCCCACCTCCCAGTAGAGGCGGACAAGTTCGGCATTGACCGCCAGAACCGCCCTGGTCCGTGCCGCGAGGATTCGCTCCTTCACATCGGCAAGCAGAGCGGTGAAATCGCCCGGTATAGCATCCAATCCGCCTCTCACCCCACCACCAATTCTATCCGCGCTGGATGGCCCTCTACATCACGCTCCGGCTCCCGTAGCAGGCAGGCACACCGTTCATCGGGTATCTTCATCCGCCCACGCCGTCACGCTCGCCAGAGGTGAAGGGTCGACGAATGGCCGTGGCGGATCGACTTCTCCCGCACCGAAGCCGCATTGATCCCATCGAGCGGCAACGCCGCCTCGATCAATTTCTTCGGTATCCGAACCGGAGCGGTCATATCGCACCCCCGCTCGCCCGGTATTTCTTGTTCACCGTGGAGTGATTCGCCCTGTACATCGTATCCATCATTTATCCATCACTTATCCATCATTTATCCACACCCGGCGGAGTGACACCCCAGTTTCACGCCCGAATTACTCTCTATTTCATGAAACCGTTCTGAAAACATCCACACCTCATGGTGGCCTTTTCTGGAGGATATACTGTGTCTTCTTCTTCGACGCTCCCCCCTTTTCCAGGATGCCGGCGTCGACCATAGCCCTGAGATCCCTGAGAGCTGTCGCTACCGAGACGCCGGTGAGTGTTCGACACTCACCGCTCGTGATGCTCCCCTTCTCCTTGATCCACTTCACCGCGAGGATCTGCCGGTCGTTTAACCCCATCTCACGAAGAGAACTCTCGTCCAGCATGCCCTTCCTCATCGTCAGGATAAACCCGAGCGGCATGCTGGAAAACTCAGGAATCGGCATACCGACATCGCAAAATGCCGCGATGATCCTCTCGACCCCTGAGCCGTAACGCTCGATGAGCCCGGCGCGGTAGAAGATATCGGCAACTTTTGGGTTACGGTGGTAGGTGTAGTGCTCTTTTACGAGCATATCGACGGTGATCCCCTCGGGAAGATGGCCGGGGTTGTGGAACCGGATATGATCGTCAAATATCCTGATCTCTCATTTTGCGAACCCTGCCACGAGGAAGGATTCAAGGGGAGATAACAGGCGCACTTGAGGTTGAGAAGTACCCAACACACCCACCCATAAAACTGCATAGAGAAGTATGGGATTTATGGGTCTGTGATGACAAAGAGCATGAGGAGAGCAATGGATCCTATCATCGAAGAAGGATACGCCCGGCTCCTCGAGACGCTCGATGAGCTGCAGGCAAAGAAAGAAGAGTCGGCTTCAAAGGTCCAGGAGAGCATGGGAGCCCTCCTTACGCGGATGGCCGCCGATACGGCGCCGGTTGTGGACCGGATCGGCCTCGATCTCCTCCGGCGTGCAAGAAGAGAGGCCTCGGGAGAACTCTACGACCAGGAGTATTACGATAAGAAGATGATAATCCTCGGCAAGACCGATCCGCTCCCGTACCGCCCCGACGATCCGACAAAACCCATCGATACCCAGATATGCGTCCTTGGCGAGGACGGGAACTTCTCTGAGGTGATGTACACGACAACCGATATACGGATCGACTCGTACCTCGCCCCCATAACGCCGGATGAGGCGTTTGGGTTCTACGGCTACGACCTTGTCGTCATGCTTTATCGGGCGCTCTATGAGTATGCAGAAAAAGAAGAGGAATTGACGGCCGCTCTCGCGCGGACGCTCGATTACATCGCCTCCTGAAAACCACCTCTTCTTTGCGAGCAGCGCCGGGTAGTGGGCCCGCGCCCCTTCACCGGTGGTCAAAGAGCGGAAACATCGGTTCCATCGGGTCGCGCCCGGCCGTGAGCGCCGTAAGCGAGTACGTGCGGGTATGCTTCAGACCGGCGGCATTCTCATAGGTCACGACCGCCTTGGCCTCAGATATCATGGACGCAAGACCAAAGCCGGACTTCTCGTCCGGTCTAAGCGAAGGCACATCGTACTCAATATCGAGCGGGACGAGGACGACGTGGATGTTCTGCGCCGTTGCTGTACCTGTGTTCGTTATGATGACCTCCCGGGCATCCGCCGAGAGGTCTGCAGTGACGAACGGGTAGTTGCCGGTCTCCCCCATGATGCGAAAGCTCATCAGGAGGACGAGGACGAAGACCAGCGCGATGAGGGCAAAGAAGACATCGATGAGGAGCAGCCCGAGCGTTATGAGGACACCCGCCACAAGGATGATCTTCTGGTTCTTTTCCATGCTCAAAGAGTTGGCGCACCCAGGATTATAAGATTGGGTTTTTGGGGGGGAAGATAGTTTCAAACCCGGAGGGCCCCCGCACCCTGCTCTTACAGAGGGCAACATGATCATATACCGCCGTGGCAAAGTATGTACAGCATGCTTGATCTGAAGTTCGTTCGTGCGCACCCCGATGTTGTCAGGGCAGACCTCACCAGGAGAGGAGATACCGGGAAGTTTGCCTGGGTCGATGAGGTGCTGGATATGGACAGGAGAGCACGGGACCTCACCGTGGTTATCGGCGACCTGCGCAACAGGAGAAACGTCATATCCCGTGAGATCAGTCGGGCAAGGAAGGCCGGAAAGGATATAGCGGGGCTCCTTGCCGAAGCGGAAGGTCTTCCCGCACAGGTCAAAGAGGCCGAGACGGAGCGCGACGCTCTCACCGAAGCGGTGAAGTGCCGCCTGATGCGGCTCCCGAATATACTCCACGAGAGCGTCCCGATAGGAAGAGACGATACGGAGAACGTCGAGATCAAGCGGTGGGGCGAGCCGTCGGTCCCCTCGTTCGACCTGAAAAACCACGGCGTGCTCGCCGTCGAACGGGACTGGGCGGACTTTGAGCGCGCGGCAAAGATAGCCGGGGCCGGGTTTTACTTCCTGAAGGGCAGGCTTGCCCTCCTCGATATGGCACTCCAGCGGTTTGCCATGGATACCCTTGTTGAGCGCGGTTACACGCCGATCATACCGCCCTATATGATGAACCGGGCCGCATACGAGGGCGTGACCGATCTCGCCGACTTCGAGAACGTCATGTACAAGATCGAGGACGAGGACGAGTACCTCATAGCGACGAGCGAACATCCCATGGCCGCTATGTACAGCGACGAGATATTCGAGGAGAAGGATCTGCCGCTTCGCCTCGCAGGCATAAGCCCGTGCTTCCGGCGCGAGATCGGGGCGCACGGGCTCGATACGAAGGGGCTCTTTCGGGTTCACCAGTTCCACAAGGTGGAACAGTTCATATACAGCACGCCGGAGCAGTCCTGGCCCCTCCACGAGGAACTGCTCAAGAACGCCGAGGATATCTTTCAGAAGCTTGGTCTCCCTTACCGTGTCGTCCTGATCTGCACCGGGGATATCGGGACCGTCGCCGCAAAGAAGTACGACATCGAGGTCTGGATGCCGCGCGAAGAGCGCTACCGCGAGGCAGTCTCCTGCTCTAACTGCACGGCCTACCAGGCTGTTCGGCTGAACATAAAGGTGCGCAACCCGACCGAGTTCACCGAGAAACGCCATGTGCATACCTTAAACAGCACCGCTATAGCGACGTCGCGCGCGATCAGGGCGATCCTTGAGAACTACCAGAACGAGGACGGGTCGGTCACGATCCCGAAGGTTCTCAGGCCGTATCTTTACGGCGAAGAGACGCTTTAGACGCCAATTGGGAGGGATAGGATCCCCCCCTCACGATATAGTCAGAACGATCCTCTCCTTCGTCACCTTCCCGGCTATGAACCGTGCGAGGGCGAGGAGTGCTACACCTGCGGCCGCAAGGATACCCTCTGCTGCAAGCGATATGTCAGGCCCCCCCGGTGCGATCCCCCGGAGCCCTATGATGATGAAGATGAACCCGAATATGAATACAAACCCGATGATCTGATTCTCCCGCATACCAAGCGCGAGCTGGGCCGCGCCGATCAGACCGGCCGCGGCGGCGATCCAGATCGGGACGACGAACACAAAGTGGAGGATGAGGAGGGGTTCGATGGCGACCGAGATACCAGTAAAGGCAAATACCGTCGCGGCGGTCACCACGGCCGCTATGAGTGTCATGACGTAGGCCGGGACGGTAACCCCGGCGGCCTTCCCCTCCCAGAGGCGGCGGAGGGAGACAGGGGTGCAGAGGAGCGTCTCGATGGTGCCGTCCCGCTTCTCTCTGAGGAATGCATCGGCGCAGAAGAGATAGCCCATGAAGACACCGACAGCGAGGGTGATCGTGGCTATGCCGCCGGCAACAGCAGCATTCCCCCCGGCGCCCGAGGCGATACCGGTGGCGGATATGAACGGAAACCAGACGGCGAATATGACCGCGGATATGAGGACACCCCGGTTTTTGAGGGCAAGCCTCATCTCGCGGCCGGCTATGACGCCAAGCGTGCTCATGTACCGCCTCCCGCTGAACCGACGTGTTCGAGGTAGATCTCCTCAAGCGACCGCGACGACCGCCTGACCTCCTCAACCCGGAGGCCGGCACCGACGAGCGCTTCTATGAGGTCGGGGGTCGTGTTGGGTTCTGTGAGGGTGCAGTGGAGGCTGCTTCCATCCGCATCGCACCCGGCAACGAACGGGAGAGCGGTGATCGTCGCCGCTGCGCGGGCGGAGTCGTCCGGGCTGGCAAGGGCGATCGTCACGATCGGGCGATCCGATGCACCGGTGAGGTGCTCCATCGTATCGAAAGCCCGGATCTTTCCCCCCGCAAGTATGGCGACCGATGTGCATATACGCTGGACCTCATCGAGGTGGTGAGAGTTTAAAAAGACCGTCATCTCTTCCCGGTGAGAGAGTTCGAGTATGAGGTCGCGGACGATCCGCTGTGCACCGGGGTCAAGGCCGGAAGACGGTTCGTCGAGGAAGACGACTTCGGGGCGGTGAAGGATTGCCCGGACGATGCCGAGCCTCCTCTTCATGCCGGTCGAGAACGTCCCGACCGCCTCATCCCGCCGATCGGCAAGCCCGACGAGAGCGAGGAGATCATCGATCCTCTCCGCCGGATCATCGATGCCGTAGAGTCCGGCGTAGTAGGCAAGGTTGTCGGCGGCGCTCATCCGGTCGGAGAGGCCGTTGTTCTCAAAGAGGACGCCGACCCGCGCCCGCGCATCATCGTCGGCGGCAAGATCCTTCCCGAGGATCCTGACCGTGCCCGTGCCGGGGGAGAGGAGGCCGAGAAGGATCCGGATGGTTGTGGTCTTTCCGGCCCCGTTCGGGCCGAGGTAGCCGAAGATCTCGCCGTGCCCGACGGAGAACGAGACATCGCTGAGGATATCGCGGCCGTCAAAAGACCGCGAGAGGTGCTGGACCTCGACGGCGTTCATGCCTGCCTCCTTCTTACGGCGCCGGCAGATATACAGAGTCCAGCCGCATGACCGGATGAAACCATAAGTACCCATCCCCGGCGCGGGGCATCAAACCACCGGTCCCGGGCGTGAGGCTTGAGTACCGGATCGTCCGGTAACCGGCCCTGATCGGGGTTTCTCACGCCGAGATAGGAACCCTTATGGATCCGGGGGCAAAAATATCTTCAATATACGCGTGAATGCCCCTCCGGGGCTCTGCGTTTCTACCGGAGTCATCCGAATGGAGTTCGCCTGCGGCATAGACGATCGGCCGGAGCCGGCATCGCTCCTCATATTCGGCCTGCAATGGCTTGCTGTGAGTGTACCGACCATCCTCATCATCGGCAAGATCGTGGCCGGCCTTTACGGAGGGCCGGCCATCCCCTACCTCCAGAAACTCTTCTTTCTTGTCGCCCTGGTTATGCTTGCGCAGGTATACATCGGGCACAGGCTCCCCCTGGTGCTCGGTCCTGCAACAGTCCTCCTTATAGGCATACTCGCAAGCCTTGAAGGGGGATTTTTCGCGATCAATGCGTCGCTCGTTATAGGGGGGCTTTTTCTATCCGTCCTCGCGGCGACCGGCCTCTTCAGGTACCTGCGCGATCTCTTCACGCCCCGCGTTATCGCTGTCGTCCTCATGCTCATCGCCTTCACCCTCACCCCCCTCATACTCGATCTCATAACGAGCGGCAGCGCGGTTCCGGCGACACAGACCTTCCTCTTCGGCATCGTACTCGCTCTCGCCCTCTTTGTAGCAAACGGGATCTTGAGGGGGCTATGGAAGTCGACCCTGCCGCTCTGGGCGCTCATCGCCGGAACCCTCATATATGCCGCTCTCTTCGGTGCAGCCCCTCTGCCCTCCGCGGATACAGCCCTCTTTTTGCTCCCGGGCGACCTTCTTGCGCCGCTTGCCGTGCCAGGGGCCGGGGTTCTTGCGGCATTTCTGATCTGCTACCTTGCTCTTGCCGTAAATGACCTCGGGTCCATCCAGTCGGTGGGCGGCATCCTCGGGGCCGATGATATGGACGGGCGGGTGAACCGCGGGATGACCGTCACCGGGCTTGGCAACGTCGCGGCCGGCCTTGCCGGGGTGATCGGCCCGGTGAACTTCTCCCTCTCCCCCGGCATCATCGCCGCCACGGGGTGCGCGTCCCGGTTTGCTCTTGTTCCGGCCGCGGTTGCACTCGGCCTCATAGCCGCATCCCCTCTCGCCATCGGCTACCTCGGGAGCATACCGGGACCGGTCATAGGCGTCGTCCTCGCCTACATCATGGCTGCCCAGGTAGCGGCGGGGCTCATGCTCGGGCAGGAGAACGGTGCGGTCAAGACGTTTGACGATGGTCTGATCGTCGGAGTTCCCCTCCTCCTCGGGATCGTCGCGGCGTTTCTGCCTGTAGCAGTCGCCGCAGGGTTCCCGGCAATGTTTCGCCCCCTCATAACAAACGGCTTTGTCGTGGGCGTCATAACGGTCTTACTGCTCGAACACGTGGTCTACCGCCGGAAAAAGGGGTAGTGCCGGCGGGGGTACGCGTGGGTTGCACGCCGGCGACTCCCCTGCTCGGCCCGGCTTTCACACAGGGGTAATCATGCGCTTCTCCGACATCCTCCACCCCGCCCCGGCGTTTACACAGGGATAACCATGCGCCGCTTGCCGGCAGCCACTACTCTGCCGGCTTTTGGCACCCCCCCACCCCGCCCGGCCTTCGGCCTACTCCCCCGCCCCCTCCCGGTGACAGTACTTGCGATACCCGGGAAAGGCCGTGCAT
>CAYPRO010000015.1:0-31626 GCA_964413225.1 uncultured Methanoculleus sp. | reverse complement strand
CTCCCCCGCCCCCTCCCGGTGACAGTACTTGCGATACCCGGGAAAGGCCGTGCATAGGGAGCCGGTGCTCTGCTGGCCGTGCATGGGGAGCCGGTGCCGGCCCTTCCCGGGGCCTGTCCCGTCTCAGAGCGTCCCTTTTGTGCTCGGCACATCGCCGGCCGCAGCCGGATCGATCGCCACGGCAGCCCGGAGCGCCCGGGCGAACGCCTTGAACACCGCTTCGCACATGTGGTGGTCGTTTCGGCCCGAAAACGTTATGTGCGCGGTGATCTCGGCCTTGATACAGAGACTGTAGAAGAAATGCTCTATGAGGTCGCCCGGTATGCCCCCCGGCCCGGCCGGTGAGAAATTGCCCTCAAAGACCATATACCCCCGCCCGCCCACGTCGAGCGCCGCCCGGGCGAGCGCCTCATCCATCGGGACTGCGGCATCGGCAAACCGGGTTATCCCCCGCCCATCGCCGATTGCTTCGGCAAGGGCCGTCCCGAGGACGATACCGATGTCCTCTATGGTATGGTGGGCATCCACCATGAGGTCTCCCGTCGCCCGGACGGTGAGGTCCAGGCGGCCGTGCCGGGCAAACGACGTGAGCATGTGGTCAAAGAACGGTATGCCGGTATCGATGGCCCCGACCCCTGTCCCATCTATATCGAGGGAGAGGGCGATATCGGTCTCCCGGGTCGTCCGGCGAGCCTCACTCTTCCGCATGCGCTGCCCCCAGGAGATCCGAGAGCCGGACCTTTCCGGCATAGAGGGCCGATCCGGGCACCGCGCCCGCCGCCCCCGCCTCTCGTAACACCCTCACGTCCTCAGCGCTCGATATGCCCCCCGATACGACGACCGGGATCTTCACACGACGGAGGAGATCCGTCACGGGCGTAAGCGCTATCCCCTTCTGGAGCCCCTCCACATCCACGTTCGTGTAGAGGAGCGATCCTGCGCCGAGGCCCTCGAACCGTTCCGCCCAGGCAAGGTAGCTCCCTGCCGGACGCTCCCAGCCCTCGATCATAACCTCGCCTCCCCTGGCATCGACTCCCGCCATGACCCGATCCCCCCCGAACTCCTCTGCAAGCGTTTGGATCGTCTCGGGTCTTCGGACAGCAAGGGTCGAGAGGATCACCCGGTCGACACCGGTGTCGAGCCATCCCGCGGCATCCTCGGCGCTCCTGATCCCACCGCCGAGCTCGACGAAGGCGTTCGTCTCCAGTATGAACTCCCGGATCAGATCGGCGTTCTTCTGCGCCCGGCCGAACGCTCCATCCAGGTTGATTATGTGGATGCCGTCCGCTCCCTCCTCAAGCCACCTGTGCGCCCAGGCAGTCGGGTCGCCGTAGACCGTTGCCGCCTCCGGCCGGCCCTGCACAAGCTGCACACACCGGCCGTCCAGTATATCGACTGCAGGATAGATCTCCATGCTCTCAGCGTATGATCCGCTCGATAGGCATAACTAATATGTCTTTTGCGCCTGCCCGTTTCAGCTGGTTGATCAGCTGGTAGACCCGCTCCTCTTTCACGACGGCATGAACGGCGACTAAGTTCTCATCGGACGCAACATCCATGACCGTCGGGCCGGAGAGACCGGGCAGAACCTCTCGAACGTCCGATAGAGCGCTCCGGTGGACGTTCATCATGAGGTAGCACTGCCCCTTCGCATGGATGACGCTCTCGAGGGCAAGGACGATCTCATCGATCTTCTCCTTCTTTACTGCGAGAGCGGCCGGGTTCACAATCAGGATCGTCGTCGACGTGAGAACCTCATCGATGACCCGGAGATGGTTCGTCCGGAGAGTCGTCCCCGATGAAGAGAGATCGACTATGGCATCGGCTATACCGAGATGCGGCGTCGCCTCGCACGCCCCCCCGACGGTCACCACCGTCACGGCGATACCCCGCTCTGCAAAGAACGAACGGGTGATCGCCGGAAACTCGGTCGCCACCTTCACCCCGTCGAGGTCGGCGACGGTCCTGGCGTCGGACTCCTCCGGGACGGCGACGACGAGCGTTGCTCTGCCTATCTGGAGGTCAAGCACCTGCTCGACCGCTGAGCCCCGCTCCATGACCATATCCTTCCCGGTAATACCGATATCGGCAACGCCGCTTGCCACGTACTCCGGTATATCGATCGGGCGGGCAAAGAGGATCTCCACGTTCGGGTCGTGTGTCCGGGTGACGAGCCTGCGCTCTGTGCCGTCGACCAGGTGGAGGCCGCTTTTCTCTATCAGTTCGTTGATGGGGCCGGCGATCCTGCCCTTGTTCGGTATGGCAAGGCGGACGAGCCCGGGGTCCTTGAGGGATGATCTGCTCATGGGGTGCGACAACTCCATAACGGGATGATCAGAAGGTGGAGAGCTCTCCTCTGATGACCTTCTCGGTGATGGTGGTGGACTTCTCCAGCCACCCGTCGATGATCCCCTCTATATCGGGTTTGATCGACATGATGGTTGTGCCCGGTTTTGTGAGGATCTGAGCGCTCGCCACATGGGGTTCGTCGATCGGGTGGCCGATCTGGGAGAGGATGCGGATGTAGATCTCCTCTATGCCGTCGACCTCGGCAACGCAGTCCTGTGCTATCCGGGTTGCAAGGAGATTATATATCTTACCGATGTGGTTGATCGGGTTCTTCCCGCTCGTCGCTTCCATGCTCATGGGGCGGTTTGGCGTGATCAGACCGTTCGCGCGGTTGCCGCGGCCGACGGATCCGTCGTCGCCCATCTCGGCCGACGTCCCCGAGACCGTCAAAAAGACGCTTGCGGTATCGAGATCATCGGCGGTGTTGATCGCGACATTGACATTTCGGTTCGTGAACCGTCCTGCGACCGTCGCAATCTGCTCGGATAGGACGTTTTTCTGCTCGATATACTCGGCGATGCCCGAGCAGTAGCGATCCACAAACGCCATGGCAACCGTAAGGGTGATGGCATCGCCGTCGCGCAGGCACATGATCTTGCAGTCCTGACCGATGACGGGGTACTTCGGGCGGAGCGTATCGTCAAGATACGCGGAAACGCCCTTGACTATGCTCTCCGCCTCGCTGAACGGCGCGTGTCCGACACCAAACGATGTATCGTTTGCCCGCGGGACCCTCCCCGAATGGGAGCAGAAGACATCCTGCAGGTCAGTTGACCCCTTCCCCATCCGGCAGTCGACTATGATGTCGCGATCCATGTTGAGGGTGGGGAGGATCGTCCTGATGTGGTTTCGTGCCGCCTCGACGGCGATCGCGTCGGCGGGGATGTTCACACCGTTGAAGGTCTTTGTAGCCCGTCCCGATATGAGGAAATAGATCGGTTTTGTTATCCGACCGCCGCCGAACTTCGGGAGCGACTCCCCCGCGACGACCTCGCCCTGGTCGGTGTTGTGGTGCAGGACGCTGCCGCACTCTTCAAGGTACGACCGGCTGAGCGCCCGGCTGATCGACTCCGCGATGCCATCCGCAAGGCTATCCGGGTGCCCGAGGCACTTCCTCTCCACCAGTTCTATCCGTTGTCTCTCGATCGGGATCTGCTCAAGCCCTTCTACGCTGATATTCCTGGTCATCAAATCCACCGTAGTTCTAAAGTATGATAAAAGAAATGATTGCAACTCATATAACCATTTCTAACTGTCACTCCTGATGCGGATATCGGAGCGGATGCCGATCTTGCAGTTGCCGCCCCTGAATATGCGCACCATGCCCCCGCTCTCAGAGACCGTTATACCGATGACAGGGATCTCGTAGGTTATGGATGCGGTAGCCCGGTGCCGCCCTCCAAGCCCTCCGGGAAGGGAGATGCCCCGGCCGGTGACGTCGAGGTAGCGCCCCGCCGATCGAACCTCACCGTTCTTATCGATTACGAAGACACCGTCGAGCTGGGCGAACTCCTTTATGCTCTCCCAGTTGTCCTTGTTCTTTATGTCCCGGAGGGCGGCCGGCTGCCCCTGATAGGGGTTGAGGATCGCCTGATGGGAGTGCCGGAAGATCTCCTCCGGGTCTCCTATGATGAACGCTGTCCCTATGGCCCTTCCCTCCCTCCCTTCAACAGCGATCTCGAGGGCGAGAGAGAGGGCCGCATGGAGCACCTCGCGGGGGGCGATGTCGGAGAAATCCTTGAGGTTGATGAAATTCTTCCCCTCCTCTATATCGTATATGATGACGGCGTAAGGAAAGACGCCGACGACAAGGCCGTTCTCCAGATTTCGCCGGAGATAGAGGTGGACAGCGGCATCGAGCATATGCCGCTCGCTCACCTCCAGTATATCATGCATGGTGAGGTCTTTTAAGACATCGAGCTGCAGCTCCTGCACCCGTATGATCGGGACCGAAGGCACGCCCGGGGGGATCGGTATGGGGTCGACGAACGAGACAACCGCCCGTGCGCCGATCTTCGCCGCCACCTCACAGGCGGTGGCGAGCATCAGGTCACTGTTCATATAACCTCGCGGATCAACCCCGGTATATCCGAGGGCCGGGACGCGACCGCTATACCGAGGGCGGCAAGCCGGCGCACCTTAGATCGGGCGTCGCCCTCGCCGCCCTCGATGATAGCCCCCGCGTGGCCCATCCTCTTCTCGGGGGGCGCACTCACGCCGGCGATGTATGTGATAACCGGAAGGTCGGTCGACCGGACACCCTCCTCCTCGAGGTTGCCCCCAACCTCGCCTATGACGACGACCGCTTTCGTCAGGGGGTCGTCCTCAAACCGCGCGAGAACATCCACGAACGTCTGGCCTATGACGGGGTCGCCGCCGATCCCGACGACCGTGCTCTGGCCGATGCCGGCACGGGTGAGCTCGTCGACAACCTCGTATGTGAGGGTGCCGCTCCGGGATATGACGCCGACGTTGCCGCGTGTGGCAAGATGGGCCGGCATTATACCGAGTTTGCACTCTCCCGGCGATATGAAGCCGGGGCAGTTCGGGCCGATGACCGTGCAGTCGTGGAGTTTTGCGTAGGCGATCGCCTTCATGGCATCGTGAACCGGTATATGCTCGGTGATGACGACGGCAAGCTCGATCCCCGCATGAGCCGCCTCCATGATCGCATCGCCCGCAGCACCCCCGGGGACGAATATGACGCTTGCGGTCGCATCGTGCTCGCAAAGAGCCTCCTTTACGGTATCATAAACCGGAACGCCGTGGACATAACGCCCGCCCTTCCCGGGCGCAACCCCGGCGACAACGCCCCGGCCGCCGATATCACGGGCGTAGGCGTTCATGAGCTCTGTGTGAAACATGCCCTGCCGGCCGGTGATGTTCTGGACGATCACCGGAAGGGTCCTGTCCCCGTATATCATGATGCGACCTCCATAGCCGCCCGGACGGCTAAATCCATGCTCTCAAGCATCCGGTAACCGTGCTCGCCGAGCAATCGCCGGCCTTCCGCCTCGTTCGTCCCGGCCATACGGACGATGATCGTCGGTTCGACATCGGCGGCTATGATCCCCTTTGCCACCTCATCGCATCGGGTGATGCCACCAAGGAGGTTGACCACGATCACCGAGACACCGGGCATGCTTGCAACGAGACGGACGGCGTGCATGACGCGTTCCTGGTCGGCGCCGCCCCCGACGTCGAGGAAGTTTGCCGCCCGGCCGCTGTAATACTCGATGAGGTCGAGTGTCGACATCGTGAGGCCGGCGCCGTTTCCTATGACACCGATGGTCCCGTCCAGCTCCACGTATGAGAACCCGTGCTTCTCGGCCTCGCGCTCGCGCTCCGAGAGGTCGCGGTTGACTGCTATCCCCTGGCGGGCGAGGGCGTTGTCGTCTATGATGAGTTTTGCATCCGCCGCGTAGACTCCGCTCGGCGTCGTCACGAGGGGATTGATCTCAGCGAGCATGGCATCTTTCTCCTGGAATGCGCGGTAGAGGCTGTTGATGACCGGTGCGAGGCTTTTAGGAGCGCCGCCGAGGAGTTCGCGCATCAAAAACGGGGGGATATCGCAGAGGAGAGGCGATACGACGACCCTTCTCACGGCGGACTCGTCGGTTCTTGCCGCGTTCTCGATGTCCACGCCGCCGGCATCGGCAAAGAGGATAACCGGCTGCCGGCTCGACCGGTCGACGGCTATGCTGACGTAGTACTCGTGTTCGATCGAGAGGCGCTCCTCGATGAGGATCTCCCTGATAGGGAGACCTTTGATCGTCCGCCTGAAGAGATCCCGGGCGGTCTTTACCGCCGTCGACGCATCGGCAAAGAGGACGCCGCCGGCCTTCCCCCTCCCGCCGACATCCACCTGCGCCTTTAAGACAACGGCATCGCCGGGTCCGGGCAGGTGCGCCGCAACCTCTTCGGGCGCCCGTATGAGCGCCCCCTTCGGGACCGGTATGCCGTACTGTGAAAAGATCCGTTTAGCCTCGTACTCCAGCAGTTTCATAAGTTACACGCTCGCTCTCCGAGTTCAAATCCGCATTTCAGTGCTCTGATGTTCAGGTTCTCGGTGCCTTTCGGGACGCTGTCAAGAACCGCACGCTCTATCGCCTCAGGGCTCACGATACCGGTTACGGTCACGAGGGCGCCTATCATGACTATGTTTGCGACGATCTCCCGGCCAAGGTTACCTTTCGCCTCCGCCGTCGCCGGTATCTCATGGTAGCGGCAGGCCGGGCGGGACCGGACGAGATCGGCATCAATGAGCATGACCGCATCCTTCCTTGCTCTGACCCCGTACTTCTCAAACCCCTGCTCCGACATTATGACGTATATGTCGGGATCGACCACTTCGGGGTAGAGGATCGGCAGATCGTCTATCACCACCTGCCCCATCGATGCCCCGCCCCGGGCCTCCGGGCCGTAGACCTGCGTCTGGACGGCGTGTTTTCCGCCGTAGAGCGCCGCCGCCCGCCCGAGGATGACCGCGGAGAGGATGATACCCTGCCCGCCGTATCCCGAGAACCGAACCTCGTGCCTCATCGCCTCACCCCCATCGCCGGTCGGTCTCGCCGGACAAGTTCCCCGACGGTGAACATATCCTCCGGGATCGGTTTACCCTCCCGGATGAGGCGGTCGCGCTTCTCGATGAGCATAGCGTGGCTCCGGATATGCTCGATCATGGCCGGGACGGTTCTGAGTTTGTTGTTGCGGCCGTAGTTTGTCGGGCACTGGGTCCGTGCCTCTATGAAGGCAAACCCGGGCGTCCGCATGCCGGCGGCGATAGCCTTCGTGAGTTCCTTGACGTGGTAGGATGTCCAGCGGGCGACGTAGTTAGCGCCGGCGGCGACAGCAAGCTCCGCAAGGTCGAAGGCCGGTTCGCTCATACCGTAGGGCGTCGTCGTCGATATGGCTCCCGGCGGGGTTGTCGGGCTCCCCTGCCCCCCGGTCATGCCGTATATATGGTTGTTCATGCAGACCACCGTCATGTCCACGTTCCGGCGGCAGGCGTGTATGAAGTGGTTCCCGCCGATGGCGGCAAGGTCACCGTCGCCCGTGAAGACGACGACGTTGAAGTCGGGCCGCGCCATCTTCACGCCGGTGGCAAACGCAAGCGCCCTCCCGTGGGTGGTGTGAAGCGAGTCGGTGAGTATGTAGCCCGGAGCGCGCGATGAACACCCGATCCCGGAGACGAAGACAGTCTCGTCCCGCGTCCAGCCCATATCCTCAACAGCCGCGAGGGTGCAGTTGATGACCGTCCCGTTGCCGCACCCGGTGCAGTATATGTGGGGCAGGCGGTCCTCCCTGAGCCAGTCGGACGCTATCATCGGTGCGCCTCCAGAACCCGTACGAGTTCGGCGGGGGTGTGGAGTTCGCCGCCGATCTTCGGGATCGAGACGACCGGGCAGTCGGCGTGGCGCTCGACCTCCCTGACCATCTGGCCCATGTTCAGTTCCGGCATGAGGAAGACTCTCGCGTTCGAGAACTCTTCAAGCGCGAACTCCGGGAACGGCCAGACGACCCTGAGGCGGAGGTGGCCGATTGAGTCGTCGGGGTGATCGCGCATAACCTGCTCGACCGTCCGCGACGGCGGGCCGTATGTGACGAAGACCATCCCGGCATCGGGGTTTACGACATCGTAGTCGGCTATATCGCGGCGGGCCGACTCGACCTTTGCGACGAGCCTCTTCACCAGACGGTCGTGTGCTGCGGGATCGGTCGTGTCCGGGTAGCCCCGCTCATCGTGGGTGAGCCCGGTCACGTGGACCGATCGCCCCGACCCAAAGGGTGCAAACCCGGGAATCCCGTCGTCGCCCGCCTCATACGGGAGGCATCCTTCTGCAAGCGGGCGGGGAGGAACGAGCGTGCCCGGATCGCGGATGGTCACCCGCTCCCGCATATGGCCGACTATCTCGTCGGTCATGAGGAATGTGGGAACCCTGAACCGATCGGCAAGGTCAAACGCCTTCACCGTCAGGTCAAACGTCTCCTGAACGGAGTTCGGCGTGAGCGCTATGATGCTGTAGTCGCCGTGCGACCCGAACCGGCACTGGAGCATGTCGCCCTGCGCCGCCCGCGTCGGCTGGCCGGTGCTCGGGCCGCCCCTCTGGACGTTGACTATGACGCATGGCGTCTCTGTCATGGCCGCGTAGCCTATGTTCTCCATCATGAGGGAGAAACCCGGGCCGCTCGTCGCGGTCATGGCCCGGACACCCGTCCAGGCGGCGCCTATGACAGCGGCGATGCTTGCGAGTTCATCTTCCATGGACATGAAGACACCCCCGGTCTTCGGGAGCCGCCGGGCCATGGCCTCGGCGATCTCAGTCGACGGCGTTATGGGGTAGCCGCCGAAGAACCGGCACCCGGCGGCGAGCGCGCCCTCCGCACAGGCGGCATTCCCCTGCATGAACTCAACCCTGCTCAAAACTCCACCTCCACCCGATGCGGCTCAAACGGTTTTTCCTCGACCCAGGAGATCGCCTGGTCGGGGCAGATCATGTGGCAGATCCCACAGAGCATCCGCCCGTAGAGGGCCTGCAGCCTGCAGTTCGTGCACCGCTCAGGGCGATCGAGGACCGGGGAGACGATCCCCCGGCTGTTGAGTTCCGTCCCTTCCTGGAATATACCGTAGGGGCAGACCAGCACACAGAGGTTGCACCCCTTGCAGCGGCTTTCATCGATGACAAGTTTCATGAGACGATATCCTGTTATATGTTGAAGCGCCGGTGAAATTGTGTTTTCGCTTTCTCATGTACCGTGCGGAAGAGATCGCCGCCGTGGGCATCGATACCGACCGTCAGCGGCAGGTGATCGGCTTTTATGATCCAGACCGCCTCGGCCATGCCGAGGTCTTTAAAATAGACCCCTTTGAGCGTCATACGGGCGGCAGCGAGGGCGGCGCACCCTCCCGTGAACGCGAGGTAGACGGCGCGCCCCCGGAGTTGTTCGACAACATCCGGCCCCATGCCGCCCTTGCCTATGAGGGCGCGGACGCCCGCATCGATGAGGAACCCCGTCAGAGCGTTCATCCGCGCGGATGTGGTGGGACCGGCGACGACGAGACGGTCGCCCTGCACCACCGGGCCGCAGTGATATATCGCGGCGCCCTCGGGGTCGAAGGGGATGCCCTCCTCCATCATACGGATATGTGCCTCATCCCGGGCGGTGTATATCATCCCCGTGAGGGTGACATCATCGCCCGCACGGAGAGAGAGGATCTCATCGCCAAGGGGCGTCACAAGGTTCATAACGCCACCTCCACGGTCGCCCGGCGGCAGGCCCAGCACTGGACATTCACCGCCACCGGGAGGGATGCGGTGTGGCAGTCCGCGCGCTTCACCTTCACCGCGAGAGCCGTCGTATCGCCCCCAAGGCCCATCGGCCCTATGCCAAGGGCGTTGACCGCATAGCAGATCTCCTGCTCATACTCGTCCATGGTGTCGAGGGGGAGGAGCAGGGCCTCCTTTGCAAGCGATGCGGCCCCATCAAACGTCCCGCCTATGCCGACACCGAGGAAGACCGGCGGGCAGGGCTTTCCGCCCGCAATCAGCATCGTCTCTGCGACAAACCGGGGGATATCCGCCGCCTGCGAGGGAAGAAGCATTCCGATCCTCGATGCGTTCTCAGAGCCCGCGCCCTTCGGGAGGACGGTCACCGTGAGCCGATCGCCAGGCGCTACGTGGACCGCCGGCATACCGTTACCAGTGTTATCGCTGGTGTTCTCCCGGGTGATGGGGTTGACGACGTTTGGGCGGAGGGGGATAGAGGCCGTCGCCCGGCGCACCCCCTCCCTCACGCCCTCGTATATCGCAGGCGATAGCCCGATATCGGGGGGCAGGGTGATGTAGACCACCGGCACGCCTGTATCCTGGCAGATAGGCACCTGCAGTTCTTCTGCAAGCGCTATGTTATCCAGGATATGGCCAAGCTCCCGCCGGGCGATATCGTTTCTCTCGACCGCGGCCGCCCTCCGGATAGCCAGAAGGGCATCGGGGGGGAGCCGGATCTCAGCCTCTCCAAGAGCTCTTTCTGTGGCGTCGGCGAGCAGGCGCGAAAGCGTTGAGTCTGCCGGATGAACCATCATTACTACTGGTGGGAGAAGGCTATAAATACCTATATTCCCGCCGGCGCCACAGAGGGAGTTCTGCAGGCAGTTGTTCGCAAAAAAAGGGGCGTTGTGCGGATCTAAACTTCCACTGCCCGTTCTTCGACGATCCGGGCAGGGGTCGGTATCTTGTAGATGCCGCGCTGGAGGGAGACCTTTGCCTTATCGGCGTACTGGGGGGTCGTCCAGACGGAGAAGACCTTCTGACCGCTCTGGACCCGGGCCGCGGTGCCGACGGCCTTTCCGAAGGCAAGACGCATCCCTTCGGAGACACGATCCGCTCCTGCGCCGGTCGCCTGCTTGTTCTCGCGGAGGACGTGGTGCGGGAAGGTCCGGATCTTGAAGTGGTAGTTTGCCCTCCCGACGCCCTTCATGAGCTGCCGGTTGATGCTGATACGGGCGGCCTCAAGGGCCGTGTGGCGTATCTGGCAGGTCTCTTCGGCGACGATGGAGAGTTCGACCGGGAAGTCCTGGGTGAGATTGCCCATATCAAACTGCACGATCTTGCTGCCCGGCACGCCGCCCATGTATTCCCTGCGTGTATATGCTTTCTTTGCGAGATTCCTGTACATCTTCGCTGGTTTTCGTACCATCGTTAAAAACTCCTGCCGATCTATGAGTGCTTTATAAAATGGAGATTTCTTTTAATAAACCTTACTGGGTGCTTCCGATCTCATTGATCATATCGAGCACCCGCCGGCGGATCTCTGCAAACCCGGTGCTGGTGCGATCCCGCGGCCGCGGCCAGGGTATATCTATGACCTCGCGGACCTTCCCCGGCCTTGGAGAGAGGACGATGATCCGGTCGGCGAGGTAGACCGCCTCGTCGACGCTGTGGGTGACGAAGACTATCGTCTGTCTGGTCTCATCCTGGAGGGAGAGGAGCTCTTTTTGCATACGGTTCCGGGTCTGGGCATCCAGCGCCCCGAACGGTTCGTCCATGAGGAGGACATCGGGGTCGTTTGCAAGCGCCCGGGCTATAGCCACGCGCTGCCGCATACCGCCGGAGAGTTCGTAGGGGTAAGCGTCACGGAACTGAGAGAGGCCGACCATATCGATGTAGTGGTCTGCCGTCTTCCGGCGCTCTTCCTTTGCGATGCCTTTCATCTCGAGGCCGAAGGCGACGTTGTCGATCACCCGCCGCCAGGGGAAGAGGGAGTACTCCTGAAAGACCATGCCGCGCCCGGGGTCCGGGCCGGTGACCGCGCGGCCGTCGATGGTCACACTCCCGGTGGTCGCGGTCTCAAGCCCGGCGATGATCCGAAGAAGCGTCGTCTTCCCGCATCCCGACGGCCCGACCAGGCAGACGAACTCCTCATCCCGGATCTCGAGGGTGACTCCCTCGAGCGCCTGCGTGGCGGTGCCGTCCTCTTTTGGGAAGGCCTTGCCGAGATCCTGTATAGAGACTCCGCTCATATCAGGCCACCTCCCCGGCATGCCACCGCAGGAGCCGGCCGTCGACGTAGTTTCGGAAGATGCGATCGATGATGAGGCCTGTAAACCCGAGGATCAGCATGTAGACGACGACGTTGGGCATCTGGTGGAGGTAGTAGTTGTGCCAGAGTCTGTAGCCGAGGCCGTGATTTGATACCCCGAACATCTCGCCGGCCACAAGACACATCCACCCGACGCCCATGGCGATACGGATCCCCGAGGCTATAGCCGGTATGGCGGCGGGGAGGGCGATGTAGCGGATCAGGTCTAACGATGTGTTGCACCCGAGAACCTTTCCCGCCTCGACAAAGACCTTCGGGACGGATCGGAACGCGGTGTATGTCGCGGTCAGGATCGGGAAGAAGGCGCCTGCGAATATGACGAACCCCGCGGCCTGGGTGGTGAGACCGAACCATATGATGGCAAATGGTATCCAGGCAAGCGGCGGTATGGGGCGGAGAACCTCTATGATTGGGTCGAGGATGAAGTCTGCCACCCGGAACCAGCCCATAAGGATGCCGATGGGGACGCCGAGGAAGAATGCCGCAAGGAGCCCGATCCCGAAGTGCTCGAGGCTCACTACCATATCGACGAGGAGGGTGCCTGAGGTGAGGAGGTTTGCAAACGCGCCGGCGACGTCGGTGACGCTCGGGAGGATAAACGATCGCCCCACCACATATACGGCTATGATCTGCCAGATCACAGCCGCGGTGACGAGCGCTGCTATGCCGAGGAGTCGTTTCTGTGTCTGTCGGTTCATGGTTCTGTTCCCATGGTTTTGTTGCCGGAGCCGGGTGTCAGCCGGTCTGCTCCGGGATCTTCTCTCTTATTTCATCGGCATCGCCGTAAAAGATACTTGTGGATGGGAAAAAAACGGAGAGGTTCGGGGTTATGCCCGGGCCTTCTCGTAGAAAGAGAGATCGAAGAGATCGTCCTTCGTGAGGGGTTTTGTGATGTAGCCAAGTTTATACTGGAGATCCGTGTACTCGACCACCGACGGTACGATGATCCGTGGGTCGGCAGTCCAGGTTCCGTCCCAGATCTCAAAGGATCTCTTCATGGTGGCAAGATCCTGCCCGGTCTTTCTGGAGTAGAGTTCTGCGGCCTCATCTAAGTGTTCGTAGTTGTAATCCGTCGCCTTGATGTGGGTCTTGACGATCTGCTCGACCATATCGGGGTGTTCGC
The DNA here is from genome assembly GCA_964413225.1 of uncultured Methanoculleus sp. Classification (GTDB taxonomy): domain Archaea; phylum Halobacteriota; class Methanomicrobia; order Methanomicrobiales; family Methanoculleaceae; genus Methanoculleus. The sequence goes on along the minus strand of CAYPRO010000015.1, from coordinate 18,554 downwards.
GGATCAGAGAACCGCTTACAACAAGAACGCAGCAGGCGTGATCCTTCATCATCTCGCCCGACTGCACGACGGTCCTTCCCGTGCCGTCGGCTATGATGATGGCCGGGTAGGGATCGGGCAGGAAGACGCCGTCGATCTGGCCGGCGGATATGGCGGTCGTGGCGTCGCCGGGGCCCATGCCCTTGATGTCGACATCTTCGGGATCGACGCCGTTCTCCTCAAGCCAGGTGCGGAGGATGGTATCCTGTATGGATCCCCGCTGGTATGTGGCGATCGTCAGGCCCACGAGGTCGGCCGGGCTCTCGTACGGGATAGAGCTCCTGAGCATGAGGTCGGACCCTTGTGTCTGCACGGCGGCGACTATCTTTGCATCGAGGCCGCTGCTCACGGCCGCGACGACCGGTGCGGCGCCGACGTAGGCGATGTCAATCTTTTCGGCAAGCATCGCCTGCATCTCGGGAGGGCCGGTGGCAAACTCATTGTCGGTCACTTCCGTGACGCCGAACGGCGCGAGATCTTCCTTCCACCATCCCTTCTCCATAGCGGTGAAGTGGGCGATCTGATGGGTGCTCGGCTGGTAGCCGATCGAGAGGTGCGTCACTTTGTCGGTGCCTGTATCGGTGCACCCGGTGACAAGCGTGAACGCCGCGACCATGGCCACGGCCAGAAGAATTGCTGTGATCGATCTCATAGGCATCTTCCTATGGTGTAATCTTCACGCCGGCGGTATATAGTATTGTCGAAAACACCGCATATTATTATACTTTAGTAGTAATATGTTCGAATTATTTATCCATATAAGGGTGATCAACCGGAAGATGATGAGGCGGCCGGCCGGGGGCATACACCAAACCCGTGGGAGAATAGAGGGCGGGGCAAGCACCCATCCCGGGATGCGGAGTATAGAGGGCGGGGCAAGCACCCATCCCGGGATGCGGAGTATAGAGGGCGGGGTCCGGGCAGAGCGGCCCCACGCGAAACTACAAAGGGCACGAAAGGGGCGAACATCCTGGATTCATATGACAACGAGCACTACACCGCCCGGGTGCTCTTGCTCCCGAGGGAGATCACAACCCGGCAAATTCTTCTTTTGTAAGGCGGGCCTGTTTCAGGATAGAGAGAAGCGTTCCTCTGGGGATAGGGTCGCGGCGGGGAACGATAACTAAGAGTTTGCTTCCATCACCTCCTACTTTATAGAGGGCTATATGGCTGCCTTTTCCCCGATAAGGGGCATAAACCCAATCGCCCTCAGTTTCCTTATGACGTTGTCAGAAGATATCAGAGGCAGTTTTGTCATGCCTCGACCTCGATGACCGAGGTGAATTTGTGCCGTGATGTCAGGATCGGTTCAAGATCCTGCAATATCCCGAGTTCTTTTGCATTCTCGATATAGAGTTCGATTGCCTCTCGAACGTTGTCGAGCGCCTCCTCCGGCGTACCGCCGCAACTGGCAACCTCGAGTTCCGGGCATTTTGAAACGTATACTCCTTCTTCTTCCCAGATGAAAACTGTCAACCGCACACTTGCCAATTCCACCACCATCGGTAACTACACTATATCGACCTGCTATTATACACCTTTTTCCCGTAGTGCATCATGTCACCTTATCTTCATAGACTATTACATCGAACTCATAGGAGTATGGGGGCGGGGCAGGCGCCCATCCCGGGATGCGGAGTATAGAGGGCGGGGTCCGGGCAGAGCGGCCCCACGCGAAACTACAAAGGGCGCGAAAGGGGCGAACACCCCGGATTCATATGACAACGAGCACTACACCGCCCGGGGCGTGGTCTTAATCTCTTTGCGGGCCAAATGCTACAGGCAGGATTGTTGATAGAATGCGTTCGGATCAGATTCGGCAGGGCCGCCTCGCCGGCGAACGTTCGGCCGACCTTGAGCATTTTCTCGCGTCTATGGAGGCCGACCGCCGGATAGCGGAGGCGGATCTCCTCGTGGATATGGCGCACCTCCTCGGCCTTCTCCGGCAGGGGATCATAGACGAAGCCCCCGCCCGCGCGCTTATGGCGGCGCTCCTCGACCTCTACGACCACGGTATACCCGAAGAGGCGTTCGACGAGCACTTCGAGGATATACACGCCGGGAAGGAGGCCTACATCATCGGCAGGGTCGGAGAGGAGACCGGCGGCCGGCTCCACATGGGCCGGTCCCGAAACGACGAGGTCGCGACATGTATAAGGATACGTCTGAGAGAGGAGATCATCGCCCTCGTCCGATCGCTTGGTGATCTGCGGGCAACCCTCCTCGATGTCGCTGCAGGGCACACGGAGACGGTCATGCCGGGCTTCACCCACCTCCAGCACGCCCAGCCCACGACGCTTGCCCACTACATCCTCGCCTACGAGCAGGCCTTCTCCCGGGATACGAACCGGCTCCAGGAGGCCTACGCCCGGGTGGACGTATCACCGCTCGGTTCGGCGGCGTTTGCATCGACCGGTTTTCCCCTCGACCGCGACTACACCGCCCGGCTCCTCGGCTTCTCCCGACCGGCGAGAAACAGCATGGATGCGGTCGCCGCCCGGGACTTTGCGCTCGAGGTGCTCTCCGATGCGGCGATCTTGATGGCGACGACAAGCCGGCTCTGCGAGGATCTGGTCCTCTGGAGCACCGCGTTCGTCGGGTTTGTCCAGCTCGACGATGCCTTCTGCTCCTCCTCATCGATAATGCCTCAGAAGAAGAACCCCGATGTGGCGGAGATCATGCGGGCGAAGGCCGGAACGGTTGCAGGTTCGCTCGTTGCAGCGATCACGATCTCAAAGGGCCTCCCCATGAGCTACAACCGCGACCTCCAGGAGGTGACCCCCCACCTCTGGCGGGGGGTGGAGGCGGCAAGAGAGAGCATCCCTCTGTTGTCGGGCATGATCGGGACTGCGGCCTTTGATACCGAACGGATGGCGGCCGAGGCGGGCCGGGGTTTTTCGACCGCGACCGAGCTTGCCGATACCCTGGTCAGGGACTACGGGCTCCCCTTCCGCACCGCTCACCGTATCGTCGGGCGGGCGGTTCGGCACGGCTCGCTCGATCTCGCGACGCTCGAGGGGGCCGCGCAGGAGGCAGCCGGCATATCGGTCGTCGACCTTGGAGTGACGGAAGAACGGATCGCATCAGTTCTCGATCCGCGCCACGCCGTCTCTGTGCGGGAGATCACAGGCGGGCCGGCGCCCGCAGCGGTCGCGGCACAGATTGCGGAGCAAAGAGATCTCCTTACCAGGGATAGGGGATGGGCAGAAGAGACGGGGGCGGCGCTCTCCCGCTCTCTTGAAGGTTTAATAGCTGAATCACGGAGGCTGATACTATAACTGAAACACTTCAGACCGGAGACCGGGTGCGCTACACAAACGGCGGGACCGCGCTCACCGGCACCTACATAGCCGAACGGGACGAGATGGCCGTCGTCAAACTCGACAGCGGCTATAACATCGGGGTATCCCCCGAGAAGATCGAGCGGGTCGGGCGGGTAGCAGCCCTGCAACCGCCGGCAGGCGCCGGGGTCGTCATACAGGACACAAACCTCCCCGAGCTCTCCGTCATATCCACCGGCGGGACGATAGCAAGCAGGGTCGACTACCGAACCGGGGCGGTGACGAGTCAGTTCTCGGCAAGCGATATCCTCCGGGCGATCCCGGAACTCGGGGATGTTGCCCGCTACCGCGCCCGCCAGGTGGCAAACATGCTCTCTGAGAACATGCGCCCGACGATCTGGCAGGATCTTGCCCGGGCGGCCTACGATGAGATCCGGCGCGGCACATCCGGCGTCATCGTCACCCACGGCACCGATACGATGGCCTCCTCCGCCGCGGCGGTTCGGTTCATGATCAGGACGCCCGTGCCGATCGTCTTTGTCGGGTCGCAGCGATCCGCCGACCGCCCGAGCTCCGACAACGCCATGAACACCCTCTGCGCCGCCGCCGTCGCAGCCGGCGATCTCGGCGAGGTGGCGGTGGTGATGCACGCGACGACGAGCGACGACCGGTGCGCCGTCCACCGCGCGACGAAGGTCCGTAAAATGCACACATCCCGGCGCGACGCCTTCCAGAGCATGGGGATGGCGCCTCTCGGCTACGTCGATTACCCGGGCCTCACGGTCAACCTCTCCGATGAGGCGGTGCGCCGGGGCGCCGAAGAGCCCGAACTCCACGATGCGCTCGAGGAGCGCTGCGCTCTCCTCCAGTTCTATCCCGGCATGTCCCCCGATATACTCGACGCCTTTGAGGGCTACGCGGGCCTCGTCATAGCCGGGACGGGGCTAGGGCATGTCTCGACGGATTGGGTTCCGCGCATCCGCGACATGATCGACGGCGGGACTATGGTCGTCATGACATCGCAGTGCCTGCACGGGAGGGTCTGCGACCGGGTCTACAACACGGGAAGAGACCTCCTTTACGCCGGCGTCATAGAGGGCGAGGATATGCTCCCCGATGTGGCGCTCGTGAAACTTATGTGGGTTCTTGGAAACGAGAGCGACCCCGAACGGGCGGGGGAGCTTATGCAGACCGATCTTACGGGCGAGATCCGGCGGAGGTCGATCTGAATGGATTATGATGCGCTTGGCCTGAAGGCCGGGATCGAGATACACCAGCAGCTTGATACCGCCGAGAAACTCTTCTGCCGGTGCCCCACCATCCTCCGGGACACCGCCGACCGAACCGGGGAGTTTTACCGCTATCTCAGGGCGACGGAGAGCGAACTTGGAGAGATAGATCGGGCGGCCGAGGAGGAGATGAAACTCATCCGGAAGTTCTGCTACTACACATACGATACGGTCTGCCTTGCAGAGCACGACGAGGAGCCCCCGACGCCTATGAACCCCGAGGCGCTCGATCTCTGCCTCACGATAGCCAAGATGCTCGGCATGACCCCTATAGAGCAGGTCCACACGATGAGGAAACTCGTCGTCGACGGCTCGAACACAAGCGGGTTTCAGAGGACGGCGCTCGTCGCGCTCTCCGGCTCCCTCCCAGATGGGTGCCGGATCGAGACGATATGCCTTGAAGAGGAGGCGGCGCAGAGGGTGGAGGGCGAGATCTTCTCCCTTGACCGCCTCGGCATACCGCTCGTCGAGATCACCACCGCCCCCTGCATGCACACACCGGAGGCCGTCCAGGAGACCGCCGGGTATATCGGTATGATCCTCCGGTCGACCGGCAGGGTGAAGCGGGGGCTCGGGACGATCCGGCAGGACATAAACGTCTCGATTGCGGGCGGCGCACGGGTCGAGATCAAGGGCGTCCAGGAACTCGACCTCATAGCCGAGGTCGTCAGGCGCGAGATCGAGAGGCAGGTAAACCTCCTTGCCATACGCGATACCCTCCGCGATCGGAATGCCCGGGTGGACCACACCGTCGTCGATGTCACCGATGTCTTTGCCTCGACATCCTCTTCCATATTAAAGAAGGCAAAGTCCATCCTTGCCATCCGGCTCTGCGGGTTTGCGGGGCTTGTGGGCCGAGAGATCCAGCCCGGGAGGCGTCTTGGGAGCGAGATGTCAGACTACGCAAAGAAGTGCGGCGTCGGCGGCATATTCCACACCGACGAGCTCCCCGCCTACGGCGTCACCGCCGATGAGGTGGCGCGTCTGCGCGAGTTCATCGGCGCCTCCGACGAGGACTGCGTCGCAATCGTTGCGGCGAGCCGGGAACGCGCCGGGTGCGCGGCCGAGCAGGTCATGATCCGCGCGGATATGGCCATGGCCGGCGTGCCCGAGGAGACCCGGAAGATGCTTGAGGAGGGGAGTTCCGCCTACATGCGCCCCCTCCCCGGAGCCGCACGTATGTACCCCGAGACGGATGTCTTCCCCGTTGCGATCAACACCGACCTCTGGGAGGGCATCGTTGTGCCCGAACTCCTCACCGACCGGGCGGCCAGGTTCGCCCGCGAGTTCGGGCTCGATGAGGATCTGGCCCGGCAGGTGGTCTTCTCCGAGCGGTTGCCCCTCTTTGAAGCGGCGGTCGCCGCCGGCGTCCGCCCCACCCTTGCGGCCCGGACGCTCCTTGCCACGTGCCGGGAGCTTGCCCGCGGCGGCATCGCCGTCGACCGGGTGAGCGAGGACGAGATCCTCGCCCTCCTCTCCGCCGTGGAGGCCGGTCGGGCCGCAAAAGAGGCTATCCCGGATATTCTTGCCGAACTTGCGCAGACGGCGGACGAGTATCCGAAAACGCCCCTTGAACGGGTGGATGCGGCCATAGCAAAGATGGCCCCCGCCGTCTCGCAGGCGGATGTGGAGGCGATCGTGCGCCGGGTCGTGGCCGAGCGCGAGGCGTTCGCCCGCGAGAAGGGCATGGGTGCGCTCGGCCCTCTGATGGGGGTCGTCATGCAGGAGGTTCGGGGGAGCGTCGACGGCCGGATCGTCAGCGAGACCCTCCGACGCGAGCTCAAACGCCTCCTCTCCTGAGGTCCGCCGCACGCGGTGTTCCCGGATCTGTCCTGCCGTGGCAGGACCCCGGGTTACTTTTATCAGCGGACCCGCTCATAACTGTAAAGGAGTTTTATCCATGGGAAAGACAGGAAGTGTCCAGTGGGCCCAGGTTAAGGGCGTAAAGGGACAGATACGGCTCGTCCCTGCAAGTGAAGGCGAAGTGAAGAAACCCGGCCCGAACCAGCGGTTCAAGTCTCTTGCGGATATCCGGAGGCGGGCGAGCAGGGAAGGGCAGGACCAGAGGCGCGGCGGTCGCGGCGGACGCGGCGGTCGTGGCGGTCGCGGCAGAGGAGGGGGCACCCCCACGATGGACGTGCGGGTACGCCGGAGTATCCGGCGCGCGAAGGTTTCGGCCCTCGGGACCAAGCAGAAGTCGAGATAAACAGCCACTCTCCTCCCCTTCGATACTTTTTATAGTTGCGCGTTCCAGTATGTGGTATGGATCTCAAAACCGCCGTCAGGACATACCAGTTTGCCGAACGGGCGAAGTCCGAGCTGATCGTCGGGTCGCAGCTGACGACAGCCCTGATCCAGTTTCCGCTCCAGGAGAAACCCGGCGGAAAACGGATGCTTCTGATGGTGCTCCAGTCCATCCGCTCGGAGCTTGAGTTTGCCTATGGCGATACGCAACACCGTGAGTTCAGGAAAGCCATCGATCACCTCAACGAGGGGATCAGCCTGACTGAGAGCATGGATCTCGGCGCCGCATCGGAGCGGATGAGCCGGGCGGTCAGCGCTGTCACGACCGCAGCCCAGGCGGCGTGGGATACGCTCAAAGAGCATGATATCCTCTGATCTCCTCCGCTTCCTGCGATCGCGGTCGTCGGTTCGGGACTACTCCGGAGAACCGCTGGAATCTGAGGATATAGAGTATATCCTGGCCTGTGCGAGCACGGCGCCGAGCGCCGGCAACCGCGAGGCCTGGGATGTCGTCGTCGTCACCGATGAGGATATGCGGATAGAGCTTGCGTCCGCGGCCCTCGATCAGGCGCATATACGGGAGGCACCGGCTATCTTCGTGGTCTGTGCAAACTACGTTCGGTCCATGTCGCACTACGGGGAGAGGGGGATCCTCTACGCGATCGAGGATGCCTCGATCGCCTGCACATATATGATGCTTGCCGCCCACGCACGGACCCTCCACTCGTGCTGGACCGGGGCGTTTGACGAGGACGACGTGCGCGAAGTCCTCGGGCTTCCTGAGCATATCCGCCCCGTAGCGCTCCTCTCGGTCGGCAAAGGGACGCCGCCGCTGAGACCCGTGGGAAGGATGCCGGTAGAAGAGCACGTGCACCGCGATATATGGTAAAAGAGAGAATTATGCCGGACTATCTGGTTACGCTTGAGTCAGCGTGGATAATCAAGGATGTCAAATCCATGGACGATGCCGTCAGCATAGCGATCAGCGAGGCGGGGAAACGGCTCAACCCCTCGGCGAAGTTTGTGGAGATCGAGGCTGGTATGATCGCCTGCCCCTACTGTGAGGGTGAGTTGAACAGCGCTCTTGTGGTCGCGAACACCGCCCTCGTGGGGCTCGTACTCCAGATGAAGGTCTTCCGCGCGGAGTCGGGGGAACATGCGTCACGGATAGCAAAGTCTGTCGTCGGGAAGGCGTTGCGCGATGTGCCGTTGAAGGTCCAGGAGGTGCAGGAGATATGATATCCGTCGTTGGGCATACAGCCATCGATCACCTCTTCTCTGTCCCGGATCTTCCCGGGAGGCACAACTCGACATATATAGTCGATCACCGGGTCTACTTTGGCGGCGGAGCGGCAAACATAGCGGCCGGGATTGCAACGCTAGGTGAGCGGTGCCGGCTTGTATCGGCGGTCGGCGGCGATTTTCCCGGGAGCGAGTACGATGTGTGGATGCACAACCTCGGGATCGTGCAGGACTTCAACCTGGTGAAGGATGCCCGGACAGCGACCGCATACGTCTTCACGGATGAGGCCGGCGACCAGGAGACTTTCTTTGAGTGGGGTGCATCCGCAACGTTTCCTGCGATGGAGGTTCCCACGCTTGATTTTGTCCATATGGCGACGGCCGATCCAGAATTCAACGTCCGGGTGGCCGAAAAGAGCCTGTTTGCCTCCTTTGATCCGGGGCAGGATCTCCTCCGCTACACCCCTGAGCAGCTCGAGATCATACTCGCAAACATAGATATCCTCTTCTCAAACAACCACGAGATGGACCGTATGTGCGATATGCTGGGGCTGGAGCGCGATGCCCTCGTCGCCTCAGTCCCGATCGTCGTCACGACACGGGGGGCTGAGGGGAGTGTACTCTGCATGAGAGGTGAGGAGCACCATGTGCCGGCCGTCAGGGTTGCAGCCGTCGATCCCACCGGCGCCGGCGACGGTTACCGGGCCGGGTTCCTCACTGCGTTTCGGAGAGGATACACTCCGCTCGATTGCTGCCGTGCAGGAGCGGTGGTCTCGTCCTTCGTCGTCGAGCAACCGGGTACCCAGACGAATCTTCCCGATTGGGACCGGATGCTTGTGCGGTATCGGAAGGTCTTTGGTGAGCCCGGCGAAATAATCATCTGAGTTATGGAGCGTATAACGCTTATCGCCGGCTTCTCCTCATCGGCACCCGGGGGCATCTGATGGAGTCCGCCCCCGATGTGCGTTTTGAGCGGCTCACCCGGTACATATTCTCCGCGCCGTCCTGGCCGCGGTCGCTTGTGCTCATCATCCTGCTCGGTCTCGTCATCGATGCCGCCGCGTACCGGGTAGGCAACGGGTTCTTCCTTGTCGGCACGCTCGGGTTCTCTGTCCCGGCACTGGTCGCCTTTCTACTGACCGTGCCTCTGGTAGAGGCCTCTGGCGGGCAGATCACCTACAACCGGTCGGGTCTCCTCGCCCTTGCCTGCACGGTTCTGGCGGTGATCCTGAGCCTCTCGCCAGTACTTGTCTTCGGGCGGGATCTCTTTCCCGCTCTGTATGCGGGCGCTCTCGGCCTTGCCTCCGGCATCCGGCTGCTGGTCCTCGTCGCCGTTGCGGATTACCGGATTACCCGCATGGTCATCCCCGCGTTCCTCCAGGGCGCGGTCGGTATAGCGGTCGGCGCCTGGATATTTGCGCCGGGGTTTGTATCCTACGCCGTCCTCCTCCAGGCGGTCTTCTGGCTGGTCTTTGCCCTCCTGATCTGGCTGATAGAGCGACCGCTGAAGCGGGCGTTCCAGATCAGCGGGCTCAACTTCCTCAACACGTTCATAGCCCACCTGACCGACGGCTCAAAGAGCATGGAGGACTTCTTCCGCGAGATAGGCGAGGAGGTCTACGTTCCGCAGGTCACGCTCTTCTTCTCCCGCGATCGCAAGGAGGAGGTTCTCTTCACGGTCCCAAACGTCCACCCCGGGCCGATAGGCGATCTTGGCGGCGGGAACCTCCCCCCGGTTCTCCACGATACGTTTGAGGGGGAGACGCTTGTCGCCCACGGGTGTGCCACCCACGACTTCAACCTTGTCGCTGAGAGCGAGATAGATAAGATCGCCCGGGCGATTGAGGCGTCGCGCGAAGGGCTCTCTTTTTCCGATACAGCGAGCCGGCCGATCAGGGTCGCATCAGGCTCGGTCTCGATCCTCTGTCAGCGGTTCGGCGATGCCCTCCTTATGGTGAGCACCCGGTCGCCGGAGAGGACGGAGGACCTTGACTACTCGATCGGGATGACGATCATGGCCGAAGGGCGGTGTTCCTTCTCGGAGATCGCGTTCGTGGATGCCCACAACTGCATGACACAGGTCGGCCCTCCTGTCCTCCCGGCGACGCGTATAGCAACGGAGTACATTGCCGCCGCACGAGAGGGGTTCTGTGCCGCGCGGTACCTTCCGCTTGAGCCGTTTGCGGTCGGGGTCTCGCATATCCGCGTCCCTTTCACACGCGAGCAGGGGTTTGGGTCGCTCGGTGTGCAGGTGCTTGCAACCGAGGCCGGGGGGAAGCGGACGGCTTATGTCCTCGTGGACGGGAACAACATGGCCGGAGGAGTCCGGGAGAGGCTGCTCTCGGTGGTGCTCGGTTACGTGGATGAGGCCGAGATCATGACGACCGATTCGCATACGGTGAACACCATAAGCGGGAAGAACCCTGTCGGCTACGTTGTGCCGGCAGAGGAGATCGTCCCGTATATAGAGCGGGCGGTCAGTGAGGCCATCGCCGATATGGCCCCGGCCCGGGTGGGGGCGGCGACGGCCTCATGCGAGGGAATCGTCGTCTTCGGGTCGCAGAGGGTCTCGCAGCTTGCAAGCACCATCAACACCATGCTCGCGTTCATCGGCCCGATAAGCCTCATCATACTCGTGCTCGCGTTCCTGCTCTCGGCGTTTGCGTATATACTGCTGCAGTAGGAGCGGGTGCTGGATGATTGGAGCCTGCCCGGGACCGGATCGTCTCCAGGCTTTCCCCGTATCACGGGCCAGGGATACCCTCGACGTCGCTCTCCGGTATTCCCCGCTCCCTCCTGTGGCGACGCTGGTGTCTGGAGCGGGAGGTGGTCGGCTGGCCAAAGAATAATCGAGTGCAAACAACCGGCACTTTTTTGTCGGCACGCCCAATATGATCCCATGGCTTACCGTTTTGCCGGTCGGATGGGGCGGATCCCGGAGTCGTTCCTCGATGAACTCTTCCGGGTCTCTGCGGTTCCCGGGGTGATATCGTTTGCTGGTGGTCTGCCGGGCTCGGCCTATATCGACGTCGATGGCATCCAGGATGCGGCCCGCGATGTTTTTGCCGAAGGCGGGCGGACGGCGCTCCAGTACACGACGACGGACGGCTATCTGCCTCTACGGAAGTTCATCGCCGATCGGTACCGGAGGCGTCTTGGCCTCCCGGCGACGCCTGAGGAGATCCAGATCGTGAACGGCTCACAGCAGTGCCTGGACCTGATCGCAAAGGTCTTCCTCGATCCCGGCGACGCCGTCGGGATGGAGCGGCCTGGCTACCTCGGGGCTATCGAGGCCTTTTCTCTCTACGAACCGGCTATACATGCTGTCCCGCTCGTGGAGGACGGGCCGGATCTGGATATGTTTGCGTCACTCGTTCGGGATCATGCCCCGAAGTTCTTCTACGGTATCCCGAACTCACAGAACCCCTCGGGAAGGACGTATTCGCAGGAGAAGCGGCGGGGCGTCGCGGAGGTCCTCCGGGATACAGAGACGGTTCTCTACGAGGACGACGCATTTGGGGATCTCTTCTTTGACGGAAAGCCCCGACTGCCAGTGAAGCGTTACCTCCCCGATCAGGCGGTGATCTCAGGGTCGTTTTCTAAGATCGTCGCCCCCGGCATGCGGATCGGCTGGATATATGCGCCTGCGGAGATCCTCAGGGAGTTTAACATAGCAAAGCAGGCGGCCGACCTCCATTCGAACTTCCTCTGCCAGGTGATCCTCCAGCGCTACCTTGCGACCCACGATCTGGATGCCCACGTCGCCCGGGTCGCGGCAATTTACGGGCGGCGCTGCCGGTTGATGTGCGATCTCCTCGATGACCTGATGCCGCCGGGAGCGGCGCATACCACCCCTGAGGGGGGGATGTTCATGACGGCGACCCTGCCGGGCGGGGTCTCGTCGATGGATGTCTTCCGCGAGGGTGTCAGGGAAGGCGTAGCGGTCCTCCCTGGGGTGCCGTTCTACGTGGATGGCGGCGGGGATGACACGATCCGGTTGAACTTCTCAACCGCGGATGAGGAGGAGATTGCGGAGGGGATGCACCGGCTGGCCCGGGTGGTGCGCCGGCTCGTGTGAATCCCCGCATGTTTCGTAATCTTTAACGGTGAAGCGGCTCCTGTATTCTTCTATGGCCTCACTCCGTCTTTTTCTCGCCTGTATCGTTCTCCTGCTCGCAGTGTCGTGTTCCTGTGCCGCCGGCGACCCCGGCGCCCGCGCAGCATCTGCCATTGCACAGGAGGACTGGGAGGGCGTCCTTGCGGTGACCGGCGAAGGGCTGGCCGGAGAGCCCGATAACATCTCTCTCCTCTGCATGGAGGGCTATGCACTGCGTAAGCTGGGGCGCTATCCAGAGGCCGTAGCCGCGGTGAGCCGGGCTATCGCCTTTGATCCAGAGCCCGTACGTTACGCAAACCGCGGCTATGCCCACCTTGCAATGGGGGACTACTCTGCCGCGCTCGCCGATGCGGAGGCGGCGCTCCTCATCGATTCCGCGGATGCCACGTCCTGGGCAGTGAAGGCGATGGCGCTAGCGGGTCTTTTGGATCTCACCGGCGCCGGGCCAGCGATCGACAGGGCACTCGCTCTTTCGCCGGAGAGCGCCCACTACTGGCACGTCCGGGGAGAGATACTCCTTGCCGCCGGAAATACCACGGGGGCGGCTGCGGCGCTGAACCACTCGATCGAGATCGACCCCGGCTACAGCCTCCCCTGGCCCGGTATGCCAGCAGCACAGGAGGAACTCGCGGCTGCGATACAGGCTGCCACCCCCGCGCAGGCGACGCCGAACGGCGGGGCGGTCGCGGTCGCCGGGTTTCTTGTGGTCCTGGTGTGGCCGCTCCGGCGACGGTGACGCCATAATCCACCCTTTTTATACAGATCTCTTCGATCCGGCCCCTTCGGTTCATTATGCTCCACATCCCGAGCCAGCACCCGATCACGACTGGCAGTCCATGGATGATCCGGGCCGCCGGGGCGTGAAGAACCGCGGGAGATGATGGCCGGGGGTTCGCCCTCGGCCTTCACGAGTGCGGGAGAGACCATGTGCTGGAGGCGAACAATCCGGCGCCGGCTTTTTCGGTGTTCGGCCGGATCGCGAGATATACGAGGGAGCAGGCGCCTGCGATCCCGGGCAAAGGCGCCGCAAGCCATTGGTTTGCCTCAGGGCTATATCCATCCCGGACGGCCTGTGGGATCCAGGCATACGCCCTTACTCCGGCAGGCAGGGCCGGCCCCCGGCCGGGCCATCTTTCAGCTGCACGAGCATAAGCACCGCCGGCTCATCGCCCAGGGCCCCCGACCGGTGGCCCCTGCGCCCCCACCGGTCAGGCCGGGTATTCTGATCGTTCCCAAACGAGAGGTCGCCCGGCCCCATCTCCACGCGCATGCCGTCCATGGTCTCCACAAACCAGCGACCCGATAGAGGCACGATCCACTGGGGCTCGGGGTTCTCGTGCCATTCACCGACCCAGCCGGCCGGGAGGACCATGATGATCACACGGGAGGCAGGGCTGCCCGGCTTCCCGATCCACGATGGCGCGGCCTCCTCCGATATGCTCGTGAAGACAAAATCGGTCAGCTTACACCGGTTCTGCCGGCTCACGCCGCCCTCGTCGGTCCAGACATGCCAGTAGGGCACATCAGGGCTATCGGGGCTGTTGCTGTTCTGGTTACGGCCATTATTCATGGCGGGTTCCCCTGTTCTGGTTCTTTTCCATGCTCTTCTGCGAACTCATCATGACGCCTCCGGGTAAGGTTTCCAGGGCGGCCGGCAGCTGGATCTCAGGTGGGCAAAGACAGGCATTTGTGCTCCGCCCGGTATACCTTCCGGCTCATGCATGCTGCCGCGGGGTCTCTCTCAGTGAAAATCTGCCCTGCCCACCCCTGCCGGGATCTCTTTCTGGCGTTGGGCTTAATATCTGCAATGGATAATAGGTATAGGATCCGTATAGGCGAGGGTAGGTAAGCCCGGCCAAAACCGGCGGACTTAAGATCCGTTCTCGCAGGAGTCCGTGGGTTCGAATCCCACCCCTCGCATCCTGGTTCTTTTGCGCTATAGTCCACAAATGCCCATACTGTGGGTTTATCGCTGATCGGGATTACAATGCCTGTGGTAAATATGCACCGCGTGGGGATGAAATCAGCCCTTCGAGCCCGTGGAGATGCTACTTTTACGTCACAGAGATGTAACGCAAGTACTATCAATGATAGATAGGAAACCCCAACCTTAAGGGCAGGGTAGTTCACCGGTGGAGCCTACAGAAATACTCTTGCAGCATCCACCGGCCCTGCACTACGGCTGAGGAGGGGAGAGAGTGAGCAAGCTTGAGTCGTATCTTGATATGCTGCATCGCGGGGTCTTTCAGGTCGTCGTACCAAAAGCCCTGGTGACCGAACCGCTCGAACCGGACTGGAAGCGGTCGCCCATCAACGTGCCGAGCCCGGGGACGATCGCGAGTTACAGGATGGGCCAGTACCACGCCCACGAGACCGCCTCGGAGTATCATGTCCACCTGGATCGGTACGACCCGGAGAAGAACCCCATCATGCACCTGATCGACGACGCCCCCCTCCTCCTCATGATATACGAGACGATGGAGACCATCTTCGTGACGGGCAGAGTTGCAGCAGAAAGAGATCCCCGGCAGCGCCTTGCCGACCGGCGCAGGAGCTGGAGACTCCAGGCAGGCTTCGGCGTGGTTCTTCTCGCTATAGGTGCCGCCCTCCTCCACCTGACATTTGGCAGGACAATAATCATCTTCACCGTTATCCTGCCCTCACTCATCCTCATCCTCGGCCTTCTCACGATCGTTAAGGGTATCCGGGAAAGGGATCATAGAGAGCATGCGGGCCAGGAGGTCTTCCGCGGGGGTGTGCTGGCAGTCACCGGCCTCGTCCTCTTCATCTTCTGGGAGATCTACCTGGTTCTCATATTCCTGGCCCTCATGATCTGGTTCCTGTCAAGCGCCGCCGTCACGCTGCTGCGGGTGGTCCGGGAGCACAGAAGGCCGACAAAGGGTTTCTGGTATACCCTCGGCCTCGGGGCGGGATCGCTTGCGCTCGGAGTCCTCGCAATAACCCTGCCCGTCGGGCTGATCGATCTCCTTCTCATTCTCCTCGCCGGGCTCGTGCTCATGGCAGGAGCGTTCACGCTCCTTGATGCCTGGGGATTGAGAAATGCCGCCCGCCTGATGGAAGTGGATGAGGGTCTTTTGTTATCGGCCCCTCATGCGTAATGCTTCTTCAAGAACTCCTTCACTTTCCTTGAGACCAGCCATCCCTGGTCGAGGCGGTTGATGATCGCATCGATCTCCCAGGCCACACGGATGATCTTTCTGTCGATCTCCGTATCTCCCATCTCTGCAAGGGCTATGATGACGGTGAGGGGGTTGCGGATGGAGTCGTTTAATATGGAGAGCTGCTCGATGTTCTCCTCGATCTGAATGAGCACCTTCTTCTTGAGATCTTCCAGCTGATGCCGTTCGGAGGTATCGCGGCCTATAGCGAGCGCCAGCTGCCGGCCGTCGATCGTCACCTGGAACGCTTTTGCTTCTATCGGGGTGCGGGTGCCGTCACTGCGGGTCAGGATCAGCCCAATCGGGCCGGCGGCGGCGCCGACCGCGAGCTGATCGAGGATAGTCGCGACCTTGGGCAGATCCTCAGGCAACAGGCGTGCGGCCTCAACAATGCTTCGACCGATGAACTCATCCTTCGTGCAGCCTAAAAGCCTCTCGGCCGTCCGGTTTCCATCGACGATGAACCCATCCATATCAACGAGGAAGAAGGCATCCGGGGCGTAATCGAATATGATCTTCAACCGCTCCTCTGAGCTTCCCAGCGCCTCGTCCGCCTCTTTCCGGCCGGTCACATCCATGAGACTGCCTATGACAGCCGGCCGCCCCTCGAACTGGAGGCGGGTTGCGAAGTTCTCGAGGTATATGATCCGCCCATCCTTATGCACGCCGCAAAATTCGTGGTGTTCCGATGCGGTCTCTCCGGAGAGGAGAGCCTGGTAGCGCCTCTGCAGATCTTCCCGGTGTCCCGGAGCGATCAGGGGGTACTGCGCGGCATACTCACGAAGTTCGTCGCGTGAATACCCAAAGATCTCAGCAAGCCGCGTGTTGAAGTAGCGCATATATCCGTCCTGCATCAGGTAGACGCCCACCGGGGAGTGTTCTACAGGGTTTCGGTAGATCTCCTCGTTCATCGTACGGAGGATAGCCGATCCGATGATGCTTGCCGCTGCCTGAAGCGCTTCGACCTCCGCCGGCGACCAGACCCGCTCCCGCCGCCTCTCGTCAAACCCTATGAAGCCCCATCTCTGCTGATGGACGAATATCGGGACAATCGCAATCGACTGGATCTGCAGGGGTTCAAGGTAATCCCGCTCGGCATCCGGGAGATCCCGCACCAGCCCGACGATAGGTCTCCCGGCCGCGAGTTCTTCATGCCAGCGGAGCACCATGCCATAAGGAATGTTCCAGTCTTTCAGGTCATCGATCCCTTCCACGTGCCATCCCCACCGTCGACTGTAGGTGAGGTTGCCGGTCGCAGGATCCGTGACATTCTCAAAGACATACACACCGCTGACATCGGTGGCCCTGCCGAACCGTCCGAGAACCTCATCCATCTGCGCCTTCCAGTCAGGCTCCTTGAGGAACCGATCCGCCGCAACGCTCACCGCATGCATGATGGCGTCGTGCCGGCGGAGGGCCTCCGATGCACTCTTCTGCTCCGTTATATCCTCAAGGAGGTGAAGTCTCCCGAAGTACCGGTCATCCGCGTCACGGATCTGGGCGGAGAACCTCTTGATATATCGCCCATCGGTGAGTTCGATCTCATCCTCGATGACCGATCGGTTCGCCTCATCATGAAGAGAGATCCAGGATGCGGCAAACGCTTCAGGGTCTTTAAAGAGCGGGGTCGAGAGGGAGATTACATCGCTGCCCCGGATCTTTCCCGCCCTCATATCGTCCTCCAGGTGCGAGAGTCCCCACATACGAGAGAACCGGCTGTTGAGGTAGAGGATCTCATCCGTTCGGTCGTCGATGACAAGACGGGCGAGCGGGGAGGCCTGGGCCATCCGGGTGAGCAACGCCTCGTTCCACCGGAGTTTCTCTTCTACCAGCCGCTCAGCGGTCACGTCGCGGCCGCATCCCACGGTCCCGATGATCCGCCCGTCCTCATCCCGGAACGGGGCTTTGACGACATCGAAGAAGAGGAGCTCCCCCCGGATATTCCCGCACTCATCGAACCGCGCCGCTTTGCCGCTCTCCATGACTATCTCATCGGAATCGGAGCAGATCTCGCAGAAGGTGTGCCAGGCGGGGTTATCGGGATGAGCACGCCGTTCGCGCCCGACAAAGAACATGTCGGTCTTTCCCAGCGGTTCGCTGGTGTCGACCGCGTTCAGGAGCTTCTCGCATACGGCTTTGTTTGCGAAGAGGTATTGCTTCTCCGTGTTCTTTGCCCATATGAGATCGGGGACGTTGTCGCACATCATCCGGACAAGCCGATAGAGGTCGCGAAAATGCTGGTTGGTCAGGGCAAGTTCGCTCTCTGTGCTCTCCCTCTCCGTTATATCGCGGAGCGTGGCAAGGATCGCCTCCCGGCCATTAAAGAGGAACCTCGTGCCAAGCGCCTCGACCCACTTGTCGTTCCCGTGCAGATCCCGCATCTGGTAGTGGGCGAGGTAGCCTTCGCGGCCGCAACGCACATTTGTGAGATCGTGGGTGACGGCCCCCGCATATTCGGGGCGAGCGAACTGGAGCGGATCCCGACCGATGAGTTCGGCCGGCGAAGAGGCGCCGGCGAGCGTTGCAGCCGCGGCATTGGCAAACAGGATGGTGCCGTCCCGATCGAGTATGAGAACGGCATCCGGGAGGGAATCAAAGATCCGCAGGATCTCCCCCTGCATGCCGGGGCTGCGGGAGGAGACGATGCAGGTGATCTCCTCACCCGGAAAGGAAGATGCGGCAACCGTCACCGGGAGGAGTGTACCATCAAGGCTGGCAAAATTGGTGTAATAATCTGCGACCGCCTGCTGCCTGGCAAGCAACCGGACAAAGTGCTCACGATCCGCATCGTCAGGCCATATGTCGGGGAGGGTGAGGGGCGAGAGCCCCTTGGAAGGGTAACCGAGCATGCTGATGAGATCGCCAGCTGCCCGGGTGATGCTGAGGGTTCGTGGATTAAGGGTAAAAACACCGGCCGCTCCACACCCTTGTTCGTATTCCGGGCTATCGGACGTCCGGGTGTTCTTGGTCATCGCTCTTAAAGGATTATTTGCTTATTTCTTTATACCGGTATCTATTTCTTTCTGATGTTGAGTCGCCCGGGAACGGGGTGATGTAGCGGTTGCCGGGTGAGTGGGGGCAGGGTGAGTGGGGGCAGGGTGAGTGGGGGCAGGGTGAGTGGGGGCAGGGGGACCGGTGGCAGGGCAGGGGATTGCAGGGCGAT
>CAYPRO010000014.1:0-47984 GCA_964413225.1 uncultured Methanoculleus sp. | reverse complement strand
CCTGTGGAGATAATACCGCTACATCACATCACTGTGATGCAAGTATTATCGATGAATCAGGAAGCCCCGCCCGAGAGGAGCGGGGTAGTTCACTGCCAGAGGAATAATCTGTTTCTATATCCACTTTGAGGCGCCCACATGACACCACTCAAGACCCATGCTGATACGGCCATATCCGCCATATCCGGAGTAACGCTGGGCATATACCTGCTCATAGCCCTCTCGCTCTCTCTGCTTGCGCTCGCCTCCTTCTACGATGTCGTCCTGCAGGTGGCGGCACTCATCCGCGCTGAAGACATGACACAGGGGGTGCTCCAGGTGCTTCACGCACTCCTCCTGACCCTCATCATAGTGGAGATCCTGGAGACGGTGACGGCATACTTCAGGACGAATCGGGTGCAGGTAACACCGATCCTGATCGCGGGCATCACGGCGATGGTGCGGCGGGTGCTGACATTCGGGGTCGAACCCGTCGAACCCCTCGATATCGGCATGACGCTCGCCGCTATATTCGTTCTGGCCGCGGCGATCGTCTTCATCGGGCGGCAGGAGCAGGCAGATTATTAGCGGGGGCGCCTCATAATGGTAGAAGGCCCGAAAAAAATCACTTTCCCCCGAATATATCTGCAAACTGAGCGCGGACCTGGTTTAAGCGCTCTTCCTGGATCTTTATGCTCGCGCCCATGCTCTTTATGGCCCGCGTTATGTTCTCGCCCATGCCTGCCCGGGCATCCTTGATGCTATAGGTGGTCTCAAGGATCTTGAGGAGGCGCCGGTTAATGTCGACGCTCTTATAGAGGCGCTCGTACTCGTCGATGACATGGGGGTCAATACCGGCCTCGCGCGCCCGCTCGATCTCGGCAGCGATGGAGTGCCGGCGTGCCAGGACATGCTCGATGGCTTCGTAGAGCTGGTGGTGGGTGGTGGGTTTGAGGATGTAGTCCTCGATGAAAGCCCCGTATTCGTTCGCTTCTTCGGGCGTGAGGGGTTTTGCCGTCAGCATGATGACAGGGATATCCCGTGTCGCGGGGTTGGTCTTGATCTTTCCAAGCGTCTCCCACCCATCCATCGGTTCCATCATGATATCCAGGAGAACCAGATCTGGGGGGGTCTTTCCCAGGACTTCCAGGCACTCCTCGCCGCTAAAGGCAGTGAGCGGCCGATAACCGCCACGCTCCAGCATGGTGACAAAGACATCGACGATCATGGGGCTATCGTCGACGATAAGTATGGTATGCATCACGCCTCCTCTCCGATCCTGACTGCTATCTCCAATAACCGTCTCTGTACTGTTGGGAGATCTGCAGACTTATCTATTACCGCTGCTATCAGGGTGCCATCCCCCACACTCACGATGGGAATGGCAGCGTCGGTTGCGGCGATTGTGACCATGGAAGGGCTCTGCATGTGAACACTGCCACAGGCAGCCTCAGCGGAGGCAAGGACTGTTGCGCACATCGCTGCAAAGAGTGACGGTGAGAGGCCGCCCTCCCGGAAGTACTTGCCCAGGATCACACCCTCACAGGATATGAGGGCACACGCGATGACGCCGGGGATGAGACGGATCTCATCGATGCATAATCGGGTATTCTTCTCCATGAAGGGATTGGAACTCATACAGCCTTGCCCTGGTATATCTCCATCCATATATCTGCACCGCATCATATATGAATATCGAATCGGTATTATATCGAGGATGCCGTTGGTCTGGATTTTGCCGGGAGATCCGGGATATTGCGGCCACCGGGGATGGGGGAGGCGCGACCGGATAGCCCCATGGCCGGAGGGGGAGCGCTCCGGGGAGGCCAAGGCGGCCCGACTATGCACCGCCGGGTCGTTGCACCCGGCATCTTCCATGCCCTTTTCGCCTGCACAGCGGGCGTATGGGAAGATCCGGGTCTCCCGGTGCCGGGGCTGAGGGAGCGGGGGTCTTCTTGCCAGGGTTTTTTGGAGAAATTCCCGGGGTATACCGCTCTTGAGCGGGAGCATATCAGATATTTAAGTAGATCTCTGCTTTTCCAGAAAGTGATAAAACAAATAAATATAAATTGGAGAACTACAACCTATCCTCTGGACGATTTTAGATGATCAGGGCTTACACCATCGCCTCCGGAAAAGGCGGGACCGGGAAGACGACCGTGACCGCAAATCTCGGGACGGCGCTGGCCCAATATGGCAGGGAGACCTGTATCATCGACACGGATATGGGCATGGCCAATCTCGGGCTGGTGCTCGGGCTCACAGAGACACCGGTCACGCTCCACGAGGTCCTTGCAGGAAAGGCGCCGATCCGGGATGCGATCTACGAGGGGCCCTACGGCCTCAAGGTCATACCAAGCGGCCTCTCGCTTGAGGGGTTCCAGAATGCAGATCCCGCGCGGCTCAGAGATGTGATGGGTGATCTGGCCGACCGCTGCGAGTTCCTCTTCCTCGATGCACCTGCCGGCATCGATGCCGATGCGATCATACCGCTGACCGTGGCGGATGAGGTCCTGCTGGTGGTGAACCCCGAGGTCTCATCGCTCGTGGATGCCCTGAAGATCAGGATCCTGACGGAGATGGTCGGCGGCACCGTCGCGGGAGCGCTTCTCAACCGCGCGACCCTGGAGAGCACCGATGTAAGCCGGCAGAAGATCGAGAAGGCCCTCGGCGTGCCGGTCATCGACACGATACCTGAGGACGCGAACGTGAGAAGGGCGGCGGCAGCGAGGACGCCGGTCGTCGCAAAGTATCCGGAGTCCGAATCGTCAAAAGCATTCCGGAGGATTGCGGCCACGCTGGCCGGTCTCCCCATCGAGGAGGAGCCAGAGAAGGTCCGGGAAGGGTTTATCGAGCGGCTTGCCCGCGCACTATTCAGGAGGGAACCAGAATGATCGATAGCAACGCGTTCATGATAGTTCTGCTCTCGGTGATCATCATCTGCCTGCTGTTCATCATGTACGTCATGTACGTGCGCATCCAGCAGCTCCTCACGGAGGTCAATGCTTTGACGGGCAGAATGGAGATCACCGGCAGCGAACTGGAACAGCTGACACGGAACGTTGAGGAGTTTAAGAGGATGCGGGGGTAGCCCCCATCTCTCCGAAAGAGAAACTATATGTGTAATTTGAGCACATACTACTGAGGAGGGGCCATAGGGTAGCCTGGCCATCCTAGGAGACTGGGGGTCTTCTGACCTGCGTTCAAATCGCAGTGGCCCCATCCGCACCATTTTTGTCTTTCAAGACCCAGCTATCTTCACCATGAGACTTCATTCGGGCTGCACGGACTGCCTGATCTCCCGCGTCGATTACGAGAGCCGGCTCTGCACCGACGATCCGGCGCTCATCAGGGCGACCGTCGAGGCGTGTCGTGACCTCCTCCAGCGCTCGCTTGCCGACCCGGTGCCCGCGCCGATCATCGCAAGCCGTGTGCATCGCCTCGCCTACCGGATGCTTGACAACACCGACCCTTACCGGGAATTGAAACTGATGAACAACAAGGATGCCATGGCGGTTGCCCGGGCGGTGCGCGGCAGTCTCTCAACGTTTCGCGATCTCGTGCTTGCGGCGGTCATCGGCAACACGCTGGACTATGGTTCAAAGGCCCACACCGTCACCGACGACTTCATCGGGTTCTTTTATCGCGAGTTTGCCGCGGGACTGACCATCGATGATACCGAAAGGATAGAACCCCTCACCTCCCGTGTAGTCTATCTTGCCGATAACTGCGGGGAGATCGCCTTTGACGCCCTCCTCGTCGACTACCTCAGGAAGAGTGGATCGCACGTCACGTTTGCCGTCCGGGGCGCGCCGATCTTGAACGATGCGACGTTTGAAGATGCGATGGCGCTCGGTCTCGACCGCAGGGCGGACCTTCTCACCACGACGACGGACAGCATCGCCGAACTCGGCCTCAACCGGGACCTTGCCCTGCCCGCCCTTGCCGATGCGCTCGACCGCGCGACGCTCGTCATCGCAAAGGGCATGGCAAACTTCGAGTCGCTCTCCGACGACCGCGACCTCCCGCCGGTGGCCTACCTTATGTCGGTGAAGTGCGGCCCGATAGGCGCGGAGATCGGCACCCCGGTCGGTTCGCGGATCGCCCTCCTCCGCAAATGATCCGGGAGGAGCGTGTGCCCGGGGATCTCCCGGGCAATGGCGCGATAACCCCATGAACCATATATAATAATTGCGATAATTTTTATGAAGTGTCTAAACACCCCATTTAGAATAATGAGCATTAATAAACTATATTTTCGTATTCGTTTACTTAAATACAGATATTTATTTATCAGGAATCATTATATATCCGATGATATATACATTGGATCGGGGTACGACCACACCCAGCGACCATCAGTCATTCAATTCCATCAGCAATCACCACAACACCCACACACCTATCAGCGATACAGCGATTCCATCGCGGGACGCTCCGGGCACACAATACGGCGGCGGCGCCCCTGCACCAGTATTCAAAGGCTACAAGCAGGATTTCACCGGGCTCACACAGTGTTCGGGTGTGGACCCCCCCATCTCATTTTTTGGAGATCCGCGCAAAAGAGCCCGGGCCAGGGTGAGATGGGGTATGGTCCCGGAAAGAGGAGGTGAGAGCACCCTCACCCGAAGATCTTCTTTGATATCTCCAGCGCCTCAAGTGCGGGCATCTTCTTCCCTGTCAAAAATTCGATCGCCGCCCCGCCGCCGGTGGATATGTGGGTGAACCGATCCTCTATGCCGAGCCGTTCTATGGCCACGCCCGAGTGCCCGCCGCCCACAACCGAGAACTCGACCGCCGAGGCTGCCCTCAGGAGCTCAAACGTCCCGACGGCAAACTGCTCCTCCTCAAAGAGCCCCGCCGGCCCGTTCACCACGACCGTCCCCGACGCCGATATCACCTCTGTGAGGCGATCGATCGACTCAAGACCGATATCCAGCACCTGAGCATCCTCCGGTATGGCATCAACCCGGTACTCCACCCGCCCGCCGTCCTCGCGGACGGCGACCGCATGCGGCAAGAGGATCCGATCCCGGTAGGTTGTAAGGAGATCTTTTGCCTTACCGACCTCGCCCCGGTAGCCGAGGTCATCGATCAGCCGGGCCGACGGCCGGCCGATATCGTAACCTGCCGCAAGCAAAAAGACGTTTCCGACAACGCCGACGACGATGACGCGGTCGGCCGTCCCGCGCGCGAGAACGTTCTCTGCAACCGCTATCGAGTCGTCCACCTTCGTCCCGCCAAGGACGAACGTGACCGGGCGCGGGGCGCCGGTAAAGACCCGGGAGAGGTTTGCGACCTCCTTCTCCATAAGGAGGCCGGCTACCGACGGGAGCAGGAGGGGCAGCCCCACAATAGAGGGCTGCGACCGGTGCGCCGTGCCAAACGCATCGTTGATGTAGAGGTCGGCCATGGCTGCAAGCTTCCGCACAAGGAGCGTCTTCTTTGCCTCTTCCGGCTTTAAAGTCAGGTTCTCCTCGGCGGCAAACCGGAGGTTCTCAAGCATCAGGATATCCCCGCGCTTTGCGTTCCGTATAGCGTCGCGGGCGCACCGGCCAAAGATATCATCCACGTATGTCACCGGCCGGCCGAGCAACCGCTCCAGCTTCGCCGCATGCACCTCAAGCGTCGTGTAATCCTTCTTGCCGGGCCTGCTCTGGTGCGTGAGAATGAC
Organism: uncultured Methanoculleus sp.; assembly: GCA_964413225.1. Classification (GTDB taxonomy): domain Archaea; phylum Halobacteriota; class Methanomicrobia; order Methanomicrobiales; family Methanoculleaceae; genus Methanoculleus. The sequence goes on along the minus strand of CAYPRO010000014.1, from coordinate 42,331 downwards.
AACTCGCGCATCCTCAAGCGCCTGCACCGTCGGCAGGTGCTCGCGAAACCTCTTATCGTCTAAGATCTGGTTAGAGGAAGGGTCGATGGGGGAGTTGAAATCCACCCGTAACATCACCGTTCCTGTCACTTTCCCGACATCAGCAAGCGTACCGATCTCCACCGGGTATCACCTGTGCCCTACTCAGGCGCTCCGTGCCTTAATCTTTTTCAGGCGGAAGAGTTCCTCACGCTCCATCTCGTCCAGGCGCATCTTGATGAAGTCCCGCGCTTCGGAGAGCTCAGGGATCACCTTGAACTCAAGCGCGTTCACGCGCCGCTTTGTGCTCTCGATCTCGTCGAGCAGCCGCTTCATGGTCGTCTCGATCTCGGCCGCCTCGATGACCGCCTCGAGAAGATCCTCAAACGCCTCCGCAGTCTCATCGATGACGGCTGATGTGCCGAGGATACCATAGCCGCGGTCGAGTACACCCTTCCGGACGGAAGACGCCTCGATCTCCGGGACAACGACCCCCATGATATTCTTGCTCGAAAGGGAGATGGCGGGGTTATCCGACGCCGAGAATGCAGCGGCCTTCACACCGATTGCCCCTTCGACTGTCTCGGCGAGGGCGATCATCTCCATGGCATGCTCGTAGCGCTCCGCGAGGGCGCCGCGGCTATCTTTTGCCTGTTGAAGCACCTTGAAGAACTCAAGGATCAGCCCATCGCGCTTCATCTTTAAGATGTTGTAGCCGCGCTCCGAGAGCTTGATCCGTCGCTTGATGTTGATCAGTTCAGATCGGGTCGGCTTTATGTCTCGCAGCGCCATGGATGCTTACCCCTGGGCCTTCTTGCGGTACTTCGGGTGATACTTCTGGATCAGGTCGCGGTCGATACGCACAAGCTGCTCCTCAGGCAGCGTCGAGAGGAGATCCCAGCCGAGATCGAGCGTCTCGAAGATCGATCGGTCTTCATAGAGGCCCTGCCTGACGAACCGATCCTCAAAGAGATCCGCAAACTCAAGGAACATCCGGTCGCGCTCTGAGAGCGCATCTTTCCCGACGATGGCGACAAGGCCGCGGAGATCGTTACCCTCTGCGTACGCCGCGTAGAGCTGGTCTGAGACCTTCTTGTGGTCCTCGCGGGTGTGCCCCTTCCCGATACCGAGGTTCATCAGACGGGAGAGCGACGGCAGCACGTTGATCGGCGGGTAGATACCCTTCCGGTGCAGATCACGGTTGACCACGATCTGGCCTTCGGTGATGTAGCCGGTCAGGTCCGGGATCGGATGTGTGATATCGTCGCCAGGCATCGTCAGGATCGGGATCTGGGTCACCGAGCCCTTGACGCCCTTGATGATACCGGCACGCTCGTATATGCTTGCAAGGTCCGTGTACATGTAGCCCGGATAGCCGCGCCGGCCGGGCACCTCTTCACGGGCCGCACCGATCTGACGGAGCGCCTCGCAGTAGTTGGTCATGTCCGTCAGGATGACGAGCACGTGGTAGCCGAGGTCGAACGCCAGGTACTCGGCCGTGGTGAGCGCAAGGCGCGGCGTGATGATCCGCTCGACCGCCGGGTCATCCGCAAGGTTCAAGAAGACGACCGCCCGTTCAAGGGCGCCGGTCTTCTCAAAGTCGGCCATGAAGTAGTTGGCTTCTTCTCTCGTGATACCCATCGCGGCAAAGACCACGGCAAACTCTTCCTTCGATCCGGGCACCTTGGCCTGCCGGGCGATCTGGAGCGCCACGTCGTTGTGGGGCAGGCCGGACCCCGAGAAGATCGGGAGTTTCTGGCCCCGGACAAGGGTGTTCGTCCCGTCGATCGTCGATATACCCGTCTGGATGAAGTCCGCGGGAGACGCACGGGCGTAGGGGTTGATGGCCGCGCCGGTGATCTCAAGCCTCTTTTCTGGCACGATCTCCGGGCCGCCGTCGATCGGCTTGCCGCCGCCGGAGAGGATACGCCCGAGCATATCCTTCCCCACCGGCATCTTGATCGTCTCGCCGGTGAAGCGGATGCCTGAGTCCCTGCCGATACCTGCGGTGGTCTCAAAGACCTGAACGACAACGACCTCGTCGCTCGTGTCCAGCACCTGGCCGCGCTTGATCGTGCCGTCGGCGGTCACGATGTTGACGAGCTCGCTGTACCCCACAGGCTCTGTCTTCTCGACAAAGACCAGGGGACCTGCAATCTGTGCAACCGTTCTGTACTCCTTCATGATCACGCCGCCCTTACTGCTTCAAATTCAGCTTCCATATCCGCACGGATCTTCGCAAGCACCGGCTCGTAGTCCTTTATGAACTTGATCTGCACGAGCTCGTTCTTGCTCTTCACGCCGATGACCTGCTGGGGAGTTGCTCCGGTTGCCTGGGCAGTGCGCGCGAGGTCGGCGTAGAACTTGATCGCCTTCATCATATCGTACTGCTTGGACATCGGGCAGAACGTATCCACCGCGTCGTAGGCGTTCTGCTGCAAGAAGATCTCGCGGATCATCCGCGCCACCTCGATGGTGACCTGCTCCTCATCGGGCAGGGCATCGGAGCCGACCAGCTGGACGATCTCCTGGAGTTCGGCCTCCTTCTGGAGGACGGCCATCGCCCACGCCCGGAGCGGGTTCCACTCGGGCGAGACCTCGCGGTCGTACCACCCGGTGAGAGAGTCGAGGTAGAGCGAGTAGGAGTTCAGCCAGTTGATCGCCGGGAAGTGCCGGCGCTGGGAGAGCTTTGCGTCGAGAGCCCAGAAGACCTTGACTATACGCAGGGTGTTCTGGGTGACCGGCTCGGAGAAGTCGCCGCCGGGCGGGGAGACCGCGCCGATGACCGAGACCGAGCCGCCCGCCCCATTCAGGTTGATGACACGGCCGGCCCGCTCGTAGAACTCCGAGAGGCGTGCCGCAAGGTATGCGGGATACCCTTCTTCGCCGGGCATCTCCTCAAGACGGCTTGAGATCTCACGCATGGCCTCAGCCCACCGCGAGGTGGAGTCGGCCATCAGAGAGACGTCGTAGCCCATGTCCCTGAAGTACTCGGCTATCGTGATGCCCGTATAGACGGATGCCTCACGGGCTGCAACCGGCATGTTCGATGTGTTCGCGATCAGGACCGTCCGCTCCATAAGCGGTTTGCCGGTCTTTGGGTCCTCAAGTTCGGGGAACTCGGTCAGAACCTCGGTCATCTCGTTGCCGCGCTCGCCGCAACCGATGTAGACAACGATCTCGGCATCGGACCATTTTGCAAGCTGTTGCTGGGTGACCGTCTTGCCGCTCCCGAACGGTCCCGGGATGGCCGCAGTTCCGCCCTTTGCAATGGGAAAGAGGCCATCTAAGATCCGCTGACCGGTGATCAGCGGTATGTCCGGGTTCAACTTCTGCTTCACGGGGCGGGGCACACGAACCGGCCAGCGCTGGAGCATCGCTATAGATGTGCCGTCCTCAAGGGTGCAGATCGCCTCGTCGACCGTGAACTTGCCGCCGGCGATCTTTTTGATCTTGCCGCCCTTTGAGTTCGGAGGGACCATGACCTTATGGACGATGTTCGTCTCCTGGACCGTACCGAGTATATCGCCGGCCTTGACGGGATCGCCCGCCTTTGCCGTGGGCACAAACTCCCACTTCTTCTCGTGCGAGAGGCCGGGGGCCGAGACGCCGCGTTCGATGAAGTTGCCCATCTTATCCACGAGCACCTCGAGCGGCCGCTGGATACCATCGTATATACTGGTCAGCAGACCGGGCCCGAGTTCCACGGCAAGCGAGAGGCCGGTGTTCGTCACCGGTTCGCCGGGCCTGATGCCGGCGGTGTCCTCGTAGACCTGGATGATGACGTTCTCACCCTGGATCTTGATGACCTCCCCCATCAGTTCTTCATTGCCGACCTTCACCACGTCGTACATGTGTGCGTCGATACCAACAGCAGTGACGACCGGTCCTGAAATCCGTTTCAGGGCTCCCTGAGCCCCGTTCTCCTTGCTTTTCTTCATTACTTCCACAGATCAACACCCACCGATCTCTTGATTCTCTCTCGCATCGACAGGCCGCCCTCCTCTCCGCCGATGGCGATCACCGTCGGCTTAACGGAGTTCTCGAGGACGGTGCGGAGCCGCAGGGGGACCCGCTCCATATCACTGCCTTTCAGCACAAGGATGCCGACGTCTTTATCCTCCAGTACCCGGTTGATGTACTCGACCAGCCGCTCGTCGGTCTCGGCCGCGTATGTCCTCCGGACACCTGCAAGCCGAAAACCGAGGATGAATTCACCGCTACCGACAACTGCAATCTCCATGCTTACATCACCAGGTAGCCCTGTAATCGTTCGCCGGGAAGACCGGCCTCCTTGCCCCGGGCGAGAGCGCGAAGGTTCGCGACCTCGTACTTCTTCTCCTCCAGGTAGACGATGACGGGCAGGACCGAGAACGGATACCGTTTCGATAGCCGTTCCATCTGGTCGAGCTGGACGCGGGTCAGAGCAACCTCGATCGCATGCAGGGCGGTCTTGCCCCGGATGGTCTCGAGCGTGTTTAAGAGCGGGACTGACCTCACCTGTCGTTTCAGGGCATCGATGAACTCGTCTCTATCCTCGACACCCGAGAGCCTCTGCAGTTCCTCAACCGAAAACGACCCGCCGGGTATCATCAGCTCCCGCACATCTTCGTGAACGTGCCCGGCCCTGAGGCGGAAAAGGTTCTGTATGTTCCGGGTATCGATCTCAAGCTCGATGTACTTCAGGAACACGCCCCCGCCCTTGACGCCCGCTCTGGCATCCGCGATGAGCCGCGCGTAGTAGCCCTTGTAGAGCTCGTTCTCCAGATGGGCAAACGACCCGGTCTCGATCGCGCGGGGAAGTTCCCGCTCGATGATCGGGTAGAACTGCTCGCCCCTGAGAGCTTCGGCGACCCGCTCAGGGGATTCCTCAGCGATCAGGCGGTCAAGAGCAACCCGATCAAGCCTGCCGGCCGGGACCAGGACCTCCTTGATCCTGCCTGGCGACATCCCCTGCATCTTGCCGCGCAGGACGGTGACGACGTTCTGGATATCCCAGCGGCGCAGGTAACTTGCGGTGAAGTACTTCAGTGCCCCGGGCACAAGCTCAAGGATGTTCTGGTACTCCTTTGCGAGGTTCCAGCTCAAGGCCACTTCGACGAGGTTGATACCGGAGAAGGAGGTGCCGAGTTCATCGATCTCGGATCGGTAGTTGGTCTCACCGATGAACCGGGTGATCTCAGGCAGGCTCATATTCAGCATCCGGATATAATCTTCGCGCGGTATCAACCGTGACCGCCGCACCCGCATGCGGGTACAGGCGTATATGTAGTTGGTTGCAAGTCCGCTACTACTCATCCCTGCCATGTATGAACCCCCTCATCTAAACAGGATATCCGACGCATCCTTCAGGGCCGATTCCCAGACTTCGTCAAGGAACGTGTTGTAACTGTAGTCGATCTGCAGGTCGCCGTCGGCGCTCTCGATGATGATGCCACCGGGGATCTCCGCGGGCGCGCCCACGGTGTAGCCCGAAAGGGATTTTGCCGCACCAAGGATCTTCTTGACGACCGGGGTGTCCCGCCTGTTTGCATGCACGGTACCCTTCTCGATCTCAGTTGCCGCCCTCTTCAACAGGTCTGTGAGCGCCTTCTCGTGGAACTCAGCAGGCAGATCGCCGACAGCAGCAAGCGAGGCCGAATAGACCTGATCGAGGAGCGTCTTCTGAGCGTTCAAGACCTGCCGCTTGACGACGAGGTTTGCCGCCGAGGTCTCCTGGTTGGTGATGTGAGCGGCCGCCCGGTTCGCCTCCTCTTCGGCCGAGACCTTGATCGCGGCAGCCCGGGACTGTGCTTCTTTCAGGATCTCCTCGACTTCGGCCCGGGTCTCTGCCCGAACCGCCTCCACCTCTCTTCGCCCTTTCTCCCGGATCTCGTTGACGACTGCTTCGAGTCCCATGGTTCACTCCATCAGAACAGAAGCAGCAGTGCAACCACAAGACCGAAGATGACGATGGTTTCGGGAATAACGGTAAGCAGCAGGACGAGACCGAAGACATCGCGGTTCTCCGCGGTCGCCCCGACCGCAGCGGAACCGATCGTCATCTCCGCGACACCGGCACCGATGCCGGTGAGACCGACAGCAAGAGCCGCGCCGAGCGCCTTCATTCCCATCTGCGATGCCTGTACCATTTCAAGAGTCATTACAACATCTGCCATTTCTTTATTCCTCCGTAAACTTTGATTTCATGCCAAACGGGTTGTACTTCTTGCCTCCACCTTTGTAGAACTTGGTGAAGAACTCGACATAGTGAAGACGAAGTGAGTGCAGACCGCCTCCAAGGAGGCCGAGTGCCGTGTTCAGTGCGTGCCCCAGGAAGAGGACGAGAACACCGAATATGATGATGATCACGCCGAGAGGTGTGATCGCTTCAATTTGGGGCTGTATCAGCATGCCGACCGCGATGAAGTTGACCACCATCGCTATAGCGACCGAAGATAAGCCCACCGCCACGATACGGGCGTAGGATAATACGTGACTGATGATCGTCGGGAGCTCGACAAGCTCGAGCGGGTTCTCCTGGAATATCCCGAGAATACCGGCCACCAGAAGGACACCTCCCACAACGGTGGCGACGTTGAACCCCATGACGACGACGGGTAGACCCGTCAGGTCGGGCATCAACGGGATGGCGTAGAGTGACCAGATCATTATGATGATCCCCCACATCGTCCCGATCCACCCGGCGTTGGAGATCGCCGCCTGCACCGCATGTCGGCCGTGGTGGAGCTTCCTGGCGTTGATGATGCCGAGGGCCCGCCCGAGCGTTATGTGCAGGATGCCGATCCAGATCGCAAGGATCATGAGTTCGGTGACCTGAGGACCGTGGCCGCCAGCGGCCACCCCTATGTTGAGGTGCCGGGAGTAGATCAGCGCCGGCCATGGGAGCGCGGCTCCGAAGATCTCGCTGTAGAGTATCCCGAATATGATGCTAGACACACTTGCGTAGGTGAGCACCTTCAGAAGCATTCGCCCCTCGTCGCCCGTCAGGAACTTCCGGAGCAGAAGACTCAAGGCCAGCAGGATTGCGCCGTAGCCAACGTCGCCCAGGATCAGCCCAAAGAAGATGGGATACACGATGGCTACCAGCAGCGTCGGGTCAAGCTCGGAGTAGCGCGGCCGCGCGTAGACATCCATGAGCACCTGGGTCGGCGAGGCAAACGACGGGTTGTCGTACTCCACCGGGACCCTTGCGTCGTCATCGATAGGCAGTTCCCCGATGTATATCCGGCCGCCGGTCACTCTCTCCAGTGCTGCCCGGATCTTCTCCGCCCGGTCTTCGGGCACCCAGCCCTCGGTTATGAAGGTCTCCTCCGTGGTAGCAAACCGCAACGGGGCTTCCGCCCGCTCTACGTCGGCCGTGAGTAGTTCATCGCATGCTACCAGGAGATCGGTGTGCTGGGCCCGGATCTCTGCAAGCCTCTGGTTGACCCCGGCGATACCGGCACCGGCCTTCTGGGCGAGGTCGATATGGACCTTTTGGCGATCGGCCGGAGCTCCCGTCTCCTCCGGGATGGGGATTGCCTGGAACCCGGAGTCAAGAAGAGTCCGCTCGACTTCTTCGCGGTGCTCGTTTGGCACCACGACGGCGATCATGTTGCCGTCCACCCTGTCGGAAAAGTATCTCTCGTGGGGGACACCTATGGCTACATCATGCCTGATATGCCCGGCAAAGACGGTGAACCGGGTGTATCCCCGGTATAGTTCCAGGTCAAGGGGGAGCGCGGTAAACGGTTCGAGTTCTTTTGCACGCTGCTCGTGCTCTTTTCGCCGTGCCTCCTCCTTAGAGCGCGTTGCGACGAGATCCTCCACCTCCTTCTGGATGGCGGGAAGGTCTGTCCTGATCTTCTCCCTGACCGACGAAGCCGGGATCTTTGCTTTAGTCTCAACGTTATCGGGATCTATACCGCACGCATTCTCGATGGCCCTGACCTTGATGAGCGCCGAAGCTGTATCGCTTGCTCCGGGGAGCGGGTGGCCTATCGAGAGCGCCTCAGGGGACTCGCTCTCCGGCACAAAATCTTCGATGTGGTAGACGTTGTGGCGGTAGAGTTCACCGATGACGTTCTCAACCTCACCCTTCGGGACTGCGATGAGCAGCCGGCGCATCCCTTCAGGCCTTAACATGCAGGTGCTCCTTGAACCGCGAGACGACAAAGTCTACGGCTCGTGGGAGGTTCTTGCCCCCCTGCGCTTTGAGCGTCTCTGCGCGCGCTTCACCCTCCTTAACAATCTCTGTGTACCTGTTCTGCGCCTGGGCCCGTGCCTCTGCAAGGCGTCGATTCCTGTAATCCGCGGCATCGTTCTGTGCCTTCCGGACCAGATTCTCGGCCTCAAGTTCGGCATCCGAGAGGCTCTTTTTCCTCCCGGCCTGCGCATCATGGATCATTGCCTGATACTCTTCTTCAGTTTCCCTGATGCTTTTCAGGACATCGGTCTTCATCAAACCCTCCTTCTCACGGCTTATGAATATTTAATGAAAATAAGCATATATTTATTGTTGTTTGTCCGTAGAGGTTTTCTCATGATTCAGATGCTCAACTGTCGCACCGGAGGGAAGGCATCTGGTGATAACACCCCCGGGAACCCCGGCAAGCGAGAGCCCGGAGAGTTCTGCTGACGAGCAGATAAGGTGCTGCTCAGGATGTGTCCCCCGCCGGATGTCGCAGGCAAGCAGTATCTCCGGGGCGACCGAGACGACCATCGATAGCCGTTTCGATCCGGGATGGTCTTTTGGGAGGACGACAAGCGGTATATGGTACCGCCGGACCAGTTCAAGCATCATGCGTGCCTGCTCGATGGGGCCGCCCTCCGGCATAGAGACAACGACTAAATCGTCGGGGTCGACAGCCTGGCAGTACTCGTCGTCGGGGGCCTCGATACAGAGGGTAAATCTGGAATCGGCTTTTGCGACGAGCAGAAAAGAGTGCTCTACGCGGATGATCAGGATCTCCCTGCCAAGAGGGAAAAAAGTCTCATCCGACGCTGCGGGGGAACTCTGGGGCGCGCCGTTTTCAGGCTTCTTCGACATCTTCAGACTGGCAGCTCGGGCACATGGGCCGCTTTCCAATGCCCTTAAACTTCTCACCGCATTCTTTGCAGCGGTAACTCTGGCCCTTCACCCGTTCGTTGAACTCGATATCGACAGGTCCGCCAACTGTACACATATCACATCACCAGGAGAATGATAGGGGGCAGAGAATATAAAATTCTATCGTGAAATCCCCGGCACGGCGGAGGATCAGGCCCCAACTCTCCTGTGGCGATACCCCCACGATCCATTACAGGAATATGGTGAAGATCAGAAACGCTATGAAGACCATCACGGCGGCGTGCTTGACCCCCGCCCGGAGCGACCCTTCCCCCATCTCCCCGGCGATCAGGCCCGAAAAGAGAGCCTGGATGAGGCACGCGTGGAAGAGGAGGCGCTCAAACGTAATGATGGGGGGGGTTCCGAACGTAGATCCGCCGGACATGCCGCCGGGAGAAGAAACGTTGACCCCTGCGAGCACGGAGAGGAACTGGGCATCGATGACGGCCACGACGAGGATGAAAACGATGAAGACTAAGTAGACGATGGCAACGTATATGAACATCTCCGCCCGCCTCTCACGCTTGAGGGTCTCTGACATCGCAGCGTCGCGGGCAGCGATATTCAGGACATCGACGATACCCCCGGTCATCCGGCTTGCCGTCGTGATCAGGGTGACCGCCCGGGCGATTGTGGGGGTGCGTATCCTTTCTTCGAACCGGACAAGAGCATCCTGGACACTTGCGCCCCACTCTATGTCGCGCTTGACCTTCTTGATCTCATAGGTCAGCACACCGAGGTCTGCCTTTACCACGATCGTGATCGCCTGCGCAAGGGTCAGGCCCACCTGGTTTATGCCAGAGAGGCGGTGGAGGAACTCAGGTATGGCCGCCTCAAGCCCAAGCACCGTCTTCTGCCAGAACCAGTGGAAGATGCCAAACGGGACGAGGACGATGAGCAGAGCAACGATCACGTGGTCATCTAGGACATCGATCAGGACCTCGATATCGTTGTAGGCCGGGGTCGCGAAGAAAACGAGGAGGATATACGCGAGCGCGACCGGCACCGTCACGTAGAACGTCCGGTTCGGCTCGATCAGGAACGCCTGGAGGGGATGGCGCAGGAAGCCGCGGATGTTGCGGATGCGGTCATAGTACTGCAACTGCCTGACCAGAAGTTCGTCGCTGGTTCGCTCTTCTGTGCGGACATCGTCGAACTCATTGAGCCAGCGCATCTCGGTGTAATGCTCAATCCCTTCGGTCTTGATCGATATCATATCGAGAAAGAGTATGAAGAAGAGCGATCCGACCGGGACCAGGAGGTAGATGAGGATCGAGAGCTGCAGGACGGACGTGCTGCCCGTAAACCCCATGACCACCATGACGATTATGATGAAGAGCGGGCCTGCGACAAAGAGCGTCACGTAACCTTCGGCTACGAGCTGGAGCGTGGAGAGGAAGGTCTTCTGCTCAAAGCGGGCCTCTTCCTGGTAGATGCGGACCCGTGCATCGAGGAAGGCGAGCATATCGCCCCCACTCTCGACAACGGAGACGAGGTCCTGGATGAACTCACGCAGTTTCTCCGATGGGGTTGTATCCTGCAGGTGCCGGAGCGCCGTGATCTGGTCGTAGCCGAAGTAGTCGGTGTCGCGGACGACGCGACGGAACTCGTGGGCCGCTTCGCCATAAACGCTTGAGTTCCCGCTGATCGCCCGGAAGACTCCCATCATCTCTGCTCCGCCCTGGCGCATGGCGTACATATAGGCGACGGCGTGGTGGAGCAGCAGGTTGATCCGAACCTCCCGGTTCTTCTTTATGATGGATGGGTACTGCAGGAAGAGGAGAGAACTCACATAGGCGGTGATGGCGAATACAACGACGCTTGCGGCGACCTGCAGGATGCCGACAACGGGATCGGCCAGCATGAACGCCGGGAACCGGATGGCGAACACGTTGTATACCCCGATGCTCACCTGCGGGATAACCGCAAACCTCAGTGTGACAAAGGCCAGAATTGCCCAGAAAGCGCCGAAGAGTCCGGAGGCGATGAATATCTGGAGGAGATAGCGGTCGAGGGTTACCCCCATGTTCGCCGCAACCATATCCTCGCGGAGGCTCCGGTAGCGTATGGGGTCGCGTTCCACCAGCCAGCGGATGTTGCGCCGGATCTTGACACAGGGCGGTAGAATCACCGGATCAACCCGCCGAGGTCATCAAGGAAGGCGAGCACCCGGTCAGGCTCGATCGCAAAGGCCTGGATGATCCTGGCGACCGACCTGTAATCCCTGATACCCTGCTTCTGCATCGCAAGGAGGATGGAACGCCTGATCTGGAGCTCTTCATCGAGGCGGGCCCGGCTCCAGCCACGGTATTCCATGATCTCGCCCAGGATCTTCGATCGTCCCGAGTAGGTGAACGTGTCGGGCACGGGATTGTACTCGTAGACCGTGTTCACCTGGAGGTTGCCGGTGACAGGATCGATCCCGACGACCTCGACGATCTCCCGGCACCTCCTTGCGCGGTCGTATCCCCGGTGGGTGAGCGCCTGGACGGATATAACGTCGAGCGCCTGGAGCATGTTCCTCGGCACGTTGAGCGGTTCGTTCTCAAGACGGTGGATCGCCGCGTCGACGCCCCCGGCGTGCATGGTGGAGAACGTCGTGTGCCCGGTGTTCATAGCCTGAAAGAGGGTCTGGGCCTCGCTCCCCCGGACCTCGCCGACCAGGATATACTCGGGGCGCTGCCGCATCGCGGCCTTGAGGAGGTCAAACATCCCTATGGTGGCACCGAGCCCCTCCGATATCCTCTCACGCGTGACGGCTGCGATCCAGTTCTCGTGGTAGAGCGTGATCTCGCGGGTATCCTCGATGGAGACGATCTTTGCGAGCGGTGGTATGAAGAGGGCGACTGCGTTGAGCGATGTGGTCTTTCCCGATGCAGTGCCACCGACAAAGAGCAGGCTTTTGTTGTTCTCGATCGCCATCCAGAAGTAGGCAAGCTGGTTGACGTCGAAGGTCTTCGTCTCCATCAGCTCGACAGGCGTGAACGGCGTCTCGCGGAACTTCCGGATCGTGAACGATGTGCCCCGGGTGGTGACTTCGCTGCCGAAGGTGAGTTGCAGCCGTGAACCTTCGGGGAGGGTCGCATCCACAAGAGGGCTCCCGATCGAGACGTGCTTGCCCGAACGCTGGGCAAGGGTGATCGCAAGCGAGTTTAAAGCCTGTTCGTCAAAGAGGATGTTCGTCTTTATGTTCTGGTGCCTTCGGTGGTAAAGGAAGAGCGGGATTTTAATGCCGTCGCAGGATATATCCTCGATCCAGGGATCTTTCATCAGCGCATCGATGCGCGACCAGCCGAGGAAGTTGCGCCTGAGGAAGTAGCGGATCTTGAAGATCGATCGATCGTCAAGGGCAAGGCCATACTCCGCCAGGAGATCATGCGTCTTCCTTGCGAGGACTATCCGGCGATCGGCGTCGAGGTCGGGGTCGTCGAGGATCAGGACGTCGCGGAGGTCGTCAAAGAGCCGTTCAAGGAGTTCATACTCGAACTCCGAGAGCACCGGCTCAAAGAGGAGATATTCGGCCTGGTTTGTCTCTGTGTTCTTTGCGATCACGGCAAGCGAGAGTCCGGTGGCGATCCAGTAGCGGTCGAGCTCCTCATAGCCGGGGGGGATTGTCGCTTCCACGAGGGAACCGTGTAGTGCGGGATCATACTCGCCCACGGGCGCAATATCCCTCCGGAAGTAGCAGGTCCTGTCCAGGAGGCGCGAGAGAGCGAACCTTCCGGTGAGAGCGGGTTTTTCGGCTGCCGGTGGGGAGGCGCCCGGCGTCATCGCGGCACCCTTGCCGGCGGCGCGCTCATATATCCCATCAGGCGTGAAAGAATCGCTGTTCCCTGTATAATCCCCGTGATCTCCGTCATCCCAATTCCAGCCCGGGGTGCGGATGGCACCACCCGGATTTCTGCGTAGACTATAGGTGATCTTGAGAGGCAGCCATATAAATCTGCTTTCCCACCATCCCAGGCCACATCTTCCCCTGGTACTGGATAGGATCAGAATAGATAAATCATTCATCTTATATACAGGATGTATTCATGCGTGACCGACTCCGATTACGGATGCCAACAGGCATAACATCGCTTGATCCTCTGCTGGATGGAGGCATCCCACCCGGATCGGCGGTACTGCTCCTCGGGGAGCACGGTGCCGGCAACGTCGAGTTTGTGCAGACCTCCATCATGCACCTTGCCATACTGAGGCAGAGCGGGAAGATGGGCGAGCACCACCTTCTCCCGGAGAGGATCGTGTATGTGACGCTCACCCGGATTCAGGAGGATATCCTCAGTGAGATGGCCCTCTCTTTCAACCATGACCTTTACATGCAGCTCAAGGAAGAGATCGTCTTTTACGACCTCTCAGAGATCTTCTTTGATGCGACCATCGTCCCCCCCGACTGGTATGGAGAGGGGAGCACCATCGAGCGCCTGAAGAGGAAACAGCGTCGGGATAACGATGATATTCTCGCGGATCTCGCCAGGGTGATCGGCGGATGCCCGGACAACAGCCTGATCATCATGGATTCGCTGACCGGGATCGCGCCGCCGCTTATGGGGAGCCCGCGGTGGCACGCGTTCATCGCCTTCCTCCGCGGCCTGCAGCAGGTGGCAAAGCGTCGGAGCATAACAATCTATCTCCCCCTCACCTCAGGCATCCTGGACCGGTCGCGGGAACTTGAGATAGCCGATTGTGTCGACGCCACACTCCTCTTCCGCTGGGAGGAGACCGGCGCGCAACGCCGGCAGCGGGTCATGCACTTTGAGAGGTTCCGAGGCGTGATGCCCCGTCTTGAGGATAAAGACCTCGTGAAGTTCGCGGTGAAGATATCCGCAGGGGAGGGGTTTGAGGTGCGCAACATAAGGGTGGTGGTGTAAATGGCCGATCGGGTGAAGTTCGGGGTTGTGGGTCTGGATGAGATGCTCCTCGGCGGATTGCTTTGCGCGAGCATATGCGCGATCGTCGGCACCTACGGGACCGGAAAGACGATGTTTGCCCTCCAGTTCGCCCACGAAGGGCTCATCCGGGGCGAGAGGGTGATCTACATAAGCCTTGAGGAGAGGGAGGAACTCCTCCGCGCCACCATGGCACAGAAGGGGTGGGATGCAGAAGCCTTCGGTGACCGGTTCTCCCTTCTCAGGCTGGACCCGACCGACTTCAACCTTGCGATCAGCAGCATAAAGAGCGAGCTTCCCGCCCTCATCAAGAGCACCGGGGCCTCACGGGTTATCATCGACCCTATATCCCTCTTTGAGGGGCTTTTTGTGGACGAGTCCGTCCGGCGGCAGGAGATGTTTTCGTTCATCGAGATGATGCGCGATGAGGCCTGCACGCTCGTGATGACGAGCGAGACTGACATAAGGGATCAGGAGGGAAGTCGGTACGGCCTTGCTGAGTACCTGGCCGATACGGTGATCCTCCTGCGCTACATCCGCTCTCCCGGACTCACCGAGGTACACCTGGCTATCGAGGTCGCAAAGATGCGCCGGTCAGCCCACTCCCGCGAGATCAAGCCGTTTGAGATCCATGAGGATGGGATCATGGTCTACTCCGAGGCAAGCCTGTTTTAGATCCGCCGCTCTCCCCACGGCGGCTATCATCAGAGGGAAAGGGGACCTGACCCTTACCCAACCTTCTGGTAGGAGGGTTTACGCGCACGTCATATGCCGGCAGCCCCTGTGCCCCTCCCGAGGCAGGTATAGAGCCCGGGTGCATAACACCATGGAAAGCCGTATTCAGGGGGATGATACTGATGCCGGTTCTTCCAGGATCATATCTCCGGACGGTGAACCGTGGGGGTATCGCCACGGGGGAGGGGATCGGAGAGGGAACCGACCTGGCCTCTCCTCAGATCGTGATCCCGACAATGTGGAGCAGCACAAGGATAAGGGCGCCGGGGAGCCCCCCGAGGGCACATATGAGGATCGTCACCAGGTTTATAGGTATATCGGGTGCGCCAAACCAGGCGAGGACGCTGAAGTGGTCCAGAAGCCAGAGCGTGGCAAGCCCGGCGACGGCGTTGATGACAAGCGTCATGGCCTTCTTCATGAAATAATAGACCGCCGCGGCTATTGCCACCGCGAGAAGGATGGCGAAGATTCCCTCCATCATCATTTACCAATGATCTGCTGCTCACTTAAGTGTATTGATGGAATCGTCAGCCGGCCAACGCGCCTTGTGTCATTTCCAAGCCCTCCGATCGAGGAAAGCATCTCAAAGACGTTTCCGGAGAGCATCGCCGTCCGGATAGGTTCGATGAGATCGCCTCCCTCTATCCAGAAGGGGTTTGATATCTCGACTGAGAAGTCGCCGGAGAAGGGGTTTGCTGTATGGGCGCCAACGACATCGTGTATCCAGACCGCCCGCTCATCCCCCGGCTCTCTTATCCGTGGTCCGTCGACAAAGAGGTTATGAAATCCGATGCCCGGAGGTTCGCCCCCTGAGCGCACAGCGCTCCCGGTGCTCCCTTCACCGTAGCGGTAGCCGGTCTTGAGGTCGTAGGCGAACCGCCGGAGCACCCCCTGCTCAACGAAGACCAGGCGGCGGGTGGGTATGCCCTCCGCATCCCAGGCGGTGCTGCCGATCCCCGGGGCAAACGGGTCGTCATAGACTGAGAGGGTCTCGTCAAAGATCTGTTCGCCGACTTTATCCGCAAGGAACGACCGACCGGCCTTCACGTTTCGCCCGGAGAGGGCCGGGAGGAGGACCTGCCCGATGATGCTTGCCGCCGCAACCGGCGAGAGAACGACATCGTAGCGTCCGGTCCCGATATCACGGCCCCCGTGGGATCGGGCGGCAAGCGCCGCCGCCTTTTCGCCGACCGACCGGGCATCGATATCGGCGCAGAACGGGGAAGCGTCAAACTCGTAGCCGGTGGACTGTTCCCGGATCGCCTCAAGGGAGACCGCTGCAACCGTCCGATCCATGCCGTATGTGACGCCGTTTGTGTTTGCAACCGCCACATACGACCGTGCGAGGTCCGCCGACCCCCCGACGACCTCCACAGGGTGCTCCGCCGCACCCGCAAGGAGGCTATCGACCATCCCGGCCGCATCCTCGATCTCGACGATGAGGCGGGAGTCCGACGACGACGCGATGTCTGCCATATCGGCCGGCCGCGGAAACCCACCCCACTGCTGCGGTGTGGCGAGGCGGCCGCTTGCAAGCGCTGCATCCAGGCACTCCTTCCACCGGTCGGGATCTCCCGTGGACGAGAAGCCTATCCGCCCATCCTGGACGGTTCGGATAGCCATGCTCCAGGCTTCGGACTCCTCGGCGGTGCCGAGTATCCCCTTCTTGATACCGGCGCTGACACTTGTCCCCCGAGCGTAGAAGACCTCGACCTCGTCGGCCCGGCGTTCGCCCTCCCGGAGGATCGTTGCGATAAGGTCGTCGCCGATCATTCGCCCCGCCCCCCTATGACCGCGCCTTCAAGCAGGATGTGCGGCGCGCCGTCGCTTACCGGGACGCTCTGCCCGCCCTTGCCACAGTAGCCCGGGCTCATCCTTCGATCGTCTCCTATAAGGGCGATGTTGTGGAGCGTCGAGAGGATCTCGCCTGAGAGCGAGACATCGCGGACCATGTCGGTCGCCTCGCCGCCCTCGATGATGTAGCCGTACTCCGCGTTGAACTGGAATATGCCCCGGCCCGGGTCGACCTGGCCGCCCCTGGAGCCGATCAGGAGGATGCCGTCCCGGCACTCGGCAAGGATCTCGTCGTAGGCCGCATCGCCGTTCTCGATGAAGGTGTTGCTCATCCGGACAATAGGCGGCGCACCGTGCTCAGCGCGGGCGTGGCCGGCGATACCGTTCCCGATCGCGGCAAGTGTCTCGCGGTTGTGGAGGTATGCCGTGAGGATGCCGTCGCGGATGATCTCCGTCCGCTGCACGGCGACGCCCTCGGCATCCACCGGAATGAATCCGAACTCATGGAGGGAGGGATCATCCACGATCACGAGTCCTTCGCACCCTATCCGCTCGCCGATCTTTCCGCCGAGGACCGATGCGCCTTCGCGGACTATGTCGCCCTCGCTTGCATGACCGACCGCCTCGTGGGTGAAGACACCTGCAAGCTCCGGGTCGAGGACGGCCCGGCGCGCTCCGCCCTTCGGTATCTTTGCATCAAGCAGGGAGACCGCGACCTCACCCGCCTTCCGGCCGAGGTCCTGCTTGTTTCGGAGGTTGAACCCGGTCGTGGTATGGTCGCGCTCGCTGCCCATCTGCATCACGCCGTTACGGGAGGCTATAGCAAGGATGGAGAACCCGGATCGAACCGCCTCATATGAGTACTCGTCTCCGCTTGAATCCACAAAGCGAACCGCGTCGATCCCTTCGGTATACCGCGCCCGGGTGTTTGATACCTCCCCGACCCGTGCCGCGGCCTCTATACCGGCAAGCAGATGGGTCTTCTCCTCAAGATCGACATCCCGCGGGTCTTCTCTGAGAGGGGGAAGCGCGAGCACGCCGTGCGGGGCATCGGCAAGGCTGATATCATCCTTCGTGACGGCGGCAAGGCGCGCCGCCGCCCGGACAAGATCGTCGATCGCACGCTTTGAATCGATATCGACGCGGTCGCGGGTGAGGATGCCCCAGCCTCCCGGTCCAAGCGCCCTTACCACGGTCTTATCAAAGAATGAGGTGCCGGCGGACTCGACCACCCCGTTATCGATATCGATAAGGGTGGTCTCGCCGCGCACGCTCCTGATATCGTAATATCTCACATCGACCATAGGGCATCAGACCGGTGTTCGCCCGAGATTCGGGTCGAAGATGGCGGTCGTCTGGTTGACCGCCATCTTCCGGAGCTTCGATATGAATCCGGCACGGTTCTCCGGAACGAGAGCGTTCTGGAGAACCTCCTCGATGTGTTCGACCGGCACCACCTCGACCATCGAGCGGTAGCGGTCCTCGATGAGGACGTCCTCTAAGTTCGACCGCGGTATGATCACCTTCTTGATCCCGGCCTTTGCCGCGGCCTCGATCTTGTAGGTGACCCCCCCGATGGGGAGGACGTCGCCTCTGACCGAGAGCGATCCGGTCATAGCGACGTCCTGGCGCACCGGTATGCTCTCGATGGCACTGATCACCGCCGTTGCCACGGTCACGGAGGCCGAGTCGCCCTCGACGCCGCCGTAGGTGCCGATGAACTGGACGTGGACATCCATGTTCTTGATATCTTTGCCGGTGAACTTCTTTATGAGGGCGCTGACGTTCGTTATCGACTCTTTGGCTATATCCTTGAGCATACCGGTCGCGATCACCGTGCCGTTGGCTCCCTGGCTCGGTGTCACCTCGGCCATCACCGGGAGGACCGAGCCCGAATCGCTCCCCATCACGGCAAGCCCGTTCACCCGGCCGACCCGGGCGCCTTCGACGACGGTGATCTCGTAGTCGCGGCTCCGCCGGATGTACTCATCGGATATCTGGTCCTCTATAGATCGGGCGGCCGATTTTGCGGCGATGACGTGGCGTGCCGTGGTTATATCGGCACCTTCCTGCCGGGCAAGGTCCCCTGCAACCCGTATGAGCCCGCCCATGTCGCGGAGCTTCAGGGTCAGGTGGCCTTTCCGGTTCGAGCGGCGCCGGGCTTCCCTGAGCACCTCGAGCATGGCGCTCCGGTCGAAGTGAGGGATCTTTCCGTCGTTCTTGACCTCCTGGGCGATGAACCGGAGGAACTTCTTCCGGTTCTCCGGCGTATCCTCCATAGTATCCCGCATGTAGACCTCGTAGCCGTAGCCGCGTATACGTGAACGGAGCGCCGGGTGCATACCCTGTATGGCGTCGATGTTGCCTGCCGCGATCATGACGAACCGGCAGGGGACCGGTTCGGTTCGGACCATAGCGCCGCTTGAACGCTCGCTCTGGCCGGTGATGGGGAAGGTCCCTTCCTGGAGAGCGGTCAGCAGGTTCTGCTGGGAGTGAGGGGTGAGGGTGTTGATCTCGTCGATGAAGAGCACACCGCCGTGCGCCCGGTGAATGGCCCCGCCCTCGACACGATCGTGGGAGGGCGTCTCAAGGCCGCCGCTCTGGAAGGGGTCGTGCCTGACATCGCCGAGAAGGGCCCCCGCATGCGAGCCGGTGGCATCCACGAAGGGTGCGGGGGTGTTCGGGTCGTGGGTGACCAGGAGCTTTGGAACCATCGCCTCCTCGCGGGGCGTCGAGTACTTCAGCGCCATGAAGACGAATGCCGCGGCTATGATACCCATCAGCCACTGGGAGGCGATGATGGCGTAGCCGATGATGCCCACGACAAGGAGCATGATGAGGGTGCTCCGCATCTGGATCTTCTTCCTTGCCTCTACCTTGTGGGCGTTGACGATCTGTTTGCCGCGGCCGGCGGGAACAGTCCGGATGATGGGGTTATTATTATCCTCGGAGTTCGGATAGACCAGGATATCCTGCAGTTCCTCCTTTGGAAGGAGCTCCGCCATCGCCTTTGCGAGCATCGATTTGCCGGTTCCGGGGGTGCCGATCATCATGACATGCCTGCGCTGGACCGCGGCCTTCCGGATCACCTCGACGGCATGTTCCTGACCTATGACCTGATCGATGAGATTTGGGGGTACGTCGATATCTGACGATGCGCTCAGCTCAAGGCCGGAAAAGATGTCTGCCTCCGCAAGCTCATCGTTCGTGAACTCGATCTTTGGGATCTCCTCTTGAGTTGTATAATCCATCGTCGGGTTTACCTCTTTGATGCACTGATACTTATATAATTTATTCATCCACGTTCAAATACTTTCCAGCAGAGGTATTCGATGAGAATAATCAGCACAGAACGATCCCAGGTCCTCGCGGCCCGTATCGCCGAAAAGCTCGGGGTACCGCTGGTGGAGACGAAGTTCACCCGGTTTCCTGACGGGGAGTTCTATCTTCGTACCGGCGAACTGGACGACGAGACCCTGATCGTCAGCAGCACCGTGGATAACGATACGCTTGTGCAGACGCTCCTTTCGATCGATGCCGCCGATGAATCGAAGAACACCCTGGTGGTCCCGTATCTCGGTTATTCCCGCCAGGACAGGCGATTTTTTTCGGGTGAGCCGGTCAGCGCCCGGGCTGTCGCACGGGCGCTCTCGGTCGGCATCGAACGGGCGTTTGTGGTCAACATCCATGACCCCTGTATCCTGAACTACTTCGGTGTCCCGGCAGAAAACATCACCATCGCGCCGGCCGTCGGGGGCTACATCGGCGACCTGCACCTGAAGAATCCGCTCATCCTCGCCCCGGACGACGGGGCGATCGGGTTTGCGGCCGCCGTTGCGGCGGTCGGCGGATGGGACTGCGACCACCTTGAAAAGACCCGGCTCTCGGGCGAAGAGGTCCGGATTGCCCCAAAGACCCTCGATGCCACCGGGCGCGATGTCGTGATCGTGGATGACATCATATCCACCGGGGGGACGCTTGCGACCGCGGCCTGCATGCTCCGCGAGCAGGGGGCGGCGTCCATCCATGCGGCCTGCGTCCACGGGGTGCTCTCGAGCGGCGCCTACACGCGGTTGCGCTCGGCGGGGATCTCATCGGTCGTCTCAAGCGACACATACGAGAACGCCTCAAGTTTCATATCGGCCGCAAACGCAATCGCTACCACAATCAGAGACGATGCTCACCGTTGACGGGTCCCGCCTCGAAGGGGGCGGGCAGATCGTTCGTCTGGCCGTCGCCCTCTCGGCGATCACCCGGATGCCGGTCACCATAACCAGGATCCGGGAGAACCGGCCGACTCCCGGGCTTTCCCCCCAGCATATCGCCGCGGTTCGGGCAGTTGCGGGGGCCTGCGACGCCGAATGTGCGGGGCTTTTCGCGGGGAGCCGCGAGATCACGTTCACCCCGGGCAATCTCAGGCGGGCCGATCTCCAGATCGATCCCGGGACAGCCGCAAGCATCACCCTCATCCTCCAGGCCTGGCTCCCGGTCGCCCTCCATGCCGGCGGGAGCATAACGGTCACGGGCGGGACCGAGGTTGCGTGGAGCCCGACCATCGATTACATGGACCGGGTTCTCGCGCCGGTCCTCCGCCGCGCCGGCGCCTCGATCTCTATCTGCGTGCTCACGCGGGGTTACTACCCGCGGGGAGGAGGAAGAGTGCACGTCAGGGTGGAGCCGTCCCGCATGGATCCGATCGTGATCCCCGAGGAGGGGGAATGCGGGATCGCCTCCTGCTCGGCCGGCCTCCCGATGCATGTCACGGAGCGCCAGGCGGCTGCGGCACAGGAAATCCTCGCCCGAAAGATGGGTCTTCCCTGCGCCGTGACACTTGACGCCCGGAGGGGCGAAGTGGGAGCAGGGAGTTCCGTTACTATATGGAGGGGGGCAAAAGGCGCCGTCGCTCTCGGGCGGCGGGGGCTTCCCGCCGAAGAGGTGGGCCGGATCGCCGCCCGGGCGTTGCTTGCAGATCTCGATAACTCCGGCACGGTCGACGTTCACCTCGCCGATCAGCTCCTCGTGTACATCGCCCTCTACGGCGGTGAGTACAGCGCGCAGACGCTCTCGATGCATGCAGAGACCGCCTGCCAGATCCTCTCGGAGTTCGGTTACCCGGTCGGATGCCGGAAAAACGGCATCGTGGAGTTCTCTGCATGACGCTCGTCCTCGATGCCTCGGTCTTCTTCTCGGACATGCCGGTCGAGGATCCGGCCTGCACCACCCCGTCGGTCGTCGGGGAGCTTGCCGATATCCATGCAAAGTGCCGGTTTGAGGCGCTCGCCGCAACAGGGCTCTTTATCCGGGAGCCGCGGGAAGAGGACCTTGCCCGGGTCGATGCGGCCGCTCTCCATACCGGGGATGCCGGGGTGCTCTCCGCGACCGATCGGGATATCCTCGCTCTTGCGCTCGAACTCTCGGCTGTCCTCGTCACCGACGATTTTGCGGTCCAGAACGTCGCCCACCGTCTCGGCATCGAGACCCGGAGTATCCGGCAGCGGCCCGCCCGGGCTATCCGGTGGCGCTACCGGTGCAGCGGGTGCGGCCGCTACTGGCGGGAGCCGGGGGAGTGCCGGGTCTGCGGTGCGCCGGTCAGAAGAAAACTTAAATAGGTCACTCAAAGATTCTTCTCCATGTCCGCCCTTGAAGAGTTGATCACGAAGGCAAAGGCGCTCCAGGTCGAAGGACACACCCCGGGCCAGATATCCGACGAACTCGGCCTCTCCATGGAGACGGTCACCTGGCTGCTCACCCAGCCAAAGGGTATGGAGGCTCCAAGAGACGTTCACATAGACTGGACGGCTGTCGGGAGCCACGGGGCGCTCTTGAAGGATATGGCTATGATGATGCTTGAGCGCTTCCTCTACCTGGCTGATGAGGAGACCCTGCCGGCCGGGGATATACCGGATGCGGTTATCGGTATCGCCCCCTCAGGCGTCCCGCTTGCCACCCTCATCGCCGCAGAGGAGGGGCTCAAGCTCGCAGTCTACCTCCCGGCGAAACATAGCCGGAGCGAGGCGCCCACCGGATCCCTCGCGGGCACGTTTGCCGCGATCACCGCCCAGCGCTGCATCATCGTCGACGATGTTGTCACGACAGGAACGACGCTTGCAGAGGCCATAGCGTTCCTCCGCCGGCACGGGGCGACGCCTGTGGCGGTCTGGTCGCTCTTTGATAAACTGGGCGCCCGGGAGGTCGACGGCGTCCCGGTTCGGTCGCTCTTCGTGGTATCCAGGCTCGGGTGAGGGGGTCGGCCTCTCCCGGCGTTTTCTTGATCTGCTCTCTCTGCCGGACCCCTCAGATCGCCCCGAGGTCGTCGAGATCCGCTGTATAGAACCCCTCCTCTGCAAGATCCTCCCTGCCCTCGATGGTGCGGGCGGCGATGCCGGCGGTCACCGATCCTGCAAGGCCCTGGACGAGGGGGAGTTTCTTCTCCAGGGCGGCGAGGATGGCGCGTGCCTCGGCAAGGGTGAGGTTGCGGTTCTTGATCTCTATAGCGAGGTTCCCCTCCGGGCCGAGGGCGAGGAGGTCGATCTCATCTCCACGGCGGTTCCACCAGGGACCGATCCCCTCGTAGTCCTCCACGAGATCCCGGGCGAGGAGACTTCGCACCATCTCCTCGAAGGCCCAGCCAGAGAACCCTTTCCACTCATTGAGGATCCGACCCTTCAGGAGATCGAAGCGCCCGCTCTCGTAAAGGCTCATGTTTCGGTATATGAAGCGGGCGTAAAATCGGAGAAAGTTGTCTACAAAGACGTATCTGCCCATTTTCGAGCGCTTTTTTCTCTCGGTGACCGGGATCCGGTACTCGATGATACCGAGGAGGTCTACAAGATCCCGCAGGTACGGGGGGAGCGATGTCGAGAGGAGGGGGACAAGACCGGCAATCTCCTTCAACGTCTGTTTTCCGAGAGCAACAGCTGCGAGGATCTCGTAGTATGTCGCGTATTCCCGCCCGAACTCCTCGACCACGACATCGCTCATCTCCCGGCCGAGCGGGGCAAGGTCACTTAAGATGAGCCGGTCGAGAGCGCTCTCAAGGCTGGTGCATCCGTACTTCTCAAGGAACATGTAGTAGTAGATCGTCCCGCCGAAGAGGAGGTAGAGGTCGAGCCGCTCCGCCGGATCCTGCACATCCAGATCGCTGAGAATGGTGAGGCACTCTTCCGGGCCGAAGGGGCGCAGTGTCAGAATGTTGTCAGCCCGCCGGAAGAGAGGGGCGTCCCCCGCGAGGAAGATCTCGCGAATCATCCCCACCGACGATCCCGAGACGATGATGAAGAGATGTGACTCCCGGCCAAAGAGATCCCAGAACCGCTGCATTTGAGATATGAACGAAGGATGGATCTTGAGGAAACGCTGAAATTCATCGAAGACGACGATCAGGGGCTTATCGTAAGAGAAGATGAACTCAAGAAACGTCTCCGGGGTATCAGTCCTGACGTAGCCGGGGAGGTTGAGCGTTTCCGTCGCCAGTCTTCCAAACTCCTCCATGAGGGCCGTGATGCTTTTGTTCGCGTCAACATAGAAATAGAGGGCCGGCTTTCCTCTACAGAACTCTTTGATGAGCTCGGTCTTGCCGATCCTCCGCCGGCCGGTTACAACCAGAAAGGAGGGGGCCCGGGCATAGAGGTGCTCCATCAGCTGGAGTTCCCGTTCCCTGCCGTAGAACCTCATAATTATTATAGGTATAATAATTATATCTATAATAATTATGCGCTGTTCCTCCGCCACCGGAGAAACACCCGTATCTTTCAGAGATGGTGAGTCTCCGCTCTTATATGGTCGGGAAGGCTCGCGGGAAGGATCGGGGCCGGCTCCCCGGGTAAGAGCAGGCGGAGTGATTATCCGGATAGGGCAGCCCGGATCTCCCGGGATGCCCTGCGCCGGTGAATACGGAGGAAAAGGTTATCCCTTATGCACCCCCGGGCGTGCAGCGACGGCCGGACGACGATCCGGTGCCTCACGCCGGCCCGGGTGCGCAGGGCCGGCCGGGCCAATCGATCCCTATATATAGAACCTCTGAACAAACCTAACGGACAAAGGAGATTATACGATGCTTGCTGGACAGCCCATCATTATTTTGCGGGAGAATGTTGAGCGCACGCGCGGATTCGAGGCGCAGCGCTCGAATATCATGGCTGCAAAGGCAATTGCAGCCGCCGTTCGGACAACGCTCGGTCCCCGGGGAATGGACAAGATGCTGGTCAGCTCCAGCGGTGATGTGGTGATCACAAACGACGGGGCGACCATCCTGCACGAGATGTCAGTGCAGCACCCCGGCGCCAAGCTGGTCGTCGAGGTCGCCGAGACCCAGGATGACGAGGTCGGTGACGGCACCACAACCGCGACTGTGCTGGTCGGATCGCTTATGGAAGAAGCGGAGAAACTGCTTGCTCAGGAGGTTCACCCCACGGTCATCGCGCACGGCTACCAGCTCGGCATGGAGAAGGCCCTTGCGATCCTCGAGGACCTGGCCATAACGGTCAGGTTTGAGGACCGCACGGATCTCACAAAGATCGCCGACACAGCGATGACTGGCAAGTCCATCGAGGCGGTAAAGGAGAAGATCTCCGATATCGTCGTGGATGCGGTTCGGCAGGTTGCGACTAAAACGGATGCCGGCACCTACACCGTGGATGAGGACGACATCAAGATCAAGAAGCAGGTCGGAGATACGATGCACGACGCGGAGCTGATCCGGGGTGTCGTCATCGATAAGGCACGCGTCTTTGAACAGATGCCCGATAAAGTCACCGACGCGAAAGTAGCCCTGCTTGCCCTGCCGCTTGAGGTCACAAAGACCCAGGTGAAATCGAAGATCAAGATCACCTCCTCAGAACAGATGAAGGCGTTTGGCGAGCAGGAACGTGAGTCCCTCAAAAAGATCGCCGACCAGATCGCCGCTTCAGGTGCAAACGTCGTCCTCTGCCAGAAGGGGATCGCCGATGCGGTGCAGTACTACCTCGCGAAGGACGGCATATACGCAATCGAGGATGTGAAGGAGGAGGACATGAAGTTCGCCGCAAGGGCGCTCTGCGGCTCGATCGTCAACAAACCCGAGGAACTCACCGCAGCAACTCTCGGTCACGCCGAAGCGGCCGAAGAGATCCCAGGCACCGAACTGACGGTCATATCCGGGTGCGACAACCCGAGGTCCGTCACGATCCTCCTCAGAGGCACCTCCCAGCTCCTCCTTGACGAGCTTGAACGGGCGGTCTATGATGCGACCCGCGTCGTCCAGGACGCCATCGAGGACGGCAGGTTCGTCGTCGGCGGCGGATCGGTGGAGACCGAACTCCAGCTCCGGATCCGCGACTACGCGGCAACCGTCGGAGGCCGGGTCCAGCTCGCCATCGAGGCGTTTGCAAACGCTTTCGAGGTCATACCGAGGACACTTGCGGAGAACTCCGGGTTTGACACGATCGACAAGGTCGTTGCCCTGAGGAAGGCCCACGCCGACGGCGCGAAATATGCCGGGCTCAACGTCTACACCGGCGCGATCGTCGATATGCGAGAGGCCGGCGTCATCGAACCCGAACGCGTGAAGACCCAGGCGATCAAGAGCGCGACCGAGACCGCCATGCTCCTCGTCCGCGTCGACGACATGATGGTCACCCAGACAGGAAAGAAGGGTGCACCGGGCGCACCGTAATCATCCGCGCGAGGAGGTAAGGAAGATATCGGCCTCCTCCTCCTCTATCTTTTTGTCCTGCGGCAGGCTTTTTTCACCGACGAATATGAGCGCCGCATCCGGATTAAGTCCAAACGATATGAGGGCGTCCTCGTATGTATCGCCTGGCCGGCCCCGGTAGATCAGGACGTTGCCGTCCGGTATGAGGGTAAATCTGCAGAGCATACCTCGATACTATTATAGTCGGAGAACCTAAATACTGTAGGCTAATTCTGTGCCGAGGTAGTCTAGTCCGGGAAGGCGGTGGCCTCGAAAGCCACTGGTGCCTGGCACCTCGGGAGTTCAAATCTCCCCCTCGGCGCTCTGTTGTCAAATTGATGCGATTCTAGTTGATTTTCCGAAGTTGCAACCGTAAGGACGGCTTCGTTTTGCGATTGATTGCTGTCTGCTTTCCCTTCATCGTGAACTGCTGGTTTAAACTTCTCTAAATCGGTAACAACCGCAAAGCCCCATTCTGTTTTGAAGATATTTACGGCCTGACCGATCATGCCGCGATGCGCGTTCCAAGGTAGGCGAACGTAGGGCGCAATATAATTTGGCTTCGGCTGGAGTTTTTTGAAAACGGACGTTGCGATAAACTCACACTCGCAGATCATAATGGGTGATCGGTTTATGGCTATTTAAAGCCATTCGAGGAGGTTGATAGGCCCAATGTGCCTGCTTCAATCGATAAAGAAAAGAAGCAATTTCCTTTGAGTAAAACTGCACGAAAACCGCACCCCCTTTTTCAACCCATATCAAACATCCTCTGAGAAAAGATAGGGTCTGAATCACCCTATTTTTGGGGGTCTACAAGGGTAATTTTTTGATTGTAGCATATGATTGTAGCAATTAAAGATTAATGTCGATATAACTGATAGAATCTCAAAAAAACTATTTTAAAGATAAAATCTAAATAGAAATACATAAATAACAATTTCACAAAATATAATGACGGCACAAGTTTCAGCAATCTCAATTCAACGATCTCAAACTCACTTAGCGTTCTATTCTACATTGCTAAACCTGCTATCTCCATCGGTAAGGTGATTATATGACATTACATTTCAGGAATGAAATTGTTTCAAACTCAGTTTGTCTGCTGTTAAATAATCCTGGCATCCGAAGCAATGGAAAAAGGGAGGGTCAGTCTAATTGGGTGGTGATTGTGTGATTTCTATGTCAGAATCTGCACCGCCCCAGCATACGCTACTACCAAATGAGGCCATCTTAGGGGGAGATTTTACTCGCCTCTTCTTGACACAACCAGACTTTAACATCCTTGATATGTCAGCGATCGGAAGCGGTAAGACAACAAAAGCACTCCATCATATTGAGTGGTTGGTAAATCACGGGCATGTTGTTCTTATGATACTGCCAAGTTACCAACTTCTTGAGGAGAAATTTGGAGAGATCAGTTGTCAAGATCAGGCGATTATTTTTAGAGGTAGGCCACAAAAAGGCATGTGTCCACGATACACGATTGAACAAGAGACCTTTCTACCGTATTCGAAGCCTTGCCGGGGGTGCTTACAACAATGTAATTACATGGAGCAAAAGAAACGAATCAAGGACATAAAATACGGTTTTGCCATATTTACAGTTAGACAAAACTTGCCAACTGTGTTAGAACTCCTCAAACAAAGGGTAACAATATTCATTGATGATGTGAGCCTTGATTCTGTCATTAACCCAAAGTACACCTTCGATCTTGATGCCATATCTAACTATGTCAGTAGGTTTAATGATATACCGAATATTCAGGACTTCATCAGATCTCTTCGTGTAGATACAGGCGAAATGATCCAGGTATCCTACGAATTGATACGTGACGGGATTTGTAGTGAAGAAGAAAAATTTGCAGAACACATTAGAGCAGACTTAAGCGATGGAAAAGAAATACCTGACCTAAATGGGTTTTTTTCTCTTCTTTGGGCTTTGCGTAAAGAGAAGGGTGTTCGAAATATGGGTAGGGGGTTTGAGGAGCAGAACCTTGACACATACAAAAAACACCGTATCATCTACATTTCCTCTACACCTGGTGCGTTAGAAACAAGGGAGACATCGCCCCCCAATATTGTGAATAAGTCTCTTATGGAAATGCTAGGTCAATACGTGACTATTAGCAATCCTGCTGAACCGAACGACAACTGGCTCTTTCTTGTAGTGAATAGACGACATGGGAGAGAGGTAAAGTTTACTCAGCAAACCCTTTGTGAATCTGAAATACTATCACACACAATCCAAGAGATCCTTCCATTGTTCGAGTGTGCGACAAAACTGGGAGGAGAGAAGACACTTGCTGTCACCAGTGGCAACGTAGTAAAAGGACAATATGACCTGTCTAAAATTCTTTCGAATTCACGCCATATATGCAAACCTATCGAATATTTCAGTGACGATTCGGTAAGCACGAATCAACATACACATATGCGTTATGCAATCCTGATCGGAACACCCAACTACCCCTCAAACTATTTTGAAGGAATGAGATTTGATCCGGTGAGGATTGAGAATAGTGATGAACCTTACCCCGTAGGTCGTGAAATTACGGAAATAGAATCTAAAAACCAAGTTGAGCAAGTAAGTGCGAGGATCTTTCGTGGAGATCAGACGGTTCAAAAGATGGTAATATTCTTCGGGAATCTTCCGTTTGGAGAGAGACTTAACTGTGGCGCTAAGATTGAGGTCGGTTATGGTATACATACACCATCCGAAAAGGGGAGACTGATAAGTCGGATCAAACGCAAATTACGGGAGAACTTGAAATCATTACTAATTAGCAAATTGTGTGATACAATTGACAAAGAACTAACTACTAACGAAGGAAAGGTTAAATTAGATTCATTCGCCACGAAGTTTATAACCGATAATAGTCTAGTATTGCTCTACAGTAGAACGACAATAAAAGGGTACATTGAGGAGTATTATCTCATAAACCTAATTCCATCAGGGCCGAAGAATAGGCTGACCAAGTATATTACTCGAATAAGGTGAAGTTTTAAGAAAAACTAAATAATTATATCCGCCGAAATTGGATTTAAACGTGGAAATGAGGGTATTTATTTGATTGACTCATATATATATTAAGGATCTAATACTATGAAAGCCGCATTAAACAAGTTAGTTTACCAATTCATTCTATTTTTAGATACCTATTTTCTTAAAACTGCTTAATTGGAGTTATTTGTTAAACAAATGTGTGGTAAGGAGTTTAAAATCAACTCTTTTTAGTCGCTCATTCGAGTTGTAAATCAATCCCTTACGCATGTAGAAACTCCAACTCAGAAATTTTAGAGCCGGATAAATTGTCCTACAAAAATCGTGGCATAATACTTATGAGTTCGTCATTAAATATTCAAAGCACCTTACGCGAAAGATACATGAATTAAACAAGTTATTGCAGTCTGAAACGGTAAGCAAGAACAATAGGGCAATATCGAAAGGAAATTACATCGATATCAGGCGTGGTTACACAGTGACAGGCCTCAACTTAGGACCAGGATGCTACGAATGTATAAACGGGTAGCAAATTCGAGAAATCAAAAGAGTTCTGATAAGAGAAATGGAGCGTAAGGTAAGAATGACAAATGAGTGAACATCGCCCATAGTGGGCGAAGAACTTGTAAGCCGGATTCCTTACCAGTGTAACAATAGGAGCACAGAGCCTCACATCTAGGTCAATACAGCCACTTCAAGGGGTCTTGCTTATACTCCTTCCTATTACACTCTTCTCATTGGTGTAATGCGCGATAGGGTTGTCTTACACGATTCTTGATGTCTGAATCGGTTTCCAAAATGTTGAGACGGGGGCGGCCTTCGCACACCCCGGTTAAGTGGCTCAAAAAAATTTTACAAAAATTTTAAAATTGAGCCAATACTACATTGATTTAGTTGTTAGGCTTACATAGTAGCCAAAATTTTCAATGTCACTTATACCTTTTTCCATGTATACTGTAAACAAATCAATATTATCATCCCGATAATATTTGCCTGCAGTTTCAATATTAGTGCCACATGAAATACAGTAATCTAACGCCTTCAGGTAGTATGTTTTAGTGTCTTGAAAAGATGGGGATACCCTATAACCACTGAGAGAATTCTTATGTTCTCTTGCCGTGACCTTCAGAATCACTCCATTGGCAAAGAGTGAATGCATACGAAGGTTGCTTGAATCATAGGCAATATCCTCCATTATGTCATGAATCTTGCTTGATGATGACAACAGCGCAGCCAAAAACTCCTTATCTTGATAAACAATCGTTGGTGTAGGTGTCGGTGTTTTTCGAACTGTAGTAGGTACTGTTGTGGGTACTGTCGTAGGTATGGTTGTAGGCACTGTTGTTGGTATAGTCGTTGATACTGTTGTGGGGGAACTCGTTGCAGCGCGAGCATCCATCACGGCTTGAAATTCTTCTTGAGTTAACACTTCTTGCTTAGTTGTAGAAGATGTGCAACCCGCACTACAAGCGAATAAAACTAGCACGAACACTAATAGCAAATAGAATATTTTGCGCATGAGTATTGATCATGAGGAACGCATATTTATGGGATTCTATTTTACAAAGCAATCTTCGAATAAAATTTAATATGTTTAATCAATATGCGCGCGGAACACTGTATTTCGCTGTTTTGATATCCACTTCCTTCCAACTCCCTAGGTATCGCATATACATGCTCTCCGGTAAAAACTGCTTATGCTAATTGAATAAAATGGGGATTGTTAAGGTCTTACGGCCACATGCCACCAAACCGATTCGAAGTTGTTTTTGATAGCAACTGTAACGTCTTTGTTGTAATTAATCAGATTTGCCCAATTTACAGTTTTGGCGTCATCTATTGTTGTTTCCACTTGGTATACCTTATCGATAGATGTATGCCCTTTACTATCGATCATCGATGTTTTTCCGGCAATAGTTACGAAATCTATTTTTTCAGGGTACTTGACGAGAACGCCCATTATGTCGAATGTCGTGTATGCGAAAGAATTCCTCAGGTGTTTCTCATCCCAGGCATTTTCTTGAAAGAGCCAGATCACAACTCCTTTGGTCTGCTCATTATAAGTAACACTCTCAATGTCAACACCTAGCATTTGATTCGCTTTCTTAAGTTCAGATTCAAGTTTCTCCTCAAAAGAGACTTGTTTCACAATCGTTGGGGCGGCTGTCGCTGAAGTTGCCTTTGCTCCCGCAGATGACGACGGTCCATCATCCCAAAAACCTGGACTGGTTGCAATGGCTATAATGCACACTACTGCAAAAAGACCTGCGATAATCAGGAAGATCTTTTGAGTGCCTGCACTGCATCCATCGCCACATCCATCTCCACAACCAGAGCAGCCGTTATTGGTATCGCTCTGTTGCGATGCGCTTTCATCAGCCATAGATGGCAATTTAGCCTAACCCTATTTATTGGTGTTGATTTTTTCTCGCACCCTATGAACACTCTAATATATTTTAACGATAATTGGGATTGAGAAATGAACGAGCATAATATCTTTATCAGAGGTTCTATCTTTTTGATCAGGATAATCTGGCATGGCAAACTTGGTCGCATCTTCAACAAGACAAACAAAATTAAGTGCCGCTATGTCCCATCCTGCTCAAACTATGCGATATTAGCGCTTGAAAAATACGGATTCATCAAAGGATGGTGCATGGCAGTCAAAAGGATTAGGAGTTGTAAACGCACAGTTAAATTTGGGACTATCGACTATCCATGACTCTGTATGATTGCTTTACCTGGTTCCCTTACAGATTAACCGTCCTCAAGTAATTCTTTCATCTCTAAATATTCGTCTTTTGAGATTTCTCCCCTTGCAAACCTCACCTTTAGAACCTGAAGAGGATCCCCAACGGTTGGCTCAATAGTTGCCCTTATTTCCTTTTGATCAGATGTTGACTCATTAGTGGATTGTTTCGCCATCAGCAACTTGATACATTGCATCCAATCATCAGCAAGGACCGGATAGAGGTATCCTAGTCTGAATGAATTTCCCAGCCCAGAAGTGTCATCTATTGAAAATTTCAGTTTCCGCGAATGGATCCAACCACCCTCTTGAATATCGACTCCGATCAGTTTGTCTAACGGATACTGGACAAATCGATTTTCAGAATGGAAGTAGAGGATTATCCGTTGATTCGTTAAATATGCTACACATGGCTTAGAATCTAAAATACCATCCTCTTCTACCCTCTGCACTGACTTTGATCTACTCAATCCAAAGGCGAAACCACTTTTCCCAACTAAACCGACTCCACTGCCTTTGGTTCCAAAAGTCTCACGTTCTCCATAATAGGAGCAATAGTTCTCCCTGAGCAACTTCTCACCATTACGTAGTATGCATGGTAAATCTGTTGCCCTCTTTGTGAAATCTAGGATGGGATCGCGAAAAGACTTCTTTACTTTGGGCTCAAAATAGGAGGCGTTTAACAAATTGGCTCTACGCGACATTGAACCGCTTTTGATAGTGTCAACCCATTTTAGGAGTTCATTATAATCGTCAGGCTGATCGAAAGTGAATGTAACTGTTATCTCCCCTATTTTTCCAACTAACGGTTTGACATACACTTTAATCGATGCATACTCAAGACTGTGATCAATCCCTACAATGGATTCAAAGGGTATGCGGCAGAAGATTCCTTTGTCCTCATAATCCCCTCTATTGGGTTTATAGAACAATAGCCGTTTGTTGGTGAGATAAGTGTTATATTCTCCTGATATTATGTTTTCTTCGATTAATTTATCGTATTCCACCCTGGAATTATCAAGTACGGCCTCTAGTGCTTTATACCCCATTCCGAAATCTTTTGGTTCAAAAGTCGGGCCATCATACTTTGTGTAAGCATCGCCAATGAGTTCTTCTCCACTATAAAGAGTAAAGGGTAACTCTATTTCAGCCATTATGTCAACATTCAGAGGTGATATTTATTAACTTTACTAACTACCATTCATGATTTTACTCATCCTATAACCCTATACCCCAAAAACTATACCCTAAGGGCAATATGGGGCCGTAAACTCTCTCTAAAGTATGCTTACGCCTTTCCAACACTCCATATACCTCTTATACACATTCTCCGGTAAAAATTGCTTATAACTCTGCCAATTGATGCTTGAAACCCCATGCGACATAATGAAGTTCTTATTTGCATCAGTAAAACCGACTTCATCGCTCTTTTGCTCGAAATACTTGCGCATGTCCTTAACGAGGATCTTATCATCAGTCTTTGACAGTGAGATTGAGTTCTTTTTCAGCCAGCGTGAAAAATACTCATGCTGGAAAAAAGTCTCAGTGTCTTTCCGCTTCTCGATGATCTTTTGAAGGAAGGGAATGATCACTGGATGCAACGGGACATAATGTTCTAATCTGATTTTATCTTGTGAAGCCTTCACGGTCAATACTGGAGGGTCTTGTTTAAGGGCATCTCTAACCTGCTTTACAGTTATGCGCGCGGCGGTTTCAGGACGTTGACCAGTGTAAGCAAGGAACAATGTGAACGTCTTGTAATTGAGTTTTTTAGGGTCAGGAAGGGTTGAATTGTCAATAGCCCTTACAAGGCGTTGAATGTCGCTATCGATGATGATCCTTGAAGTCAGCATTTTTCGTTCTTTCGCTATCTTTGGCTTCTCAATGAAGGGTAAAAACGCCAATATGCTTTGTTGCATCCTTATTTTGGATAGATGCGTTATGAACGCCCTTGAATAATTGAAGCACTTAGACAGCGCAGAATCGCTGTTATACCTATTAATGTAATAGTCAGTGAGATTTGTAAGTGTTTGGCGGCTGATTATGCCTTGCGTGTGTTCCCAGATATCAGATGCTATATTTTCAATACGTTTTGCAGACTTGTGGGTGACATTCCGGGATCTGATAGTTACAAAGTCTATTAGATCTGTCTTTGAGAACCCAACTATCACCTCATTATCATACCTCGATGCGCGTTCATCCGAAGCGTAGTTTTCAATTCTGGATGCGCTATGTGCCTCGAAAGCCACTGGTGCCTGGCACCTCGGGAGTTCAAATCTCCCCCTCGGCGTCTCATCATCCGGTTTTCGTGTATATTTACTGCATCCAGGGCACCACCTTTCACCGGGTCTGGTCACATACCACCCAATCCCGGCAGATTCCCCGGATTTCCAGACTTTTGGCGAGAATGAGAAATCGTTTTAATGAGCCCGCACAATACTGTTGCTGACCGGCGAGTTATGCACTTAAAACACCGCCCTCCACCGGTTACCCGATGGTGATCCTGAAGTGTACCGTTGCCTTGATGAGCTGGACGATGCCATCGTTATCCTGGACCAGGATGAGACCGTTGCCTGGCTGAACCGATCGTTTCGGGAGACGTTTGGTATCAGCGCCGGGACAGCCCGCGGCACCGATATCGGCGACTTCATCGCCCGCCATCTTGCACCTCTCTGCAGGGAGAACGACTGCACCGACCGGATGCTTGAGGCTCTCCAGTGCCGGCGGGAGGCGGCACATGCCACGTTCCGGATGCAGACCGCCGAGAGCGGGGTATGCCGGTTCCTCCTCTCCTGCCGGCCGATGACCGGCGAACCGTGCGCCGGGATGACGCTTATTCAGTTCCGAAAAGTTGCTCCCGGGCACGATGAGGCGGCGCGGGTGGCATCGGCGATGGCCGGAACCGAACCGATCTACGCCGGCATCGGGGAATTGATACCCTACGGCACCTGGGTATCCGACCCGGACGGCACCGTGCTCCATATATCGGCCTCGTTCCTGGATCTTGTGGGGGTGACGATCGAGGAGTGTCGGAATTCCGGGTGGCTGGAGTGCATCCAGCCTGAGGATTCGGCAAAGGTGCTTGCCGACTGGCGCCGGTGCATCGAGACCGGATGCCGGTGGAATCGCGAGATCAGGATCCGGGGCGCTGATGGGGAGTACCGCACCATCCTCTCCCGGGGCATCCCCATCCGGGATGAGTCCGGCGAGATCGCCCTCTGGGCCGGGATCAACCTCGACATCACCAGAAGAAGACATGTCGAACGCCTTGTCGCCATCCGGGCGGCGCAGCAGGAGGCGGTAGCGGCGCTCGGCCT
Organism: uncultured Methanoculleus sp.; assembly: GCA_964413225.1. Taxonomy (GTDB): domain Archaea; phylum Halobacteriota; class Methanomicrobia; order Methanomicrobiales; family Methanoculleaceae; genus Methanoculleus. The sequence goes on along the minus strand of CAYPRO010000014.1, from coordinate 7,068 downwards.
CTCGGCTCTCTCGGGGGTAGAACTACCCGAACTGATGGATGCCGCAGTCCGTGCTGCGGCAGAGCACCTCGATGTCGGGTATGCCAAGGTGTTGCGATACCTCCCCGATAAGGATATGTTCCTGCTCGAGGCGGCGGTGGGGTTTGATGGGGATCAGATCGGCACAAGGTATGTGGAAGGAGGGACCGACTCCCAGGCTGGGTACACAATTCTCTCCTGCGAACCGGTGGTCGTTGAAGACTTAACGACCGAGATGAGGTTCTCCGGCCCGGCGCTCCTCCGGGACGAGGGGATCACGAGCGGCATCAGCGTCATCATACAGGGGGCAACGGGGCCGTACGGGGTGTTTGGGGCTCACACCCGGTCGCACCGGACGTTCACCCGGGACGACATAAACTTCGTCCAGGCTATAGCAAACGTTCTCGCGCAGGGGATCGAGCGGAAAGCGGTCGAAGAGGCGCTAATAGCGAGCGAAGAGAAGTTCCGCGAAATTGCCCAGAGGAGCTTTGACATGATATATACCTGCTACCACGAGGGCGGGATCGCATATATATCGCCGGCCGTGACCCGCATCCTTGGCTACACCCCCGAAGAGCTCATAGGCAGGATCTGTCGCGACTGCATCCATCCTTCATCCCTCCCCGCATGGGAGGAGGCACAGGAGAAGATAGCCCGTGGCGAGTCGGTCGAAGGGCTCGAGATCGAGTTTTTCAGGAAAGATGGATCGACAGCGCTTCTCGAACTGAACGTCTCTCCGATCATCGAGCGCGGGAAAGCGATTGGTTTTCAGGTGATCGGCAGGGACATCACCGAACGAAAACAGAACGAGCAACTCCGGCGGCAGGCTTTCAGACAGATCGAGCGGAACATCGAGCAGTTCGCCGTCCTCGGCGACCACATCCGCCAGCCCCTGCAGGTGACCCTGGGGAGGGCGGAACTGCTGGATGATAGGGAGACGGCGGCAATCATACGAAGAGAGGTCGAGCGGATCGACGACTATATCCGGCAGCTGGACCAGGGGTGGGTGGAGTCCCGGGAGATCCGCGAGTTCCTCAGGCGGCACGACCTGGCGTGAACTACGGGTGTCCCGTGCAGATAACCTATCTGTAACGCCGGGTGAGCGGCTTTTCCGTGACTGAGCCTATATCGATGTTGCAGTCCTGTATAGCACCGTGCAGAGAGAAGACCGAACGGATCTCCTCAAGTATCCGCTCGGCCAGTACCAGAGCGTCGCGCTCCTGGTCGGTGTCCATCTCGACGAACCCGGTCAACTCTATATGGAATTTCTTCATCTTCTTCCCTCCTCACCGCACTTTTCCGGGGATGCCGGAGAGCTGCATGCCTCTGCGCAGGGTTCTCCGCACTCATTCCCGATACCATCTCAACGGATCATCCGGCATCCTTTGCTGTATCATCCGCTTTTGCCATAATGTATCCGTCGGATCCCCCCCAACAAACCCGCGCGAGTCTTTCCCACGTGCCGGGTCGCGTAACGCGGCTCACACGAGTTAACGCTGTTAACAGATGATGATGACGATGCCTGCATGCCCGATCCCCATACGGTGTGCAGGGCGATCCGCGGTGTTCACCGACCCCGTCCCGGTGAAGAGTTCGCTCCGGGGAGGACGGAGATCCGCTTTGCCGACAACCCCATCTTGAAGTGAGAGTATTGATACAGGATAAAACGAGGGATGTACGAATGGCATTTGATCTGTCGAAGTGCGACTTCTCCCTATGCCGGGGGGAATGTCTCGTCCGCTGCCCGTATGTATCATACGATGAAGATGACGCAAAGAACGCCATGAGATCCCTGATACGGGGAGAGCGCCACCCGATCCTCGGGGAGTGCATAACCTGCGCAGCCTGCAACGACTTCTGCCCGCGGGGCGCAGATCCCTGGGATCTCATCGCGCAGAGGCAGGAAGAGACGGGTGTTCTCGGCATACCGGCGGATGCAAAACCGTCGAGCGACTGGCTGACAAAGCCGGCGGCGGTCATACGGAGGGGGAGGTCGGGCGGCCCGCTGATATCGGCCGGCGGCATATACGAGGTGGTGCCTCAGGCGGATCTCCTCACCGGGCAGATGTTTGAGGATGCGACCATCATAGGGGGAGGCCCGTATGCCTGTGGGTTCACCGAGACCCACCTCGGTCGGGCGTCCCGGCCGGTGAAGTTCCTCCCGCAGTTCATCGAGAACCTTGCAAGAGCGGCCGAAGAGTTCGGGGTCAGCGAGATCGTCTTCACCCACGACGCCTGCTACAACGTGGCGACGACCCTTGCGATGCAGCAGGGGGTGGAGGTGCCCTTCCGTCCGATCCATATCCTTGAGTATATCAGGAACTGGCTGTGCGATCATCCCGACCGGATTACAAACCCGCTCGGGATCGAGATCGCTGTCCAGGGCGGTTGTACGACACGCTACGCCCCGAAGGGCGGGGACCGCGAGGTCTGGTCAGACTGGCTTGCCGACATATTCGATATGATCGGCGTTACGTCCGTCGAGGAGAGGCGGGTTTATACGGGAGAAGACCGGCTCTGCTGTGGGTGCGGTATCTTCCACACCCAGCATGAGCGCGCGATCGGTATCCAGCAGAGGAACATCCTGGATGCGGCCGATGCCGGTGCCGAGAAGCTCGTCTTCATCTGTCCGGCCTGCATATCCGTCATGCGCGCGACCTGTCGGAAGATGAAGCTCGAACCGATATACATCACCCAGCTTGTGAAACTTGCGCTGGGTGAGGATCTCGGACCTGCCGGGACCGCCGCATTCGGGTATCCGGTGAAGTAGGTGAGAAGCATGGTGAAGTTTACGAAGGAGATGAAAGAGGCCCTGCGGGTTCCCGGCAAAGGAGGGAGCCTGATATACCTCTGCACGTCGAGCAGAAACGGCAACCCCAACATCGCTGCTATGCGGTTCGTTGCGACGCACATGGACGATAAGATACTGATAGCGGATATGTTCCTCCTGAAGACGAAGGCGAACATAAAGGAGAACCCCAGCGTCGCGGTCACGATCTGCCATCCGCTCGACGAAGGGCGCTGGTGGGTCTTCCGGGGCAGGGCCGTGGATATGGAGTACGGGTTCCCGCGCGACTTCGACTGGTACGGCGCAAACGCAACGGATATACTGAACGAGTGGGGGAACTGGAACAAGGCTGAGCCGCCGGACGAGGTGCCGCCCGACATAGTCTTTCCAAAGGCGGTCCAGCGGGGGGTCGTTGTCGTGCATGTCGAAGAGGTCTACTCGATCGAGCCCGGGCGCGTGGGCGAGAGGATCCTTTAGGGAGTGATCGGGATGACGGTGAATCTGACAGAGAGAATGAAGGCCTGGATAGAGGCGATGGGCTGCCATATCTGCGTCGCAACGCCGGAGGGCGTCCCATCCGTGGTGCTCGGGCGCTACGCACAGGTGCGGGATAATGGTGAGGTGGCGTTTGCACTTGCCGGCGATGAAGCGGCGGTGATCGCACCCGTGCTTGCGAAGAACCCCCGGGTCGCGTTCGGTGTCTCGCGGCAGGGCGGCATCCGTGCGGCATACCAGTTCAAGGGGATCGGGGAGATCCTCCGTTTGGGGGATCTCTTCAGCGCGGTTGCGGCGCGGGCAAAAGATGAGAAGGAAGTAGAGACGGGAGCGGTGCTCCTTGTCCGCCTGACCGAGGTCTACTGCACGAAGCCCGGGTACGAGGCCGGTCTGAGACTCGACGGCATGACGCCTGAGGAACTCGACGCGTGGGAGCGGCAGCGCTGGAAGGATGTGCCGGGGAAGAGGAACCGATGAGCGAAGGCGCAAAGAAGGTACCCGATCGGTTCCCCTGGATCATCCCCTTCTCGTGCGAGGGGTGCGGCGACTGCGTCGAGGCCTGCCCGACAGGCTCGATAGAGCTCGTGGATCTGGGAAGAAAGATCGACAAGGCCTGGATCACGAACCCGGAGACCTGCATCGGGTGCGGGAAGTGCGCACAGGCCTGCGTCGTGGGTGCGGTGCAGATGACGTCATACGTCGAGAAGGCCCTCGCCCGCTACCGCGAGAAGACCACCCCGGAGTGAGCCGGGGTCAGGTTTCTTCTCGATCTACCCCGAACGATTCGAGAAGTACATCGGCTGCAAGGTTCCCGAAATGATACACCTCGCCCGAGGTCGTATCGTTGACCGTCACCTCCGCCGGCGAGAACGCAAGCATCGAATCGACCTTGAGGAAGTCGTAGCCGGCATTTTTTAGCACCCGGCCGAACGGCTGCCCGTAGTCGGGGGAGGTTCGGGATGGCAAGGTCGCAAAGATCGGATCGTAGCCCTCCACGGTGAGAAAGACCGAGCCGTAGTATATGTTGCAGTCGTTGGTCGCCCCCATAGCCTCGATGCCTCTGCTCTTGACGGGCGCGATAGGGGATCGCCCGGCAGCCTGGCTGACCCGGAGGAGATCATATCCTCTCTCCTCGAGCTTATGGAGGGTCGCCGTGATTACCCGGCCGGATATCTGGATCGACCCGACTAAGCTTGCGGTCGGGGCGACGAGGACGTAGAGGTTCCCCGGGTCGATGCCGCACTTCTCCGCTATGAAACTCGTGATCTCCTCATCCGGGAGGGTATCGGCCTCAATTGCGAGGATACCGGTATCGGAGGCGTCGCGGTAGCCGATCCGCCTGTAGGTCTCTCTGGGTTTCAGCGCGAGCGCCCGTGCCGGTCCCGAAGCCATGGCGGAGTAACCTCCGACCTTCAGCACCCAGCCGGCCTTCTGCGAGCCGAGGCATGCGAGAGCAGGGTGGCTCACGGTGACGTGCAGGAACGGTATCGGCATATCTCCCACCCGGCCGGGGGTTATCGCCACCGTCGCAAGCCCGGCAAGGCAGATCTCGACGAAGAGCGTTCCCGCCCGATAACTCCCCGGCACGCGCACGCCGCAATCGATACATGTCGTGCCGTCATTCAACTTTGCGACCGCCACCCCGAGCTCATCGTGGCGGCGGATCATCTCTCTTACGGCGGGCATCGCCGTGCGGTTGATGCTCAACATCGTCCTCATCCATCTCATCGTGAGTGGATCCCGAAACGTCTTACCGATTACCCTCCCGGCGTCTGGATCCTCCCGGTGACCGGGTTTATACGGTTGCTGGAGAGACATATACGGTAACCATGCCGGAGAACAGAACAGAAGGGTGTTTCATGGACGGCGCCATCCCCGCCGGCCTCCTTGCCGCCGTGAGAGGGCGCCGCCCCCTCATCCACCACATCACGAACTACGTCACGGTCAACGACTGCGCAAACATAACCATATGCGCCGGGGCGGCACCGGTGATGGCAGAAGCCCCCGAAGAGGTCGCTGATATGGCCGCCGCTGCGGGCGCCCTCGTCCTGAACATAGGGACGCTCTCGGCGGCGCAGGTCGAGGCGATGCTCATCGCCGGCCGTCGGGCAAACGACATCGGCATACCGGTCATACTCGATCCTGTCGGCGCAGGGGCGACGGCGTTTCGAACCGCGACGGTGCAGCGCCTCCTCGATGCCCTCGATATCGCCATCCTGAAGGGGAACGCCGGCGAGATCGGCGTCCTTGCCGGGACCGGCGGGAGCGTGCGGGGGGTGGATTCCGGGGGAATAACGGGTGATCCCATAGAGACGGTAAGGGAATGCGCCCGCCTGACAGGAGCCGTCGTCGCCATGACGGGGGAAGTCGACATCATCGCTGACGAGCAGCGGGCCTATATGGTCCAAAATGGGGTTCCGGCGATGGATCGGCTCTCGGGGACCGGGTGCATGGCGGCATCGGTCACCGCTGCGTTTGCTGCGGTCGCGGATGACCGCGCGATCGCAGCTGCCGCGGCTCTCGCGGCCTTCGGTCTGGCCGGGGAGCGGGCGGCAACCTCTGCCCGCGGCCCCTACTCGTTCCGGACGGCGCTCTTTGATGAGCTTGCCGGGCTTGCCCCCGGCGATCTTGCCCGGCACGCGCGGATCGAGGTATTGTAGATGGCATACGACCTCTACGTGATCACCGATGAGGATATAGGGCGCGGCCGCTCCCACGTGGAACTCGCGAGAGCTGCTGCCACGGGGGGCGCGGATGCGATCCAGCTCCGGGATAAGAACCTTTCAGGGCGGGATCTCTTTACCGCAGCCGTCGCTATACGCGAGATCACCCATGACGCCGACTCTCTCTTCATCGTGAACGACCGTCTGGACGTGGCCCTTGCGGCCGGCGCCGATGGGGTTCACCTCGGCGAGAACGATCTACCCATACGGGAGGCCCGGCGCATCGCCCCGCCGGGGTTCATCATCGGCGCCTCGGTCTCGTCCGTCGCGACGGCAGTCGGCGCCGCGGAGGAAGGAGCCGATTACGTGGCGCTCAGCCCGACGTTTGCGACCGGTTCAAAGGGCGATGCGGGCCCGGGGCACGGGCTTGCCATGCTTGCGGCGATCCGCTCAGCGGTCGCCCTCCCCCTCATCGCCATAGGCGGGATAAACGCGGCAAACGTCGCCGGCGTCATAACCGCAGGGGCGGATGGCGTTGCAGTGATATCGGCGGTCGTGGGCGAGGATGATGTCGCCGCCGCCGCACGGGATCTCCGCGCCCGGATCATCGTTGCAAAGGCAGGACACCGATAATTATGGTATCCCGGCCGGTGCCTGCCCGTACACAAACTCTCTTAATTTCTGTCGTATAATAACCACAGATGGTATCCATGACCGAGATCGTATTCACCCCTATCGGCATCGTCCGTTCTCCCCACAACAACCTCAGAGATATGCCCATACAGCCCGTCGGCGCCCGGGGCATCCGTGGTGTGATCGAACTCGACCCGGCTTATGCTGCCGGCCTCAAAGACCTTGAGGGGTTCTCGCGGATAATCCTCCTCTACCACTTCCATCGGTCAGAGGGCTACGCGCTTGAGGTGGTGCCGTTCCTCGATAAAACTCCACGTGGCGTCTTTGCGACCCGGGCGCCCCGCCGCCCGAACGCTATCGGCATATCGATCCTCAGGCTGACCGCCGTTTGCGGCACGACGCTCCACGTCGAGGATGTGGATATACTGGACGGCACCCCGGTACTCGACATCAAGCCCTACGTCCCGGCCT
>CAYPRO010000013.1:0-50797 GCA_964413225.1 uncultured Methanoculleus sp. | reverse complement strand
TGGGAAAGGGGACGTTCTTCAACACCCATCCCAGAGGAAGGAATATCAGCAGTCACTGAATTTTATTTAGTCGTCATTATAAAAAGATCTTTCGGTTAGGGCTGAATAGTTACCATCTATATACGATTTCTGTCACGATCGCCTACACGTTGGACCTGTGGAATCGCTTCCTCACCCAAACACATCCATTATGAACAGGGACCGGGACCGTGTGCAGTCCCGGTCATGTTCTCCCGAGGGCCCGATTGCCTTGCCGTAGCGCCAGAAAGAGGGAACCCCAATTTGGAGAGGGACCCCCAAAGCATTCCGCTACAGCACAGGCTCGTTTGTCATTATCATCAGGACATCTCCGTCGCCAGAAGAGAGTTCCATCGTGCCGTTCTGGATCCGATACGTTCTCGCTTCTGCAAATACCGACTCGATCGCCCTCCAGGATTCATCCGTTTTTCCGGTATCGTCATCCTCCGCAATAAGTACGGCTACGGGACCGAATGATATCGATGAGTCACCTGAATCGTACAGCGCAAAGAATTGAATTCCATGGATGGTTCCGACGACCATACCGTCCGGCATAAAGGTTACCTGGTCGTAAGTCCCCAACAACGTCAAAAGACCTGATCCATCTGCCGCCCGATACTGCTGCGGATACCAGGCAGGCGAGACCAGTGAAGGGGATATCCGGGTAAACGACAGGATGGAGTGACCATTCTCGTTCATGATATCGAGTTGAGCCCCCGTTATCCTGTAACCGTGCGCCTGTTCCAGGAGCGAACGGTACCATTCGGGCAATTCGACACACCCATCGAGGGTCTCGGGGCACCCTTCCATCGTTCTGAACCGAATGGCATCCCCGGACGCTTCATATGTTCCGCAGTAGTCGTTGCCCACGACGATCCCCCGGAACTGATTTTCCTCCAGAAACTGCAATGAAATCAGGTCGAGACCAAGGTTCTGAACGGCTCCTCCCGTATCATTCCGTGGGTACCAGAGGTACCACGCTTTCCCCTGGAGCGGTTGTGTCTGACTTGTGAAGGAGAGGATCTCTCTTCCGGACGTATCGAACAACCGGAGGCAGTCACCATCTCTTGAGTAGGTTTTCGCTTTCAGGAGCAGTGAAAAGAACACCCTCTCCTGATCGAGCACCTCCGGAGTTGAGGTCATCTTCGTCGATTCTATCTCGCGGATCGTGAGCGTGCCGTCGGAGAGGACGTAGCCCCCGAAGAAGATGTTACATCCGGAGGTGCCGCTGACCGGCCCGTCGTCGGTAAACGCGATAATTGGGTCCGTTTTCTCGATGACGGGGATGGTTGTCTCTCCTGTCCAGTAGGAGGTAAGATGCCATGACCGCCCGGATAGCGGGGATTGGTTATCATCCAATAGCAATGATAGATTTCCGTCCAACGGCAGTTGAGTATCGTCCCGGGCCCCTGCAGAATGCATGGAAACGAGAATCCCCAGACAGATGACGAATATAAATAGTCCTGGGAGAGCGACTCTCACGATCCGCCGGGAATTCTTTCGCACGGGATCGTCCGTCAAAGATAGATGCCCCCGGCAATAACATGGTATTCGGCCGAGACTGGGACAAAACCGGACGCTGTCCCCGAAACGGTCGCATTCACCGTCGCCGTCCAGGTATCTTCCTTTATCAGGTGCTTTATACCCCCACCTCCCTGGTACCTAATGTTGAACGAGATCGAGGTGGCGTTCTCCGGCGGCGAGACGAAGCCGTCGAGGAAGACGACCGTGGTGTAAGTCCCGCCCGATAGTCGGCTGAACTCTTCGGCGCTCATGTTTTCGGGTGTCGCAAGCACGGGCACAAGCAGCCGGGGTTCTTCTTTCTTCTCGAACTCACCGGACGATACGGAGATATCAGGTGCGTATCCTTCCGTCGTCGTGAACGCAAGCATCTTCCCATACGGGGTCTCCCGGATTGCTGTCTGCCACCCGAAGGCCTGATACCGACCGGTAAGCACCTCCTCCGACATCGCCGGAACACCATCCACACTCGCCGGGATCGGGACCATGACCGTGGCGGTGCCGTTCACGGCAAGGCCGGACAGGCCGGTGATCTTGATCGCGTAAGAGTTGTTCGGTAGGGTGGTCTCGACAAACCCAACAGCAAGGAAGAGCAGGACGACCACCACGGCGAGGATCCCGACCACAATGAGCAGGTTCAATAGGGTTTTCCGGATTTTCGCATGTTTTTCGTCCATCGTCTCACCAAAAAGGGGTTTTTGGTTAATGTGTCGCGTACTCGACGAGACCCATGTTATACTTGAGACCTTCTTTCAAGAGATCCTTAGTTGTCGACTTGACCCAGGTATCTTCTCCCCACCCAAAAGGAATGGTCGCAATCTTCAATTGAAGCCCGGAATACCGTGCTGAGGAGTAGGATGCTAGAGATCGCGCACTCGAAGCGGGGTCAGATATTACAACCCAGGTATTAGGGGCCGACACAAGAGCCGTTTTAAACCCGTACTCAGGATCTGTGAACTTTTCCTGCACATATCCCTCATAAAGGGAATGTGTCGCTAGCTGTACTGGATCGGCTACACCCTGAGTATGCCACGGCATAGACAGATCGCTCATGTAATGCATCGACCAGGACAGGCATCGCCAGGCAGACTCACTATAGAGGTTCGACCTCATTTGGGTCCTCGCTTCATTCGCGTAGTAACTGCATTTATCCGGGGCGTTGCTGAAGAATGGGGCCCCGTTCAGATAGTGCTCGACCATCTGTTCAAGACCCCAAGTATCTGGAGCTTTTGAGTTCGCATCCAATATTTTTGTCTGTGAATATCCCCAGCCTCTCTTTTGTCCGGCAATCCCAGCAAGGGCATTGTGAACCCCGTCAGGATTCTCACCATTTGCGCCCCCCCACATGGGGCCTATCTGATGAGAAGCGTCCGGACAATAGTAGCTAAACACACTGGCGATTACCGATGCTAGCAGTTCCTGTTTATCTCCCTCTTCCAGCGTAGACGTACCATCCCAGATCCTATTCAGTTCTGTGACGGTCTCCTCAAATTCACTCTCTGAGGAGTATGTCTCCTTCAACGCTTTGAGCACTATCACCTGCTCATCAGGAGATAAATGTGCATACTGCTCGAGCGCCGCCTCATCCTGCATGAACGAACGCTCGAGAGTAACCTCTTCTGCGCTCGCGGTTGATATAAGTGCTACACAAAGCAGCACTCCCAAAAGGATGGATACTCTTCCAATCCTGCGTAGCTCATTCATGATTATTCTCCTAGATTCCTTCCCGGATGCAGAAACGGCATACCTTCAAGTAGAGGAAGAGCATACGTTCCCTTTGCCTCCGGGCATGCGGGACGTTCACCCATCCGATTCGCTCTTGGCCGGGTGGACCTCCCTGCGCTTCGGGATACCGGTTCCGGTACCCACATGTGAGAAATCAACGTTCTGTTATAAATGATTTCTGTCGAACCTCTCTACACGTTGAGGCTGTTCGATCCATTTTGCTTCCGAAAACATCCCGCAGTCGACCGGAAACTCACACTGCGTCGACCGACAATAAACCCACGCGGCAAAGGAAAAATCGATATCGGATAGGAGTTACGCAGAATGCATCGTAACTTAAAGATTTGGCAACTTCAAATGGTTAATCAATCCTGTTTGTCAACAAAACATAATTATCAATTTGGACGAACTGCGTAACTCCTATCGGATATCGTGTCCCCGTCACAGCCACCCATTTTGCAGGAGCGCCCACCTCGCACAATAGGTTCTCTCCACCACCGCCCCGTCCTGGCCTCCCGATGACATGCATCAACAGCCGATCAGTCCCCAAACCGGAGAACGTGTAGAGAGGATCGACAGAAAACTTAAGTGAAGGTATTTGAGAAGTTCTCCTGTGGTATTATGACATACAACCGCATCTTTGCACTGGTGCTTGCACTGGTCCTGATTGTGCCGCCGGCTTTTGCCGGGAGCAGCGAATGTGCTGTGAACACCGCTCCGGGAGAGGATACCCTTCCAGGCGACACTGGTATCTGTGCCTTTTATTCTATACAGCAGGGGGAGACAAACCACCACAGCGCATATGTGCCTCCCGGAAGCTCAACGCTGTTTGTGAACCTGGACTGGTTCATTCCCCAGCAATCGTTGATGCTGAAGATCATTTCACCGAGTGGAAGTACCTACGCCTACTATCACGATACTGATCTGGGTGGTGATAAAGACGCACAGATCCGCACGTGGATCCCCTCGCCAGAGGCCGGAACGTGGCAGTTCCAGGTTTACGGGGAATCAGTCCGAGACACACAGAATTATTCCTTTGAAGCCAAAGCGGAATAAACCGCATCTCTTTTATATCTATGGTCACCAGATCCTCCTAATGTTGAATCAATCCCTCTCGAGGACCGCGCTCCTCTTCACCGTCCTCATGCTGCTGCTCCCCCCGGGGAGCGCTGCTCCCACCGTCCTCGGTGAGGGAGAGTTTCCGGAGTTGGTTCCGGACGATCCAACCCTGGTATACACCTGGAACGTGCCCCTGAAGCTGGTCCTGCTCGAATTCATCTTCATGACCGCACCCCTGCTCCTTCTCCCGGCCCAGCTCCTTATAATGGCAGCGGGATGGCTCTACCTCGGCCACAGAAGGATCTCCCGGAAGAATGCCCTCGAACACGACGTCCGCCGTGCGGCATACCTCTGCATCCGAGAGAACCCCGGGATCAATCACTCCTCCCTCTCCCGCAGACTGGAGATTAACGTTGGAACCCTCCGATACCACCTTGCAACCCTCTGCGAAACGGGGAAGGTGCGATCAGAGCATGACCACGGGCTCCTGCGGTATTACGCGAGCGGCAGGGTGGCCCGTGAGGAAGAGGGCTATCCCCTCAACGGAACACGAAGGCGGATACTCGGTCTCCTCATGCAGGACCCGGGAATGACGCGCAAGGAAGTCGCATCCGCGCTCGATATCGTCGGTGCATCGGTGACCTGGCATATGTCGCTGCTCATCCGGGACGGTATCGTACAGAGCGAGAGAGACGGGAGGCTGGTGCGCTATTTCCCCCGGCGGGATATAGTATCCCGGGCGGACAGGGGCGCAGACGCAACTGGTTAGGTCACCCGAGGGCGGTTTGGGCTGGAGACGATGAACAAGTCCCAGTTCTCGATGTTCACCTACCCGTAGGCTACGGACTCGGCTGCCGCGAGATCCTGCCGGGTGAACGCAATAAGAACCTCTTCAGGGGACGGCGGGGATCCCGGGCTCCGGTGCGGGGTGATCGTGATGGTGTACCAGCGCGCGTCCGGACCGAACGTCACCTCTCTCACCGGCCGGAACGTCCCGCCCGATACTTCATAGAGCCTCCCCCGCGTCTCGTTGTAGTGGTCCCCGTACGCGTTCGGGCTCACAAGAAGCCTCATACCCCGTTCCCGGAAGGGGATATCCTCCAGAGCGATAGCGTCGATCTCCCGTAAGAGAGCGAGGGGATGTCTTCCCTCCATGGGAAGATCGAACTTCTGCGACTTGGCGGATACGGTTCCGCCCGGCCCCACGTAGACCTCGTATGCGTGCTGCTCGCCGCCTTCCTCCCCGTAGAAATAGAGCCAGATCACCCGAACCGCGCCGTCCCCGGCGAGATCGACCTCCAGTTGCAGCAGTGTCGCCGACTGGTTCTCGACGCCGGTCCTCTTGGCGGCGACCTCCCAGAGATCCAGGACGGCCGGGTTATACGCCGGGGACTCGATATGAGTGATGTTCTCGATGCGAGTAACATCCGGGCTCTCCGGCAAGACGAAGAAGTGTATGCCGGCGTAAATAACTGTTATCCCTACGATAACGGCAAGGATCGGTCTCATCTTCCAGGTTCTCCGGGCCGGCGAAACGTATACGGCTTATACCATTATAGGGCCGGATGGCCTTGAAATTTCCGGAGACCCACGCTCTCGTTCGGTGTATTGTATCACCGGTGGTATCCCCGGCCGTGTGTCCATTTTAGTCCTCTCCGCATCACGATGTGTAAAGGAACGTGAGAGAAAACGTAAATAGAGTTACGGCCCAGTCTCTGAACGAGAACATCCGAGAGCCGCCGACGGTGCTCTACGGTCGCTCAGGAGAAGGAGAACATGTCGATGATACCACCAGAAACCATCGTTGCCGGCCCCCGGCGGCTCTTTGAGCGCCTCAACGAAAAGCCGCTGCGTGACGACCTCGTATTCTACTTCGCGATCGCCGCAGGCGCATCGATCCTCTGGACGGCGCTCTCCATCCTCGCGGGGCCGCCCCCGATGGAGGAACTGCACCCGACCGGACTCTTTTCCCCGGGTATTTTCGTCATTTTGTTTCTGGGCCTCGTAAACGGGGCTTTCGCACTCCTCGCGGTCAGCCTCATCGAACACTTCTTCCTGCTCTTCGTCGACGTCCACAGGGAGTTTGAGCAGACGATGAAGTCGGCGGTCTATGCTCTCTCGCCGCTCATCCTCTTCTCCTGGGCAATCGTCCTGGGTGTCCCGTTTGCAGGCCCGCTGCTCCTTGCCTGCTTCTGCCTTCTGACCTACTTCGGGGTACGGGTATTCCACGAGAAATCGGGGGATCGCGCAGCATTCTCCGCTCTGGCAACCGGTGCGGCACTCGCGATCTATCTCCACCGCGCGATGGGATTCGGATAACCGGTGGCGTTCGTGAACTGCAACCGCCTGTCGCTCCTGTGGAGATTACTGCTCGCCCTTGCCGCAGTCGTCCTCGCGATCAACTTCTACCAGGATATCGTCCTGCACGACCGGCCCGGCGCCCCTGCCCGATACCTGTTTTTCATCCTGCTGTTTGGCAGCATCATCGTGCAAATCATAGATAAACGGTGCCGGAAAGAGTTATCAGGCTGACCGTTGTGCCATAGAGGGATCTCGCGCCGAGATATCTTTTCGGGAACAAAGCGGCCGACGGCATCCCGACGTGTAGATGATCGTGACAGAAATCGTTTATAGAAGAACGTTGACTTCTCCCGCAGGTATCCGGGGCACAGGAGCAAAACCGCATCCCGGACGGTGCACCATGTCAGATACGATCGTCGCCTCGTTCTCCCCAGGCCGGTTCTCGCCGGCCATCCCCCTGCTCGTCGCGATCGGTGCAAGCACCGCCTGGGCCGGCACCGCCAGGGCCGTCTCCGGAACGCCGGGGTCGGCATCGGGGTTCGTCCTCCCCATCTTCATCCTCGTGATCGTCACCCTGGTGGTCATGGGAGCCATAACACCGCTTTACCTGATCGTGGGCGCCGTCCCGGTCAGGAGAAGGCGGCAGGCAACGCTCGTTGCCATCGCAGCCTCGGTCCCGTTTGTAGCCGCTCTGGTCATCAACCCGAACCGGTGGCCGGGCGAGCCTGCTCATTCCATCGCAGAGAGCGTGCCGCTCTTCGGATGGCTGTTCGACGGTATCATGAGCGCTCTGCCGTTCGCCGCAGATACGCCCACATATAAACTCTCCCTCTCCGCATTCGTGACTTTCGGGTTCTACCTCGAATGCGTGCTCATCGCCGCGATCCTCTACACCACCCTCCGGGCACTTGCTGCCCTTGAAGGGAGAAACACCCATCAAAACGCCAGGTACAGGAAATAGACCCCGATCAGGATGATCGCGACACCGACGAACCGATCGATAGCCTCCCCGCTCATCCGCGCCTTCTCCTTGATCTTCTTCCCGACCGCCCCCCCGACCGAACTGATGACGATGAGCGGGATCGAAAGTCCCACAGCGTAGACAAAGATCGTGAAGAGCCCCTCGAGCGCCGTCTGGTAGAGGGCGATGTAGGTCAGGACGACGAGGAGCATCGGCGCCCCGCGCCCTATGGTGATCGCTCCAAACGAGAGGCCGAGGAGGAACGCCCCCGTGACGGAGTAGGAGACGGGTGCCCGGAAGAAGTTGAATATGCTCCGTATCGGCGGTTTGTAAACGTGGAGGAGTTGCAGCCCCATAAGGATCATCAGCACCCCGCCGATCGTCCACGCGACCGTCTCACTGAGGAAGAGGATGTATCCTCCGAGATATCCTGCGACCGCACCGAGCGGAAGGAGGACGAGGATGGTCCCAAGTGAGAACGCCACGGTCAGCCTGAGGATGCCGGCAAGCGTTAGATCGGTCTTGCCACTCGTCAGGTAACCGATCAGCCCGAGGCAGAGAACACTATTGCAGGGGCAGATGCCGGCGATGAGGCCGAATATGAAGATCCCGGGGATCGATGGATCGAAGGCTGCCACGTATACCAATTGGATCCGAACCGGCATGATACCTCCGATCTGGCATCCCCGAGATGATTTTTTGAGAAGAATCTGCAGTCTGTTTCAGGGAATTCCTATCAAAAACGATTCGAGAGGTATTTCAGATCAGAGAACCTATATTTATGGAACAAAAATGATCCCCTGGGAAATAGCATTCGCCGTCGTACCTGGCCTGATCCTCTTCTTCTACGGAATCGAGAACTTCTCCCGGGAGATTCTCGCCGTCGCGAAAGGTAGCTTTGCGGCAATCCTCGGCAGAGTGACAGAGCGGCCGATCCTTGCCGCGCTCCTCGGCGCCGTCGTCACCGCCCTCGTCCAGTCGAGCATGGCAACGACGGTCATCACCGTCAGCCTCGTCAATGCAGGTACTCTCTCGTTCACCCAGAGTCTCGGGATCATCATTGGCGCAAGCGTCGGGACGACCATCACCGCCCAGCTCGTCGCCTTCAAGATGACGGCGCTTGGGCAGGTGCTGATCCCGATCGGTTTCCTCGTCGGAATCTTCGGACGGCGCTACAAGTTCCTTGGAAAACCCCTCTTCTACTTCGGTCTCGTCTTCTTCAGTCTAAACCTCATATCGACGGCGCTCGTGCCGTTCCAGAACAGCCCCGAGATCATAAGCTTCGTTGCGGAGTACTCGACGCTCCCGCTCGCCATCCTTATCGGGTTCCTCTTCACCGCCATGGTGCAGTCAAGCGCCGTCACGACCGGCCTTGCCGTCATCCTCGCCCAGCAGGGGCTGCTCACCCTCCCCCAGGCGATCCCGCTCATCCTCGGCGCACATATCGGCTCGACCACAGGAACCCTCATCGCCTCCACCCGGATGAACCTGCACTCCCGGCGGGCGGCGGTGGCCCATTTCACCTTGAATCTCGGAGGAGTGCTCCTGATCCTCCCGATCCTCGGATCGTTCACCGAACTCGTGATGTCGATCGGCGGGACCGAGGCGCAGATGGTGGCAAACGCCCACCTCTTCTCCAACCTGATCACGGCAACAGTCTTTCTCCTCCTCATCAACCAGTTCGGGCGGTTCGTTACGTGGCTGGTGCCCGGGGATGAGCCCGAGATCCTCATGCGGACGCACTACCTTGAGGACGGCATCCCTGACGACACATACCTCGGGTTTGAGCTGATCCGAAAAGAGCTCGGGCACGCTCACGAGGTCACGCTCAACCTCTTCCGCGCGGCGATGGCCTACCTTGCGACAGCAAAGGAGGCGGATTACCAGATGGTCGAGCGACTCAAGGACCTCAACGGCCACCTCGACCGGAGGATTGAAAAAGCCCTCCGTGAGATCTCCCGAAGACAACTCTCGGATCCAGAAGCCGGCGAGGTGGTCTTCCTTGTGCGGATGTCAAACGAGATCGGCCGACTCGGTTACCTCGGAGTGGATCTCGGGAAGTTCGCCCGGAGAGCATCCAGGAACGGGAACGGCGCTTTTGCCGTTCTTGCAAAGAAAACAGAGAGCGTCTACCGGATCCTCGATGAGAACATCGTCGGGCTCGGACACCTCTTCCCGGCGATCGAGGATACCACCGTCGCAGAACTCCGCGCCAGGGATGCCGAGCTCCAGCGCGCCATCAACGGGCATTACCGCGAGCAGCTCATCAGCCTCCGCGGGGAAGGCGGTCCAGGAGATAGCCGTTACCTTGAGGTCCTCTCCATCATCGAGGCGGCAAACGCCAAAGTGAGGGATCTGCGCAAACTTGCCGAGCAGTACTCGCGCGAGAAGAAGATTGAGGCGGCGCTACTCCGGGTGGAGGACCCGCTTCCTCTGCGCTATCCGGTAGCCGGAGATGACGAGAATCGTATCACCGACCTCCCGGTCGAGGGCCGGATCCCCGGAATCGACGTAGAGAAGGGGCGTTCCGGCGAGCTTTCCGGGCGTGGCGACCACGATCAGGTTCGATAACCCCGCCTTCCGGAGGACTCCCGGGCTGATCTGCTGGTTCCCCCGGCCGAGCACAAACCCCTGGGCGCCGATGGGACTTATGACGATCTTTGAGCGCGGGTGTTCATCAAGGAGGGCAAGGAGGGTCTTCTCGTCGGCGTTGTAGGCGACGACCTCCCCGTTCACGACGGCATCGACCCCGAGCAGCGTCGGGGCAAGACCGAGTCGTTCCATGATCCGCGCCGTCGTGCTCCCGGCGCCGATGATGTAGAGGGTATCCGGCAGCATGATCTCGCCGATGAACGCCGCGATATCGTCCTTAGCCCGCTCCTCATCCTGATGCTCAAAGACCTGTTTCCCCCCTTGCGTCCGTTCCGGGATGTAGGGGACAGACGCATACCCGTAGAGCCGGGAAGAGAGGTGGCCCGAGCGGTAAGCATTCTCGTCGATATCCATAACCTCGGAGTCGCGGCAGGCGATCCGCCCCGCTCTCCGGATGATCTCGGCCGCCGCCGCCGGATTGACCGAAAAGACCGCCGAGTACATCTTCACCCCGGCCGGGATCCCGAGGATCGGGACCTCTTTCCCCACGGCATCAAAGACATCCCGGGCCGTCCCGTCCCCGCCGCAGAAGACGATGAGATCCACCCCGGCATCGAAGAACGCCCGACACGCAGTTTTGGTGTCGGTGGCGGTGGTCGGTTCCTCCGGCCGGTAGAGAACGGTGAATCTGCCGATCCCCGCACCGAGAAGGGCATCCTCGCCCATCGGCCCGGCACAGGTGTACCACACTATACCATCGCCAGAAAGAGGGGAGAGGGCCTGCACCGCCCGGCCATGGGCACGGGGAACCGCCCCGCGCCGGAGGGCCTCCTCTACATCGCCGTCTGTCCCGGAAAGCCCCACAGCCCCGCCCATACCGGCGATGGGGTTGACGAGGAACCCAACGGTCGTCACGCTGCCGCTATCACCCCGTCACCGGCAACCGGGCAAGCGACTCCTTGATCAGCTCCACCGGGTACTCGTAGTCGACCAGTCTCCCGGCAAAGTAGGCCTCATATGAGGAGAAGTCGAAGTTGCCGTGCCCGGAGTTGTTGAAGAGGATCGTCTTTGCCTCCCCTGTCTTCCGGCACCGGAGCGCCTCATCGATCGCGGCCTTTACCGCATGGGCGGCCTCGGGCGCGACGATGATCCCCTCCGTCCGGGCAAACATCACTGCGGCATCAAAGACCTCGTTCTGGAGATAGGCGGCGGAACGGATCACACCATCGCGGGCGAGACGGGAGACAAGCGGCGCCATGCCATGGTAGCGGAGGCCTCCGGCGTGGATTGCCGGCGGGATGAAGTCGTGACCAAGGGTGAACATCCTCATGAGCGGAGTCAACCCCGCAACGTCCCCGTAATCGTAGGCGTAGAGCCCTTTTGTCAGGGATGGACATGCGGAAGGCTCCACTGCGATTATATCGGTATCAGGATGCTTTCCTTTCATCTTATCGCCGGCAAACGGGAAAGATAGCCCGGCAAAGTTGGAGCCGCCTCCAACGCACCCGATCACGACGTCAGGGTAAGTGTCAACAAGCGCAAGCTGCTGCTTCGCTTCCTGGCCGATGATCGTCTGGTGGAGACAGACGTGGTTCAAGACGGAGCCGAGCGCGTAGTTGGTGTTGTCGTGGCTTGCTGCATCCTCGACCGCCTCCGATATGGCGATCCCGAGGGAGCCCGGAGTATCGGGGTCGCGGGCGAGGACCGCCCGGCCCGACTTGGTCTTCTCCGACGGGCTCGGTATGCACTCAGCACCATAGACCTGCATCATGCTCTTCCGATAGGGTTTCTGCTCGTATGAACTCCGGACCATGTAGACGGTGCATTCCATATCAAAGAGGCTCGCTGCAAACGCAAGCGACGACCCCCACTGCCCTGCCCCGGTCTCGGTCGCGAGTCGCTCGACCCCCTCCTCACGGTTGTAGTAGGCCTGGGGGATGGCGGTGTTGGGTTTGTGCGATCCCGGCGCGCTCACGCCCTCCCACTTGAAGTATATCTTTGCCGGCGTCTTCAAGGCTGCTTCAAGCCTTCTTGCCCGATAGAGCGGGCTCGGCCTCCAGAGAGTGAAGATATCCCGTACCTCGTCGGGGATATCGATGTAGCGCTCAGTGGTCATCTCCTGCCGGATCAGTTCCATCGGGAAGATGTGGCGGAGGTCATCGGGGACCACCGGTTTCCCGGTCGCCGGATGGAGCGGCGGATCCAGAGGTGTCGGGAGATCCGCCTGGATATTGTACCACCGCTTCGGCATCTCCCCCTCGTCAAGGAGGATCTTCGTCTGCATACACCATTGTGAGCTCCTGACAGATATATACATTGCGCACCACCAATGATCGTAGTAGACCAATGTTGTTCACCATAGCCCGAGATAGGGCGAGACCCGGATCTGCCTCCAGGAAAAAGGGTATATGGTAGCCCCGCCACTGGAAAACGATGTACCTCCTCGCCCATGCCATGGTCGGCATCCTCATCGGGATCGCCCTCGCGGCGATCACGGGCGACCGACGGGTTGTCGCGCTCGGCGCCTTCGGGGCCGTTCTCCCCGACCTGATCGACAAACCGCTCGGGCATATCATCCTTGCCGGGACGGTCAACTACGGCCGGATATACTTCCACGGCCTCACCATCCTCTTCCTGATCATCATCGCCGGCCTCCTCATCTACCGCTACCGGGGCCAGATCGGCCTTCTCGCGGTGGCCGCCGGCATGGCGAGTCATCAGGTCCTCGACGGCATGTGGCGGCACCCCATCGAGTGGTTCTGGCCGTTCCTCGGCCCTCTTCCCCGGTACAACTACCCCGGGGACTTCTTCTGGAACGCTATCCTGCAGGAGCTCACCCACCCTGGCGAGTGGCTCTTCTTCTTCCTGATCATCGGATTGTTTGCCGTCCTTTACCGGCGTGAGCTCGGGGCCCTCCTCACCAGGCTTGCAAAGCCTGCAACCTGGAGGATGGTCGTTGCTGTCCTCGGACTCACCATCATAGCCGCAACCTCTCTCGCGTTTCGCGTCCCCTGACGGTACGCGCCTTTGCCATCAACTCCGCCGCTTATGCCACCATATAGAGGCGTACGTAGAGGTTCCGGGGAGAGAGAGCCCGCCATCCTGCCACATGAGGTGCTTGCGGAAGTAGTCCCGGAGGATCTCACGCTGCCGCTGGGTTGTTGCGCTCATCCGG
Organism: uncultured Methanoculleus sp.; assembly: GCA_964413225.1. GTDB lineage: Archaea > Halobacteriota > Methanomicrobia > Methanomicrobiales > Methanoculleaceae > Methanoculleus. Next base: position 37,445 of record CAYPRO010000013.1, on the reverse strand, counting down.
GGAGCAAAATGGTCGATCGCATCCTCCACGGTCGCAAAGGAGGTCGTACTGCTCATCGGGCGCATCAGGACATCTGCATAGATCCCCATACCGTAGAGGACGTTGAAGAGGCAGTCGGCCTTCGGCCTCGGATGGTACGGCGCCCCATGCAGATCCTCCCAGAGAGCGAGGTAGAGCCGTTCCCAGAGCGGTTCGTCGGCAAACCAGTAGAGGTGGATCGATCCGGACTCAGAGGCGACCGCATCCATCGTAGAGAGAGCCGAGCGGATATCAGGCATGGTGAGCGAGAACGAAGCGACCACCCGGTCGTAGGGCGGCATAAGATCGCGAGTCGGATCGACCTCCTCCCAGAGACCATGAACCGTGGTGATCGTGGTTAGCCCTTCCCGTTCCGCCGCCGCCCGGAGCTCGGCTATCATCCCCTCCGCAGGCTCGACCGCCGTCACCAGGGCGCCGGCCCGGGCAAGCGGCAGGGCGAGGGTCCCGGGCCCCGACCCGATATCCAGAACCCGGTCGCCGGGAGCGACATCGAGATCCCCCAGGGTCTCTGCGACCCGATGCGCATGTTTAGATGTGGGACGGGCGGCATATTGTCGGGCCTGCTCCCGGTCGCCCCAGAGATCCGCACCCTCCCGGAACGCCGGGGTCAACCGGTTCAGGGCAAGCCTCCTCTGCCAGACCTCGTTCCAGTCCGGGACAACATCGTCATTCATCGCCTCCCGGTCGCCCTTTTAGCGTAAGTAGGTATCCATACACATCCGCAGGCGCCCTGGTCTCTGGAATACCCCAACCATTATATACAAGACAGGAGAGGGAATACCTGTGGTGAATAGTGTGACTGGTGAATCCATGCTTCAGTTAACCGTCGATCAGCTTGCAAGATCGCTCTGCGCGAGCGCCGTCCTCGGTGCCCCGATCGAGGCCGGCGAGCGGGTCATCATACCGGTCGCCGAGTTCGGATTCGGGTTTGGCGGCGGAGAATGTAACGGAGGAGAGAAAGAGGGCAAGCAGGGCGGCGGGATCGGGACCGGCGGCGGAGGTGGTATATCGGCAGTCGCCCTGGTCATCGTCACCAAAGGCGTGACCGGCCCTGAGGGTATCCAGGTCATATCGCTGAAGAAGAAGAGCGAGATGGCCGAGGTGATCACGACACTCGGGGAAGCAGTCGGCCCGCATGTCGCGAAAGCGATCGAGAAGGGCGGCGAGATGCTGATGCAGCAACGTAAAGGCAAAACTTCCGGGGCTTCAGAAGAGGGAAAAGAGAAGGGAAAGGAGATCCCGGTCAGCGGTGAGGGAGAGGCATAAGATCCTCTTTTCCTCAAGCCCATGGCCGCGACCATCCTCTTCTTCATCCTGCTTGCCATCGTCGTCATCCTCCTTGCGGTTCTGCTCGCCCTCTACCTGATCCCGGTGACCATCTCGACGGTCGCCACCTGCAGCCAGGAGAGCCTCCGGGGGACGGCAACCACAGCCTGGGGCATCGTGGGGGTTAGAGTCCGGGCCGATGAGGAGATGCAGGTACTCGAGGTCCTCCTTCTCGGCCGTCCGGTCATGACACGGGATATCCGTGAGATGATGAGAGAAGGACCGGAGAAGGAGGAGGGGGAGGCAAAGGCACGAAGATCGGTCATTCCGGCGGGCGAATATATCGACGCCGCCCATGACCTCTGGCCCCACATCAAGAGGATCTTTACCGCATTCCTCCGGTCTCTCTACCTTGAGACCCTCCACGGGTATGTAACCCTCGGCCTTGCGAGCCCTGCCAGTACCGGTGCCATATACGGTTACTGCACAGCTGCCCGCTACGCCCTCTGGCCGGCAGAGGCGATCGATTTTGTCATGACTCCGGTCTTTGACCGGGAGATCTTCTCAGGCACGTTCGAACTCAAGATTCAGATCCGTCACCCGCTCCTGATCATCATACCGGTCGTGCAGGCTCTTTTGCATAAGCCGGTGCGGCAGCGACTCCGGAAGATCTCAGGGAGAGGTGCGCCGGGTGCCTGAAGAGATAGATCTTATCGTCGGCGGCGCCCGCATGGCAGACGGCCGATGCATCATCCCCATCATCAGGATGTTCGCAGTCTACCGGGGGGAGAGTGCCATGGCCAGCCTGGCGCCGGTCGCACTCATCATCGCCGAAGGAGAGCGCGAGTACTTCATCCTCCTCCCGGGTGCTCCCCGCTCCGTCGAGGATGCATTTGGGGAGCTCCGCGACAATATCGAGCGCCAAAAAGAGATATGTGCGGGATAGGCCTATCACTCGTGGCGGAGCGCCTGGATCGGGTTTAAGTGAGCCGCCTTCCAGGCCGGGTAGAGGCCGGAGGCTGCACTCGTCGCGACGCCGAAGACCATCCCGAAGACGATGTAGAGGAGGCTTGTAGGATCAAAGAAGTAATCGGGGTTCCCTGATAAGACCGCCGTCATAGCATAGCCGGTCCCGAAACTGAGCACACCCCCGATAACGGCGCCCACGATCCCGAGGATCAGGGCCTCGTATATGAACATCCGCATCACCTCGCCCCGCCGGGTGCCGATGCTCCGGAGAACCCCGATCTCCTTGATCCGCTCGGTGACCGACATCAGCATCACGTTTAAGATCGAGACACCGGCTACGATGAGGGATACCGCACCGATACCCATCAAAAAGACCGTGATCGAGTCGACGGCCGAAAAGACCTCTTTCAGTATGCCCCGGGTATCCATGACGTTGACGACAGTCTCACGCCGGTTCATCTTCTGCTCGATCGCCGCCTTGACCGCATCGAGATCGTTGACATCACGGACCTTCACGATGACCTGATCGTACTTATCCTTGTCGTAGTGTTTTGAATACCATGAGTAAGGTACGACGATAGCGTAGTCGGGGTTTATGTCAAACCCCATCCCCCGCTCCTCGAGCACGCCCACAACCCGGAGGGTCTCGTTGCCGATCGTGGCCCGGGCGCCGAGTTTGAGGCCGGTGTTCCTGCTATCCTCGGCAAGTTTCTTCCCGATAACGCACCCAGAACCGGTATCCCTGGGATACGTCCCCGCCTCCATGTCGAGCAGGAAGGGGATATCCCGGGCCGGGATAGCATAGATCATGGCGCCGCTCTTGGTCTCGCCCACGGTTATCGTATCAAACGTTGTCGCAAACGGTATGGCCCGGTTGGAACCGACCGCCCGGGTTATATCATCCACCTGCCGTTCGGTGAGATCCGTGGTCCCCGAACGGGTTGCGGGGGAGACGGTGATGGTGTCGCCGACGTCGCTGACCATATCGTTGAACATGATGCTGATGCTGTTGCCCATGATACCGAGCGTGGCGATCGCGACGACACCGATGGCGATCCCGACGACAGCGAGGATCGACCGGAGCCAGTGACGGCTGACGTTCCGGCGGGCAAGATCAAAGAAGGTCATGCCAGTCTCCCATCCACCATCTGGATCGTGCGATCGGCGTATTCGGTCATCCGGGGATCGTGCGTGACCATGATGACGGTCTTGCCCTCTTCGCGGTTCATACGATCGAGGAGATCCATGATCGCGGTTCCGGTCTTTGAGTCCAGGTTTCCGGTAGGTTCGTCGCAGAGGAGGAAGTCGGGATCGTTTACGAGCGCCCGGGCGATCGCCACACGCTGCTGCTGCCCGCCGGAGAGCTCGCCGGGTTTGTGGGAAAAATGCGTATCGGGGATCCCGACCGCCGTGAGGACTTCCTTTGCCCGTTCGCGGGATACATCCCGCCGGCCTTTCAGGATGAGCGGATACTCGACGTTCTCGACCACCGAGAGGAGCGGGATGAGGTTGAACTGCTGGAAGATGAACCCGATGTGGTCCCGCCGCATGACGGTCAGATCATCATCATCCATCCCGCTGATCTGCCTTCCCGCAATGGTGACCTCCCCCGATGTCGGGACATCAAGCGACCCCATGATATTCAAGAGCGTCGACTTCCCCGACCCTGAGGGGCCCATGACCAGGACGAACTCGCCCTTCTCGATGGCAAGGTCGATCCCGGCGAGCGCCACGACATCGCCGGCCGGGAGGGGGTAGACCTTCGTGACCGCATCGAACGTGATGACGGGCATCGTCGTTACTTCCGTCTCCAGGAGTAATATATGGCCCCGGCCACCCCGAGGGCGACGATCACGATGACGATGATGCCGACAAGCGGTAGCCCGTCGGTCTTCCCTTCAGGCGACACCGCCAGGGCATCGCCGACGCCGATCATCGTCGTTGCCGTGTAGCGGTTGCCGTTGTCGTCCCGGTACTCGATGATGATCGGAACCTCTGTTGTGCCTGAATCGGTCTGGAACGTCACCTCAAACGGGGACGCATCGTCGGGGTCAAGAGTCCCGATGGCGTAGACACGGTAGGGGTCGATGGGCTTTGCCGGCATGCCGGGGGTGACGAGCACCGACCGCGCGGACTCAAGACCGGCGTTCATGACGTCGCCTGCGATCCGATATCCCCCGGCCTCCGACCGGATCTCGACGTTCGTGACGATCGGGTCCGCCTGCCGTTTATCCTTGCCAAACGCAATCGGCAGGATAAAATCGGTTGTATGAGTGTTGATGCCGTTACGCCAGACCACCCGGAAGGTGGCGGTCGTCTCCTCTGCCGGGGTCAGGTTGAAGACGACGGTCCCGGAACCATCGGTAACAAGAGCACCGATGAATGCGCTTGATGGGGTGACGGAGATGCCCGGCCCCTGCGGTATCACCTGAACGCCGGAGGCGGCGTTCAGGCGGGGGTTCCCCACCCGGATGGTTACGTCAACCGTCCTCCCCGGTGAAAAAGCATCCGGTTTTTTGATCACCGATATGCTGAGCGGGGTATCCTCGACCCTGATCGGGACCGGGTAGCGGAGGCTACCGGCATTGACGAAGTCGATGACGAAGGCGGGGTAGAACGTCCCCTCCCCGGCATCCGCACGGACGGTGAAGGTAAACGTCTTTGTGTTCCCGGCGCCGATCTCTCCGACCGAGAGGTAGGGGTCGTTCAATGGTACGATCCCGCTCGCAAAGAGACGGGCGCTCTTGATCAAGACGGGGCTGGCGCCGTTGTTCTGGATCGTCACGGTGAGCGTCCCGGTATCGCCCTTCATCAGAACAGGAGGGTCGATGGATGAAGATGTCACGGTGATATCCGCAGGGGCGGCGCTGACCGAACCGGCGAGTACTGCGACGGCGCAGATGAGTGATATGATGGCAAGGTACAGCGATTTCATGATTATAGCCATCCGACGAGGGTGACGCCCGTGTAGAGTATATAGAGTGCAACGGGTATCCCGACGGTGAGGGCCGCATCCCGCATCGATAAGTTGCGCGCGTATTTCATACCGAATATCCATATGTTCGCGCTCCAGATGAGGAAGATGATGCCCACAAGCGCGGCGACCTGCATAAGCGGATCGGATACCAGCATTTCGGTGAAGTTTTCCGTCACCGCCGCTATCTCCTCGGGGCTCCTTGCGACCGGGATCGTCAGATTCGATATGATCTGATAGGAGATGAACGCCCCGACGATGCCCCCGAAGACCTGAGGTAAAAACCCATAGCCGGTGACCTCGAGCGTCCGCGCAAGCGATCCTTCGCCCTTAAAGACCATCGACAGGGCATAGAAGATTATGCCATAGACGATCCACGTCAAAAATCCTCCGATGACGCCGCCGGCTACGGCGAATCCCACCACGATCACGCCGAAGGCCTGCGCCTCTGTGGGGAGTATACCGACGATCATGTTTGCCATCAGTGCGGCCGAGACCGCACCGACCAGCCCGATAACGAGCGCTATAAGCGCCGGTATCTTCAGGCTCGGTTCACCCCGCATGCGATTCTCAAAAAAATGCCCGGGATCAAAGAGTACCCTGAGAAATCCAGTCTCCATGATGAATATGCCTCATGTACTTCTGGCGGATGGAAATGGATAAACTTTTTTCACGAACACAGGGGGAGGCCACGTCTATTCGCAGATTTTCGGAGGAGAACAAGGATACTGGACTGATCCCGATCTTACCAGAGCCCGGGTGCGGCCGAGTGAGGAGAGCGTCGGCGCGAATACCCCTGCACTCGTAACGAATGTTTCGGAGGGCAAGAAGGGGTGACTCCGGGAACCGGTCTACATATGCCCGAGTTCTTTGAGGCTTACGTAACCCTTCTTCGTGACGATGATGTGGTCGAGCACCCGTATGCCGAGGATCGAGCCGGCCTCGACGAGCTGCCGGGTGATGCTTATGTCCTGAGTGGAGGGCTCTAATGTTCCCGATGGATGGTTGTGGGCCAGGATGACCGAGGCAGCGCGGTCGGTGATCGCCTCGGCAAAAACCTCTCTGGGGTGGACCAGGCTCTGGTTCAGGATCCCGACGGTGACCGTCCGGCGCTCGATCACCTCGCCGGCGCCGTTGAGCGTTATACAGAAGAAGTATTCCTGTTTTCTGTCCCGCCACTCAGCGATCAGCGGCAGCACGTCGCCGGGGCAGGTGATCCGGCTCCCGGCGACGCCGTCATCCGCATGGTAACGCCGCCCGAGCTCAAAGCAGGCCATGATCTCGCAGGCCTTCGCCGCTCCGACGCCCTCTATCGCAAGGAGAGCCGCATACGAAGGGCTGCCCTCGGCATTCTTCAGGTATTGTTCGATATCCCCGGCGATCTGCGATACGTCACGCCCTTTTACGCCCCGGCCAAGGAGGAGAGCGATCAGTTCGGCATTGGTGAGCGCTTGAGGCCCCCGTGCTGCAAGTTTCTCACGCGGGCGATCCTGATTGGGTATATCGCGCATCCTCTTCATGCTCATCCGGGTCCTCTACGGTTCCTTATCTCCGATTTTGATCCCGGAGCATGTATACGTTGTCAATCGATCCGCTGTGCCGGGCGGTTGTAGCGGGCAGAGGAGGGGCAGGAGATTTTTTTGATCGGTACGCACATACCCGGTGGGGAGCATCGAAACCCTTTTGGCTGTGAACCACCATCTCTCACAAAATGGATCTGCCCTGGAAGAGCACCGAGATCTGGTGCAGGAAAGGCCGGACATACTGCGCGGAGGGGCAGTACGACCGGGCCGTCGAGTGCTACGACCGGGCAATCAAACTGAACGCCAACACCGCCGATGCCTGGTACCATAAGGGACTCGCCCTCACTGCCGCCGGACGCCATCACGAAGCGGCCGAATGCTTTGATCAGGCCATCAGGATCGAACCGGTGTCTGCCCGTTCATGGGGCGCCCGGGGACAGGCACTCTGCAACCTCAAGCAATACCAGGAAGCCGTCGAATACTGCAGCCAGGCGGTGAAACTCGCGCCTGACTCTGCGGATGTCTGGCTCATCCGTGGGCATGCCTTCAGGGGCATGGGACGAACCACTGATGCGATTGCAAGCTACGACCGGGTACTCGCGCTCGAACCGGGCCGGGTGGAGGCCTGGCTCTCCAGGGGAACAGCGCTTGCCATTGAGCGGCAGTACGACGCGGCGATCGGTTGTTACGACCGGATCATCGCGCTCGACCCTGAGAACGCAAACGCCTGGTATGCCAGAGGGGCTATCCAGGCCATCCTCTCCCGGCACGGGGATGCCCTCGCGTCATGCGATCAGGCCGTTGCTATCGATCCAAACCACGCCGACGCCTGGTATACCCGGGGCTCAACGCTTGCGGTGCTGAAGCGTTATGCGGAAGCGATCAACTGCTACAGTCGGGTACTCGCCGTCCGCCCGAAAGATGCCGATGCCTGGTATAACAGGGGCCGGGCGCTGCACCACCTCGAACGCTACACGGACGCGATCGAGTGCTATGACCAGGCGCTCCGGATTCAGCCCGCCAACACCGGGATATGGTATCATAAAGGCACGGCGCTGAAGAGGTTGAAGCGCCATGGCCCGGCACTTGTCTGCCTTGACCGGGCGATCCGGGAGAACGCCGCCGATCCCGAGACCTGGTACCAGAAGGGCCTCACCCTCTTTGCCCTGAAGCGCTACGAGGAGGCGCTTGAGTGCTTCGACCACGTTCTCAGGCTCCGTGCCGACCATACCGATGCGTATTACTACCGGGGCGAGAGTTACTATGCTCTCGGGAGTTACGAGACAGCGGTCAGCTGTTACCAGACCGTGATCAGGGCAGACCCGGAAAACGCCGTTGCCTGGAACAATTATGGGAATGCGCTCTACCGGCTCGAGCGCTATGATGAGGCACTCGTCTGTTATGAGCGGGCGATCGAGATCGATCCTGATAACCAGGGTATATGGAGCAACAAGGCAAACGTCCTCTCGATCCTCACTCACTATGATAAGGCGCTCGCCTGCTATGATCAGGAACTCCGGTCTCACCCGGAGAACGCGGACGCATGGTACAACAAAGGCCTTGCACTCTTCATCCTCGGGCGGTATAGCGAGGCCGCCGTCTGCTACACCCGGGCGATCGAGATCGATCCCGCGAGGGCGGAGGCCTGGTGCGCCCGGGGCAACACCTTCGTCATCCTGGCGCATTGCGAGGAAGCGCTCGACTGTTATGATCGGGTGCTCGCTGCAAACTCCGACGATCCGGGTGCACTCAAGGGGAAGGCGATGGCCCTCATATCCCTCAATCGCCCGGTGGAAGCGGCCAGATACTATGAGAGGCTGCGGCGGCTTCCGGGGCGATCCTGAGCGCGGATCCCCTATACCCGCGCGATCCGCTGAACTGCCTCTTTCAGGTTTGCCATCGATGTCGCATACGAGACCCGGAGCCATCCGGGGGTGCCGAATGCTGTCCCCGGTGTGACCGCCACATGGGCGTCGTGGAGCCACGACCGGGCGATCGCCATATCGTCACCTCCGACGTTCACGTAGGCGTAGAAGGCGCCGTCTGCTGGAGCTGTGGCGTAGCCGAGGTCAGAGAGCGCCGGGATGATGAAGTCGCGCCGGCGTTCGAACTCGCGGCGCATAGCCTCAACGCAATCCTGAGGACCCCGGAGCGCCGCGACCGCGCCGAACATGGCAAACGTCGTCGGGTGCGATATGGTGTGCTGCTGTACCTTCTCCATCTGCCGGACGATCGGCCGGGGCGCGACAGCGTAGCCGAGCCGCCATCCCGTCATGGCGTAGGCCTTTGAGAACCCGTTGATGGTGATCGTCCGCTCCGCCATATCCGGGAGGGAGGCGATCGATACCGGCATCTTCCCGTAGATTAGTTTCTCATATATCTCGTCGGAGAGGGCGAAGATATCGTTGTCCCGGCAGATATCGGCGATGAGACGGAGCGAATCCATGTCGAGCACCGCCCCGGAGGGGTTTGAAGGGGAGTTGACAACGATCATCCGTGTCCGGGGGTTGACGGCCGAAAGAAGGGTATCATCGACCTGGAACGTCGCAGATGAGAGAGCGTGGTGCCGGGCGCTCGCGCCCGCTATCCGGGCGCAGGGCTCGTAGGAGACCCAGGAGGGGTCAAGGATGAGCACCTCATCACCGGGGTTCAGAACCGCCTCCATCGCCTCGTATATTGCATCCTTTGCCCCGCAGGTGACGATCACCTCATCAGGCTTTGCCGAAAACCCGTTCTCCCGGGTGATCTTTTCGGCAACAGCGCCCGTCAGCGCCGGTATCCCGGTGCTCGGGGCGTAATGGGTCTCCCCGCGGCGGAGAGCATCGATGCAGGCATCCTTGATGTGCGCCGGCGTATCGAAGTCCGGCTCACCTATCGAGAGGCTGATGACATCGACCCCTTCCTGCGCCATCCTCTTTGCCGCGTTCGATATCTCGATGGTTGCGGAGGGGGGAATGCCCGCAATCTTTTCTGAAAGGCTCCTCATCCCAATCGCTGGACCATCTTCACGGCCGACTCAACGGCACGCCTGGCGTAATCGATCCGTTCGGTGGCTTCCATCCGGGTCATACCCGGCCCGGATATGCCCAGGGAGACGGGTTTATTGTACTCAAGCGAGAGATCGATGATCTTACGCGCCGCGTGCTGGACGACGATCTCGTCGTGCTGGGTGGCGCCCTCGATGACGCACCCGATCGTGACAACCGCATCGATATCGTCCGCCCTGAGCAGTTTTTTGATTGCAAGCGGCATATCGTAGGCACCGGGGACGTAGATCGTATCCGTCACCTCGGCCCCGAGGAAGTTCGCATGCTCCCGTGCCTCGATCTCCATCATGTAGGTGATGTCGCGGTTGAACTCCGCGACGACAAACCCAAGTCTCATCGTCATGTCAATCAATCCTTGAGGTAGTACTCGCATCGTATACGGATAATCATCGCTCTTTACATCAGGGGCGTGCAGGCCCGACGTCCTCAAACCCCTGCCGCTGGCCGGTTCCGGCAAGCTTCTCGAGATCCCTCGGGTAGAGGGCAAGCCGGACGGCGTTTATCGCGTGCTCCCGGGTTCGCTGCTCCATCAGCCAGGCAAGCTCCTTTGCATCCTTCGCCTCATCTTCGTGGACGAAGACCTCTATGATGTGCCTGTTGGTCATGAGCTGGCAGAGGATGAGGCCCTGGGAGGCCTCATGGGCGCAGACCTTGTCCTTCTCCGCCCCGCCGGGCATACCGAGGGCCATGACGAGATCGCAGCCCCGCTCCTCGATCAGCTTCTTGCACGCCACCGGGAGATCCTTGATGCCGGGGACGACATAGCGCTCAAGCCCCACGCTTGCATGCTTGCGGATCTCGTCGACGGCGATCCGGCCCATATCCACCCGGGCAAACGTTGTATCGGCGATCCCTATCTTCATCCAAGAAGCACCTCAGCGGCCGCCTCAACACCATCACCGGCTTCAAGCCCGAACTTTTTGAGGGTGAACTCGATGGCCGCAAGGGTGGCGAGGATCTCCTGCGCCCCGATCCCGCCCATGGTACCGATCCGGAAGATCTTGCCCTTGAGATGGTCCTGGCCGCCGGCGATATCGATCCCGAACTTCTTGACCGTTCCGCGGAGATCCTTATCGGTTATGCCATCCGGGATCCTCATCGCGGTCGCGGTGTTTGAGTAGGCATGGCGCCCATCGAGCGTCGGGAAGAGGTCGACACCCCATCCTTTCGCTGCAGCGCGGATAGCGTCGGCCATACGCCGGTGACGGGCAATCCTGGCCGCTATGCCTTCCTCCTCGATCATCCTGCAGGCCTCGTGGAGAGCAAGGAAGAGCGGGACAGCCGGGGTGTAGGGGGTCTCCATCGGTGTGCCCTTCCCGCTCTTTCTGTAGGCGGCCATGTCGAGGTAGAAGGGGCGTTTCTCGCATATCCGGTCCCAGGCGCGGTCGCTCACGGCGATGGCGGCGAGGCCCGCGGGGGCCGCAAGGCACTTCTGCGACCCGACGACGGCGATATCCACACCCCACTCATCCATACGTACATCGTCGCCGCCGATGGATGTGACTCCATCCATGATGAAGAGGGCGTCGTGCTTTTGGGCGAGTCTCGCGACCTCCGGTGCGGGGTTCTTGATGCCGGCACTCGTCTCGTTGTGGACCATCGTGACGATATCGGCACCGGCCTCGAGTTCCTGCTCGAGGGCCGCAAGGTCAAGCGGCGTCCCCCACCCGGACTCAAGGAGGGTGACATTGCCGTAGCGCTCCCCTATCTTTCCGAAGCGTTCGCCGAACTTGCCGTTGACGAGCGAGACGATCCGTTTATCCCTCGCAAAGTTTGCAACGGCGGCCTCCATCCCGGCGCTTCCCGATCCGCTTATGATATAGAGTTCGCGCGTGGTGCCAAAAAGGGTCTTCAAGACCCGAACAGTATCAGCGTATGCGGCGCCGAACTCGGGACCGCGATGGTTGATGGCCTGCCGCGTCATGGCGGCGCGTACCCGCTGAGGGATGGGCACGGGGCCGGGGATCATGAGGAGTGGTTCGTTTTCCATATCGATCATTCCAGAATATCTCGTCGGGGAGAGATGCAGTATCTGCAGAAAACTTGGATGTAGATTCTTATCAACCTCTCCACGATCCTATACCGGTAAAGAGATGTGGAGGCAGGGGCATACCGAGAGGAGGTATGGTTGATGTCGCGGTGATCTGCGGCTCCGCTTCGGATACCCCCGTCGCGGAGAAGGTGTTTGCGATCTTACAGGAGCATGGCGTATCCTACGACCATCAGGTGATCTCGGCGCACAGAGACCCCGATAGGCTGGATGGATACGTAAAAGAGAGCGATGCCCGGGTCTTCATCGCTATCGCCGGGCTCTCCGCAGCCCTTCCGGGCGTGGTCGCCTCGAAAACAGGGCGCCCGGTGATCGGTGTCCCCGTGAGCGGAAAACTGATGGGGCTGGATGCCCTCCTCTCGATCGTCCAGATGCCAAAGGGCGTCCCGGTAGCCTGTGTCGGCGTGGACAGCGGCGAGAACGCCGCCCTGCTCGCTGTCCGGATCCTCGGCGCAGGAAGCACCTGATATCCGGGATCTGGCGGTTCCTACGGCTCCATCCGCTCTTCCGGTTCGGGGAGGATCTCCCGGACCATCTTTACGGCGCAGAGATCGCCGCACATAGAGCAGGTCTCAAGCGCTCCGTCCCGCTCGTGGATGCGCCGGGCTTCCCGGGGGAAGAGCGCCTCCTCAAACTGTCTCTCCCAGTCAAGCGCCCGGCGCGCCTCCGCCATCCGAACTTCGCGGTTCTTCGTGCTCCCGGCACCCCGTGAGAGGCTTCCGACGTGGGCGGCTATCTTTGCCGCCCTCGTCCCCTCCACTATATCGCGGATATCCGGCAGAGCAAGGTGCTCTGCCGGCGAGACCATGCAGAGGAAGTCAGCGCCGTGCTGACAGGCGATCACGCCGCCGATAGCCCCTACGACGTGATCGTAGCCCGGCGCCACGTCGGTCACGAGCGGGCCGAGCAGGTAGAGCGGTGCGCCGTCGGTCAACTCCTTGATCATCCGGACGTTGTAGCCGATCTGGTCGGCCGGTATATGTCCCGGTCCCTCGATCATCCTCTGCACCCCTGCGGCAAGTGCCCGCTTTGCAAGATGGCCGAGCATCAGGTACTCGGTCGCCTTTGCGAGGCGGGGTGCATCCACGAGCGCACCGGGGCGCATCCCATCCCCGAGGCTCACGACCACGTCGTGTTCGGCAAGGATCTCAAGCAGGTAGTCATACTCGGCATAGAGGGGGTTCTCCTCGCCGGTCGCCGCCATCATAGCGACGTGGAAGGCCCCGCCACGGGAGACGACACCCATCGTCCGGGGATCGGCCTTAAGGGAGGCGAGAGCATCGCGGTTCACGCCGCAGTGCAGGGTCAGGAAATCCACGCCCTGCCGGCAGTGCTCCCGGATAACCGAGAAGAGAAGATCGGCATCGACATCCGCTGCATTTCCGGCCCGCCTGACCGCCTCGTAGACCGGGACCGTTCCCACAGGCGCGTCGAGAGCGAGGATCCTGCGCCGGATACGGGCGAGGTCGCCACCGGTCGAGAGATCCATCAGCGCATCCGCGCCCTCGCGGAGGGCTGCCTTCGCCTTCTCGACCTCGAGATCCTCGTCGCACCGGATGCCCGACGTCCCGATATTCACGTTGACCCGGACCCTGCAGCCCTCACCGATGGCGCAGAACCGGTGCGACCGCACAGGGTTTGCCGGGATGACGATCCGCCCGCGGGCGACGGCCCGCGCGGCATGATGCGAGGGAATATCCTCCTCGCGGGCGATCGCCTCCACCTCCGGAGGGGTCCCGCGCAAGCATGCGGAGATCAGGGTATGCATAAGAACCATTTGTCCGAAGACCATATTAGTCTGCATGCCAGTCCGGTGGATCGCAAGCGGCACAACCTACGCCAACTCGTTTGTTTACGAAAACATCCTTGTGGATGCAGGCGTTCTCCCGATGGCCGTGGAACCGCATGCCGATGCCGTCGAGATGATCGTCATCACCCATGCCCACTACGATCACATAGCTCACGTAAAGGAGATCGCCCGGCTCTGCAACGATGCAACCGTCTGCATCCACGAGGCGGATGCGCCCGGCCTTACCGATGATCTCCGGAGCCTCGCCACGATCTTCGGGGCCCGGTCACCCGGGATCACCCCCGATATCCTCCTATATGACGGCGATCGGATCGGGAACCTTCATGTCATCCACACGCCGGGGCACACGCCTGGCGGGATCTGCCTTTACGATCCGACGACAAAAGTGCTCTTCTCGGGGGACACCGTCTTTACCGGTGGGTCGTTTGGGCGCTACGACTTTCCCGGCGGGGACCGAAAGATGCTTGCGGCATCGATAGAACGGCTTACGGCGCTGGATGTCGAGGGGCTCTACCCCGGGCACGGCGAACCTGCCGTTCACGGTGGCAAGAGGCATATTGCAGCCGCCAGAGAGGCGCTCCGGTTCTATGGATAAAGGTGTTTACGCCCTCATCCTCGAAAACCTGCACCGGAATATCCGCATCGGCGCCCCCGGCATGCGGGAGTTTGCAGAAGGATGGCACGTCTATATCGGGTCGGCGCAAGGAAGCGGCGGCCTTGCCCGGGTGGAGAGGCACATCCGGCTCGCCCTCCGCCGCGACCGATCTGCCCGATGGCACATCGACCATCTCCTCCTCGATCCGGGGTTTTCGCCCGTTGCCGCCGTCACCGCCGCGACAGACCGGGACTGCGAATGCGCTCTCGCCCGCGCCATCGGTGGGCCTTTCGTCCCCGGGTTCGGGTGCAGCGACTGCGCCTGCCCTTCGCATCTCTTCTACCGTGCCGGTGATCCGACCGGAGAAGTCCTTGCCGCGTTTGAGGACCTTGAACTCACTGCCCGGATCACAAGAATCAAGAATGAGGGAAACGAGCATATGGTATGAGTGTTCTCGGTATATCCGGAAGCATGCGGAAGAACGGCAACACCGCGCTCCTCGTCATCACCATACTCGACCGGGTGCGGGAAGCAGGTATCAAGACCGACTACCTCTCGCTTGCCGGCATGGATATCCGGCCCTGCACAGGCTGCGAGGCCTGCAAGAGTGCAAAGTGGTGTGCGACGGAGGATGACGACTGGGCCGACGTCGCAGAGAAGATGATCGACTGCGAGGTTCTGGTCCTCGGCGCCCCGACCTACTACTACGACATCAACGGGCAGACGAAGAACCTGATCGACCGGACATACTCCCTCTACCATGACAGAAGGCTTGCGGGCAGGAGAGCTGTCGCCGTCACCGTCTGCGCCGATCGGGGGTGTGAGCGGACGCTTGAGACCATAGAAGGTTTCCTCAACACCCATGAGTTCTCATATCTGGGCTACGTCTGCGGGAAGGGTTATGCGCCGGGGGATATCCGGAAAGATGAGCGGGCTATGGAGAAGGCCCGGCAGGTTGCGGATGCGATCATCAGGTACCTCCAGCCGGAGGACTGAACGGACGGATACACCTCCCCTCGATGAGAAGGTGCGCTAAAATATTGAGGGCTTACGGGCCAGATGCAGCCCGAGAGCCCCTTCAACAGTCAGAAGAGCAACGATAGTATCGCGAGGACGATGAACAGGATGATCAACCACTTCGCGATAGCCATCGACATTCCGGCGACGCCCCGCGCCCCAAGCAGGGCAAATATAAGCGCCAGTACAAAGAAGAGGATTGCAAGGCCAATAAGATCCGCCATGTCGGTCTCCTCTCAATCGCCGGCATCCGGCCAGCGTTGAGAAACCAAGTTCTATCCCGGGATGTTTATACCATTTCCAGAATAATTTTGGCCAGGGAGACAGCCTCAGCGGGGAAAGAGATCGTATATCGTCGTCCTCTGCCGGAGCGTCCGCCCGAGGTCCCCGGCCATCCGCCGCATCTCTCCCGGATCCAGGTAGTCGGTCTCCCTGGCGCCCGCTTCGCGGGATATGCTCTCCTCAAAGAGCGTCCCCCCGAGGTCATCAGCACCGGCAAGAAGTCCCATCTCCGCCATCTTCGTCCCGAGCTTCACCCATGACGCCTGAATATGATCGAAGTTATCGAGGAATAGCCTTGAAACCGCAAACAGCAGGAGATCTTCCCTACCCGTCGCCCCCGGCCGCGCAAGCCCTGCACGGTAGAGAGGAGTGTTCTGGTGAATGAACGAGAGGGGCACGAACTCGGTGAACCCGCGGGTCTCGTCCTGTATATTGCGGAGGATACTGAGGTGCCGGGCGCGATCCATATCGCTCTCGCAGTGGCCGTACATGATCGTCGCTGTCGACCGGATGCCAAGGGTATGTGCCTCCCGGATGACCCGGACCCATGTCGCTGTATCGATCTTATCCGGGCAGATCACCCTTCGGACATCATCCACAAGGATCTCTGCCGCCGTCCCGCAGAGCGTCGAGAGGCCCGCCGCCTTCATCCGTTCAAGCACCTCCCGGGTGGAGAGATCGCTCTTCCTTGCGGCGTAAGCCACCTCCATCGGGTTACTTGCGTGGATATGGACGCCAGGCACCTCGTCCCGTATCCAGGAGTATATATCGATGTAGGATTGGGCGTCGAACTCCGGGTGGAGGCCGCTCACCGTACAGATCTCTGTTACGCTCCGCTCGCGCGCCGCCCGGGCCTTCTCCCGCACGGTGGTCTCATTGTGGCGATACAGATCGCGGGCACCCGGTTTTCGGGAAAAACCGCAAAATCCGCAGGCGTTCACGCAGAGATTGGTCACGTTGATGTTCTGGTTCCGGACGTAGGTGACGATATCACCAACCTTCTCTTCCCGGAGTTCATCGGCAGCAGCGGCGATCTCCCAGACATCCCGGCCCCGGGTCGCAAGGAGGCGAACGGCCTCCTCCTCCGTGAGCCGGTGGCCGGCAAGCACGTCGCAGAGCAGGTCTTGCAGCGATGGCGTCATACACCTCAACCGTTTGTATAGGATGATCCCGCTTGGCGCGCTCACAAGAAGAACTTTCGGGTATGCTCCCGGCAGAGAGGGCATATACTTATCTCTCCAAAGGACATCTCCGCAGCCATGGCTCAGCAGATCCTATGTCATCAGCGGACACGGCTCAGCTACAAGGACGCATACGGCTACGTCATAGAGGTCGGAGGGACAAGCCTGATGGCCTGGGTGACCGACGAGGGGCTGATCGCGACTGCCGGGTTCGATATCGAGGCTCTGGCAAACGCCGGGATCCCCGCTGCAATCGTGGGCGTCTCAGAAGAATCCACCCTGGAGAACCTCGATGGCCTGATGGACGCCGAGGTGAAGGCGATGAATCTCCCGGCGATACAGCGCCGTATCGAGGTCGGGATGTCAGGGCGCGAGGCGTTAAACAGGATGTAAGAATCCGCCTTACATAATTTCGTAGGTCGTCGTCCTCTGCCGGAGCGTCCGCCCGATATCCTCTGTGATCCGCTGCATCTCGCGCGGATCAAGGTAGTCGGCACCCTCGCCGCCGGCGTCGACCGAGACATCGTCGCAGAACATCGTCCCTCCGAGGTCATCGGCGCCGGCAAGGAGCGCCGCCTCCGCCAGCTTCGTCCCCACCTTCCCCCAGGAGACCTGGACGTGATCGAAGTTATCGAGAAAGAGCCTTGCAACCGCGACCATCAGGATATCCTCCCTCCCCGTCGCCCCCGGTCGCGCAAGACCCGCCCGGTAGAGGGATGTATTCTCGTGGATGAACGAGAGGGGCACAAACTCGGTGAACCCGCGGGTCTCGTCCTGGATATCGCGGAGGATATTGAGGTGTCGGGCGCGATCCGCCTCGCCCTCATAAGACCCGTACATGATCGTCGCGGTCGATCGGATGTTGAGAGCGTGCGCCTCCCGGATGATCCGGATCCATGTCGCCGTATCGCATTTTTTCGGGCAGATCACCATCCGGACATCATCCACAAGGATCTCCGCCGCCGTCCCCTGCAGGGTGCCGAGCCCCGCCCCCCGGAGCCGTGCGATCGCTTCGGTCGTCGAGAGACCGCTCTGCGCCGCCGCCCAGGCGATCTCATCGGGGCTTGCGGTGTGTATATCCACATCGGGAGCGGCCTCCCTCACACATGATATGAGGTCGACATAGGAGTCGAGCGTGTAGTCCGGATGCACCCCCGAGAGGAGACAGATCTCGGTGACGTTTCGCTCTACCGCCATCCGGGCCTTCTCTCGCACGGTCGAGAGGTCATCGCAGAACGCTCCCGGATCGTCTGCCCGCCGCCCGAATCCACAGAACCCACAGAGGTTCTTGCATATGTTGGTGACATGGATGTTCTGGTTCCGGACGTAGGTGACGGTATCGCCCACTCTCTCCTCCCGGCGTTCGTCGGCAGCGGCGGCGATCTTCCAGATGCCCCGATCCCGGGTCGAGAGGAGGCGGATTGCCTCCTCCTCCGTGAGTCGGTGGCCGGCAAGCGTATCGCAAAGCAGGGTCTGCAGTGAGTGCGGCATCGTAAATAACTCTATTGAACTCCCGGGATTTATCTTCCTCCATCTTTGCGCCGGGCGATGATGAGATCGTGGATGAGGATGAGGAAGATGACGACGATGGCGAACTCGGCAAGGTGCAGGGGAAGGTAGCCCACAAGCGGAACCGCGACGAGGGCTTTACCCACAATCCACTCCTTCTTCACCGGTTCGACAACCCCGACGCCGGCGATCCTGAGGTTCCCCTGGTCGATGTAGGGGTTATTATCCCCTTTGGTGATGTAGCCGCCGTGCGGGTCGGCGTAGAACTCGCCCAGCGCCGACTGTTCCACGGTGGCGGTATCGACGTAAGTCATCGCCCGGTGAATGATCGGATGGATGGAATCGACGCCATTCGGGCGGTAGACGATCACGTCACCATAATCGCCAAAAGACGAGTGCCCGGTCTGTTGCCCCTCTGCCCAGGTCGTGAGAGCGCCAAACCGATCCTCATCGACGACCAGCACCAGGTCGCCGACGTTCATGTGCGGGACCATGCTCTCCGACTCGATCGTGACCACGGCGGGCCAGGTGCCGGCGAGGAGGTAGAGGGCGAGGGCGATACCGCCCACGACCGCAACGACCCAGATGAGATCCCGGGCGAGGGATACGACCCGGTTGTCGCTCTCCCGGAACGCCGCGAGGGCCGATGCTGCACGCTGCAGCAGGGTGAGATCCGACATGTTCAGAAGAGAGTGCACTCCCTTCATATACATAGGTTCCCCGGGAACCGGGCAAAAAGATAAACCCATATCTTTCTGAGAAGAATATCATGAGTCCATGCTCATAGAAGCGGAGATCGTACGCCGGTTCCTTGCTCTGAAACACCAGGTCCATCCCGACGTGGTGAGTTACATCCGGGAGCAAAACGATCCGGCTCTGATCGACCGGATAGCGGCAGGGGTCCCCAACGGCACCCTGGTCATATCTACAGAGCATATACCGGGGCTCAGGAAGACCAGGGACGGGACCCGGTTCCTCGCCGACCCTGAACTCGAGGTGATCACGGGGAGCGCCGGGTCCACCGGGAGCGTCACCGGCCACGAAGACGCCGTCCACTACTTCCGGGACCGTTACAACAACCTCTCCTCTATGATCCGGGGCAGGATGACGGCGATGCCCGTCGAAGCGCTGGTTAAATCCCCTCATCGCTACCGTGACGAGGAGTGCAGCATCATCGGCATGGTGGCCGATGTCCGGACGACCTCAAAGGGGCACAGGCTCGTCGATATGGAAGACCCCACCGGGGCCATACGGGTGCTCTTCAATAAAGGAAAGGAGGACTCATTTGCGGAGGCAGAGCGGATACTTCCCGACGAGGTGATCGGGGTGAAGGGGAAACTCTCCGGCGACGGGGGGATCTTCTTTGCCGAGCAGCTCTTTCGCCCCGATGTCCCCATCAATCACGCCCCGTTCAAGAGCGACAGATCGGGGAAGGCTGTCCTGATATCAGACGTGCATCTCGGGAGCAACACCTTCCTTGAGAAGGGGTGGAACCGGTTCGCTGATTGGCTCCAGGACTCCGACGCTGCATACCTCCTGATAGCCGGCGACCTCGTCGATGGCATCGGCATATACCCCGGGCAGGAGAACGAACTGGCGATCAAGAACATATATGAGCAGTATGATGTATTTGCCGGGATGCTTCGCGACCTCCCTTCAAGGATCCGGATCATCGCTGCCCCGGGGAACCACGACGTCGTCAGGATGGCCGAACCGCAACCCGCTATACCTTCGGAGTTCTCCGGTAAGTTCCCGGCCAATTGCACCCTCGTCGAGAACCCCTGCCTGTTAAACCTTCAGGGCGTTCGGGTCCTTATGTACCACGGGCGGTCGTTTGACGATATGATCGGGCTCATCCCGGGGGCGAGTTACGAGCGGCCCGCAGAGATCATGGATGAGATGCTGAAACGCCGGCTGCTGGCCTCCCCCTACGGTATGCGGACCCCCATCGCCGCGATGAAGACCGACCGGCTTGTCATCGACCCGCTCCCCGAGATCCTCCTCACGGGGCACGTCCATATTTGCGGCATCACCCGCTACCGGGGCATCCTCGGGGTGAACGCCGGCACCTGGCAGTCGCAGACATCGTTTCAGAAACAGATGAATATCCATCCTACACCCGCGCGGGCGTTTGTCGTCGATCTCCAGACACTCCAGCCGGAAGTGATGGATTTCAGTTAGTTCTCCCCATTTCTTCCGGATACTTTCCACATATTTAAAAATGTTGAATTCCTCTGTATATGGTACTCTATCGGAGGAATACAAAGAGATGGATCTGGTGTATCTGGCACCCGTAGGTGCCATTCTCGCTCTCCTCTTCGCAGGGTACTCGTATATGAGTATCAGGCGGGAGGGCACAGGTACCGAACTGATGCAGAAGATTGCTACCGCTATCCATGACGGGGCAATGGTCTACCTGAACAGACAGTATCGCGCTATAGCACTATTCGTCATCGTGCTGGCCATCGTCCTCGCTATCTGGATCAACCCGCTCACGGCCGCCTGCTTCGTGCTCGGCGCGGCGCTCTCGGCGACTGCCGGCTACATCGGCATGTATACCGCCACGGCCGCAAACGTCCGGACAACGAACGCCGCACGGAGCGGAATCGCAGGTGCGTTCCGGGTCTCGTTCTCAAGCGGCTCGGTCATGGGCATGGCCGTTGTCGGGCTCGGGCTTCTCGGGCTCTCGCTCGCATATGTGGTCATCAGCACCGCAACGAGTCTGACCCAGGCTGAAGTCCTCACCGTCGTGACCGGGTTTGGCCTCGGTGCAAGTTCTATCGCCCTCTTTGCCCGTGTCGGTGGCGGCATCTTCACCAAAGCCGCGGACGTCGGCGCCGATCTGGTCGGCAAGGTCGAGGTGGGCATCCCCGAGGACGACCCCCGGAACCCGGCAGTCATCGCCGACAACGTCGGCGACAACGTCGGCGATGTGGCCGGCATGGGCGCTGACCTCTACGAATCCTACGTCGGGTCGATCATCGCCGCGATGGTCCTCGGTGTAGCCGTCGCAGCCACGCAGTTCCCGAACGCCGGCGTCATGAACGTGATCATCCTCCCGCTGCTCATATCGGCGGTCGGTATCGTCGCGTCCATCATCGGTTCATTCTTCGTCCGGACCAACAAGACCGAGAGCGCCGCCATCCACATGGCCTTCAACAAGGGGTTGCTCGCCGCGATCGTCGTGACCGTCATCGCCACCTACTTCCTGGTGACCCAGCTCCTCGGAGCGGAGTATGTCGGGGTCTTCTATGCCACCGTCGCCGGTCTCGTCGCAGGGTTCGGCATCGGCCTTATCACCGAGTACTACACATCGTTTGACCGGAAACCGACCCTCTCTATCGTGAAGTCGAGCGAGACCGGGGCCGCGACCACCATCATCACCGGGTTTGCAAAGGGGATGGAGAGTTCCGTCTGGCCGGTCCTTATCATCGCCGTCGCGATCTACATATCCTTCCAGGTCGCCGGGCTCTACGGTATTGCAATCGCCGCCGTCGGCATGCTCGCGACGCTCGGGATCTCCCTCTCCGTCGACGCCTACGGCCCGGTCGCCGATAACGCCGGCGGCATCGCCGAGATGTCTCATCAGAAACCCGAGGTCCGCGAGATCACCGATACGCTCGATGCCGTCGGCAACACCACCGCCGCCATCGGCAAGGGGTTCGCCATCGGCTCTGCGGCGTTGACGGCTCTCGCTCTCTTTGCCGCCTACACCCAGGCGGTCGGCCTCTCGATCATCGATGTCTCGGTCCCGAACGTCTTCATCGGCCTCCTCATCGGTGCGATGCTCCCCTTCCTCTTCTGCTCCATCACGATGATGGCGGTGGGGAAGGCTGCATACAGCATCGTCCACGAGGTCCGCCGCCAGTTCAAGGAGATCAAAGGTCTCATGGAGGGGACGGCCGAACCCGACTACACCGCCTGCATCGCCATATCCACCCGTTCGGCGCTGCGTGAGATGATCGTGCCCGGCATCCTTGCCGTCGCCGCGCCGCTCGCCGTCGGGTTCGTCCTCGGCCCTGAAGCACTCGGCGGCCTGCTCGTCGGTTCGCTTGCATCCGGGTTCCTCCTCGCCGTCACGATGGCAAACGCCGGCGGGGCCTGGGATAACGCCAAGAAGTATATCGAGATGGGCCACCTAGGTGGCAAGGGGTCGCCGGCTCACAAGGCGGCGGTCGTCGGTGACACCGTGGGCGACCCCTTCAAGGATACGTCCGGCCCGTCGCTGAACATTCTCTTGAAACTGATGGCCATGGTCGCGCTGGTCTTTGCGCCGCTGATCCTGGTCGTCTAACCCACCTTTTTTTCAGGCCTGCCGGGAGCGAGCCTGGAGGAGGCCATACCTTCATCCCGCTCTACAGATAACCAGATACTATGGCATCCCGGAGAGGGGGGTGACGATTGCATGTTCCAGATCTATCGCACGGTTGAGGGGGCCGCGGTGCCACGAACGGAGGAGACCGGGCGGTTTGAACCCGGCTCCTGGGTCTCTCTTGTCAATCCTACCGCAGACGAGATCCGGGAAGTCTCAGAGAGGCTCTCCATCCCGGGCGATTATCTCCGTGCGGCGCTCGATGAGGAGGAGCGTCCACGAACCGAGAGCGAGGATGGCGTCACCCTGATCGTCATCGATATACCGATGCCCTACCCCGAGCAGACGATCCTCTACACGACGATGCCCCTCGGGATCATCGTCACCCCCGACACAATCGTCACCGTCTGCCTCCGCGCGAACACGATCATCGAGGATTTCGCGAATGGGCGGGTGAAACTCTTCTACACCTTCAAGAAGACACGGTTCGTGCTTCAGATCCTCTTCCGGAACGCATCCTACTTCCTCCAGTATCTGCGCCAGATCGAGCGGATATCAGATCGGCTCGGGGCCGAGCTGCACCAGTCTATGCGGAACCGCGAGCTCATCCAGCTCATGAACCTCAAGAAGAGCCTGGTCTACTTCTCGACGTCGCTTCGGAGCAACCAGATCGTCCTCGACAAGACCCTGACGTTCCAGCCGCTCCGGATGTATGCCGATGACACCGACCTTCTTGAGGATGTCATCATCGAGAACAAGCAGGCGATCGAGATGGCGAACACCTATTCGACGATCCTCTCTGAGACGATGGATGCTTTCGCCTCGATCATATCGAATAACTTCAATAACGTCTTGAAGCTCCTCACATCGATAACCATCATCCTCGCCATACCGACGATGATCGCAAGCTTCCTCGGCATGAACGTCCCGGTTCCCCTGCAGGGCGAACCTTACGGGTTCCTCATCATAATCGTCCTCTCCCTGATCGTCTCCTCCCTCCTTGCTGTGGCGATCAACCGCAAGGGATGGTTGTGAACCACCCCACGCCTGCGCGGGGGCCTCGTTGCCCCCTCTGAGGTTGTAGTGCCGGGGACCAACCACCCCACGCCTGCGCGGGGGCCTCCCGATCCACATCCACCGTTTCATAGGGAGCGAATCCACAGGTTCTTTTGCGCTCACCTGGCGACTGCACATGCAAGCTGCTTATATCACGGGCCACCGGGTTTCAGCCAACCGCAACATCTGAGGGATTAAAGAACGCTGGCAGGAGGGTAGAGGGGTGGCCCCGGCTTTGGTCTCATACCCTGACCGCAAGGTTTATCTCCGTATTCTACATTATTGATCATGACAAATACACCGTGATAGATCGTGTTAAATAAAGGGGTTGTCTTTGTGGGGCAGCCCCGCCGGTCGCCAGCACCTGCTGGCGCAACCGGCATGTATCGACCACCGACCTTCTGCCGGAAGATCGGCAGACCCGGACAGTCGGCCGCCGCTGCACGGTCCCGGGATTTGACCGGGAATGCACTCCGGCACGACAGAAGACATGGGAATGAAGAGAGATGACAGAGACATTTGCCGTCAAACTGGAAGAGAGATGCTACCTCCCCGACCCCCAGCGCAGGGCAACCGCCTGGACGCCGGATTACACCCGGTCCTATGGTGAGTTCATCCGCGACCCGGAGGCCTTCTGGGACCGGATCGCCCGCGAACTGGTCTGGTTCGAGCCCTGGGATCGGGTCCTTGAGTGGAACTACCCCTATGCGAAATGGTTCGTCAACGGAAAACTTAACATAACCTACAACTGCCTGGACCGCCACGTCACGAGCGACCGCAAGGTCAGGCCGGCGATCATATGGCGCGGCGAGAGCGGGGAGGAGAGGAGACTCACCTACGAGGACCTCCACCGCGAGGTGATGCGGTTTGCAAACGGGCTTTTGAGCCTCGGCGTCGGGAAGGGCGACCGGGTCTGCATATACATGCCGCTCGTCCCCGAACAGATCGTCGCTATGCTCGCCTGCGCACGGATCGGGGCCGTCCACTCAGTGGTCTTCGGCGGGTTCGGAGCGGGGGCGCTTGCGATGCGGATCAACGACGCGGAGGCAAGGGTCGTCATCACCGCAGACGTCGGCTACCGGCGGGGAAAGACCGTCCCGCTCCGCGAGATCATGAACGAGGCGCTCATCCAGACGCCGTGCGTCGAGAAGGTCGTCGTTCTGCGGCGCGAGACCCCGGGCATCGACCTCGACCCCGCCCGGGAGGTCGACTACGCGGACCTGATAGCCCATGCCGCACCGGACTGCCCGGCAGAGGCGATGGATGCGGAAGACCCGCTATTCATCCTCTACACGAGCGGTTCGACCGGCACACCGAAGGGCATCGTGCATACCTGCGGCGGTTACATGGTCGGGACCTACTACACCGCCCTTCATGACTTTGACATAAAAGAGGACGATATCCTCTGGTGTACCGCCGACCCCGGCTGGATCACCGGCCACAGCTACATCATATACGGTCCGCTCGCCGTCGGGACGACCGTCGTCATCGTCGAAGGAACGCCCGACTACCCGGACCCCGGCGCCTACTGGCAGCTGATCCAGGACCTCGGGGTGACGATCTTCTACACCGCACCGACGGCGATCCGGATGTTCATGCGCTATGGCGAGGGGTGGCCGGCGAAATACGACCTCTCGTCGTTGCGGCTCCTCGGCTCGGTCGGAGAACCTCTCAACCCCGAGGCGTTCGAGTGGTACTACCACCGGATCGGCGACGGGCGGTGCCCGATCGTGGATACCTGGTGGCAGACCGAGACCGGGATGCACATGATCACCACGATGATCGGTGAGGCGATGAAGCCGGGGTTTGCCGGAAGGCCCATCCCGGGCGCCGTCGTGGATGTCGTCGACAGAACGGGAAAACCGGTCCCGCCGGGCACCGGGGGGTTCCTGGTCATAAGGGAGCCCTGGCCCGCCATGCTCCGTACGGTCCACAGGAACGACGCACGCTACCGTGCCTACTGGGAGACCATCCCGGGTTGCTACACGGCAGGCGATCTCGCAGTGAAGGATGAGGACGGCTACATCATGGTCATCGGCCGGGCCGACGACCTGATCGTTGTCGCCGGGCACAACATAGGGACCGCAGAGGTCGAGAGCGCGCTCGTCTCCCATAAGACCGTTGCGGAAGCAGCCGTCATCGGGAAGCCCGATCCCCTGAAGGGGAACATCATAAAGGCTTTTGTCACCCTCCGCGTGGGTGCGAAACCCGGTGATGACCTCACCGCCGACCTCGCCCGCCATGTCAAAAAGAACCTCGGCCCCGTCGCGGTGCCGGCCGAGATCGATTACGTGGAGAGGCTCCCAAAGACCCGGAGCGGCAAGATCATGCGCCGGGTCTTAAAAGCCCGCGAGCTCGGCATGGACCCGGGAGACATATCCACCCTGGAGGAGTAACCCTCCTCATCCTTTGCGGGGTAACACATGTCCAATACACCCAGAATTTTCGGTATGGCGGCAGAGACGGGGAGGTGGGGGCTTGTCGCCCTCGGCCTCGTCATCAACCTCTGCCTCGGGAGCATATACTCCTGGAGCGTCTTCGTCGCGCCGCTTGCGGCACACTTCACCGCGACGCTCGGGCGGGAGGTGACGGCGGGGGAGGCCCTCCTCCCGTTTTCGGTCTTCCTCGCCTTCTTCGCTATAGCGATGCCGCTCGCAGGGAAGTACATCGAGCGCTACGGTCCCAGGAAGGTGACGATCGTCGGCGGTCTCCTGACCGGCCTCGGATGGCTCCTTGCCTCTACGGCGACGTCGGTCGAGACGCTCTATATCGTCTACGGGGTTATCGGGGGGATCGGCGTCGGGATCGCCTACGGGGCGCCGGTCGCCGTCGCAGCCCGGTGGTTCCCCGATCGGCGGGGGCTTGCTGTCGGGCTCACCCTGCTCGGGTTCGGGGTCTCGGCTGTCATAACCGCAAATGCCGCAGGAGCCCTGATCACTGCGTATGGGGTGATGACGACGTTTGCGATCTTCGGCATCGTCCTCGCCGCCGTCCTGGTGCTCGCGGCCCTTCCGCTCCGGTTCCCGCCGGCGGGCTGGAAACCGGCAGGCTGGTCGGCGCCTGCGCCAGGTGTCGGAACGACGCCATCTTGCGAGTGCGACAGGAGGGCGATGCTCCGGACGGGGGCGTTCTACGGCCTCTTCGCCTGCTACTTCATCGGCTGCCTCGCGGGACTCACCGCGATATCGATAGCAAAGCCGGTCGGAACCGAGCTTGCCGGGGTCGATGCAGGGCTTGCGACGCTCCTCGTCGGGTTTTTCGCCATATTCAACGGGGCGGGAAGGCCCGCGTTCGGCGATCTTGCCGACCGGATATCTCCTCAGAAGACGGCGATGCTGACGTTTGCACTGATCGCAGCGGCATCGGTCCTGATATGGCTCGTTCCGGGGGTGCCGGCATACATCGTCTCGTTCGCCGTCCTCTGGGGGTGCCTCGGGGGCTGGCTTGCCATAGCGCCGGCGGCTACGGCGTCCTACTTCGGGACGTGCGACTACCCGCGCTGCTACGGAGTCGTCTTCCTCGCCTATGGTGCGGGGGCTATCGCCGGGCCGCAGGTTGCGGGGTTTGTCCGGACGGCGACCGGGACATACCTCGGCGTCTTCCCGCTGGTCACGATCCTCGCCGTGGCGGGGTTCGCCATCGCCTGGCTCCTGATGCACCCGCCGGCCACCGTTCCAGCGATAGGGGAAGAGGAACGAAGGCTTACGTCATCTCCGTGAGCCCGAGCCGCCGGAGCACCCCGGCGGCCGCACTCATCCCGCCATCCAGGTAGACAGCGCCGATGAGCGCCTCCAGGCACTCGGCAAGGACCCGGCCGGATGTCCAGACCCTCTGGGCGGCTTCGCCCTTCCCCCAGCGGACATATCCCTCAAGGTCGAGGCCCTCCGCGAGTCCGCGGAGCCTGGTCATGTTCACCAGGTTCATCTTCCGATTCGTGATCGCGCCCTTATCGTGCGCTCCATCTGCGACCAGCGCCTCCACGACAGCGACGTTGATGACAGCATCGCCGAGGGTTGCAAGGGCATCCATGTGGGCGTCCGGGGGAAGGCCGGTCTCCAGGGTGTAGGCGAGGCGGGTGAGCGCGCGCAAAAGGAGAGAGCGATTCTGGAATATGTAGCCGATTTGCGCCTCGACCATGCCCGGATCCTGGCGACCGACGTTGCTGCGATTCATCATTCCAGGACTTCAGCCTTCTCGATCCGGACGGGGACCCTGGGCTTATCGGCGGAGTCGGTCCTCACCTTCCCGATCTTATCGACGATATCCATGCCTTCAGCGATCTCCCCGAAGACAGGGTGGGCGCTCGGCGTCCTGGGGTCGTCCCAATCAAGGTAGGTGTTGTCCACCAGATTGATGAAGAACTGGCTGCCGCCGGAATTGGGGCGGCCGGTGTTTGCCATGGCGATCGTGCCCCGGCGGTTTGAATGGCCCTTCACGAACTCGTCGGCGATGGTGTAGCCCGGCCCGCCTGTCCCGGTGCCGGTGGGGTCGCCGCCCTGGATCATGAAGTTAGCGATAACCCGGTGAAAGATCGTGCCGTCGTAGAACCCGGACTTTGCGAGCTTCGCAAAGTTCTCTGTGGTCACCGGCATATCGTCGTAGAGACGAATCGTGATATCTCCCATGGTCGTGTGGAATACGATGTTCTTCTCAGCCATGATCAATAACTCCGTTATGAAGTATTATTCGTCATTGCTACTTATACTGATGGAGGACGGCATGCCGGGAGGCCCGGTCCACCCTGTCAACCACATACCATAAACAAACCTCATAAGTAAAAATAATTTATATGAGCAGCCCGGAAGTATATGCATGTACTCCGGAGCGAACACTCCCCATCTGATCTCCGGCAGCGGAGGGGTTCCAGGATGAACCATCAGGCGCCGGTTTTCATCATCACCGGGGGAGAGGGCCAGTGCAAGACGACGTTCCTGCACCTGGTTCTCGGGCTCCTCGTCGGGCTGAACGTGCGTGTCCGCGGGGTCATCACTCCCGGGCATATGCGGGACGGACGGCGCTCAGGGTTCACCCTGGTCGACCTCGCCACCGGCAGGCACGAAGAACTCTGCTCGGTCGACCCCGACCCGCGATGCGAGGCCCACGGCCGGTTCTACTTCCGCCCCGAGGGGCTCGCGCTCGGCCGCCGGGCACTCGCGCCGCCGGAACCACGAGAGACCGATCTCGTGGTCATCGACGAGGTGGGGAGGTTCGAGCTCCAGGGCGCGGTCTGGATGGAGCAGCTCGACCGGTTGACCGCGTGCCCGCACCCGCCGATGGTCTGGACGATCCGACGCCGGCTCCTCGATACGGTCGTCGAGCGGTGGAAGATCACGAACCCCGTCGTGGTGGACGTCGGGGCTGCGAGTGTCATGGAGACGGCGGGCGCCGTTATGGATGCCGTCTGGGAGTGGCGGGAGGCGCAGACGTTCTCGCCGATCCCGGCGCCTCCGGCTCCAGGAGGCCACATCGCCGTTCCAGCGCTGTTTGCCGATACGGCCGCAGGCGCGCCGCGGTGCACCCCGGTGATCCTCCGCCGGTGCTACGGTCCAGAGGGATGATGCACCCGACCGCGCTTCACTCCATATCAAGTGCTTTTGCGGCGGCCCGCCCGATCAGGTCCGGCGGGATCGCCTCATATGCCTCACCACGGTAGCGGAGTATCCGGCACTCCGCATCTCCCGCACAGGACTCACAGGATGCGCAGGAGGCACAGGATAGAGCGGTCACCTCGACCCCTTCGAGGAGTTTTTCTATCGGGATCCCGTTGAAGAGGAGACTCTCCGGTTCCGCGACCGTCTCGATCACCCGGACGGCAACGCCCTCCATCTCGAGGAGCATGCGGATCTCCGCGAGGACGGCTGCAAGCGTCATCCCGGTCTCCTCAAACTCTTCGCGGATCTTTTCGATATCCTCTCTCGCGTGCTTCCATTCAATGACGAGTTCCTTCCTCATAGCACATCCTCCCACTGTTGGTATCGATGGGGCATCTCCTTGCCGTTCACATCTCCCGCAGCATGTTCCGCCCGGGCACATCGCTGCAACGGCAGATACAAAGGCGGATTCGGCAAACGAGCAGCCCGCCCGGGACAGCAATCGCGCCCCCTTCGGTATCCCGGGAAAACTCCTCTTTACACGAGAACGCCGAACTCAGCGCCCACCACGGGTCTGCAGCACCTCGTCTTCGCGGAGCATGTGGATATCGAGGCCCTTCATAGCCTCACCGAGCCCCTTGCTCACCTCAGCGATGACCTTCGGCTCATCGTAGTGGTTCACCGCCTCCACGATCGCCCGGGCGGTCATCTCAGGTTTTGCAGACTTAAATATCCCCGACCCGACGAAGACGCCGTCGGCCCCTAGCTGCATCATGAGCGCCGCATCGGCAGGCGTAGCGATGCCGCCGGCCGAGAAGTTCACCACGGGGAGACGGCCGAGGTTTGCGCACTCAATGACGAGCGCCGCCGGCGCCTCGATCTCCCGGGCCCGGTCGACGAGCTCCTGGCCGGAGAGCCCTGAGAGGCTCCGGATCCCGCCCATGATCGCCCGCATGTGGCGAACCGCCTCAACGACGTTCCCCGTCCCGGCCTCGCCCTTCGTCCGGATCATCGCCGCCCCTTCGTCGATCCGGCGCAGCGCCTCCCCGAGGTTCCGGGCGCCGCAAACGAACGGGACCGAAAATCGGGCCTTATCGATGTGGAACTGCTCATCCGCCGGGGTCAGCACCTCGCTCTCATCAACCATATCCACGCCGAGCGCTTCAAGGACCTGCGCCTCTACGAAATGACCTATCCGGGCTTTCCCCATCACCGGGATGGAGACCGCATCGATGATCTCGACGATCTTCTGCGGATCGGCCATGCGAGCCACGCCTCCGGCCACCCTGATATCGGCAGGGACTCTCTCAAGCGCCATGACGGCGACGGCGCCGGCCTCTTCGGCGATCTCTGCCTGCTCTGCGTTGACGACATCCATGATGACGCCGCCTTTCTGCAGCGACGCAAAGCCGCGCTTGATCAGCTCGGTGCCAAATCTCAGTTCATCGAGTTTCATTACTCCTATGTATAGCTCATGGACCCCAATAAAAATAATGCGACGATCTCAAGGATAGCAAATATGATCGTCGCCGCCCGAACCGCCGAGACGATCCCGGCGCCCCCCTCCGCAAGTGTCAGCTCCGGGTCTCCGATGGTGTAGACCCCGGGTTTCTCAAGCCGGACCCCGACCCCGCCGGCTATGACGGCCATCGGTATACCGCCGTTGAACCCGGGGCGCTTCTTTCTATCCCGGCAGAGCGCCGCATACGCCGGGGCGAATCGCCCCTTCGCCGCAAAGTAGGCGAGGAGGACGAGCCCGGTGACCCGGGCCGGTATGAAGTTTGCGATATCGTCGGCGCGGGCTGCAAACCACCCGATCCGGATCCGCTCATCGCGGTAGCCGAGCATCGCGTCCATGGTGTTGATCGCCCGAAAGACCGCGGCCCCCGCAAGGCCGAATATCCCGAAGTAGAAGAGCGGGGATATTATGCTGTCGACAAGGTTCTCGGTCATCGATTCATAGGCAGCCGAGAGGACGTGCTCACGCTCGAGGCGCGCCGTATCCCGGCTCACCATCATGCCGACCTGTGAGCGACCCGCATCGATGCCACCGTCCCCGAGCGCCTGCACAACGGCGGCGGTATGCTCCTCGAGCGCCCGCCAGGCGAGACAGGCCTTGAGGAGGAAGGGCGCGAGGACGATGTAGAGATACCAGGGGGCGACAGACTGGACGACGGTAAACGGGGCGGCAAAGAGCGCCATGGTCAGAATGGCCCCCGCAGTCCCGGCCGTCCTCTGGAAATGGATGGGGTAGCGGGACGGGACGCCCCACCACCCGATGAACCGGCCGAGGACCGCCACAGGGTGGTATCGGGTGTGCGGGTCGCCGACCAGCCGGTCCACCAGCAGCGACGCGGCGACTACGACCGCTGCCGCAGCCATGCGAGGATGACTCCGACGAGGAGCGCCACAAACGCGGCGACGTTGAGGAGATCGATCCCTGATGCGATCCAGAGGATGTAGAGCACCAGGGCCGCGGCGACGGGAGCGAGAACCGGAAGGGGCGGGAGTTTCAGAGCCAGGTGCAGTCCGGTAAACGCCGTCGGGGGCGCAGGCCTCGGGGGTGCGGAGATCGGCTCGGGCGCCGGGGCAATATGTTCGCGGACGATGACTTTGAACGTCGCCCTTCGGGCGCCGTAGCCGGCGATGACCTCCACAGAGAAGATCCCGGGAGGGGCATCCTCCCGGATTGGGATATGGAACTCTGCATCGGTGTCCACGTAGAGGTTCTCGTGAATGAAGTCGGTGTATGCTACAGAGTTCGTCGTGGCAAGGGAGATGTGGAGCGGAGACCCGTGGTTGACGATCCGGAGGGAGAGATCGCTCCCCGGCGCCGCCTCCACCTCGCCCGGGACATCGATGGCGTTGATTCCGCGGCGGTTGAGGTGAATCTCTGACATCGGCGGTATCAGTCCTCGCAGGCCGTCTGCGGGAGAAGGTTCGGGATGCCTTCGGTGATGGGGTAATCGGCGCGGCATGCCGCACACCGGAGGGTGCCCTCAAGAACCTCCCCGCCGCTCTCTTCGGTCACGGTCAGCAGGAGCTCGCCCTTGCAGACCGGGCAGCAGAGGATATCCATGAGATCCCGTCTCATAGCTCTCCCCGGAGATCGATGATCTGCGACATCTCAGGACCCGTCGATATCAGGGTGACGGGCTTGCCGATATCCTTCTCGGCCTGTGCTATGAAGCCCTTTGCCTTCCCTGTCAACTGATTGTAATCCGTCGCTCCGAAACAGGCCGGGTCGATCCGGTCGATGCCGGTGATCGCCGCCTGAGTACACCCGTTGATCATCGCCGAATAGCGGGCCATCTCTCCGTCCCATGTGCCGATGCGGCGCTGGCGGCGGGTGACGGTGCCGAACTCTTCGATGCCGAGCTCGTGCGACCGCTCCATCGTCATCTCGGTCGCAAAGGGGCCTTCGCCGACCCGGGTCGGATAGGCCTTGAAGACGACGATGACATCATCGATCCGTGTCGGGCCGACGCCGTTATCGGCGGCGATCTGCGAGGCGGATGTATCTTTGCTGGTCACAAACGGATATGTCCCGAAGTAGAGCGATATGCCGAAACCCTGGGTTCCCTCAAGGAGAACCACCTCGTCCCGATCCATGGCGCTGTTGAGATCTTTTGCCACATCGGTGATGAAATCTGCGAGCTCAGGAACATCTTTTGCCTGTCGGGACGTCCGGAGAACGCGATCGGCGTTTGCCGGCCCGCATCCGGTCCCGGTGCTCCCGATCTTTTTTCTGAGATGCTCACTCCCCTTATCGCGATCGATATGCTCCTCTTCGATGATGCCGCACCGCCCGTCGACAAAGATACGATCCCTGACGCCGAGCATCTCGACTTCACGCATGAAGACCCGGGGATCGACGAGCACACCGCTCCCTATCATGAGATCCGCTTCCGGGTAAACGAACCCCGAGGGGACCATCCTGACACCATACTCCTTCTCCCCGACACGGACGGTGTGCCCGGCATTCGGGCCGACGCCGCCACGGGAGATTATGGATGGTCTGTCCTGGTGAGCGATGTGGGCCACGATCTTGCCTTTTCCCTCGTCACCAAAGAATCCGCCGACGATAATAGTACAACTCATTGTTCTATCAAGTAGGATAGAGCGATACACCCTGATAAACGTTACAATGCATTACCGGGAGAACGACTGTCCCGGATGACTGCAAACCCGGATTTTTGGAGCGCAAAGAACGATGGTCCTACGCCCAGATCGATGGCCCTGCGCTCTGCGGACGAGCGCACCGGGCCAGAGCCGCCCTAACTCCCCGTAACGCGCCTATCCTGCATCCCGGGTGAGTGAATGCCAGACCAGGGTAAGGGAGAGCGGATCTTTTTGGGGAGCGCGGATTCGGGTCGGGCTGCTTGAGGGTTGCGCCGAGATCTGCATCTATCCTGAAGTTTCAGCGGCAAGAGGCCATTGTATATCAATCTTCGCGGCGGCAGCTTCCTCAGAATCGGGTTGAGCCCGGGATCTGGACCCCTTCATTTCCACTGGAAACTTCATTTCCATTAGATCCGGGGTCATTATATCGAGATTTTCCCGATAAAGACATTTTGATCTGTAATCAGATCTTTCTGCTGGAGCGCGGATGCGAATCCGGTGATCTGCCCCGGGTTTGTGGAGCGGGATGCGCACCCGGGTATGGGCGTGGCGAGATCTCATGGCGCCTACGATCCCCGAATAAATCCACATCTCCAGTGGAAGTAAAGGGGTTTTATGTCCGCCGTTCTCCCGTCGGACACCGGGCCAACGGTTGTGGGGGCAAAGACACCGGGTAAAAATGTTTTGATCCTCTTCAGGATACGTATAAAGGCGTATCTTTATTTTGATGATCCAAGAAACGCTTCCATCCGGGAGAGAGCTTCTTTGAGGTTCTCCCGTGAGACTGCGTAGGCGCACCGTACGTGACCGGCACCCGATGGTCCGAGGACGCTTCCCGGGACGACCGCCACATGCTGTTCGCGCAGAAGCGATTCGGCAAACTCGGTATCGCTCATGCCGGTGCTTTCTATCGAGGGGAAGGCGTAGAACGCACCCTTCGGGAGGTGGCAGGCAAGGCCGAGGTTGTTCAGGCCGTCGACGAAGAGGTTCCGCCGGAGCCGGTACTCCCGGATCATGGCGTCCTTCTCGGCCTCGCCAATACGGAGAGCCTCGTAGGCCGCAACCTGCCCCATGACGGGAGCGCAGAGCGCGACATACTGGTGGATCTTCAAAGCCGCCGCGGTGATCGCCGGGGGTGCGCAGAGGTAGCCGATCCGCCACCCGGTCATGGCAAAGGCCTTTGAGAACCCGTTCAGGGTGATCGTCCGATCGTAAAGCTCGGGGATCTTCGCCGGCGAGAAGTGGTCGCCGTCGTAGGTGAGCTCGGCATAGACTTCATCGCTGATGAGGAGGAGGTCGTGATCGACCAGGATATCGGCGATCGCGCGCCAGTCCGCCTCCTGCATCACACCGCCGGTGGGGTTGTTCGGGAAGTTTGCTATCAGGACCTTTGTCCGGGGGGTGATCTGCTCCATGAGCGCATCGGCGGTCAGCCGGAACTCGTCCTCCGCCCGGCAGGGCACGGTCACCGGAACCCCGCCGGTGAGGGAGACGCAGGGGGTATAGGAGACATAGCTCGGTTCCGCCACAAGCACCTCGTCGCCCGGATCAACGACGGCGCGGATGGCGATATCAGCCGCCTCCGAGACGCCGCAGGTGACGATGATCTCCGCTTCAGGATCGTAGCGGGTTCCAAAGTGGGTATCAAGGTAGCGGCTTATGGCGCCGCGGAGCCGGGGTGTCCCCTTGTTCGATGTGTAAGCAGTCGACCCCTGCTCGATAGAGTATATGGACGCCTCACAGATACACCAGGGGGTCACGAAGTCCGGTTCGCCGACGCCCAGGGATATGACATCCTCCATCGTCTGGGCGATATCAAAGAACTTCCGTATACCCGAAGGGGGTATGGCGCGCGCCCGTGCCGAGACGAAGTCCCTCATCCTGCCTCACCTCAGAACGAGTAAGGGAGACGCTCGACTCCCTCGCGCTCGACGAAGACGGTCCCGTTTTCCTTGTATGTCTTCATGATGATATGCGTCGCCGTCTCGCGGATCCGATCCATCGGGGCGATCTGCTCGGCGACGAACCGGGCGATCTCGTGCATGCTTGATCCGGTGACCAGGAGCTGGAGATCGTAGGCCCCAGTCATCAGCCGGAGCGACCGGACTTCGGGGAACCGGGCGATCCGTTCTGCTATCCTGTCGTAGCCGAAGTCTCGCTCGGGCGAGACTTTGAGCTCGATCACCGCGGCGACGGTGCCATTCCCGGCCCGTTCCCAGTCAATGACCGCTCCGTAGCGGCGGATGGCACCAGCCGCTTCCAGACGGCTGATCCGATCTCTTATCTCCTGTTCGCTCACTTCGGCCAGCACCGCGAGTTCACTCACCGGGGTACGGCAGTTCTCCTCCAGGAGCTGGAGGAGGGTACGATCCTTGTCATCCATGGTTTCACCTGAACATTGATCTTAATCGGTTCATGTCGAGTTCCTTGAGCCTCTGGTCGACGAGTCTTGGGTCGCGCGTGACGACCTCTTCGATCTTGCTGGTTGTCGCGTCGAACCACATCTCCTTCGTCCGGCCGTATCGGCCCCGCGAGACTACTCTGGTGTTGATGACGCCGAGCATGTTGAGTTCGGATATGAGATCCGTTATACGGCGGTGCGTCAGGACATCGAGATCGATGAGACGGGCAATCTCGCGATAGACCACCGTGACCTCGCCGCTCGTGAAGATTCTCTTACCCATCCGTTCGAGGATCAGCATAGCGTAGAGGACCGCCTTGCTCTGGGTCGGGAGGGTGGAGACGCACTCGACCATGCTGTCGGTCTCGATCTTCTCCTGCGCCATCCGGACATGTTTCTCACCCACGCCTGCGGCGTTCTCGCGATCCGCAAGTTCGCCCGAGACCCTGAGCAGGTCAAGCGCTCGCCGGGCATCCCCGTGCTCCTGCGCCGCAAGCGCCGCGCAGAGCGGGATGACCGTCTCGTCGAGCGCCCCCTCTACGAACGCCATATCGGCCCTCTGCTGGAGGATATCGCAGAGCTGGGGGGCGTTGTAGGGAGGAAAGACGATCTCCTCCTCGGAGAGTGAGGAGAGGACACGGGGGTCAAGGAAATCGGTGAACCTGAGGTCATTAGATATACCTATGATGCTGACCTTTGCAAACTTGAGATCGGAGTTGATCCGGGTGAGGTTGTAGAGGGTGTCATCGCCGCTCTTCTTGACGAGTTTGTCGATCTCATCGAGGATGATGACCATGACCCCGCCGTTGCTCTCGAGCTGGTTCTTGAGCTCCATGTAGACCTGATCGGTCGGCCACCCGGTCATCGGTATGAGACTTCGGGGACTGTCGCTCGGGTGCTGGTCGGCATCGTCGAGGCAGTTTGCGATCTGGGCAAGGACGCGGTACTGGGTATCGATCACCTCACAGTTGAGGTGAACGATCCTGCATCTAGTCCCAGCAAGGGCGCTCGCGTTCTCCAGTTCCGTCCCGACATACCGAACCGAGGCAGTCTTGCCGGTCCCGGTCTTGCCGTAGATCAGAATATTCGATGGGGTCTCATTTGTGAGGGCAGGCGCAAGGATGGAGGCGAGCTCATCGATCTGGGGTTTCCGGTGAGGTAGAATGTGGGGACGATAGCTGTGGCGCAACACTTCCCTGTTCTTAAATATACGCCTGTTGGTCAGGTATTTCTTGAATAATCCCATAGGGTTGGTCTTATCGTCTGACATGATGTCACCGGGGTGGGTTAACAGGACAGGAGATTCTCGCGCCATGAACCCCTAAGATGATCGTCGTAGGGACTGATAACCCCTTCGTTTCCAGTGGAACGTGAAGAAATTTGATCGCCGGTGAAATATTGAAGAAATGATGGCTGAATATCAGTGAGAAGCTCTGAAGAAGCATTACAGGGGGGTTGGTACGGGTGGGGTGCGAGAAGACCTCCCCGACCCCTTGATTTCGCCTGGAGAATGATGGGGATACCGCAGAGCGGTATCGGAGGAGAATAATGATGGTGATAATCATGTGTAACTCTGCAACTCAAAATATAAAGTTTTATCGTAACAGTACATGGTATTGAATGCCATGGTATTGAATGCATGATACGAGAAGACGAATACGACATAGAGAAGACGAATACGACATAGAGAAGACGAATACG
>CAYPRO010000012.1:55567-62061 GCA_964413225.1 uncultured Methanoculleus sp. | reverse complement strand
GAGGCGCACTGCATATCGATGTGGGGCCACAACTTCCGGCCCGAGTACCGCCGGCTCCGGGTGCTCAAAGAGCGGTTCCCGCAGGTCCCGGTCATAGCCCTGACAGCGACCGCCGTCCCCGCCGTCCAGGATGACATAGCGGTCGAGCTTGCTCTCTCAAACCCGGCCCGGTTCGTCGGGACCTTCAACCGTAAAAACCTCACCTACCGGGTGGTGCCGAAATCCCGCTACTTCTCGCGGCTCACCGCATACCTGGGCGAACACCGGGGCGACGCCGGCATCATATACTGCTTCTCTCAGAAGGCTACGGAAGAGCTCGCGGAGAAGCTCCAGAAGAAAGGATTCTCCGCGCTCCCCTACCACGCCGGCCTCTCCGACGCCGTCCGCGCAAAGAACCAGGAGGCCTTCTCCCGCGGCGATGCCGCCATCATATGCGCTACCGTCGCATTCGGCATGGGGATCAATAAACCCGACGTGCGGTTCGTCATCCATACCAACCTCCCAAAAGACCTTGAGTCCTACTACCAGGAGACGGGGAGAGCGGGCAGGGATGGAGAGGCAGCGGACTGCATCCTCTTCTACAGCCGGGGCGACTACACCACGATCCGGTATATCATAGAGAAGGAGGGCGCCGGTGCGGTGCAGAAGGAGATCGCCTACCAGAAGGCGGGGACGATCCTCAGCTACTGCGAGACCACCGGGTGTCGGAGGAAGTTCCTGCTCACATACTTCGGCGAGAACTACCCCGGGGAGCGATGCGGCGGGTGCGACCGGTGCGAGACGCCGGCGACGCTCTTTGATGGGACATCTGTTGCCCTGGCGGTCAACGCCTGCATCGATCAGCTCGGTGAACGGTTCGGGGCATCATATGTCGCCGATATCCTTTCCGGGGCAAGGGTCGCCCGGATCCGCGAGAACGGGCACGATCGTATCGGCGCATACGGCTCCGGTGCCGGATACACCCGCGACCAGTGGCTGCTCTTCATACAGGAGCTGGTCCAGAAAGGGTTCATCACATCGACGGGCGGCCGCTACCCGGTCCTCGTGTTAAACGACCGGAGCCGGGCGATCAACGCGGGCGCTCTACCTGTACCGCTCACAGAACCGCGGCCGGAAGGC
Source organism: uncultured Methanoculleus sp. (assembly GCA_964413225.1). GTDB lineage: Archaea > Halobacteriota > Methanomicrobia > Methanomicrobiales > Methanoculleaceae > Methanoculleus. Next base: position 60,942 of record CAYPRO010000012.1, on the reverse strand, counting down.
GTCGTCGGAACAGGAGAGGACGGCGATTACAACGAAGCCCTCTTTGCGAGGCTCCGCCGGCTCCGTAAGATCGTCGCTGACCTTGAGCACGTGCCCCCGTTCGTGGTCTTCCATGACAGAAGCCTCAAAGAGATGGCAAAGTGCTACCCGCGCACGGGCGCCGAGCTCCTCCGTATCCACGGCGTCAGCGAGGGAAAGGTGCAACGCTACGGCAGGAAGTTCCTCGATGCCATAGATAAGCACTGCGCCGAAGAGGGGATCGGGCCGGGGTGCCATCACGGGTGATGCTGTGGGTGCCGGATCGGGTCTCTTCCCCGAGGTATGAGAACATTAATATATTATTCTAATTATCACCACCCTGCCGCAGACCAGAGGTGCATCGGCCACTGCATTAACCGCCGATTTACAGAGAACCTGCCCGGGGTGGAACCCACACGCTCAACCTCACATCGCCCTGAACACGCCAAACGACCGCCCACAACAATACTGTCCACCCATACACGTGACTCAACGCTTCATGGGGCAGCGTTCCGGCGCACCTACCTGCTGGAGCAGATCGTTTTGGGAGTTGATCTGATGGGGAAGAAGAGCATCTTTCTGATCGCTATACTTTTAGCCTGCGCGCTGGTGGCCACCGCCGGTGCCGCCGCTGTAGACCTCTCGGTAGTATGGAATAAGACCTACGGCAAACCGGGTGCAAACGATTCGGCGTACGCGATCGTTCCGGTTCCGGGAGGGGGGTATCTCTTTTCCGGCGATACGGAGTCTTTTGGCGCAGGAGAATCCGATCCCTGGGTTGTCAGCCTCTCCGGAGCCGGCGATGAACAATGGAACAGGACATATGGCGAAGCCAATTGGGATACCGCTCGTTCTGTGATCAACACATCGGATGGGAACTTCGTCTTTGCAGGTGCATTCACATACGTGACCGAGGGGGACCAGAAGGATACCGATGTCCGGATCGTCAAGATCAATTCCACCGGCGCGGTCCTCTGGGATAGAACCTTCGGCGGTCCGGACGTCAATGCCTCGGCATCCGCGGTTGCTGAAACGTCGGATGGCGGTTACATCGTCGCCGGCCGGATTGCAAACTGGGGAGAACCGGACACCGATGTCCTGGTGATCAAGTTCAACAGGAGCGGATACGAGCAGTGGAATCTTACCTTCGGCGAACCGGGTCTTAACGATTCAGCATACGCCGTCGTCGAGGCCTTGTCCGGTGAGATCGGGGTTGCAGGGAGCACGGAGTCATTCAATTCGTTTGGATCTGATGCATTTGTCCTTAAACTCAGCCAGTCTGGAGACGAACTGTGGAACGTGACCTTCGGCGGTGCTGAGAACGATGTGGCCCGATCGATCATTCTTGCGCCGGACGGAGACTTCGTCTTTGCAGGGAGTTACATGAACAGCACCACTTCCGGAAGGATGGAAGATGATGCCCTGGTCGTGAAGATGAAGCAGGACGGGAAGGTTGTGTGGAATTGGACCTACGGCGAATCTGCGGCAAACGAATCGGCCTATGACATCATCGCCACCCGTGACGGCGGATACATCTTTGCCGGCAGGAGCGGATCTTCGCCGCACGATAATGATGCCTGGGTCGTGAAACTCGATGGCAGGGGGGCCGTGGAGGGTGAGCTGGAGTTTGGAGGCAAGAACCCTGGAGACCGGGCAGCATCGATCATCCAGACGGGGGCATCAGAGTATGTCGTCGCCGGAACCTTCAACACGACGAAAAAGGGCGGCACGCCGGAGACCGACGCCTGGGTCGTGAAACTCAACGCAAGGGAGAAGAAAGTGACGCAGCCGCCGGCAAAACCACCGAAACCACCGCAAGTCTGCCCCGGACAGTGCCCTCCGCCAACACCAAAACCCATGCCGCCGCCAAAACCCGCACCGAAGACCGGGTGTATCGGGGATTATGTCTGGAATGATACTAACATGGACGGCATCCAGAATGCAGATGAGAAGGGGATCAAAGATGTCGGGGTGCAACTGCTGAGCTCTGACGGCAAAACCGTGGTAAAACAGACAAAAACCGATACCAGAGGCGTATATGCTTTTAGGGATCTGCAACCCGGCGATTATTACGCCAGGTTCGATCTCCCGAAGGGCTACGTATTCACTAAAAAAGATGCTGGCGGAAATGATGCTATAGACAGCGACGCTGACCCGACAACCGGCATGACCGCGAAGATCACCCTCAAGGCGGGCGATAAACAGTGCCAGTGGGATGCCGGAATGGTCAGGATGGCGGGCCAGATCGCCGTCACCAAAAAGACCAACGGTCAGGATGCTAAAAATCCGCCCGGGCCGAAGATCACCGTCGGGGATAAGGTAACGTGGACCTACGAGGTGACGAATCCGGGGGTGGGCCCGCTCACAAATGTCACGGTGACGGACGATAAGGCCGGCCCGATTGCAGGACCGCCTGCGGGTGACACCAACGGTGACGGCAAACTCGACCCCGGCGAGAGATGGACCTACACCAAAGACGATAAGGCAAAGGATACGAGCGGCTTGCCGGGCGGTTCCTACAACAACACGGTCACGGTCACGGCAGACGATGCCGGAGGGAGACCGGTGACGGCAAAAGATGTCAGTCACTACACGAGTTCGCCCGCAGGAGGCGGGTGTGCCTGCACCGCGAATTTCACCTTCTCTATCTCACAGCGAGCTCCTCCTGCCGGGGGACAAAATGCAGATCCGTTATCATTGACAATCTACCATTTCCGGGGGAGTGTCCAGACTTCCGGTTGTCCTGCCGGCACGGCACCGGCAAGGTGGGAGTGGGACTTTGAGGATGGAAAAGGATGGCAGGATCTCGGCCAGAACCCAACGCACACATTTGCGGCGGCTAAGACTTATGACGTTAAACTCCGGGTGACGCTCAGTAACGGCGTAACCTGTGAGGTCACGAAAAAAGTAACAGTGGAAGCACCCCCACAACCGGAGGGCAAGGGTTCGATAGGGGATTTTGTCTGGAATGACAGAAACCAGAATGGAAAGCAGGATTCAGGTGAGAAAGGCCTTGCTGGCGTGGTCGTGACGTTGCTCGATGAGAATGACAACCCCATCAACGGTAAGAACGGGCAACCCCGGCGGGTCACCACAAAAGAAGATGGAAAGTACGTATTCGACAAGCTTGCAGAAGGGAAGTATAAAGTCGAGTTTGATCCTCCTCCGGGGAACTGGATCCACAGCCCGGCGGATAACGTCCCGAATGACGATAATCTGGACAGCGATCCCGGAATATCGGGCCGAACCGGTATCATCGTCATCAAAGAGGGAGCACTGGTACAGTCCAACTGGGACGCCGGATTTTATAACCATGCGATGCAGGGCACAGGCCAGATCGGGGATCTGGTCTGGGATGATGAAAATGAAAACGGGATTCAGGATAAAACCGAAAAAGGAATTCAAGGCGTCTCAGTGACACTGATGAACGATCAGTTCATGCAGATCCACACGACAACCACCGATGCAAACGGGAAGTACCTGTTCACCGATCTGAGCGCTGGAGACTATTACGTGGTTTTCGGGCACACGGCAGCGCAGGGGGATGCAAAGTTCACGAAACAGGATGCCAGCGCCAACACGAAAGACGACATAGATAGCGATGCAAGCATGATCGGGAGAACGGATAAGATTACGCTGCAGAATGGTCAGAAACAGCTCAACTGGGATGCCGGTTTAATCTTCACGACGCGGACAACAACAAGCGTTACCATCCCGGGGCAGGGTTCTATCACCGGCATCACGTTCAATGACCTGAACGGTAACGGCATCCTGGACGAGGGCGAATCCGGCGTTGCCGGGACCGGAGTGGCACTTCTTACCGGAGGGACGCCGGGAGAGAGCATCCCAGAAACCGGTACACGCTCCAGTTCCTCTGAACGCGAAATCGGCGGGAGGATCTACAGCGGCGATGGGAGATCCGATGGAATATCACTCGCAGTTGCGACAGATGTGGGCAGCCTGAACGTTATCAACAAAACCACAACCGATGGGAGGGGCGCCTATGCATTCACGAACCTCACCATCGGAGAGTATTACCTTATGTTTGATCGGCCGGAAGGCTACACCTTCGCCATCCCCAAAGAGGGCAACGGGTTCGATCCCGAGACCGGCGTTGCAGGTCCGATCTCGATCGTGGAGAATGATACCAGGATTACGCTGAACATCGGATTCAACCGGGCTTCGGGATCAAATGTGAGACCCGCAACCGCAAACAGCACCATAGGCGACCTCGTCTGGAACGACACCGACGGGAACGGGATCCAGGACAAAGGTGAAGGAGGCATTGCCGGCGCGACCGTCGAGGTCTATTACGCAAACGCGACCCGCGCCAATGCAACGACGACGGATAAGGATGGGGCTTACCTCTTCACCGCTCTCCCGGCTGGCGAATACTACCTGATCTTTGCGCTGCCGGAAGGCTACAACTTCACGGTAGCGAACCAGGGCACCGACGATGCGCGGGACAGTGACGCCGACCCGGCAACCGGAAGGACGGCGAGCATCACGCTTGCCGATAATGATACGCAGCTCGACTGGGACGCCGGGGCGAACCTGGCAGCGGCAGAAGCGGTAAAGACTGCTATCATCAGCGGCTTCGCCTGGAACGACACCAACGACAACGCCCTCCAGGATGAGGGCGAGCCCGGAGTGCCCGGTGTCACCGTCCGGCTCCTGAATGAGAACGATTACCCGGCCATGAACGCGGCCGGAATCGCCATCGAGAATGTGACGGGCGAGGACGGACGCTACGCCTTCGAGGGCATCGTCGGCAAGACCTACATCGTAAAGGTCAAGGCGCCCGAAGGGTTCTTCTTTGTTCTGCCGAACGCCGGCGACGATACACGTGATAGCGACGTCGGGGTCAAGACCGGCCGAACCGAACCCTTCACGCTTTCGGGTGACGGCCTAACGCAGGATGCGGGGCTGACAGTAACCTCACCCATAGTCAGGATCAGCATCCTCGGCGGGTTCGCCTGGAACGATACGAACGCCGACGGCGCCAGGGATGCCGGTGAGGCGGGGGTGCCGGGCGTTGCGGTGGCCCTCCTCAACGCAGACGGTACGATAGCCAGGACAACGACGACGGATAGCACCGGGGTCTACCGATTCTCCAGTGTCGCCGTGGGGACGTATTCCCTGAAGTTCACGCTGCCGGAGGGCTACACATTCAGCCCCTCCGGCAAGAACAGCACCGCCGATCCCGTGAGCGGTATGACGGAACAGTTCAGGTTCGGGCCGGGTGAGGAACAGACAGACTGGAATGTGGGACTCGTTCCGCCGACAGTAGAGGTGACTCAGACGCCGACAGTAGAGGTGACTCAGACGCCGACAGTAGAGGTGACTCAGACGCCGAC